>NZ_JBFAYE010000001.1:350579-928739 GCF_040681145.1 Actinoplanes sp. NPDC051861
CCCAACCGGCGTCGCCGTCCCGCTGCCCGGTCTTGCAGCTCCGGCGCTCGGTAAGTGCCGGCGTTTGCTGTACTCGGTGTTGGGTCAGCGCCCGCCCAACCGGCGTCGCCGTCCCGCTGCCCGGTCTTGCAGCTCCGGCGCTCGGTAAGTGCCGGCGTTTGCTGTACTCGGTGTTGGGTCAGCGCCCGCCATACCCGGCGTTGTTGTTGTTCCGGTACTCGTCGGCGGCCTGGCCGTCCCGGGTGAAGTCCCACCCGCCGGCGGCCTCTCGCCCGGGTCGGCCGCCCATGGCGAAGCCGCCGATCTCCTGACCGCGCCGCCAGCCACGGAAATAGCCCGTGGTGTGCGCCGCGATCGAGGCGGCGTCGCGGACGATCCGCAGCGGCCGTTCGTCGCGCAGCGGGGAACCCGGCACCAGGTTGGCCTGGGGCACCCGCTTCGGCAGGCCGGCCGAGGTCTCGGCGGCCACGGCCGGGGTAGCGGCCTTCTCCGCCGCACGCCAGCCGCTGTCGTTCGGGTTCGCCCAGTCCGGTTTGTCGGACTCCTTGGGTCCGGTGAACCAGGCGGAGCGCGCCGCCGCGAAGATCAGCAGGTCACCGTCGTTGCCGTCGGCCGGGACCGGTGGTGTGGTGCTGCGGTCGAGCGCGGTCAGCTTGTGGCTGCTGGAGCCGCGGGGGTCGCCGTCCACCAGGCGCAGTGGAGGCGGGCCGCCCATCGGGTCCAGACCGGCCGCGCCGGCGCGGCCGCCGAGCTGGGGGTCGACCAGGCGCAGCGACGGCGGCTCCTTCGGCATGTCCTGCCACGGCGGCTTGACCCGGCCCGAGGAGGGCGGCGAGCTGACCGACGCGGCTGCCGGCGGTGGCGTCGTGGCGGCGTCGTCGTTGCCGGTGTTGAGCAGCGGCCAGTTGGCCCGTGAGCCCGGCTCCGGCGTCTCCTGTGCGGGACGCTGGCTGGGCATCGGCAGGCTGTAGTCGGTGGCACCGGCGGTCGAACCGTTGGCGGCCGCCGGGGTCCGGGTGCTCGGCCGGGGCGGGATGACCGTGCGCTGGCGCTCGGCCCGCGCCCGGTTGATCTCGGCGTTGGTGAGGGTCGGCCGGAAGGGCTCGCCCGCCTCGGCCGGGGTGCTGCCGCCGCGGGCGGCGGGCTGCACCGACGAGGGCGCTCCGGGCGTCCGCGACGCCGGCACCGGGCGCGTGCCCGGGGTGATCGGCGTCATGCCGGGCGGGGGCGGCGGCACGGAGACCGGGCGGTTGCCCGGGTTGCCGCCGCGGGTCGGCAGACCGTTGGCCGCGGCCGGTGCGACCGGCGGCGGTGCGATCGGGTCCGGTGCGACCGGCGGTGTGGTCATCGGTTTCGGCGTGGCCGGACCGGCGCCGGTGGTGGCCGGCTCAGGACGGCTGCGACGGCCGAAGCGCGAGCTGTCGTTGTTGGGCACCGGGGCCAGCGCCGGCTCGGCGGCCCGCCGCGCGGCGCGACGGCCGACGTTCGGGCTGTTGGCGGGCTGCGTGGCGCGGGCGCTGAGAGTGCCGACCAGCGCGGTGCAGGCGGCGTCGCAGGAGCGGACGGCCGCGATGGCCTGGCGGACCGCCTCGGCGGCGGCCGGTGCCAGCGACTTGTTGACCCCGCCTCGCCGCGGCGACTCGCTGATCGCCACCTGCAGAGCGGTGACGGCACCGATCACCTGGTCCTGCGGTCCCGCGCCGGCGCGGGTCAGCTCGACGGCGACCTCGCGCGCGGTCTCGGCCGGGTCGCCCCGGCCGGTCAGCCGCCCGGGCTCGGGAAGTGCGTCGAGAACGGCGAGGACAAGAGGGTGCGCCGGATCCGGGTACGCCCGAAGGGCGGCCGGGTAGAGCTCGCGCAGCACCTCGCGCAGCGCGGCGGCGGCCGAGTTGCGCCCGTTCAGCATGGCCACGTGGGCCGCCAGGACGGGCTTGTAGCTGACCAGGTCGCGCGGTGTGGTGAGGTTCACCGCGGCGATGGCGCCGGCCTGCAGGGCGCGGGCCAGGCCCACGGCACGCCGGGCGGCCGCGGGCGCCTGGATCTCCTCGGGGGAGTCGTCGTCGGAGAAACGCTCGGCGAAGTCGTCCGCGTCGTCGTCGTCGACCACCACCAGCGGCCGGCCGGCCGCTGTCAGCAGCGAGGTGACCACGTGGTCGTCGCTGTCGGCGGCGACCGCCGCGTCGCTGAAGCCCGTCGTCCGTTCCACGAGCAGCGAACCCAGCTGGGCGTAACCGCCCGGGTCGTCGCTGATCTCATGAACGCCGAGCAGCCGGCCTGCGTCGTCCACCACGGCGATGGTCAGCGGCGCGGCCGAGGCCGAACGCACCGAATCATCAGCCGACGCCAGACCGCAGTACACGCGCACGAGCGCCACGGCGTCGTCCTCCTCCCCGGGACTGCTGCTTCGTTGTGGCCAAGGACTGATGTTCCCTGGTAATCGGTCAGTCACGCCAGTCCACAGCGGCAGAGATCTTGCCGATGACGGAGCGCCAGCCCAGACTCGCCTGTTGTGCCCCGATTTTCTTCAATCTCCGGCGGCCAAAGAAACCCCCCATTCCGCCACTTTCCGCGGCGCGAAGGGAGTCGTCCAGGTCGTCGAGCGGTGAGCCGGGCGACAGTGCCAGGATCACCGGCTTGATACGGAGCGCGTATCCCAGGTCTCGGGCCACTTCGCCAGCGGCGATGAGCAGCGGTAGGTCCCACGTGTCATGCCCGCCACGCAGGTTCTCCACCACGAGGTCCAGCTCGTAGCGATCATCAGGCAGCGGGTCGATGTCGCTCGACTGTACCCGCTCCGCGACGGTGTCCCAGGTGTCCAATTGTGCGAGATCGTGGGGCGCACCCGAACGAATGAAGGAGACCAGCGACTCGGCGCTCTTGAAAGCGAGCAGCCGGCCCTTGTGGCTGAGGAACATGGGTACGTCCTCGTCAGCCGCCTGGTCCTTGACCTCCTCCGACTCGTCCTCGAAGTCGGCCGGGTCGGGCTCCTCGGCGTCACCCTTCGCGATCTCGCCCTTCTCGGAGTCCTCGGCGAGCAGCGCCTTGAACTCCTCGTCGACGATGATCTCTTCCTCGTCGTCCTCGTCGGCGGCGGCCGCGCGCTTGCGGCTCTCGAACGGGTCGTCCTCGTCGATCTGGATCTCGGTCGGCGTCAGCTCCGAGGCCGTGCGGTGGGCGCGCAGCGTCAGGCCCACGCCGCCGGGCAGCGCGATCTCCACCGGCTGGATCCGGACACTCTCCCAGAGCTCCTGCCCGGCACCCCCGTCGGTCGAGGACTTCTCGGCCACCGGCGCGGGCGCCTCGGGCTCGTCGGACTGGCTGGTCACGGTAGACCTCCGGGTGTTCTGGGGGTGGCGGGACGGGTGACTCTGGGCACACACCCTAGTCGGCAACGCTGTGTGACAACCGCCCCGTCCCCGTTGTTAGAAGCCCTTCGGGTGCCAGACGGTCTTGGTCTCCAACAGCGCCGTCATCGGCCGCAGCCCGGGATCGGCGCCGAAGTCGACTTCGCCGGCTGGTCGCCTGACCACCCGCTTCAACGTTCCCGCGGCGGCGCGCTCCAGCTCGGTCGCCAGGTCCGGCTCCGAGACACCGGTCAGATCCAGGGCGTTCACGTCGGCGTGCGACGCCAGCCACGGAGCCGTCTCCGCATAGCGGCCGGTGAGGATGTTCACCACGCCACCGGGCACGTCGGAGGTGGCCAGCACCTCGGCCAGGGTCACCGCGACCTGCGGATTCGCCGCGAGCACGACCACCGTGTTCCCGGTCACCACGGCCGGGGCGATCACGCTGACCAGCCCGAGCAGCGAGTCCGGGGCGATCACGGCGACCACACCGGTCGGCTCCGGCGCGGAGATGTTGAAGAACGGCCCGGCCACCGGGTTGGCGCCACCGGCCACCTGGGCGATCTTGTCGGACCAGCCCGCGTACCAGACCCAGCGGTCCACGGCCGCGTCCACCTCGTCGTCCGGGACGCCGAGCGACACGAACTCGGCGCGCCGGGCCTCGACCATCTCGGCGACCCGGTACAGCACCTGACCCCGGTTGTACGCGGTGGCGCCGGCCCACTTCGACTGGGCGGCCCGGGCGGCGAGCACCGCGTCGCGGGCGTCCTTGCGGGAGGCGAGGGCCACGTTGTCGCCGTTCACCACGTAGGTCCGTCCTGATTCGCTGCGCGGAAACTTGCCGCCGATGTAGAGCTTGTAGGTCTTGCGGACCGAGAGTCTAGGCAAGGTACGCCTCCAGGCCGTGCCGGCCGCCCTCACGGCCGTATCCGGACTCCTTGTAACCGCCGAACGGCGACGTCGGGTCGAACTTGTTGAACGTGTTTGCCCAGACCACGCCGGCCCGCAGCTTGTCGGCCACCGACAGGATCCGCGAGCCCTTCTCGGTCCAGATGCCGGCGGACAGACCGTACGGTGTGTTGTTGGCCTTCTCGATCGCCTCGGCCGGCGTCCGGAACGTCAGGACCGACAGCACCGGTCCGAAGATCTCCTCGCGGGCGATCCGGTGTGCCTGCGTCACGCCCGTGAAGATCGTCGGCGCGAACCAGAAGCCCCGGTCCGGCAGCTCGCAGGCCGGCGACCAGCGCTCAGCGCCCTCCTGCGCCCCGATTTCCGACAATTCGGTAATACGGGCAAGTTGCGCGGCGGAGTTGATTGCGCCGATGTCGGTGTTCTTGTCGAGCGGGTCACCGACGCGCAGCGTGGACATCCGCCGCTTCAGCGAGGCGAGCAGCTCCTCGGCGATCGACTCCTGGACCAGCAGGCGCGATCCGGCACAGCAGACGTGACCCTGGTTGAAGAAGATCCCGTTGACGATGCCCTCGACCGCCTGGTCGATCGGCGCGTCGTCGAAGACGATGTTGGCTGCCTTGCCGCCCAGCTCGAGGGTCAGCCGCTTGCCCGTGCCGGCCACCGAGCGGGCGATCTCCCGGCCCACCTCGGTCGAGCCGGTGAAGGCGACCTTGTTGACGTCCGGGTGCTGCACCAGGTGCGCGCCGGTGTCGCCGGCGCCGGTCACGATGTTCACCACGCCGGCCGGCAGCTCGGCCTGGCGGCAGACGTCGGCGAAGAAGAGGGCCGACAGCGGGGTGGTCTCGGCCGGCTTGAGCACCACGGTGTTGCCGGTGGCCAGAGCCGGTGCGATCTTCCAGGCGAGCATCAGCAGCGGGAAGTTCCACGGGATGACCTGACCGGCGACGCCGAGCGGCCTCGGGTCCGGCCCGAACCCCGCGTACGAAAGCTTGTCCGCCCAGCCCGCGTAATAAAAGAAGTGTGCGGCGACCAGCGGGAGGTCGACGTCGCGCGACTCCTTGATCGGCTTGCCGTTGTCGAGGGACTCCAGGACGGCCAGTTCACGGGAGCGCTCCTGGATGATCCGGGCTATCCGGAACAGGTACTTGGCGCGCTCCGAACCGGGCAGCGCGGACCAGCTCTCGAAGGCGCGGCGAGCGGCGGCGACCGCCCGGTCGACGTCCTCCGGGCCGGCCGCGGCGACCTCGGCGAGGACCTCCTCGGAGGCCGGGTTCACGGTCTTGAAGACGTTGCCGTCCTTGGCCGCCTCGAACGACCCGTCGATGAACAGGCCGTACGAGGAGGCGATATCTACTATCGAGCGGGATTCCGGTGCTGGTGCGTATTCGAACATCGGGCGGCCTCAGTCCAGGGTGAAGTAGTCCGGACCGGCGTAGTGGCCGGTGGTGAGCTTGGTCCGCTGCATGAGCAGGTCGTTGAGCAGCGACGAGGCGCCGAACCGGAACCAGTCCGGGTCCAGCCAGTCGTCGCCGACCGTCTCGTTGATCATCACGAGGTACTTGATGGCGTCTTTGGTGGTCCGGATGCCGCCGGCCGGTTTCACGCCGATCTGGCGCCCGTGCCGCTCCCGGAAGTCCCGGACCGCCTCCAGCATCACGAGCGTGACCGGGAGCGTCGCGTTCACCGAGACCTTGCCGGTGGAGGTCTTGATGAAGTCGGCGCCGGCCAGCATCGCGAGCCAGGAGGCCCGGCGCACGTTGTCGTACGTCGCCAGCTCGCCCGTCTCCAGGATGACCTTGAGGTGGGCGGCGCCGCACGCCTCCTTGACCGCGACGATCTCGTCGAACACCGCCCGGTAGTCACCGGCCAGGAACCGGCCCCGGCTGATCACCATGTCGATCTCGTCGGCGCCCGCCTCGACGGCGCTGCGGGTGTCCGCGATCTTCACCTCCAGCGGCGCCTGGCCGGACGGGAACGCGGTCGCCACGCTGGCCAGGTGCACGCCCGAACCGGCGAGGGCCTTGGCGGCGACCGGGACCATGGCCGGATAGACGCAGATGGCGCCGACCGAGGGGCAGCTCGGGTCGGCCGGGTCGGGGCGGATGCCCTTGGCGCACAGTGCCCGCACCTTGCCGGGGGTGTCGGCGCCCTCGAGCGTGGTCAGGTCGACCATCCGGATCGCCAGGTCGATGGCCTTCGCCTTGGCGCTCGTCTTCACCGATCGGGTGCCGAGAGCGGCCGCACGAGCCTCGATGCCGACCTTGTCGACACCGGGCAATCCGTGCAGGAAGGAGCGCAGATCAGACAGCTCGGTGGCTGCTGTCACAGTCATGAACGCGATTCTACGCGGCCCGCTGCCAGTTGATCTTGATGGACCGGTAGGTTGAGCGCGTGGACGTACTGGTCGTAGATCACCCGCTGGCACAGACCCGGCTCACCGCGATGCGCCGCACGGACACCGACTCCGGCGTCTTCCGTGCTTCCCTGCACGAGCTGACCACCATGGTGGTCTACGAGGCCGCCCGCCTGTTCGCGGTGGAGAAGTACCCCATCGAGACGCCGGTCGCGCCGACCGAGGGCACCCGCCTGGCCAACCCGCCGCTGATCGTCCCGGTGCTGCGCGCCGGTCTCGGCATGGCGGACGCCGCGCTCGGCCTGCTGCCCGAGTCGTCGATGGGCTTCGTCGGGCTCGCCCGCGACGAGAAGACGTTCGAGCCCCGGGCGTACATGGAGTCGCTGCCCGGCGACCTCTCCGGCCAGCCGGTCCTGGTGCTCGACCCGATGCTCGCCACCGGTGGCTCGCTGCTGCACTGCTGCAAGCTGCTCGCCGACCGTGGCTGCACCGACATCATCATCTGCTGCGTGCTGGCCGCTCCCGAGGGCATCGAGCGCCTGGCCGCGTCCGACCTCCCGCTGCGCCTGGTCACCGCGTCGATCGACCAGGGTCTCAACGACAAGGCGTACATCGTGCCTGGCCTGGGTGACGCCGGCGACCGCCAATTCGGCGGCATGCGCCGCTTTTAAGAGCATTTCAGCGTACGCGTAAAGCACTACACAGTCGTGAACGACCACGACTGGGCCTTACCCGCCAGGAACGGCATCACCCCGTGGAATACTTCCGGCCGCTCGGCGAAGACCAGCGGCAGGAAGTGCCGGTCCGACTCCCACATCGGCACCCGTCCGGCCAGCACCTCGTCGATCTCGACCCAGTGCAGGCTGCCCTCGTCGTTGGCGGAGTGCGGCGTCCCGGTCCAGGCGGTGACCCGGAACAGGAAGCCGAGCCAGTTCTCGCCGTCGCGCCCGAAGCCGGGCCAGGAGATCGTGCCGGCCAGCTCGACGCCGGTGCAGTCGATGCCGGCCTCCTCGTGCAGCTCCCGGCGCAGGCCGCTCACCACGTCCTCGCCGGGCTCGAGCTTGCCGCCCAGGCCGTTGTAGTAGCCGAAGTGGATGTCATCCGGGCGGGCGTCTCGCCGGATCATCAGGATCTTGCGACGATCGGGGGAGAAAACGTAGCCGAGCGTGGCGACAATGGCCTGCACGTGGCCAACCCTAGAGCACGCGCCTGGGTGACGAATGCCCCACAGGGGCTACAGACCGTGATGAACGGCCTTCACGTCCCGGTTTGCCGGTCTGCTAACGTTCGCCGAACAGCGGGCGCACAGATCGCGCCGGAGCACCCCGCGCCAGTGGTTCGGTCCCGGGCAATGAAATTTGGAGGGTCACGGGATGGATTCCGTGCTGAGCGTCGTTGTGCCGATCTACAACGTGGCGCCCTATCTGGAAGAGTGCCTCGACTCGATCGCCGCTCAGTACTACACGGCTCTCGAAGTCATCATGGTCGACGACGGGTCCACCGACGAGAGCGGCGAGATCGCTGCCGACTACGCGCGTCGTGACTCTCGGTTCAAGTTGGTGACCAAGGCGAACGCCGGTCTGGGCGCGGCCCGCAACACCGGCGTCGAGCACGCCACCGGCGAGTTCCTGATGTTCGTCGACAGCGACGACGTCATCCCGCCCGCGTCGGCCGAGCTGCTCATCGCCTCGATCACCGAGACCGGCTCCGACTTCGCCTCCGGCAACGTCTACCGGCTGACCAGCCGTGGCGTACACCAGTCCGGCCTGCACCGCACCGCGTTCGCGACCACCACGTTGCGCACCCACGTCAGCAAGCAGTCCTCGCTGATGGACGACCGCACCGCGTGGAACAAGATCTTCCGCCGTAAGTTCTGGGACAAGCACAAGCTGGCCTTCCCCGAGGGCGTGCTCTACGAGGACACCCCGGTCATCGTCCCGGCGCACGTGCTGGCGAAGACGGTGGACGTGCTCGACGTGCCGGTCTACTACTGGCGCGAGCGCGAGGGCCAGGACAAGTCGATCACCCAGCGCCGTGACGAGGTCCGCGGCTTCGTGGACCGGCTCGCCGGCGTGGAGCAGGTCAGCCGGTTCCTGGCCAAGCACAAGCAGCACAAGATCAAGCGGATCTACGACGCGTCGGTGCTCCAGGGCGACCTCATGATCTTCATGCGGGAGCTGCCCAAGGTCAACGACGCGTACCGCGAGACGTTCCTGGACGGGTGCAATCGGTTCCTCGACGGCGTCGACGCCCGGGTCTGGGACGAGCTGCCGGCCGCCAACCGGGTGCTCTGGCGCCTGGTCCGCAACCGGATGCTGGCCGAGCTGCTGGAGATGATCCCGACCGTCCGGGCCCGGCACCGCATCGTGCGCAAGGGCCTGCGCCGCTACCACCTGTTGATGTACTTGGAGGAGCGCCTGCCGAACGTGCCGCGCTCGCTCTTCCTGGCCGGCGTCCCGCGGCCGCGCACCCGGCTGCACGACGCTCAGTGGCGCGGCGACAAGCTCTTCCTGCGCGGGCACGCGTTCATCCCCGGGCAGGGTGCCGCGCACCCGTGGTCGACGACCCGCCTTCTCTGGCTGCGCGACGAGGAGGGCCGCCGCACCAAGCGGCTACCACTGGCCAACCACAAGTCGATCGACGCCACCGCGGTGCACGGCAACCAGGACATCTCGTACGACTGGTCCGGCTTCGAGACCGAGATCGACGTGCAGGCGCTGCGCGGCGAGGACGGCCAGTGGCACGACGGCATCTGGACCGTGGTGATCGGCGTGCTCGGCCTCGGCCAGAAGAGCAAGGGCCCGCTGACCGTCGGCGAGCACGCCAACCCGATCCGGCTGACCAGCATGTACGTCGACAAGGACGTGCGGATCACCCCGGTCGTCACCAACGGCAAGTTCCAGCTGTACGTGGAGCACGTCGGCGCCCGGATCACCGGTGGCTCGCTGAACGGCGACTCGCTGGAGATCCGTGGCGAGCTGACCGGTGCGAACCGCAAGCCGGCGACGGCGCGGCTCTCGCGTACGTCGGGGATCGTGTGGCGCAGCTACCCGGTGGACATCAGCGACGACGAGTTCGTCTTCCGAGTGCCGGTCACCGACCTGCGCGCGCCCGGCGCGGAGTACCCGCAGCTGCTGCCCGGCGAGCCGGGTGAGCGCTGGGACGTCGAGCTGGCACCCGGCGACGAGCACAGCGCGCCGATCCGCCTGGCCGTACACGAGTTCTTCTCCTGGCCGCCCCTGCACCTGGGCAGCCGGACGATCAACCTGGTCCCGGACCACAAGGGTCACCCGGTGCTCACCGCGCTGCCGGTGACCCCCACGCTGACCAGCATCACCGCGGGCAGCGCCGGGTTCCGGCTGGCCGGCCTGCTGCCGCCCGTGGGCGACTGGAGCGACATGCGCCTCGTCGTGCGGATCTCGAACGCCCGGGAGACCCGCGACATCCCGGTGGAGATCGACGGCGACAGCTGGAGCTTCGAGCTGGACCCGCTGCGGGTGCCGAGCTTCGGCTGGGACGTCCGGCTGAAGGCCGGCACCTGGAACCTGCTCTACCGGCTCGGTGACGGCCCGATCCGGCCGCTGCCGGTCACCGCGAGCGGCATGGACAACCTGCCGCTGCCGCACCCGGCCGACCCGCAGCGGGTCACCCTCGAGTGGCTCTCCGACCAGCGGGTCGTGGTCCGCGTCCGGACCGCGCTGACCGACGACGAGCGCGGCAAGGCGAACGGCCACATCAGCCGTACCGTGCTGTACCCGAAGATGCGCAAGACCCCGCTGCGTGACGTCGTGCTCTACAACAGCTTCACCGGCCGGCAGTACTCGGACAGCCCGCGTGCCGTACACGAAGAGCTTGTTGCCCGTGGTCTTCCGCTGGGTCATCTCTGGGTGATCAGTGACGGTCAGGCCGCCGTGCCGGACACCGCCAAGACGGTCGCCCTCTGGCGCCACGAGTGGTACGAAGCGCTCGCCACCAGCCGCTACATCGTCACCAACCAGCACCTGCCCGCCTGGTTCGAGCGGCGCGAGGGCCAGGTCGTCATCCAGACCTGGCACGGCACCCCGCTCAAGCGGATCGGCTTCGACATCGAGGACCTGCAGTTCGCCGACAAGCAGTACTTCGAGAAGCTCGAGGAAGAGGCGCAGAACTGGAGCCACCTGGTCTCGCCGAACAGGTTCAGCACCCCGATCCTCAAGCGCGCGTTCCGCTTCAAGGGCGAGATGCTGGAGATCGGCTACCCGCGTAACGACGTCCTGTTCGCCGAGGGCGAGAAGCGCGACGCCGTCATCGCCGACGTCCGCAGCCGGATCGGCCTGCCCGAGGGCAAGAAGGTGGTGCTGTACGCGCCGACCTGGCGCGACGACGAGTACTACACCGGCGGCCAGTACAAGATCACGATGATGCTGGACCTGGACGCGGCCCGCGAGCGCCTCGGCGACGACCACGTGCTGCTCATCCGGCGGCATCCGAACGTGGTCGACGAGATCCGTGGCGCCGGCAACGGCTTCGTCTACGACGTCTCGACGTACCCCGACATGGCCGACCTGCTCGCGATCACGGACGTCCTGATCACCGACTACTCCTCGGTGATGTTCGACTTCGCCAGCACCGGCCGGCCG
Source organism: Actinoplanes sp. NPDC051861 (assembly GCF_040681145.1). Classification (NCBI taxonomy): domain Bacteria; kingdom Bacillati; phylum Actinomycetota; class Actinomycetes; order Micromonosporales; family Micromonosporaceae; genus Actinoplanes; species Actinoplanes sp. NPDC051861. Next base: position 361,808 of record NZ_JBFAYE010000001.1, read on the forward strand.
ATGCTGTTCTTCACGTACGACCTGGAGAACTACCGGGACAACCTGCGCGGCTTCTACTTCGACTTCGAGGCGGAGGCGCCGGGGCCGCTGCTCGCCACCTCGGACGAGGTGATCGACGCGATCCGGGACGCCGACCAGGTGCGTGGGCAGTACGCCACCCAGTACAAGGCGTTCACCGAGCGGGCCAGCGACCTCGACGACGGCCACGCCGCCGCGCGACTGGTCGACGCGATGCTCGACGCCGGGCGTAAGATCCGCTGACTTTCATCGACTTCGAGGGACGACCAGTGTTTCGTGAGGTGTTCAAGCCCGACGCCGACAAGACGGCCGAGGAGAAGCGCAAGGCGGCCGCGGCGAAGCGCAAGGCCGACGAGAAACGCGAGGCCGAGGACCGCAAGATCCTCACCGACATCCGCTGGGAGTTGCAGGAGCAGCGCAAGTACCTCGAGCTGTTCCGCGTCATGCTCACCAAGGACGTCATCACCGAGGTGACCGCGTTCACCGGCGAGCACCAGCTCACCTTCGAGGACACGCTTCAGCGGATCATCAAGGACAGGGTGAGCTTCGCCCGGTTCGGCGACGGCGAGTTCAAGACCATGCTGCGCTCGGACTTCAATCTGAAGTTCCAGCCCTGGTCGCCGGGGCTCGCCTCGGAACTGCGCGAGGTGCTGCGCTTCGACGGCTTCGACCAGGAGCGCCTGATGCTCGGGTTCCCGTACCCGTACCGGAACCTGCACTGGTCGGGCGTCTGGGTGGACATCTGGCACGAGGTGCGGCCGCTGCTGCGTACCGACATGAAGTACGGCAACAGCCACGTCTCCCGGCCGATCTTCTTCCAGCAGATGGGCCAGCGTGGCGCCGACATGTGGCGCCAGGTCTGGGAGGACCAGGACATCTGCATCATCACCGGGGAGAACTCGCGGTTCACGCTGACGCCGCAGCTCTTCGACAACGTCAAGAGCAGCTCTTACATCTACTCGACCCCGGTCAATGCGTACGCTGATCTGCCCCGCCTCATGAAGGTGCTCGAGGACGAGGACCCGGACCGGCTCTACCTGCTCTCGCTCGGCCCGGCCGGCACCCTGGTCAGCGCGTGGCTGTCCCGGATGGGCCGCTGGGCGATCGACGTCGGGCACATCAGCGACAGCTGGGCCAACGTCTTCGACGGTGGGGCCTGGCCCGAGTCGCTGGGTGTCCACCGGAAGTGACCGACCTGCGGATCTGTTCGAGTGACCGGGAGCACTATCGTTGCGAGATATGACCCCCATCCCGCTCGCCGAGGAACTACTCCTCCTCGCGTACGACGACCAGACCGGTAAGGCGACCGGCTCACGCATCGGGCTCGATCTGGGCATGGCCGCGGCCGTCCTGATCGACCTGGCGCTGGCGAACCGGGTCGCCTACGCGGCGGACGGCTACCTCAAGGTGGTCGACGCCACCCCTCTGGGCGACCCGGTGGCCGACGCCGTCCTGGAGAAGGTGTCGTCCGACGAGCCACACACCCCGGCGCAGTGGCTGCAGCGGCTGAGGCACCGCCTGCGGACCCGCGTGCTGGAGGACCTGTGCGCCCGGGGCGTGGTGCAGGACGTGGACGAGACCCAGCTGGGCGTCATCCACGTGCACCGCTATCCGACCTCCGATCCCGCTTACGAGGCTGAGATCCGGCAGCGCCTGGCGGCCGCCCTCATCGGCGACACCCTGCCCGACGAGCGCACCGCCGCGCTCGCCACGTTGCTGGTCGCGGCCCGGATGGAGCCGGCGCTGAAGCTCCCGGCGGAGGAGTCCGAGCGGGCACACGAGCGGCTCGAGGAGATCGCCAGCAACGCCGGCTTCGTCGGCGACGTCAGCCTGGAGGACTCCATCGTCCGCCCGAGCGTCGCGCTGGTGGTGGCCACTCTGGGCCGGGCGATCCAGGCCGCACTGGGCACCCCCAAGCCTCTCTGACAAGTCGTTCCAGGGGAGAGCAGTTGCCGCTGCTCTCCCCTCAGACATTCCCCGTGTGGAGTTCGGCCCACCCACGCACCCGAACTCCCCACGCTGAGCGGCAGCGGTCGCCGTGTGGAGTTCGGCCCACCTGCGCACCCGAATTCCCCACGCTGAGTGGCAGCGGTCGTCGTGTGGAGTTCGGCCCACCTGCGCGCCCGAACTCCACACGCAGGGTTTTGTTTTAGAGGGCTAGGAGGGTGGATGTTTCGGTGCGCAGGGTGGTTAGGGCGAGTGCGGCGCGGTGACGGGCCGTCGCCAGGTCGCCGTCGGTGACGGGTTCGACAACTTCGAGGTACGCCTTGAGCTTCGGCTCGGTGCCCGACGGCCGGATCACCACGCGAACCCTGGCGGTGCGGAACGTCAGCACGTCGTTCTCCGGCAGCAGGTCGCTCACCGACGTCACCGGCGAGCCCAGCAGTGACGCGGGTGGGTGCTGCCGGGCGCGGGTCATGGCGCGACCGATCTCGCTCAGGTCGTCGACGCGGACCGAGAGCTGGTCGGTGGCGTGCAGACCGAACTCGGTGGCCAGTTCGTCCAGCCGGTCGCCGAGCGTGCGGCCCTCGGCCTTCAGCTCGGCGGCCAGCTCGGCCACGGTCAGCGCGGCGGTGATGCCGTCCTTGTCGCGGACCAGGGCGGGGGCGACGCAGTAGCCGAGTGCCTCTTCGTAGCCGAACGCCAGGTCCTCGGCGGCCCGGACGATCCACTTGAAGCCGGTGAGGGTCTCCGCGTACGGGACTCCGCGGGCGGCGCAGAGGCGGCCCAGCAGCGACGAGGAGACGATGGTGGTGGCGTAGAGGCCGGGGGTGCCGCGGCGGATCAGGTGGTCGGCCAGGAGGACGCCGAGTTCGTCGCCGCGCAGGGGACGCCAGGTGTCGCCGGGGCCGGGGATCGCGACGGCGCACCGGTCGGCGTCGGGGTCGTTGGCGATCGCCAGGTCGGCGCCGGTCGTGCCGGCGAGTGCCAGCAGGCGGTCCATGGCGCCGGGTTCCTCCGGGTTGGGGAACGCGACGGTGGGGAACTCGGGGTCGGGTTCGGCCTGCTCGGCGACCACGGCTGGTGCGGGAAATCCGGCGGCGGTGAAGGCGGCGGCCACCGTGCCACCACCAACGCCGTGCAACGGCGTGTACGCCACTCTCAGGGCCCGCGAAGAGCCCTCGGCGAGGACGGCGACGGCGCTTTGCACGTACCCCTGGAAGGTTTTCTCGTCGAGAAGCGTGCCGGGATCGCCCAGCGGGACCGACGCGAGGCTGCCGGCGGCACGGATCGCGGCCTCGATGCCGGTGTCGGCCGGCGGCACGATCTGAGCGCCGTCGCCGGCCGGACCGCCCAGCTCGCGGCCGAGATAGACCTTGTATCCGTTGTCCTGCGGCGGGTTGTGGCTGGCGGTGACCATCACCCCGGCCACGGCGTCGAGCGCGCGCACCGCGTAGGCCAGGACCGGCGTGGGCAGCACGCGCGGCATCACGAGGGCTTCCCGGCCGGCGCCGGTGGCCACGCGGGCGGTCTGCTCGGCGAACTCACGGGAGCCGTGCCGCGCGTCGTAACCGATCACCAGCGGGCCCTGCCCGCCCTCCGCGGCCAGCCAGGACACCAGCCCGGCCGCCGCCTGGGTGACCACCGCCAGGTTCATGCCGTTGGGTCCGGCCCGCAGCCGGCCGCGCAGACCCGCGGTGCCGAAGGTGAGCGGCCCCGCGAACCGGTCCCGCAGCTCCGCCTCGGTGCCGGGCAGCCCGTCGAGCAGCGCACGCAGCTCCGCCCGGCTCGCCGGATCCGGATCGTCGGCGAGCCAGGCCTCGGCCGTGGCCTTCAGATCAACATCAACTTCGGACGCCATCAGGGATTGATAGCACAGCCGCCGTCAGAGGTTCAGCTGAAAGCTCTCGGCCATGGCGTCGAAGTACTTCTTGCTGTCGGCGAACTCGGCGTCCGAGGAGGTCAGGTAGAACGAGTACATCTTGTTGTCGACCGTGGTCATCCGCCAGATGCCGTGCCGCATGTTGTCGCCGGTCCCGCAGGTGTACTCCAGCTGGGCGCCGGGGTTGCCGGAGACCTCGACCTCCTCGGTGGCGACCGTGGTGTACGGGGCCGGGCAGTTCTTCGACTTCTTCAGGCCGGCCGGCGCCGTCGAGGAGACGAACTTGGTGGGGCTGATCGAGCCCTTCTCCACCAGCACCCGGACCTTGCGCAGCTTGTTGTCCGGGTCGACGTAGTCGACGTAGACACCGCCCGCCGCCCGTGTCCAGCCGGCCGGGACCTGCACGCTGACCGCGGCGTTGCCCTTGTAGTCCTGCGTCTGGACGTCGGCGGCGGCCGGGGCGCTCGCCGGCGGCTGGGCCGCCGGCGTGGTGGGCGGCGGGTCGCCGCCCCCGGTGAGGGAGAAGACCAGGATCAGGATGAGCACGACAGCGGCGGCCGAGCCCGCGGAGATCAGCTGCTTGTTGCGGGGCCAGGACTTGAACGTCTCGACCGCGGTCGAGGAGGTGTCCCGGGCGATCCGGGTCACGTTCTCCAGGGCCATCCGGCGCTTGGCGGCCGGGCTGGTCACCACGGTGCCGGGGCGCGGGGCCGCGTTCCACGGGTTCTGGGGCGGGATGACGCTCGTGGGGTCGGCCGAGGGGACCTGGTGGGCGGGCAGCGTGCCGGTCGGGTATCCCGCCCGGTCGGACGGCTCCGGTGCGCGGCGGCGGCCGCCGGCCGAGGCGTTCTGCTGCTCCAGCTTGGCCAGGTGATCGGTGAGGGACTCGCCCGGCTGCAGCATGGCGCGGCCGCCGATCTGGCCGGTCGGCTGCGGCGGGATCGGCTGGGTCGCGGCGGGCGCCGGGCTGACCGGGCGCGGGCCGGAGACCACCGAGTACGGGTCGGTCATCATGTGCGGCGGGCTCTTGCTGGCCAGCGGGCCGGCGAGTTGCTGGCGCAGCATGGTCCGCGCGGTCTGCACGTCCATCCGCTGTGCCGGGTTCTTCTCCAGCAGGCCCATCAGGACCGGGGTCAGCGAACCGGCGCGCACGACCGGTGCGGGCGGGTCCTCGACCACCGCGTGCATCGTCTCGATCGGGTCGCCCTTGTCGAACGGCGGGCGGCCCTCGATCGCGGTGTAGAGCGTGACGCCGAGCGAGAACAGGTCGCTCGGCGGGCCGAACTCGTGGCCCATGGCCCGCTCGGGCGAGATGAAGTGCGGCGAGCCCAGCACCATGCCGGGCGTGGTCAGCTGCACGTCGGTGGGCATCCGGGCGACGCCGAAGTCGGTCAGCACGCAGCGGCCGTCCTGGCAGATCAGCACGTTCGCCGGCTTCACGTCGCGGTGCAGCACGCCGTGGGCGTGCGCGACCTCCAGGGCGCCGAGCAGCGCAATACCGATCTTGGCGACGACCCGCGGGGAGACCGGGCCGTCCTCGATCACCATGTCGGCGAGGCTGCGGGCGTCCAGCAGCTCCATCACGATCCACGGGCGGCCGTTCTCGTGCACCACGTCGTAGACCTGCACGACGGCCGGGTGCTGGAGTGCGGCGGCCGCGCGGGCCTCGCGCATGGTCCGCTCATACATCGCGTCGCGGTCGCTCGGCGCCAGGCCGGGCGGGAGGATGACCTCTTTGATCGCCACGTCGCGGCGCAGCAGCGTGTCCGCCGCGCGCCACACCGTGCCCATGCCGCCGTGACCGACCGCGGCGCGCAGCGTGTACCGCCCGCCGATGAGCGTGCCCGGGGCTGCACGTCCGCTGAGGGGAGCGCTGTTGCCACCGCTCCACGTCGGAATCTGAGTCACTGAGGATGCCACCGAGGGGGTATAGGGGCTGTCGACCAACCCCGCTATCTTGCCCGCTTGTGGGCTCTCAACAAAAGTCGCGCCCGCAACGTTAATCACTTCTCGACCCTGGGTAGTTGCGGCGTGGCCGAGGGTGTGCTCACGGGAACGCACCGTGCCAAATCCCTCACTGTCGGCGGCCTGAACGACCCTTAGGATCAACCTGTGAACGCAGAGTCGGGATTTCCGATCCAGCCGGTGTACGGTCCCGGCGACGTGCCCGCGGACGCCGGGCGCGATCAGCCCGGTGAATATCCGTACACGCGTGGCGTCTACCCGACGATGTACACGAAGCGCCCCTGGACCATGCGGCAGTACGCGGGCTTCGGCACCGCGGCCGAGTCGAACGCGCGCTATCACCAGCTCCTGGCGGCCGGCACGATGGGCCTCTCGGTCGCGTTCGACCTGCCGACCCAGATGGGTTACGACTCCGACGACCCGGTCGCGCACGGTGAGGTGGGCAAGGTCGGCGTGGCGATCGACTCGATCGACGACATGCGGCGGCTGTTCGACGGGATCCCGCTGGACCAGGTCTCCACCTCGATGACGATCAACGCGCCCGGCTCGGTGCTGCTCCTGCTGTACCAACTGGTCGCCGAGGAGCAGGGCGTGCCGGGCGACAAGCTCCAGGGCACGATCCAGAACGACATCCTGAAGGAGTACATCGCGCGCGGGACGTACATCTTCCCGCCGAAGCCGTCACTGCGGCTGGTGGCCGACACGTTCGCCTACTGCCGGACCGAGATCCCCCGGTGGAACACCATCTCGATCTCGGGCTACCACATGGCCGAGGCCGGCGCGTCGCCCGCGCAGGAGATCGCGTTTACGCTGGCCAACGGCATCGAGTACGTGCGTGCCGCGATCGCCGCCGGCCTGGCCGTCGACGACTTCGCGCCCCGGCTCTCGTTCTTCTTCGTGGCACGGACGACCCTGCTCGAGGAGATCGCCAAGTTCCGGGCGGCGCGGCGGATGTGGGCCCGGATCATGCGGGACGACTTCGGCGCCAAGGACCCGAAGTCGATGATGCTGCGCTTCCACACGCAGACCGCAGGCGTCCAGCTCACCGCTCAGCAGCCCGAGGTCAACCTCATCCGGGTGGCGATCCAAGCTCTGGGTGCCATCGCCGGCGGCACGCAGTCGTTGCACACCAATGCGTACGACGAGGCGATCGCTCTGCCCACGGAGAAGTCGGCGCGACTGGCCCTGCGGACCCAGCAGGTGCTCGCGTACGAGAGTGGACTGACCGGCACCGTCGACCCGTTCGCCGGCTCGTACGCGGTGGAGGCACTCACCGACGCGGTGGAGAAGGAGGCGACCGCGCTGATCGACCGGGTCTTCGAGCACGGCTCGGCGGTCGACGCGATCGAGCAGGGCTTCCAGAAGGGTGAGATCGAGGCTTCGGCGTACCGGATCGCCACCGAGATCGACGCGGGGGAGCGGGTGGTCGTCGGCGTCAACCGGTTCGCCGCCGACGCCGAGGAGAAGTACGAGCCGCTGCGGGTCGATCCGGCGATCGAGGCGGCCCAGGTGGCCCGGCTCGCCGAGCTCCGTGCCGATCGTGACGACCCGGCCGTGCAGGCCGCGCTGGCAGATCTGGCGAAGGCCGCCGCCGGAAGTGTGAACGTCCTACCGTTGATGAAAGAGGCGTTGCGGCTCCGTGCGACGGTGGGGGAGGTATGCCACACGTTGCGCGGCGTGTGGGGTGTCCACCGTCCGGTCGAACGCTTCTGAAGCCGCGAGACGTACTCATAGTGTGTCGCGTCACCTCAGCGATCCACTACCAGTTACGGGAATGGCGGGCCGGGAAGACCTCCTGTATGCCCGCCTGACTTCGGCGCAGCGCAGCACAACGAGAGCCGTCGATTTTACCGGACCGTTACACAGCGTGATCGTTTTAGGATTATGCTGTCGCGCGTTGCAAAACCCGACAAACCTTCGAGATTGAATACGGAACCCGACGTGACTACTGCTCTGACAGCGCCCGAGGGCGCTGAAAAGGCGTGGCCCGGGCCCCCGCCCGGTGCTGACCCCCTGCCCGGCCAGCTCGACCGCTGGCTCGCTTCGCGGGGCGCCGAGCTGGTAGCGATTCGTCGGCACATTCACGCTCACCCCGAGCCGTCACACTCCGAGTTCGAGACCGCGGCGCTGATCGCCCGGGAGTTGTCCGTCGCCGGCCTCCAGCCCCGGATGCTGCCCCGCGGCAACGGTGTCGTCTGCGACATCGGCGAGGGCGACCGGGTCATCGCTTTCCGGGCGGACATCGACGCGCTGCCGCTGCAGGACCTCAAGGACGTGCCGTACCGCAGCACCGTCGACCGGATGGCGCACGCCTGCGGCCACGACGTGCACACCACGATCATGCTGGGCCTCGGCCTGGCCCTGGCGCAGCTCCACGAGAAGGGCGAGCTGCCCGGCCGGGTGCGGCTGATCTTCCAGCCGGGCGAGGAGGCCATCCCCTCCGGCGCGCCCGAGGTGATCGCCTCCGGCGCGCTCAAGGACGTCGCCGCGATCTACGCGCTGCACTGTTACCCGCAGCTGCCGGCCGGCCTGGTCGGCGTGCGCTCCGGGCCGTTCACCGCGGCCGCCGACACGGTCAAGGTCGAGCTCCGCGGGCCCGGCGGGCACACCGCCCGGCCGCACCTGACCGCCGACCTGGTGCACGCGCTGGGCCGGGTGATCGTCGACGTCCCGTCGCTGCTGGACCGCCGGATCGACCCGCGCGCCGGTGTCTCGCTGGTGTGGGGCGCGGTGCACGCCGGACAGGCGTTCAACGCCATCCCCGGCTCCGGTGAGGTGCTCGGCACGGTGCGGATCCTCAACCGCGAGGCGTGGCGGCAGGCGCCCGACATCGTCACCAAGCTGATCCGTGACGTGGTCGCGGCCACCGGCGCGGAGGTCGAGATCACGTACACCCGCGGTGTCCCGCCGGTGATCAACGACCGGATGGCCTCCGCGGTCATCGCCGGCGCGGCGGGCGCGGCCCTGGGCGCCGAGCGGGTGGTCGAGGCCGAGCTGAGCATGGGCGGCGAGGACTTCTCGTTCTACCTGGAGCACGTCCCCGGCGCGATGATCCGTCTCGGCACCGGCATGCCGGGCTCGGACGTGCGCCACGACCTGCACCAGGGCGACTTCGACGTGGACGAGAGGGCCATCGGGTACGGCGTACGCGTCATGGTCCACACCGCGATGGCCGCCCTCTCCACGGGAGCGTTCTGACCGGTCAGCTGCTGGCGGCCGGAGCCTCGGCAGGTGCCGGGGTGGCCGCCGGGGGCGGACGGCGCCGCAGCCGCCGGATGACGTAGAGCACCGCCCACACCGGCAGGCCGATCGCGATGATCCACGGGATCAGGGCGCCCAGCACCGTCATCAGCACGGCGAGCGAGGCCATCAGGGCGTTCCAGCCGCCGGAGAGGCCGGCCAGGAAACCGGGCGGCTGCTCCTCCTCGGGCTGGGCGGCGTCCGGGTCGAGCAGGACGACGGTGATCGTGGAGAGCGAGGTCAGGTCGGCCAGGCGTCGCTTCTTGGCCTCGAGGGAGCCCAGGTCGGCCTCGCGGGTCGCCACCTCGCGCTCCAGCATGACCAGGTCGTCGAGGTCCTTGGCCTGGGTGAGCAGCTTCTTGGCGCTCTCCACTCGGGCCTTCTGCACGGAGATCCGGGCGTCCAGGTCGACGACCGCCTCGGTGACGTCCTCGGTGTTGATGCCGCGGACTTCCTCGGTGCCCAGCTTGGCGAGCTGGTCGACCACCGAGCTGAACTTGGCGGCCGGTACCCGCAGGGTGATGTTCGCGGTGTCCGAGCCGGTGCCGCTGTGCCGCTCGTCCGAGCCGATGAAGCCGCCGGCCGCCGAGGCGATGCCGGTGGCCTGCGCGGCCGCGGTGGTGACGTCGTCGACCCGTACCGTGATCGAGCCGGTGTAGATGATCGAGCGTTGGTCGACGCGGAGATCCGGTGCCTGCGCCGTGGTGTCCTTGCCCTGCTGGGGCGCCTCGGCCCGGCCCTCGGCCGGCGCGGCCTGATCCGCGAGGCTGCCGCCGCCGGGCTCGGCAGCGGCGTTGGGCGCTCCGCCCTCGGACGAGGCGGCGTCGTCGGCGGCGCCGCATCCGGCAAGAAGAGCGCCGGCCAGCAGGACGGCGCCGATCAGTTTGATGGTTCCCCGTTTATGCATCGTCGCTCCTCGTGTCGCGTGATTGAGCGGTGGGACGTACGGCAGAGCGGTTCCGGTTCCGGCAGACTGCGAGATGACCGGTCACGATTCAGCTGCGGAGGGGTCCCGTGCGCGTCACGAAGTTCACGCATTCCTGCCTACGGGTCGAAGGCTCGGGGGTACTCGTCGTGGATCCCGGCGAATTCTCCGAGTCGTCCGCATTGGACGGTGCGGACGCCGTGCTCATCACGCACGAGCACGCCGACCACCTGGACGTCGCGGCGGTGACTGCCGCGGTCGCGGCGCGCCCGAATCTGCGGATCTTCGCGCACGAGGCGGTGCTGCCGCTGCTGTCCGGAGTCGCCGAGGCCACGACGTCGGTTGCGGTGGGTGAGGAGTTCCAGGCCGCGGGTTTCCACATCAAGGCGTACGGGGGACAGCACGCGATCATTCACCCGTACGTGCCGGTCTTCGCGAACCTGGGATTCCTGATCACCGGCGACGGCACGAACCTGTACCACCCGGGTGACTCGTTCGCGCTTCCCGACCAGCCGGTGGAGACGCTCTTCGCGCCGCTCAACGCGCCGTGGACGACGATCGCCGGGTCGCTGGAGTTCGTCCGCGCGGTGAAGCCGGGGAGGGCGTTCGCGCTGCACGACGGGCTGCTCAACGAGCGCGGGTCGGCGATCTACGGCAAGCACCTGGAGAGCTATTCCGATACGTCGTACCGGCAGGTCGCGCCCGGCACGGTTCTCGACTGACGTGCCGAGCAGCACCGACAGCGTGGTCCGGCGGCTCTACGAGGAGCCGCCGGAGGGTTTCGTGGCGACCCGCGCCGCCGCGATCGAGGAGGCCCGCCGGGCCGGTGACCGGGAGACGGCCAAGCGTCTCGCCGCGCTGAAGAAGCCGACCGTCGCCGCCTGGGTGGTGAACCTGCTCGCCCGCAAGCGCCCGGAGCTCATCGGCGAGCTGGTCGAGCTGTCCACGGCGCTGCGGGCCGCACAGCGTGACCTGCACGGCGACCAGCTGCGTGAGCTGTCCAACCAGCGCCGGCAGTTCGTGTCGGCTCTGGTGGCCGCCGCGCGCAAGCTCGCCGTGTCGTCCGGTGCGCCGCTGGCGAAGCTGCCCCTCGGTGAGGTGGAGGCGACGCTGACGGCGGCGCTGGCCGATCCGGAGGTCGCCTCGCAGGTGCAGAGCGGGCGGTTGATCCGGGCCGCGACCTACGCCGGGTTCGGCGAGGTGCCGCGGCCGAGGTTGCGACTGGTCACCGACGACACCGACATATCCGAAATATCGGATATTGAGGAGGAGGTGGCGGGCGACGGCGACACTGAGTCGCCGCAGGAACGGGCGGCCGCCGAACAGCGCCGCCGGGAGGCCGACCAGCGCCGCCGCGAGAGCGAGCGCCGGAAGCGTGACCTGGAACGGCAGTTGACCGCCGCCATGGCCGCCGAGCGCCGCGCCGACGCCCAGCTGGAACGGGCCGAGGCAGCCGAGCGCGACGCCGGGCACACGGTCGAGGATCTCGACGCCGAACTGGCCGAACTGGAACGTCGCCGCACCGAGGCGGTGGCCGACGTGGCCCGGCGCAAATCCGCGCGCCGCGCCGCCGAGCGGGAGGCCGCGGCGGCAAGGCGGCAGGTCGGTGATGTACAGGCGGCCCTGGACGATCTCGGCGACTGAGCAATTCGGACGGTCATCGATCGGGGAGCGTTTTCATTCCCCGGTCAAGGAGAGCAGAATCGGGCAGGTGACCCCGGAACAGGCAGCAGCGAACGCCAAAGCGGGACTCGCCACGATCATCGGCGCCTTCGCGGAATCACCGCAGACGCTGCGCCGTGCCCGGCTGCTCGGCCTCTCCGGCTGGGCCTATCACGTCTCGGCGCGGGCCGGCGCCCTCGGCGAGGTGCGGCCGGAGACCGTGGCCGCCGTGCTGGCCTTCATCGCGCCGGAGGCGGTGACCGACGGCTGGGAGGCGACCGCCAAGACGTCCGCACCGGCCGAGGTGGCCACCTGGCACCTGCACGAGCTCTGCACCTGGGGCACCGAACAGCTCGGCGGCTTCCCGCGGCTCACCCGGCTGCTCGAGCTGGGCGGCCGGGTGGTGGACGCGGTGGACCAGGCCGGGCTGCCGCTGTTCGCGGCGTGGCGGGCGATGCCGGTGCCGGACCCCGGTGCGGGCGCCCGGGCCGCGGCGCTGCTGCACCTGCTGCACGAGCACCGGCAGGGCGTGCACGTGATCGCGGTGCGCGCCGGTGGGCTCACCCCGATCGAAGCGATCATCGCGGGGCCGGACGGGGAGACCGGTGCCGTGGCGTTCGGCTGGCAGCCGCCGTACCCGCCGGCCGGGCCGCTGGTGCGCCGGCTCATGTGGGCCGAGGCGGTGGCGAATTCGCTGGCCGGGCAGGCGTACGCGGTGTTGGATCGCAGCGAACGGGTGGAGTTCGCCGGGCTGCTGGAGTCGCTGAGCCACCGGCTGACCCGCTGAGAACAGGAGAGGTGACCCGATGACCCTGACGTTCCGCCGTCCCACCCTCGACGACATGCCCGCCATTCTGGAGATGGTGCACGCGAGCGACATCGCGGCGACGGGCGAGCCCGACTTCACCCTCGACGAGGTGCGTGAGGAGCTGACCGGGCCGAACACGGACATGACCCGGGACAGCTGGCTGGCGCTGGACGAGAGCGGGCGGATCGTCGGTTGGGCGTACCCGCGGAATCCCACCGGCAAGGCGCGCGACTTCGCCGAGGTCTACGTCTGGCCGGGCGCCGGCGAGCCGGCGCAGCGGCCCCTGCTGAGCCTGCTGATGGGCCGGATGACCGAGCGTGCGGCCGCGTTGGGTCACCAGGTCTATGAGGTACGCGCAGCCGCGATCCCCACCGAGAAGGCGTGGATCGACGTCCTGTCCGAGGCCGGCTTCCTCTTCCTCAAGCAGCACGCCCGCATGCAGATGTCGCTGGACGGTGTCGCGCCGGTCCCGCCGGAGCCGCCGGCCGGTGTCACCGTCCGCCCGGTCCGCGAGGAGGACCTGCCGAGCGTCCACGCCGTCATCGAGGAGGCGTTCCAGGACTCCGACCACCCCGCCCTGGCCTACCCGGACTGGCGTGAGCAGTTCGGGGCCGAGACCGGGATCGACCTCGCCGAGTGGTTCGTCGCCGAGGTCGACGGCGTGCCGGCCGGTGCGCTGCAGTCCGGCGGCACGGGCGGCTCCGAGGACAACGACGAGGGCTGGGTGAAGAACCTCGGCGTGCTCCGGCCGTACCGGCGGCGCGGTGTGGGCGAGGCACTGCTGCGCCACGCGTTCGCCGCGTACGCCGCGAAGGGCCGCGCGAAGGCCGGGCTCGGCGTCGACCTGGCGAACCCGACCGACGCCGCCAGCCTCTATCTCAAGGTGGGACTCGAGCCGCTGTACCGGGCGAACGTCTACCGCACGACGGTGCGGTTACGCCTCGGGTGACGCGGTCCGGGTGGGGCGCCGGCGCAGATCCTCGACGTAATCGTCGGGCGCACCCGCCTTCTCGGCCGCGTTGGCGATCTCCGAGAGGTACCACGCGGTCGGCATGCCGCCCTCGTACCCGGCGAAGACGTACACCCAGGCGGACAGCTCACCGTCGAGCGTCGATACACGCACGGTGAGCTTCTGGTACGCCTCGGCGGTCACCCCCTCGACCTCGTCGAGCTGTGCGGCGTCCCACGGGTGGACGTCGTAGACCGAGACGAAGACGCGGTCGCCCGGCGACTCGACGATCGTGGTTACCGCTCCCTCCCAGCCCATTTCTCCCTCACCGGCGAAGGTGAGGCGCCAGCCTTCGATCCACCCCACGCCGACCATCGGCGAGTGCGGACAGTAGGCCCGCATGCGGGCGGGATCCAGGTTCGAGCCATACGCGGCGTAGTGACGCACGGCGACGACGATAGTCGTAGCGGCGGGTGGTGAGAATATGAGACGTGCGTGTCGGCACGCCTAATGGTGTTACTTGCACTTTTTGCTGCGGGAGGTCTTGAGTCGTGAGCCGGATCGTGATCATCGGTGGGGGCCCGGGTGGATACGAGGCCGCCCTCGTCGCCGCCCAGCTCGGCGCGGAGGTCACTCTCGTGGAGGCGGACGGTCCGGGGGGCGCGTGCGTCCTCACCGACTGTGTGCCCTCCAAGACCTTCATCGCCAGTTCCGAGGTGATGACCGGGTACCGCCACAACGAGGGGTTCGGCATCCGCTCGAACGGCCTCGACGGGGTCAGCGTCGACGCCGTCGCCGTGAACGAGCGGGTCAAGCGGCTCGCCCTGGCCCAGTCCGGTGACATCCAGACCAAGCTGGTCAAGGCCGGGGTGGACGTGGTCCGCGGCCGGGCCCGCCTCGGCGAGGACCGCCTCGGCCACACCCACCAGGTGCTGATCACCCCTGAGGGCGGGTCGCGGTACGCGGTGGAGGCCACAACCGTCCTGATCGCGACCGGTGCCACCCCGCGGGTGCTGCCGACCGCCCGGCCCGACGGCGAGCGGATCCTCGACTGGCGCCAGGTGTACGACCTGACCGAACTCCCCGAGCACCTCGTGGTGATCGGCTCCGGTGTGACCGGTGCCGAGTTCGCCAGCGCCTACCTGGCGATGGGCGTGCGGGTGACGCTCGTCTCCAGCCGTGAGCGGGTCATGCCGCACGAGGACGCGGACGCCGCGATGGCCATCGAGCGGGTCTTCCGGGACCGCGGGATGACGATCCTCAGCCAGTCCCGTGGCAAGTCGGTGGTCAACACCGGCACCGGCGTGCAGGTCACCCTCGGCGACGACAGTGTGATCGAGGCCTCACACGCACTGATCGCGGTCGGCGCGATCCCCAACACCGCCGATCTGAGCCTGGCCGAGTACGGCGTGGCCGTCGGCGACGGCGGTTACGTGACCGTGGACCGGGTCTCCCGGACGAACGTGCCGGGCATCTACGCCGCCGGGGACTGCACCGGTGTGCTGCCGCTGGCCAGCGTCGCCGCGATGCAGGGCCGGATCGCGATCTGGCACGCCATGGGCGAGGCGGTGGCGCCGCTGCGGCTGCGGACCGTCTCGGCGAACGTCTTCACCGACCCGGAGCTGGCCACCGTCGGTGTCTCGCAGAACGAGGTGGACTCCGGCCGGACCCCGGCCCGGCAGGTCATGCTGCCGCTGACCGGCAACGCCCGGGCCAAGATGGCCGGCCTGCAGGACGGTTTCGTGAAGCTCTTCTGCCGCCCGGCGACCGGTCAGATCATCGGTGGCGTGGTGGTGGCGCCGAAGGCCAGCGAGCTGATCCTGCCGATCACCATGGCGATCGAGAACAACCTCACCGTGGACCAGCTGGCCCACACGATCACGATTTACCCCTCGCTGTCGGGCTCGATCGCCGAGGCGGCCCGTCAGCTCATGCAGCACGAGATTCAGTAGCGGCGGCGGTCTTCTCGCCCTCTTCGGTGCTCTTGCCGCCGAAGAGGGCCAGGATCCAGCCGGCTGTGCCGAATATCACGGCGGCGGTGGCGGCGATCGCGAACAGCCGCCAGGCGGACTGGGTGATCGCGGTGCCGCCCAGGTGCCCGACCAGGCCGCCGTAGCAGGCCCAGCTCAGCGCGGCGAGGCCGTCGTAGCCGACGAACATCTTGATCGGGTAACCGGTGCGGCCGGCGTGGTAGCCGGAGGCCATCCGGCCGCCCGGCACGAACCGGCAGAGCAGCACCACGAGTGGGCCGGGTTTGCGCAGGCCACGGGTGAACCGTTCGGCCGCGCGGCGGGTCTTGGACTCCTCGGCGTCCTCGTTCCTCGGCGCGAACCGGGCGCGCAGGGCACTCAGCCGCGCTCCGGTGGAGCGGCCCAGGACGAACGCGATCGTGTCGCCGGTGAACATACCCAGAGCACCCACCGCGATGACGATCGCCAGGTCGAGATTTCCGTAGACGGTCAGCGCGCCAGACGTGATCATGATGGCCTGGATGGGCACCACCGGGACCAGGGCGTCGACCGCGAGAAACCCGAACAGGGCCAGGTACGCCCAAGCGGGCGTTGCCAGCACGGTCAACAGTTCGGTCATCAGTCGGTGTCACCTCGCGGCTTCGGGACTCACGGGCATTGTCCGTGGGCGTAGCTGAGAGTGCGCTGTGTTCAGCATCCTCCGTACCGCGCCATCACCGCCGTGATGCCGGACACGCTACGTTGCGACACCGCTCCCGCGCGCTCCCTTTTCATGGCGCGAGGGCCGGCGGGCGTAACGTTGGACTGCCCGCGCCCCGGGATTCCCTCGGGCACCCGGCGACGCGGTCGCGGGCCGCCGGTAGGTCCCGTATCGGCGGCCCGTCCCTGGCAGAGCCCAGGTCAGTCGATGGTGCAGATGACCGTGCCCGCGGTGATGGTGGCGCCGACCTCGGCCGCGAGCCCGGCGACCGTACCGGCCCGGTGAGCCTGCAGCGGCTGCTCCATCTTCATCGCCTCGACCACCACGATCGTGTCGCCCTCGGCGACCTCGTCGCCGTCCTGCACGGCCACCTTGACGATCGTGCCCTGCATCGGGGCGGTCAGTGCGGCGCCGGTGACCGCGGCTGCCGCTCCCGAGCCGGTACGCGACCGGGCCGGTGCTCGTTTCGGTGCGCTTCCCCCCGTACCGGAAAAAAGGCTCTTGGGAAGACGTACCTCGACGCGCCTTCCGCCCACCTCGACCACGACGGTCTCGCGTTCCACCGCCTCGCCGCCCGCAGGGCCGGCGGCGGTGAACGGCTCGACGCCGCCCGCCCACTCCGTCTCGATCCATCGCGTGTGCACGGTGAACGGCTCGCCGGTGAACGCCTCGTCGCGGATGACCGCGCGATGGAACGGCAGCACCGTGGCGATGCCCTCGATCCCCGTCTCGTCCAGCACCCGCCGCGACCGCTCCAGGGCCTCGGCGCGGGTGGCACCGGTCACGATGATCTTCGCCAGCATCGAGTCGAAGTTGCCGCCGATCACGCTGCCGCTCTCCACGCCGGAGTCGACCCGCACGCCCGGACCGGACGGCCAGGTCAGCGTGGTGACGGTGCCCGGCGCCGGCAGGAAGTTACGGCCCGCGTCCTCACCGTTGATCCGGAACTCGATCGCGTGCCCGCGCGGCACCGGGTCCTCCGTGAAGGCCAGGGCCTCGCCCGCCGCGATCCGGAACTGCTCGCGCACCAGGTCGATGCCGGTGGTCTCCTCGCTGACCGGGTGCTCCACCTGCAGCCGCGTGTTGACCTCGAGGAACGAGATGGTCCCGTCCTGACCGACCAGGTACTCCACGGTGCCGGCGCCGTGGTAGCCGACCTCGCGGCAGATCGCCTTCGCGCTCTCGTGGATCTTTCCGCGCTGCTCGTCGCTGAGGAACGGCGCGGGCGCCTCCTCGACCAGCTTCTGGTGGCGGCGCTGCAGCGAGCAGTCACGGGTGCCGACCACCACGACGTTGCCGTGCGTGTCCGCCAGGACCTGCGCCTCGACGTGCCGCGGCCGGTCCAGGTAGCGCTCGACGAAGCACTCGCCGCGACCGAAGGCGGCCACCGCCTCCCGGGTCGCGCTCTCGAACAGCGCCGGGATCTCCTCGATCGTCCGGGCCACCTTGAGACCCCGCCCGCCGCCGCCGAAGGCGGCCTTGATGGCCACCGGCAGGCCGTGCTCCCGCGCGAACGCGATGATCTCGGTCGCGTCCGCGACCGGCTCGGGTGTGCCGGGCACGAGCGGCGCTCCGGCGCGCTGGGCGATGTGCCGTGCGGTGACCTTGTCGCCGAGGTCGCGGATCGCCTGCGGAGTGGGGCCGATCCAGGTCAGTCGGGCGTCGATCACGGCCTGAGCGAACTCGGCGTTCTCGGAGAGGAAGCCGTAACCGGGGTGCACGGCGTCGGCGCCGCTGCGGGCCGCGACGTCGAGCAGCTTGTCGATGCGGAGATAGGTGTCGGCGGCGGTCTCGCCGTCCAGCGCGAAGGCCTCGTCGGCCTGGCGCGCGTGTGGTGCGTCCCGGTCGCTGTCGGCGTACACGGCGACGCTGGCGAGGCCGGCGTCCTTGCAGGCCCGGATCACCCGGAGGGCGATCTCGCCACGGTTGGCGATCAATATCTTCCGCACGGCAATGAGCCTAACGCTCGTTCTACTCTTGGGTAGTGTCCGCGACTCGCATGATGATCCTCGGTCTGGTCCAGATGATGCAGCCGGTGCACGGCTATGACGTACGGCGGATGCTCCTCAGCTGGAATGCCGATAAATGGGCCAATGTCCAGCCTGGATCCATCTACCACGGTCTGCGCAAGATGGCCGAGGAGGAACTCCTGCACGAGGTCGCCACCGAGCAGGTGGGCGCCCGCCCGGCCCGGACCAGGTACGAGATCACCACCAAGGGCCGGCACGAGTTCGACTCACTGCTGCGCAACTTCTGGTGGACCCTCTCCACGCCGGCCGACCCGTTCATGGCCGCGTTCTCGTTCCTGCCGTCGCTGTCGCGCGACGAGGCCGCCGCCGCGCTGCGCAGCCGGGCCTCCCAGTTGCGGTCGGCGGTCGACTACCTGAACGTCGCCACCACCGCCGAGTGGGCCAAGGAGAAGCCGGCGTTCGTCGACTGGTTGTGGGAGCTGGGGGTGGTCCGGTCCGAGGCGGAGATCGCCTGGTGCGAGCGGACGGCCGCGCGGATCGAGGCCGGGGAGTCCTATGAGTGAGCTCTTATTAGTCAAGTTTGACTAGTCTCACGCCGAGGGCGTAGGTTGGCGACATGATTGAGACTCGCGAATTGCGCAAGTCCTTCAAGACCCGCCGCGGCCCGGCCGTGGAGGCGGTGCGCGGCATCGATCTGGACGTCGCCGAGGGCGAGATCTTCGGCTTTCTCGGGCCCAACGGGGCCGGCAAGACCACCACCCTGCGCATGCTGGCCACCCTCATCGAGCCGGACGGGGGCCAGGCCACCATCGCCGGCGCCGACCTGCGGCGCGAGCCGGGCGAGGTGCGGCGCCGGATCGGGTATGTGGCACAGGGCGGCGCCACCTGGGACGACTCCACCGCGGTGGAGGAGCTCGTGCTGCAGGCCCGGCTCTACGGGGTGTCGAAGTCCGAGGCGCGCGCCCGGGCCACGCGGGTGCTGGACGCCTTCCAGTTGTCGGAGTATGCGGATCGCAAGGCCAAGACCTACTCGGGTGGGCAGCGCCGCCGGGTGGACATCGCGCTCGGGATCATCCACGAGCCGCGGCTGCTCTTCCTGGACGAGCCGACCACCGGGCTGGATCCGCAGAGCCGGGCGCACATGTGGGACGAGATCCGGCGGCTGCGCGACGAGGGGATGACGGTCTTCATCACCACGCACTACCTGGAGGAGGCCGACGCGCTCTGCGACCGGATCTCGATCATGGATCACGGCGAGATCGTGGCGTCGGGGACGCCGGCGTCGCTCAAGCGGTCTCTCGCCGGCGAGGTTGTTCGCGTGGGGCTTCCCCTGCCGGCCGTCGCTGAAGCCTCGTCGGTTCTGTCCGCTTACAAGGTTGACGTGCTGGAGGACGGCCTTCGGCTGCACGTCGAGGACGGCGCGTCGGCTATTCCCGACATTCTGCGCTTGTTGGATGCTTCGGGTGTTCCGCTGACCGGGATCGAGCTGCACCGGCCCAGCCTCGACGACGTCTTTCTTGCCAAGACCGGCCGATCCCTGCGGGAGAGTGCGGAATGAAGTTCGCGCGCGACACCTGGCTGATCTTCGAGAACCAGATGCGCCTGCTCCTGCGCAACCCGGTCTGGGTGCTGGTCGGGATCTTCCAGCCGGTGATGTACCTGTTGTTGTTCGCACCGCTGCTGCGGCCCGCGCTGCAGGTGGCCACGGACGCCGAGGCGTATGAGATCTTCGTCCCCGGCATGCTGGTCATGCTCGCGATCTTCGGCGGCCTGTTCCAGGGCTTCGGCCTCATCGCGGAGCTGCGGGCCGGCGTCATCGAGCGGTCCCGGGTCACGCCGGTCAGCCGCCTGGCACTGCTGCTCGGCCGCACTCTGCGCGACGTGGTGTCGCTGATCGTCCAGGCGATGATCATCACGCTGCTCGCGGTCCTCTTCGACCTCCGGGTCTTCCTGGGCAACATCCTTCTTGCGTACGTGATGCTGGCGCTGATCGCGCTGATGACGTCGGCGCTCAGTTACGGCGTGGCGTTGCGGGTGCGCAGCGAGGACGCCCTGGCTCCGCTGATGAACACGGTTGCCCAGCCGCTGCTCCTGCTCTCCGGCATCCTGCTGCCGCTGACGTTCGCGCCGGAGTGGCTGCAGAGTGTCGCCCAGTGGAACCCGTTCTCGTGGGCGGTCGACGGGACGCGGGCGCTGTTCCGCGGCGATCTCGGCGCGCCCGAGGTCTGGCAGGGCCTGGCCATCACGGCGGTGCTCGCCGCGCTGGCCGTGGGATGGGCGGCGCGGGAGTTCGCGCGCAGCGTCCGGTGACGTTCTCTTGATAGGCAGCCGTTTGGCTGCCTATTCTGGTGACGTGGATGAGGTGTTCCGTGCGCTCGCCGACCCGGGACGGCGGCACCTGCTCGACAGCCTGAACCAGAAGAACGGCCAGACGCTGCGGGAACTCTGCGACGGCATGGGCATGGCCCGGCAGTCGGTCAGCAAGCATCTGGCGGTGCTGGAGGCGGCCGGGCTGGTGACGGTGACCCGGCGTGGGCGGGAGAAGCTGCATCACCTCAACGCCGAGCCGGTCAACGCGATCGCGGACCGGTGGATCAGCCGCTATCACCGGCCGCGGGTGCGGGCGCTCGCCGGGCTCAAGGCCGCCTTGGAGGGATCGACGATGGGATTCAGCTACACGACGTACATCGCGACGACGCCGGAGAAGCTGTGGGAGGCGCTGACCGATCCGGTGTTCACGAAGCAGTACTGGGGTGTGGAGTTCACCACGGACTGGCGGCCGGGATCGGTGATGTCCTGGACCGAGAGCGGCGTGACGATCGAGGACCCGGAACAGGTGGTGCTGGAGGCGGTGCCGGGGGAGCGGTTGGCGTACACCTGGCACACGTTCACGCCGGAGTTCGCCGCGGCGCACGGGTTCAGCGACGAGTGGCTGGCCTCGGCGGCCGCGGCGACCGGCCGGTCGAAGGTGCTGTTCGAGATCGAGCAGGCCGGTGACGTGGTGAAACTGACCGTCACGCACGACGACTTCGACCCGTCGAACGTCGCCTTCCAGGGGATCGCCGAAGGCTGGACGCAGTTGCTGTCCAGCCTGAAGACGCTGCTGGAGACCGGAGCCGGCCTCAGTTTCGCCACAGCGCGGTGATCGGGACGCCCATCTCGCCGAGCAGGTTGCGCAGCAGCGGCAGCGACAGGCCGATCACGTTGCCCGGGTCACCCTCGATCCGGTCCACGAACGCGCCACCCCGTCCGTCCAGGGTGAACGCACCGGCCACCTGCAGTGGCTCACCCGACGCGACGTAGGCCTCGATCTCCGCGTCGCTCACGTCGGCGAAGTGCACCACCGTGGTGCCGACCGCCTCCGCCTGCAGCCCGCTGACCAGCCCGGTCAGGTGATGCCCGGTGTGCAGCACGCCCGACCTGCCGCGCATCGCCATCCACCGCTTGACGGCCTCCTCGGCGTTCGCCGGCTTGCCGAAGACCTCGTCCTCGAACGCGAGCACCGAGTCGCACCCGAGCACCAGCGCGGCGGGGTCGGCCGGCAGGCTCGCCGCCACCGTGCGCGCCTTCATCCGGGCCAGGGCGAGGCTCGTCGTGTACGCGTCCTCCTGGTCGACGACGCTCTCGTCCACGCCGCTGACGATGACCTCGGCATCGATCCCGGCCCCGGTGAGCAGCGCCCGCCGGGCGGGGCTGGCCGAGGCGAGGATCAGGCGGTACGCGATGTCGGTCTGCACGGGAAAGGAGACTACAAGCCCCGGGGGTGGGAAAGTGCCCGCAAGCGCTATGTTCAGTCCAGTATGCGGACAAATCGCCTGGTGCTGTCCGCTTTTGACCGTGCTGTTTTCGGTCAGGGGATCGGGTCGTGGTGATGTCCTCGGGTGTGATGGAGCCCGCTGCGCCTACCTGTAGCGAGAAAAACGACTCTCGTCGTCAAGCGGCCCTTATCGCGGGCCCGGGGTCGGCCGGGTCCTCGCGTGGCGTCGGGATGACCGGGTCGATGCCCCGCGCGACCGGCCAGGTGGTGTCTCGCCGGAGGGCACCCGGAGCGCTCTCGGTGCGCCGCCGGGTGGGGTTGGCGATCATCGGCGGCTGGCCGATCACCCCACCGACGGGATTGACTGTCTGCCTCGTCGGCGGAGTGGATGCGCGCCCCGCGGTCGGGGCGGCCGGCGCGAGCACGGGCGGGAAGACAAATCCACGTCGCCGAACCGGCCCATCATGGACGGCCTGTCGCCTTTCGGCGCGGCCCTGACCTCTGTTGTCTTTCGCGCCTTCCGTGCCTTTCGCGCTATCCGTTCCTTTCAACCCGGCCTTGTCGGCTGGCCGCGCATGTCCGATGGGCTGCCGCTGTCCGGCCTCGGGCGCGACCGG
The DNA here is from genome assembly GCF_040681145.1 of Actinoplanes sp. NPDC051861. NCBI lineage: Bacteria > Bacillati > Actinomycetota > Actinomycetes > Micromonosporales > Micromonosporaceae > Actinoplanes > Actinoplanes sp. NPDC051861. The sequence continues at coordinate 384,212 of NZ_JBFAYE010000001.1, forward strand.
TCCCGACGGGCGGACCTCGCTCAACCTCGGCCCGGTGGCCCCCGCCCTGACCGGCGGCCGTGACTCCGCGGCGGCCCGGACCATCAGGCCACTTCCCGCTTCCCTGATCGAGGGCGGCCGGAAAGGGCTCGGCTCGACGATCGACACCTTCGCCACAGCCAGCTCGGTGCTCAGCGACGACATGATCTGGCGGGCCTGTTCGGCCAGGTGGGCCTGCCTGCCGGCGGCCACGGGCGGCTGCGGGGGCACGCCTTTCGCTTTGCCGCCGACCAGGTGGTGGAGACGCAGATCAGCACGGTACGCGGCGAGCCGCACCTCATTGGCCGCATGCTCTCGGTGTATCTCCGCCATCGCCCGGCGCGCCGAGTCCAGGGCACCGGTCGCGCCGCTGAGCGCGCGGTGGTTCTCCACCGCCGCCTCGTAGGTCTCCCGCAGACTCGCGAGCAGGAGGTCCAGCCGTTCCAGATAGGCGGCCGCCGCCGGGCTGCGGGCGGGCGGCCAGGCGGTGACGAGGTCCTCCCGGTACCGCCGAACGTGTGAAATGTGCTGCAGCACCAGCTCCGACGACTTCCGCCAGCCGCCGATCAACGTCCGGTGGGCAGCGCCGTCGTGACGCTCGATCATCGACCACATCTCGTCGACACGCAGCGCCCACCAGTCGGTCCCACCGCCGTCACCCATCAGCCCGCCCCGCCGTCGTCGCGCATCCGGCTGTCGCGGTCGGGTGGGAGCCGGTCTGCTGTCGCGGTCGTGCGGAAGCCGGCTTGCACGTCGGTGACCCGGGCGCGGGCGAACGCGTCGGAGCCCCGATATCTCTCGCTCACCTCGTGCGCCGCGTCGGCCAGGCCGTAGGTGCCGTCGGTGAAGTCGCACACGTTCCGCAGGGCGGCCTCCCGTGCCCGCTCGTGGGCCTGGCGGAACTGCCGCAGCTCGGCGAAGCGCTCGTCCGCCTCGGGCAGGGCGCTCACCATCGTGTCGCTCACCGCGAGTGCCCGTGGCGCGTACCCGCGCTCGACGTCCTCCTTCAGCGCGGCGGCGAACTCCTCCATCGCCCGCAGATCGGCCTCAATGTCGCCGTAGTCACGCAGCCAGGCGGGTCCGCGGTCCTCGTCGGGGATCATCCGGGCCTCCCATCGACGAAACGCCGAACAACCTCGGAGAGATTATCCGGTCACGGTGCGTATGTTCGGCCCCTGTGGACAGCGTTATCGAGGCAACGCCGAGGTACGCCACGAGCGCGGGGGCATGCCCGGCCGGGCTGATCGGATCCAGTCGGAGGGCCGCTGAGGGGTGGTTCCGGAATTGACCGAAGTGGATCGAGCTGCCAGGATGGCGGCCAACGCCGCCAGCTCATGATCGTCTAGGCTTCCTCGTACGACGCTGACCAGCGGTTCCTGATTCATCAGCCGAGCGTACGACGGGTTCTGAGAGTTCCGGTGACACGTGTCCCACACTCGGCTGATCAATTCGCGGCCGCTCGACAGAACCAGGTATTTTCTGCGTGATGTCTTCTTCTCCCCCACTCGTTGTCGCTGATCGGTACCGGCTTGTCGCGCCGCTCGGTCAGGGCGGGATGGGGCGTGTCTGGCGGGCGACCGATGTCGTCCTGCACCGGGACGTGGCCATCAAGGAACTCGTGCCGCCACCCGGACTGACGCCGGGCGAGCGGCAGGAGATGCGGGAGCGGTCACTGCGTGAGGCACGCGCGATCGCCCGGCTCAACAACATCAACGTGGTGCGCGTCTTCGACGTCCTGCGTACGGACGCCGACCCCTGGATCGTCATGGAGTACGTGGCGTCCCGGTCGCTGCAGGACACCCTCGCCGCCGACGGTCCGTTCAACCCGATCCGCGCCGCCGAGATCGGTCTCGGCGTGCTGAACGCGCTGCGCGCCGCACACCGGGCCGGCGTCGTCCACCGTGACGTGAAGCCGGGCAACGTGCTGCTCGGCGCCGACGGCCGTGTCGTGCTGACCGATTTCGGTCTCGCCACCGTGCCCGGCGACCCGAACGTGACTCGCACCGGCCTCGTGCTGGGCTCCCCGGCCTACATCGCGCCGGAGCGGGCCCGGGACGGGACAGCGGGACCGGCCGCCGACCTCTGGTCGCTCGGCGCCACCCTGTTCGCCGCGGTGGAGGGACAGTCGCCGTTCGCCCGGCCGTCGGCCATCGCCACGCTGGCCGCCCTGGCCACCGAGAACGTGCCGCCCTCCCGGAACGCGGGCCAGCTCAAGCCGGTGCTCAACGGCCTGCTGCGCAAGGACCCCGCACACCGGATCAACGCGGAGGAGGCGGAGCGCCTGCTCGCCCGCGCCTCCGGCCGCCGCGCCAAAATCACCTTCCCGATGAGCCCGACGATGCGCCGCCCCGGCGTCGGCCGGGAACGCCCGTCGCTGCCCAGCGGCCCCGGCGGGCCGCCGGTACTGCCAGGCTCGGGTTACGCGACCGGCTCCGCGCCGGTCGTGCCCGGCCCACGCCCACCGGTCACCGCCGGCCCGCCGCCGGGCACCGCTGGCCGGTCTCCGGGCACCGCCGGCCCGCCGCCGGGCACGGCTGGCCGGTCTCCGGGCACCGCGGGCCCGCCGCCGGGTAATCGCCCGACGTTCGCGCAGGGCAAGGCCCCGGTGGGCGGTCCGGCACCGGCGGACCCGCCGCGCCCGGGCAACAAACCCCTCGACGCGACGCGGCTCGACACGCCGCCGGTCGCGGACTTCCCGGGCAACCCACCCCAGGCCGGAACGCCGCACCGCGCGACGTCCGCGGTCCCGCAGTCCGGCCCGAAGCCGCCCCTGCCGCCTTCCGCCCCGGTCAGCCCCACCCGAGTCGGCTTCACCGCCGCCGACGTGGCCGCCAACCGCCGCAAGCAGGCCGCCCCCGAACACGAGCGCTCCCTCGCGGCCGCTACCGGCGCCTACCCGGTCGTACCCACCCCGGTCGACTCCGCCCAGGCCACCACGGTGATGCCCGCCGGCACCGTTCCCACCGCCGACGCCACCACCGTGATGCCCGCGAGCCCGGCCCCCACGGCCGAGGCGACCACGGTCATGCCAGCCAGCCCGGCCCCCACGGCCGAGGCGACCACGGTCATGCCGTCCGCCGCCAGGCCGTCCACGGTGAAGCCGGCGACAACCCGGCCGTCCGATGTGAAATCGGACACAGCGCAGCCGGGCCCGGCGACCACGAAGCCGTCCGCCGCCAAGCCAGCCGCCACCGAGCCGGTCGCCGCGAAACCGGCCAAACCCGAGAAGCCCACAGCCACGGGTCCCGAGAAGCCCGAGGCCGGCGAGGTCATCGAGTCCACGGCCGGGCAGACCGATGCGGCAGGGTTCGAGTCGGCCGAGGACTCACAGTCCCAGGCGGAGCGGCCCCAGCCCCAAGCCGAGCAGGTCGATGTCGAGCAGTCCGAGGACCAGCAGTCCGAGGACCAGGTTGCCCAGGACGCGGCGACCGGGGAAACGGCGGATGTCGGCGTTCCGGCTGGGACATCGGAGGACAGCCCGGCAGCGGGAGACCTCGAGCCGGAGAAGCACGGAGCAGCAGCGCTCCCGCCTGAGCAGCCCGCCGCGACGGAGCCGGACTCGGACGCTGCGACGGAGCCGGAGTCGGACACCGCGACGGAACCGGACTCGGACACCGCGACGGAGCCGCAGGCGGGGGCCGCGACGGAGGCCCGGTCCGGAAGCGCGGAGCCGGGGGAAGCGGAGCCGGGGGAAGCGGAGGCTGAGCCGGACAGGGCTGTCGCGGCGTTGACGCCGGGGCGGCGGCCGGCCAGGAAGCCGGACCTGCCCGCCGACAGGACAACGGTGTTGCCGCCGGCTCCGGTTGACGCGGACAAGACCTCCTACGTCGACCGCACCGCGTTCGTGCCACCCCAGCGGCCGGAGGCGGAGGCCGGGGCCGTTCCCAGTTTCGCCCGGCCCACCCGGCCCGCCTGGACGCCGATGCCGCTGCGCACGCCCGGCCGTCGCGCCGGGATCACGATCCTGGGCACCACGCTCACGAAGCGGCAGGCCGCGATCGGCCTCGGCATCGTGCTGACGTTCGTACTGCTGGTCGGCATCATCCTGGTGCAGGCGTTCGGTTCGGACGACGACGCCACGGCCAACCCCGAGCCCACCAAGGCGGCGGTGACCGGCAATCCGGCGCCGGACAAGTCCACCCCGGCCAAGGGCGGGACTTCGGAACCCGCGCCGCAGAGCACCGTGCCCGCCGGGATCCCGGAGGGCTGGCGCACGTACAAGGCGTCCGGCTTCAGTTTCCCGGTCCCGAACAGCGTCTCGGGTGGCGGTGGCGGCAGTGGTCTCAGCGTGAGCTGGAACAACCGGATGATCCGGGTCGACGTGATCAACGCGCCGCTCGGTGATCCGGTGAAGTTCATCGAGGCGCAGCAGACCGGTCACTACCGGAGCTACCAGAAGATCGGCGTAACCCCGGTCGACTTCCACGGCAAGGCCGCCGACTGGGAGTTCACCTACAAGACGGGCAGCGGGAACTCGCAGCACGTGGTGCGGCGGGCGTTCGCCATCGACGGCCAGACCTATCTGCTGTCGCTCTACACCTCGCCGGAGGTCTGGGACGAGGCGCGCAAGGACTTCGACGTGGTCGCCGGAGGATTCGCCAAGCGGTGATGCGTGAGATCCGGGCGGCTGGGTAGTTATCCACCGTCACGGATGGAGGTGCATCATGAACTGCCGACGGCACGGCAGGAAGCCCACGATCGCCCTGTGGATGCTCATCGCGGTGGCGGACCTAGCGCTCGTCGTTGCGGCTGCCGGTCTGCTCATCACTCTTCTCGTCGTCGCCGGTGCGGCTGTGGTGGCCGGCGGTGTGATCGCCGCGCGGAACCTCGGCCGGCGCGAGGCGGAGCCCGCGGAGGCGGTGGTACGCCGGCGCGCTTAGCGTGATCGGCTACAGTCCCCCGGGTGTTGTCGATCGACGGTGTGAACGACCTCTGGGACCAACTCTTCGGTGCCCAGCCCGACCCGCCCGGGATGCTGGTGCTGCTCACCGCGGTGGCCGGTCTCCTCGCGGTGGCCGTCCGCCCGGTCTGGCGGGTGGCGCGCAACGCTGTCACGATCGCGCACGAGGGCGGTCATGCCCTGTTCGCGCTGCTGACGGGCCGGAAGCTGCGCGGCATCCGGCTCGAGTTCGACACGTCCGGGCTCACGCTCTCGGCCGGTCGCCCGACGGGTCCCGGCATGATTCTGACCCTGCTCGGCGGCTACATCGCGCCGTCGCTGGTCGGCGTGCTCGGAGCCTGGCTGCTCGGCGGTAACCGGATCACGCTGCTGCTCTGGCTCGCCGTGGTTCTGCTGCTGCTCATGCTGATCAACATCAGGAACCTGTTCGGCGTGATCTCGCTGCTGGTCACGGGCGCGATCGTCTTCGTCGTCTCCTGGTACGCGTCACCCGAGGTGCAGGCCGCCTTTGCGTACGCTGGTGTCTGGTTCCTGTTGTTCGGTGGTGTTCGTCCGGTCTTCGAGCTGCAGACGCTGCGCAACCGCGGCCGCATGCGCGACTCCGACGCCGATCAGCTGGCCCGTCTCACCCACCTGCCTGCCCTGCTCTGGGTGGGCGTCTTCCTCGCGGTGAACCTGATCGCCCTCCTGGCCGGCGCGTTCCTCCTCGCCGGCCAGTGGCTCCCCACCACCTCAACCGTCTGAAGCACAGCGGTTTGGCGTGTGGAGTTCGGCCCTCATACGCGCCCGAACTTCACACGCGGAAAGCCGTTAGAGCGGGATGTTGCCGTGCTTCTTGGGCGGCAACGATTCCCGCTTGGTGCGGAGCATTCGGAGGGCGCGGGTGACCTGCGCGCGGGTCTGTGACGGCTGGATGACCGCGTCCACGTAACCGCGCTCCGCGGCGATGTACGGGTTCGCGAGCGTGTCCTCGTACTCCTGGATCAGCTCGGCCCGGCGCCCAGCCGGATCCTGCGCACCGGCCAGTTCCGCCCGGTAGAGGATGTTGACCGCACCCTGCGCGCCCATCACCGCGATCTGCGCCGTCGGCCAGGCGAAGTTGACGTCCGCGCCGAGATGCTTGGAACCCATCACGTCGTAGGCGCCGCCGTACGCCTTCCGCGTGATCACCGTGACCTTGGGGACGGTGGCCTCCGCGTACGCGTAGATGAGCTTGGCCCCGCGCCGGATGATCCCGTCCCACTCCTGTCCGGTGCCGGGCAGGAAGCCGGGCACGTCCACGAACGTCAGCACGGGGATGTTGAACGCGTCACAGGTACGCACGAACCGCGCCGCCTTCTCCGACGCCGCGATGTCGAGTGTCCCGGCCAGGTTCATCGGCTGGTTGGCGACGACTCCGACCGGGCGGCCCTCGACCCGGCCGAACCCGACCACGATGTTCTGCGCGTAGAGCGGCTGCACCTCCAGGAACTCGTCGACGACCGTCTCCACGACCTTTTTGATGTCGTAGGGCTGGTTCGGCGAGTTCGGGATGAGGGTGTCCAGCGCACGGTCCTCGTCACCCGATTCGAGATCGCCATCGACGGGGAGCAGCACCGGCTCGTCCAGGTTGTTGCTGGGCAGGTACGACAGCAGCGCCCGGACGTAGTCGATCGCGTCCTCCTCGTCGCTGGCGAGGTAGTGCGCGTTGCCGCTGCGGGAGTTGTGCGTACGCGCCCCGCCCAGCTCCTCGAACCCGACCTCCTCGCCGGTGACCGTCTTGATCACGTCCGGGCCGGTGATGAACATGTGCGAGGTCTGGTCGACCATGACCGTGAAGTCGGTGATCGCGGGGGAGTAGACCGCGCCGCCCGCACACGGGCCCATGATCAGCGAGATCTGCGGGATGACGCCGCTGGCCCGTACGTTGCGGAAGAAGATGTCGGCGTAGAGGCCGAGCGCGACCACGCCCTCCTGGATCCGGGCGCCGCCGGAGTCGTTGATGCCGATGATCGGGCAGCCGATCTTCATGGCGAGGTCGAGCACCTTGACGATCTTCTCGCCGAACACCTCGCCGAGGGAGCCGCCGAAGACCGTGAAGTCCTGCGAGAAGACGCACACCTGACGGCCGTCGATCGTTCCGTGGCCGGTGACCACACCGTCGCCGTACGGCCGGTTGCGGTCCAGGCCGAAGGCGGTCGAGCGGTGCCGGGCCAGTTCGTCCAGCTCGACGAACGAGTCCTTGTCGAGCAGCAACTCGATGCGTTCGCGCGCGGTCTTCTTGCCGCGGGCGTGCTGCTTCTCGATGGCCCGCTCGGATCCGGCGTGCACCGCTTCCTCGGTACGCCGGGCGAGGTCGGCGAGCTTGCCGGCGGTGGTGTGGATGTCGGGCTGCTCTGCAGGGGTGTTCGCCACGCGCTGATCGTATCGTCGCGCCGACGCGCGGAGAACGAGTGCGTTTCATACCCAATGCCCCATTCGTTACACTCCTCGTGACGAACTGGATGACCGCGGCAGGGCTCGCCTTCATCGCAGGCGGCCTCGCCACGTTGATCAGCTTCCGCGCTGTGATCTTCGGCGGCGGGGGCCGTCGCGTGTCCCGGGCCGGCGCGCCCGCACGCCGGCGGCGACCGGTGGCCGTTCCGCCCGCACCCCCGGTGTCGCGCCCGATCCGCGAGCCCGAGGGAGACGTGTTCCCGTCGACCGAGTTCGACTGCGTCGAACCGCTGCCCGAGCCGCTGCTCGAATCGCTGCCCGAGCCGGAGACCCGGGCCGGGCGCCGGCGCCGGCTGGCCGCCGCGTTCAGCGGCCGTCCGTCCGACCCGGACGCCGACGGCAGCGGCCTGGCCTCGATCGGCCTGGCCGACGACGCCCACGAGGACGAGCAGGGCTGGCCGGAGCAGGACGAATCGGAGCAGGGCGAGCCGGAGGACGGCGAGGACGGCCCCCGGATGATCGGGTACGAGGATCACGAGCCCGAGGAGCCCGAGCGCGATCCGGAGCGCGACGACCCGGACTACGACGACGACCGGGGTTACGACGACTACGAGTGGGCCGCCGCCCAGCGCCGGCCCGCTGCGGACCCGTGGGCCGGCGACCGGGTCGAGAACTGGGTGCGGCCGCACTACCGCGACCTGGACGACCGCCCGCCGGCCGGCGACTACTGGACCCCGGTCCCGGACGATCTCTACGCCGACCCGGAGCCGTCGGCCCGCGGATACGGCTGGCCGATCCCGGTGGAACGGCTGCCGCCGGTGCCCGACTACGAGCCGGCGACCGGCTTCGACCTGACACCGGTCCAGGCCGCGGAGCCCACCACGCTGGTCCCGGCCTGGCATTCCGAGAAGCATCCCGCCTGGCGGCCCGAGAGGCCCGGCGATGAGGAATCCCGCCGGATCCGCCTGCCCAGGTCGTGGGCGGCCCGCGACGAGAAGGCAACCGCCCCCCGACACGGCCGTCCCCGCCCCCGCCCGCGCCCCACTGAACGCTCCGAGCCCGGCACCGGCTACGTCAGCCGCCATTCCGCCGGAGCCGCTGACTAGGCTTCCGGAGTGGCCGCTTCGCCGTACTCCGACCTCGACCGTCCTCCCCTGTCCGCCCGGGCACTGACCCGGGCCTTGGTCGTACCCGGTGCGCTCTGGTCGAAGCTGGACGTGCGGGCCGAGACCGGATCCACCAACGCGGACGCCGCCGAGGCGGCCCGGCAGGGTGCCGCCGAGGGCCTGGTCGTGGTGGCCGAGAGTCAGGTGGCCGGCCGAGGCCGCCGGGACCGGCAGTGGACGTCACCGCCGCGGGCCGGGCTCACGCTCAGCGTGCTGCTGCGCCCGGTCGCCGCGAACGCGGAGCGCGGCTGGGCTCCCGCGCCGATCGGCAGCATCGGCTGGCTGTCGCTGCTGGCCGGGGTGGCGCTGCGTGAGGCGGTGATCCGGGTGGCCGGTGTGGACGCCGAGCTGAAGTGGCCGAACGATCTGCTCGTCGACGGCCGCAAGTGCGCCGGGATCCTGGCCGAGGTGTCCGGCGACGCCGTGGTGATCGGGATCGGCCTCAACGTCAGCACCCGCGCCGAGGAGCTGCCGGAGACCACCGGTGTGCCGGCCACGTCGCTGCGGGTGGCCGGTGCCGAGGACTTCGACCGCGATCCGCTGCTGCGGGCGCTGCTGCGCAGCCTGGACCGGTGGTACGGCGGCTGGCGCGAGGCCGGCGGTGACGCCGAGATGTGCGGGCTGCTCGGCGAGTACCAGCGCGGGTGCGCGACGGTCGGCCGCGCGGTCCGGGTGCTGCTGCCGGGCGGCGGCGAGCTGACCGGCGAGGCCGTCGCGGTCGACCGAGACGGCCAGCTGGTGATCCGTACGGAGGACGGCGCCCACCTTCCGGTCTCGGCCGGTGACGTGCTGCACGTACGCTGACGGCGTGGCGTTCCCCGACGAGGTCCTCGCGGAAGAGGAAGAGGTCGTCCTCCATCTGCGTCCGCACTGGAAGGCGGCGGTGGCACCGGTCCTGGTGCTGCTCCTGACGCTGGCCGGCTTCATCCTGGCCTGGGTGATGCTGCCGTCCAGTGAGGGCGGCCGGATCGGCCTGCTGATGGTCGCCACCATCATGGTGTGGTACGGCGTCCGCAACGGCCTGGCCCCGCTGGTGTCCTGGCGCTGCACCCACTACGTGCTGACCGACGAGCGGATCCTGGTGCAGCACGGCGTGCTCACCCGCGAGCGCCGCGACCTGCCGCTGAACCGGGTGAACGACCACGCGCTGTCCCAGTCGCTGCTGGACCGGATGCTCGGCAGCGGCACGCTCACCATCGACTCGATCGGCGAGCAGAGCGCGAAGCTGGCCGGCGTCCCGGGCGCCCAGCAGGTGCAGAACACCCTCTACGAACTGATCGAGCACGCGCCCGCGGAGGAGGACGAGGAGGAGGAAGAAGAGCCGGCTCCTCGGCGAAGGCGCTAGCTGGGATCCAACTCGGGCTTGAGGTCCAGCCGCGCCGCACTGCCCGGCACGTCGACCGCGCTGAGCTCGGCCAGGCCTGCGGTGGCGTCCAGCTCGGCGATGGCGCCCTCGTGCCCGTCGACCGGCGGCTTGAGGAAGACGAACGTCCGGTACGCCCAGAAGCGGAAGATCGTCGCGATCCCGATGCCGAGCACCGTCACCGCCATGAACGCGACCTCGTCGTGCTCCTCGGTGAGGCCGAATCCGTACTTGCCGATGGTGATCGCGCCGGACTGAATGATCATGCCGACCAGGTTGAAGCCGAAGAACAGCGTGTACTCACGCCGCATCGCGGTCCGCGTGTGGTTGCGGTAGGTCCAGTAGCGGTTCGCCAGGTACGCCAAGGTGGTCGTGATGACCGTGGCCACCACACTCGCCTTGACCGCGCCGATCGGCAGCAGAACGTACGTGATCGCGAGGAACAGCGCGGTGTTGCCGGCGCCGATGATGCCGAACGCGATGGCTTCCGGCGCGAGACGGCGGAGGCGCTGTGCCAGCGTGCTGCTGCCTGAGGGCATTGGACAACCTTACGGGGAACGGGGGGAGGACGCCGACGTCATACTCCCGGCCGGCACCGGGGCGTCGGTGACCCGGAAAACGAATCGGCGGTAGGACCAGAACCGGAACAGGGTACCCAAAGCGGTACCGATGAGCTGTCCCGAGACGATGTCCGCGAAGTGGCTCTGCAGCGCCGGCCAGATCTGCCCGAGCGCGTAGTGGCTGATCGCGAGGCAGGTCAGGGCGATGCCGAGGCCGATCGCATTCAACACGAAGAACATCGTGTACTGCCGGGCCATGTGTGTGTGATCACCATGGCGCCAGGTCCAGAACCGGTTGCCGAAGAACGCGAGCGTCGTCGCCACCGTGGTGGAGAGGGTCTTGGCGATCAGCGGTTCGCTGCCACGCTGCAGCAGGAAGTTGAAGATCGCCAGATCGACCGCGAACGCGATCCCGCCGACCAGTCCGAACTTGCTCACCTCACGGGCGAACGCCCGGATCCGTGTGCGCAGACCGGTCGGCTGCGGTGGGTTCGGGGGCACGGATCCGAGGGTACCGGGGGTAGTCACGCCTCGCTGTCTTCGCTGCCGAGTCTTAACCGGACGTCTCGACGTGGTGACGCTGTCGATACGGCGCGTTACGAAAGCCGTCGACCTCGCGGATCTCGGCGAGCCGCCCGCGGCAGTCCTCGCACCATGCGAGGTGGGTGCGCATCCGGTGGGAGTCACGCGGAGCGAGCCGTCCGCGCACCTGACCGCCCAGCCGTTCGCCCGCCCAGCGGCACTCAGGGTGATCGGCAGCGGTCACGTGCTGCTGAAGATAGAGACTGCGCAGGCCCTCGCGGGCCCGGTGGGCCAGCACGGCCACCGCGTTCGGGGTCAGTCCCATCCGCGGCGCGAGCTCGGCGGGGGTGTTGCCCTCGACCTCGGTCTGCCAGAGCACGTCGCGCCAGCGCGGCGGCAGCTGGCGGAACGCGGCCGCGGCGAAGCTGCGCTCGAGACGGTCCAGCGCCGGGTCGGTGAACGGCTCGCCCGGGTCGTACCGGGTCAGGTCGTCGGTGAACTCCAGGCGGCGGTCCAGCCGGGCCCGGTGATAGCAGACGTGCCGCATCGTGGTGTGCAGGTACGCCCGGAACGCCACCAGCGGTCCCCGCCCGGCGCGCAACGTCGCGAACACCTTCGCGAACGTCTCCGCGACCAGGTCGTCGACGTCGGCGGGATCGCGGGTCAGCCCGTACGCGAACTGGCGCGCGGCCGCGTGGTGGCGCTGATAGAGCGTCCCGAACGCGGCTGTGTCGCCGGCCCGGACAGCGGCCAGAAGGTCCGTGTCCGTGTCCGCGTCGTTGCCCGGGATCGTCATTCCGCCTCCTGTGGCCGGAACTGCGAGGAAAGCCCGATTAGGTGAAAGTCTAAGGCGTTAAGTCCTTTTTGTGAAAGTTGTCGTCTAGGCGGTGTGGCACGCCGAGTTCGGGCTCGCTTGCGCGCAGCTGCGCTTGGGAGCGAAGAATCGATCGTCTGCGCGCAAAGCAACCAAAGATTGTGCGGTTGTCCACAGGTATGACCGATGAACTCAACGCAGTGTCGGGCTTACGCTGACGTAACTCCCATGACCGACGCCGGGCTCCCCGGCTGATGCGTCATTGGTCAGTGCCGACCGAAGGAGCTTCATCTTGTCTCAGCCCCCTACCTCGCATCCCCGCCTTCTGGCGTGGATCGACGAGGTCGCCGCCCTGACAACACCCGACCGGATCGTCTGGTGCGACGGTTCGGAAGAGGAGTGGACCCGCCTCACCGACGAGCTCGTCGCGTCGGGCGCGCTGGTCCGCCTCGACGAGGAGAAGAAACCCAACTCGTTCTGGGCACGTACCGATCCGTCCGATGTGGCGCGCGTCGAGGAGCGCACCTTCATCTGCTCGGTCGACGAGGCCGACGCCGGTCCCACCAACAACTGGATGGCGCCGGCCGAGATGAAGCAGGTCATGACCGGGCTCTACCGGGGGTGCATGGCGGGCCGCACGATGTACGTCGTCCCGTTCTGCATGGGCCCGCTCGACTCACCACAGCCCATGTTCGGCGTGGAGCTCACCGACAGCCCGTACGTCGTGGCCAGCATGCGCATCATGACCCGGATGGGGGCCGGGGTCCTGGAGGCGATGGGCGACGACGCGGACTACGTGCCGTGCCTGCACTCGGTCGGCGCGCCGCTCGCCGAAGGGGACACGGACGCCGCCTGGCCGTGCAGCGAGACCAAGTACATCTCGCACTTCCCGGAGACCCGGGAGATCTGGTCGTTCGGCTCCGGGTACGGCGGTAACTCGCTGCTCGGCAAGAAGTGCTTCGCCCTGCGGATCGCCAGCGTGGCGGCCCGCGACGAGGGCTGGCTCGCCGAGCACATGCTGATCATGAAGCTCACCTCGCCGGAGGGCCGGGTCCGCTACATCGCCGGCGCGTTCCCGTCGGCGTGCGGCAAGACCAACCTCGCCATGCTCGAGCCCACCCTGCCCGGGTGGAAGGTCGAGACGGTCGGCGACGACATCGCCTGGATGCGCTTCGGCGAGGACGGCCGCCTGTGGGCCACCAACCCGGAGTACGGGCTGTTCGGCGTCGCGCCCGGCACCGACTTCCACACCAACCCGAACGCCATGCGCACGCTGGCCAAGGGCAACTCGGTCTTCACCAACGTGGCGCTCACCGACGACGGCGACATCTGGTGGGAGGGCATGGGCGAGCCGCCCGCGCACCTCATCGACTGGAAGGGAAAGGACTGGACGCCCGACTCCGAGGCCGTCTCCAGCCACCCCAACAGCCGGTTCTGCACGCCGATCGAGCAGTGCCCGATCCTGGCGGACGAGTATCACGACCCGCGTGGCGTACCGATCGACGCGATCCTGTTCGGCGGCCGGCGCAAGACCACGGTTCCGCTGGTCACCGAGGCCCGCGACTGGGTGCACGGCGTCTACCTCGGCGCCACGCTCTCCAGCGAGACCACCGCGGCCGCGGTCGGGCAGGTCGGCGTCGTGCGCCGCGACCCGATGGCGATGCTGCCGTTCATCGGCTACCACGCCGGCGACTACTTCCAGCACTGGATCGACATGGCGAAGGGCGCCTCGGGCGACGCCGACAAGCTGCCCAAGGTCTTCTACGTCAACTGGTTCCGCCGCGGCGACGACGGCCGGTTCCTCTGGCCGGGCTTCGGCGAGAACAGCCGGGTGCTCAAGTGGGTCGTCGAGCGCCTCGACGGCAAGGGCGACGCGGTGGAGACCGCGATCGGCCACGTGCCGACCGCGGACGCCCTCGACCTGACCGGTCTCGACATCGACCCGGCCGACCTGGATGCCGTGCTCAAGGTCGACACCGAGGAGTGGCTCGCCGAGATTCCCCAGGTCACCGAGTGGTTCCAGAAGTTCGGGGACAAGCTCCCCGCGGTGCTCTGGGCGGAACTCGACGCCCTGCGCGCCCGCCTCGAGAAAGCGTGACATCTCCAGCGGCAGGGGAGATGAGCACGCCGTAGGGCACGATTGGCGCGATGGGGATCGATGTCTACGACGTCGCGGTGATCGGTGCGGGCCCGGCCGGCTCGGCGGCGGCACTTGCCGCCCGCCGGGCCGGTGCCCGGGTGCTGCTGCTCGATCGCGCGGATTTCCCGCGCGACAAGACCTGTGGTGACGGCATCGCCGCGCAGGCCGTCGACGTACTGTCCGGGCTGGGCGTCGCGGACACCACCGCCGGATATCCGCAGGTGGAGACCCTGCGCCTGGTCTCGCCCGGTGGGACGGCTGCGGCACGGCGGCTGCCCCACCCGGCCTACGTGATCCCCCGCCGGGTCTTCGATTTCCGGATCACCCGGGCTGCCGTCGCCGCCGGCGCCGTGCTTCATAAACATCAAGTTCGAGAGGTACGCGAGGAGCACACCGTTGTCATCGACGGCGAGTTCCGCGCGCGTGTGGTGATCGGAGCCGACGGCGCTTCGTCAGTGGTGCGCCGCGCACTCGGCTCCGGAGTCAACCCGCCCGGACATCTCGCGATCGCGATCCGCGGTTACCGCCCGGCCACCACCCGCGAACAGCTGATCGTCACCACCCGGCAGCGCTGGCCGGCGTACGCGTGGGAGTTCCCGATCGGCGACGGCACCGCCAACGTCGGTTACGGAGAGCTCCTTCGCGGAACGGCGCTGTCCCGCCCGTACCTCCTGAAGCAGTTGAACGATCTCCTGCCCGGCGCCGAACCGACCGGCTTGCGTGGGCACCACCTGCCCCTGTCCACCCGCCGGCCGGCGCCGGGTCGCGGCCGCGTGCTGCTCGCCGGCGACGCCCTCTCCCTGATCAACCCGTGCACCGGGGAAGGCATTTTCTACGCCGTGCTCTCCGGCGCGCTGGCCGGCGCCTGCGCGGCAGGTGGCCCGATCGGGGTGGCCCGCCGCTACCGCGACGCGCTGCACCGGCGTCTCGGGCGGCATCTGCGGCACTCGGCGACGGCGGCCCGGCTCACCTCGTGGCCGCGCGTGGCGGACGCCGCGATCGGAGCGGCCGCGAACGACCCGGCCGTGTTCGCCCGGATGGTGGAGCTCGGTCTCGCTGACGGGCTGCTCGACGCTCGCACGATCGGGCGCATCGCGCTGCGGATGGTCCAGAGGCCGACCGTCGGCGCTTGAGCGTGCGGCGCGGGTGGCTACCCTTTGCGGTGATGAGTCTGCGTTCCCTGATCTATTCCTTTTACGAGCGGCGGCTGGCGGGCAAGCTGGCCGGCATTCCCGTGCCCCGGCACGTCGGCGTGATGTGCGACGGCAACCGGCGCTGGGCCCGCGAGATGGGGTTCGTCGATCCCAACGACGGCCACCGGGTCGGCGCCACGCGCGTCAAGGAGCTGCTGACCTGGTGCGACCAGGCCGGCATCGAGCACGTCACCCTCTATCTGCTGGCCACCGACAACCTGCGCCGCCCGGCCTCCGAGCTCGACCCCCTCGTGAAGATCATCGAGGACCTGGCGACCGAGCTGGCCGAGGACGGCAACCCGTGGCGGCTGCGCATGGTGGGCGCGCTCGATCTGCTGCCCGCCGCCACCGCGGCGTCACTGAAGGCGGCACAGGAGCGCACCCGCCGTCGCAGCGGCGGCGTCGAGGTCAACATGGCGGTCGGCTACGGCGGCCGGCGCGAGATCACCGACGCGGTCCGCTCCCTGCTCTACGAACACGCCGCCTCCGGCGGCACCCTCGAGGAACTGGCCGAGATCCTCGACGTCGAGCACATCGCCGAGCACCTCTACACGCGCGGCCAGCCCGACCCCGACCTGGTCATCCGCACCAGCGGCGAGCAGCGGCTATCCGGCTTCCTGCTGTGGCAGTCGGCACACTCGGAGTTCTACTTCCACGACGCCAACTGGCCCGACTTCCGCCGCATCGACTTCCTCCGAGCCCTCCGCTCCTACGCGAGCCGCCAGCGCCGCTACGGCGCCTGACCCCCACCGGCGCGACGTCCGCCTCGCGCGCGGAGCCCGTCAAGCGTGTGGAGTTTGGGTGCGCTGTGGGGCGCAACTTCACACACCCGGGTGGGGGTTGGTTGCGTGTGGAGTTGGGGTGCGCTGTGGGGCGCAACTCCACACACTGGGTTTGCTGTGGGCGTCGGCGGTCGCCGGACGGCCTGGGGTGGCAGGTCGGTCGCGTTGACTCTTGAGAGCTGCGGGGTCCGGCGGGGGAGCCAGGACTCGTACCAAATGGAGGTTTTGACCCTCCTTAGAAGCGGCGCAATCCTTCGGTGAGGAAGGCGGCGACGGCGGCTGGGGAGTCGAGGGTGAGGTCGGCGGCGCTGGAGACCTCGGCGCCGGTTTCCGGGTTGGCGACGGCGACCGCCATGCCGAAGAAGTCCGGGTCGACGGCTTCGCGGGCGCGTAGTGCGTCGAAGGCCTTGATGTCGGACATGTCGTCGCCGAAATACCAGGCGCAGCCGGCGTTGCGGACGCCCTCGGTGATGACCATGCCCTTGTCCTGGTCGACCGGTGGCTTCAGCTCGGCGACCATCCGGCCGCGTTGGATACGCAGGCCGTGGCGCTCGGCGCGCTCGTGGGCCCACTGCTCGACGGTCGCGGCCAGCTCGGGAGCGACCCGGTAGTGCAGGGCGACGGAGAGCCGCTTGTATTCCACCAGGATCTCGCCCGGCAGCTCGGCGCGGGCCTGCTCGGCCAGCTCGGCCATGGTCGGCACGAAGTCCAGCGCGGACGGCTCGGTGACCACCTCGCCGTCGTGCCACACCTCGAGGCCGTAGAGGCCGTAGAGGTCGACGTGCTCCAGCGTCGCGAAGCGCGAGCGCAGGAAGCTCACCGGCCGCGCCGAGACGATCGCCACGCGGGCCACGACGGTGGCCAGCTGCTCGAGCACCCCGGGCACCGCGGCGACCGGCTGGGAGGCGTCGGGATCGTCGGTGACCGGCGACAGGACGCCGTCGAAGTCGAAGAAGAAGGTGGTCGCAGATGCGCGCTCGGCGGTGAACGCCCACGCCTCGTCGATGCTCAGCGGATGTGTCGGACGGGTCGTCTCTGCCACGCAAGTCAGACTACCCGTGGATGGTCGTCTTTCATGCGCGGTGATTTTCGGCTGCGGTGAGCGTCACCCCTGCGTGCTGGATATTCCGCTCTACCGCAGGACGCTGTTGACCGCTAGCGTTTGAGTCATGGCACGGGGTCGTCCCGGGCCAGCCGGTCGGCCCGGACCTGCGACAACATGCGCCACGGGGCCCGCAATCCGACCCCGTGCAAGGTCTCGGCGACCGGAGGTGGCGGACTGCGGGCGGACCGGGTTGCGCGCCCGCTGGAGCAGGCCTGTGACATCTCGCCGTACCGATGCCGGGGTCGACACGAACCCGGCCGAAAAAGTCTCCAGCAGCCGTGCCACCACGGGACGCCGTAGGTCCCGGGACCGGCACGCCGACGCGGAGCCCGCCCCCGCCGGCAGGGTCTTCGTCCTGGACACTTCGGTCCTGCTGTCCGACCCGGCGGCGTTCCGCCGGTTCACCGACCATGAGGTGGTCGTCCCGCTCGTGGTCATCTCCGAGCTGGAGGGCAAACGTCACCACCCTGAACTCGGCTGGTTCGCGCGGCAGTCGCTGCGCATGCTGGACGAGCTGCGCATCAAGCACGGCCGGCTCGACCAGCCGGTGCTCTGCAACGACGAGGGCGGCACGCTGCGCGTCGAGCTGAACCACGCCGACCAGAGCGTCCTGCCGCAGGGCTTCCGCAACGACTCGAACGACACCCGCATCCTGTCGGTGGCGCTCGGGCTGGCCGCGGAGGGCCGTGACGTCACGCTGGTCAGCAAGGACATGCCGCTGCGGGTCAAGGCCGCCTCGGTCGGCCTGACCGCCGACGAGTACCGGCACGGCCAGGCCAGCGACCCCACCTGGACCGGCATGGCCGATCTGCAGCTGTCCGAGGACCAGGTGGCCGCCCTCTACTCCGGCGACGAACTGGAGGTGGAGGAGGCGGAGAACCTGCCCTGCCACACCGGCCTGGTGATCCACTCGCCGCGCGGCTCGGCCCTGGCCCGGGTCAACCCGGACAAGACGGTCAAGCTGGTTCGCGGCGACCGTGATGCGTTCGGCCTGCGGGGCCGCTCCGCCGAGCAGCGGGTCGCGCTGGACATCCTGCTCGACGAGTCGATCGGCATCGTCTCGTTGGGCGGCCGGGCGGGCACCGGCAAGTCCGCTCTCGCGCTCGCCGCCGGCCTGGAGGCGACCATGGAGCGCAACCGCCACAAGAAGGTGATCGTCTTCCGCCCGTTGTACGCGGTCGGCGGCCAGGAGCTCGGCTACCTGCCCGGCAGCGAGTCGGAGAAGATGTCGCCCTGGGCGCAGGCGGTCTTCGACACCCTCGGGGCGGTGGTGCACGCCAACGTGGTCGAGGAGGTGCTGGCCCGCGGCATGCTCGAGGTGCTGCCGCTGACCCACATCCGCGGCCGGAGCCTGCACGACGCGTTCGTGATCGTCGACGAGGCGCAGTCGCTGGAACGCAACGTGCTGCTGACCGTGCTCTCCCGCATCGGACAGGGCTCGCGGGTGGTTCTCACCCACGATGTCGCGCAGCGTGACAATCTGCGGGTCGGCCGGCACGACGGTGTGACAGCGGTGATCGAGGCGCTGAAGGGACATCCGATCTTCGCCCACGTCACCCTGACCCGTTCCGAGCGGTCGCCGATCGCCGAGGTGGTCACCGATCTGCTGGAGGAGATCCCTCTGTGAGATGACGCCAGCGCGGTGGTTTTGAGCCGAAATGATGCCTATTTCGTTGTGACTAAAGTCACATCACCGCGCTGGCATTTCACATCCACTTCACGTTGCGCCATGGTGTTCGGCGGGCACCGGCCATTTCCCCCGCGGGTGTGAGCGGCGACCGGGACGGTCGCGGTGCTCGCGGCGTGTTCCACCGAGAGTAACGGTGGGTGCGCGCCGCGTCATTGCCCCCGACGAAGGGAATCTTCGTGAAGCGGCTCTGGAGCCGGCTCGGAGTTCGTGCGGCATCCGTCACCCTCCTCCTCGCCGGTCTGGTCGGCGGTGTCTACCTCGGCCAGAACCAGGACATCCAGCAGCAGAGCGCCGAAGCCAAGCTCGTCGTCCAGGCGAACGCCGACGAGATCCAGCTGCTGAAGGCCCGCGCGGCCGACCACGCCGCGGCCCGGGCCTACCGGAGCCAGGCGGAGGACGCGGCCGCCGCGAAGGCTGCCTCCGAGGCCAAGGTCGCCGCCGGCAAGGCGCGCACCCTGGAGAAGAAGGCAATCGCCGAGGAGAAGGCCGAGAAGGAGGCCGAGGCGGCGCGCAAGGCCGAGGAGACCGGCGGCCCGGTGGCGTACACCGGCCCGATCCCGGCTTCCTGCGACGAGTACAGCGGCAGCCGCAAGATCGGCTGTGCCCTGACGCTCGAGGCGGGCTTCGGGCTCGACCAGTTCCCGTGCCTGGACAAGCTGTGGAAGAAGGAGAGTGGCTGGAACTACAAGGCCACCAACCGCAGCTCCGGGGCGTACGGGATTCCCCAGGCGCTGCCGGGCACCAAGATGGCCTCGGCCGGCTCGGATTGGAAGACCAACCCGGCCACCCAGATCAAGTGGGGCCTCGGCTACATCAAGGGCCGGTACGACACGCCCTGTGGCGCCTGGAGCCACTCGCAGAACGTCGGCTGGTACTGACAGCTCCAGCTTTCCCGGGGTCGCGCGGCACGCCGCGCGGCCCCGTTTTGCTGTGATCAAATGTCTGCATGGTCCGAAATGCCGTTTCGGCTGTCCTGGTCGCCGCCGCCGCGGTCCTGCCCGGCGTGGCGGCCTCGCCCGCCCGGGCCGCCGAGCGTGACCACCCGATCCGCGAGGTGGTCGGCGGCAAGGTCGCCGAGGCCGGCCGGTTCCCCTGGGTTGTGCGTCTGTCGATGGGCTGCGGCGGCACGCTCGTCGCGCCGCGGGTCGTGCTGACCGCCGGGCACTGCGCCGGCGCGACCGGCCGCACCGACCGGATCGAGGTCACGGCCGGCGCCTCCGACCTCGACGCCAAGGAGGCGATCACGGTCAAGTCGGTCGAGGTGATCCGGGCCAACGGGTTCATCACCGAGACCCGCGGCGACGACTGGGCGGTGGTCAAGCTCGCCCGCGCGCTGAACCTGCCGACGATCGACCTGGTCAAGGACGGCAGCGGGGACGCGGGCACGTTCACCGTGATGGGCTGGGGGCAGACGAAGGAGGCGTCGCTGCAGCAGGAGCGGCGGCTGCACTACGCGAGCGTGCCGACCATCGCGGACGAGGCCTGCGCCGTGGCGTACCGCAAGGCCGGCGTGGACCTGGTACGCGACGAGTCGATCTGCGCGGGCAAGCACGGCGTGGACACCTGCCAGGGCGACTCCGGCGGCCCGATGGTGCGCCAGGAGGCCGGTGGCCGGTGGGTCCAGGTCGGCATCGTGAGCTGGGGCCTGGGCTGCGCGCGGGACGGGTACTTCGGCGTCTACACCCAGATCTCCAAGTTCCGGCCGGCGATCAAGGCGGCGATCCGCAAACTCGCCTGAGTGGTGGCTCGTGCGTGACCCTGCCACCATCGACGCATGGGGTACAGCTGGGCTGAGACACAGAGCGACGAGGCGGCGCGCTTCGGCACCGAGCCGTTCTACGCGTCACTGGGCCGGGCGTTCGTGACCATGTGCGCGGTGGTCCCGGCGCTGTTCCTGATCGAGGCCATCGACGTCGGGCTGGGCCAGGGCACGCTCGACGTCGCCGGCGGCATCATTCCGCACCACATGCGGGGGCTGGACGGGGTGCTGTTCAGCCCGTTCCTGCACTCCGGGTGGGAACATCTCTACGGCAACGCGGTGCCGCTCATCCTGCTCGGCACGTTCGTGCTGGCCGGCGGCGCCAAGCGGTTCATCTGGTCGACGTTTCTGATCATGATGGTGACCGGGATCGGCGTCTGGTTCGTCGGCGATCCGCGCAGCGTCGTGGTCGGCGCCAGCGGCGTGATCTTCGGCTATCTGGGGATGCTGCTCACCCGCGGTGTGGTCGAGCGGTCCTGGTGGAACTTCGGGGTGGCCGCGTTCATCGGGCTGCTGTACTGGTACCAGCTGTACGGGATCCTGCCGACCGATCCGGGTGTCTCCTGGCAGGGGCATCTGCTCGGTCTGATCGGCGGGGTCATCGCGGCGATCATCTTCCGGCGGCGCCGCCCGAAGAGCACGTTCTGAGCTGACGCCGCCGGGGTGTTGTCTCAGATGCCGTCCGGCAGGTGGCCGTCGAAGTCCACCGCGGAGTACAGCGCGAGCTTCTCCAGCCGGTGATACGAGTCGATCACCCGGATCGTGCCGCTCTTCGACCGCATCACGATCGACTGGGTGTGTGCGCCGCCAGCCCTGTACCGCACGCCCTTGAGCAGGTCGCCGGAGGTGACGCCGGTCGCCACGAAGAAACAGTTGTCGCCGGTGACCAGGTCGTCGGTGGTGAGCACCCGGTCCAGGTCGTGCCCGCCGGCGATCGCCTTCTCCCGCTCCGCCTCGTCGCGCGGCCACAGCTTCGCCTGGATCATGCCGCCGAGACACTTGAGCGCGCAGGCGGCGGTGATGCCCTCCGGCGTGCCACCCACACCCATCAGCACGTCGACGTCGGACTCCAGCCGGGCCGCCGAGATCGCGCCGGCGATGTCACCGTCCGAGATGAACTTGATGTTCGCGCCGGCCTGCCGCACCTCGTCGACCAGCTTGGAGTGCCGGGGACGGTCCAGGATGCACACCGTCACGTCGGAGACGCTGGACCTCTTCGCCCTGGCGATGCGGCGCAGGTTCTCCTTCACGCCGGCGTTGATGTCGATCACGTCGGCGCAGTCCGGCCCGACGGCGATCTTGTCCATGTAGAAGACGGCGCTCGGGTCGAACATGGCTCCCCGCTCGGCCACCGCCAGCACCGCGATCGAGCCGGGCATGCCCTTGCTCATCAGCGTCGTGCCGTCGATCGGGTCGACCGCGACGTCCACCTCGGGCCCGGTGCCGTCGCCGACCTGCTCCCCGTTGAAGAGCATCGGCGCCTCGTCCTTCTCGCCCTCGCCGATGACCACGACCCCGCGCATCTGGATCGAGTTGATGAGCTTGCGCATGGCGTCGACGGCGGCGCCGTCACCACCGTTCTTGTCGCCGCGGCCGACCCAGCGGCCGGCCGCCATGGCGGCAGCCTCGGTCACGCGGACCAGATCGAGAGCGATGTTGCGGTCGAGGTCCTGGGGGACTCGGGCGGGCACGGCGGCCTCCTCGCGACGTTGCGGGGCTGGTTGGTCCCCCGATCCTGGCACTAGAGGACGCGCCAAGTCTCGGTTCAGCGACATGGTTAACAATGGGCTGGTGGAACCCGCATCGCCCTCGCAGCCCCACCCCGCCGCGCCTTCGCAGGCAGCGCCCTCGCAGGCAGCGCCTTCGCAGGCCGCGCCTGTTCCGGCTGACCCGGAGACGCCGAGGCTCGCGGAGCGGGAGGGCCGCCGCCCGCGGGACATGGTCATGTCGCTGCTGGTGCTGATCGTGCCGATCGCGCTGCTGATGACGTTCTACCGGGTGGTGCTGGACGGCGACGAGCCGATCTCGGTGGACGCGGCGCCGGCGATCCAGCAGGCGTCCAAGGAGTTCCCGGTCGCCCAGCCGGCCGGGCTCGGCGACGACTGGCACATCGCGTCGGCCACGTTCCGCCGCGAGACCGGAGGCGCGACGCTCCGGATCGGATACGTCGACCGCGACGACGACCCGGTGCTGCTCGTGCAGAGCACGGTCGAGGCCGCCACCCTGGTCCCGGCCGAGGTCGGCAAGGAGGGCAAGCGCTCCGGCACGTTCCGCGACGACGTGCGGACATGGATGGTCTACGACGGGCGTCCCGGTGAGATCGCGCTGATCTCCACCGAGCAGAAGCGGACGATCATCATCCTCGGCCGCACCGACCAGGAGAACCTGGAGCAGCTCGCCGCCGCCCTGCCATAAGCCTTACTGCTCGGCTCTCGCTGCCCGGGCGGCCTCGATGCGCTCGCGGGCGCCGTCCAGCCAGCGCTGGCAGACGTCGGCCAGTTTCTCGCCGCGCTCCCACAGTGCCAGGGACTCCTCCAGGCTGCCGCCACCCTGCTCCAGCCGCTCCACCACGGTGGCCAGCTCGGTGCGAGCCTGCTCGTAGCTGAGGTTCTCCTCGGTCATGCGCCCTCTCCCTTTGCCTCTGCCTGAATTTCGCCCCGAGCCAGCCGGATGCGCAGCATGTCGCCGGCCCGCACCTCGTCGGCGGCCCGGACGACATGGCCGTCGGCGCGCTGCACGATCGCGTAGCCACGCTCCAGCGTCGCCGCGGGTGACAGCGCGCGCAGCCGGGCGACGGTGTGCCGCAGGTCGTCGTCGGCGCGGCGCAGCCGGTGCTCCAGGCTGCGGCCGGCCCGGTCGCGCAGCGCGGTGACCTCGGCGCCCCGCTGGTCGATCAGCGACTCCGGGCGCGCCAGCACCGGCCGTGAGCGCCACGCCTCGATCCGGTGCGACTCGCGGTCGATCATGCCGAGCACCGCGCGGTCCAGCCGGGACCGGGCGTGCTCGATCAGGCGCAGCTCGTCGGCCAGGTCCGGCACGATCCGCTTCGCCGCGTCGGTCGGGGTGGACGCGCGCAGGTCGGCAACGTAGTCCAGCAGCGGCGCGTCGGTCTCGTGGCCGATCGCACTGACCACCGGGGTGCGCGCCCCGAACACGGCGCGGCACAGCGCCTCGTCGGAGAACGGCAGCAGATCCTCCACGCTGCCGCCGCCGCGCGCGATCACGATGACGTCGATCGAGTCGTCGTTGTCCAGCACCTTGAGCGCGTCGATGATCTGCGGCACCGCGGCCGGCCCCTGCACCGCCACGTTGACCACCCGGAACTCCACGGCCGGCCAGCGCCGGCGGGTGTTCATCAGCACGTCGCGCTCGGCCGCGCTCGCCCGCCCGGTGATCAGGCCGATGCGGGCCGGAAGGAACGGCAGCCGGCGCTTGCGCTCACGGGCGAACAGGCCCTCCGCGGCGAGCAGCCGCTTCAGTTTCTCCAGGCGGGCCAGCAGCTCGCCGAGGCCGACCTGGCGGATCTCGTCGGCGCGCAGGCTCAGCGTGCCGCGGCCGGGATAGAACTCCGGTTTGGCGTGCAGTGTGACCCGGGCACCCTCGGCCAGCTCGGGCGCGCCGGCGTCGAGGACGTCGCGGTGCGCCGTGACGGTGAGGCTGAGGTCGGCTGACGGGTCGCGCAGGGTCAGGAAGACCACGCCCGAGCCGGGCCGCCGGCTGATCTGGGCCACCTGGCCGTCCACCCACACCCAGCCGAGCTTGGCGATCCAGGCGCCGATCTTCTGACTGACCACACGGACCGGCCAGGGCTCCTCGGCGGTGCTCTTATCGGTCTGAGTCACCGCGCCAGCCTACGTAAGTCCCCCGACATTCTCGCCGGTGCGATCCGGGGTGGCGTACCTGCTCAGATCCACCGGGGTACGCCGTTCGGGCAGCCGGCGCTCGACCAGCGCGATCACGGTCCGCAGCAGGACTGCGGCGCAGCACCAGAAGACCAGGTCGGCCACCGGTCGCCGGGGGAACGGATAGCCGCCGCCGGCCAGCATGCCGAGGCCCATGCCGGCCGCCGCGAGCAGCGCGGCGATCAGCCACCCGGCGCGGCTCGGGCTCAGCCGGTGCCGGGTGAGCAGCAGCATCCCGGCGAGCAGCAGGACCACGTGGAACACCACATACGCCGGAGTGAGCCCGCCGTCCAGCTCGACGGCCAGGTTCAGCACCCCGATGCCGGTGAGGAACCAGCCGGTCATCACACGGAAGATCGCCGGAATCGAGGGCCACAGACCGGCACCGCGCCCGTCCTCGCCCCTCATGAACCGAGTATCCCGCTATATCCGTTCGGTTCGGGCTGAAACCGGGTTGTGGCGCTGATCGCACGAGGGCGGAGCGATGAGGAGGGCACGTACCATGGCCGGGTGACTGAAGCTCGCAAACGGGTGTTGCTCGCCAAGCCGCGCGGTTACTGCGCCGGCGTCGACCGCGCCGTGCAGACCGTCGAGGAAGCGCTGAAGCTCTACGGCGCCCCGGTCTACGTGCGCAAGCAGATCGTGCACAACAAGCACGTGGTGAGCACGCTGGAAGCCCGTGGCGCGATCTTCGTGGAGGAGAACTTCGAGGTGCCCGAGGGCGCCACCGTCGTCTTCTCCGCGCACGGCGTGGCCCCCGAGGTGCACGACCAGGCCCGCGAGCGCAACCTCAAGGCGATCGACGCCACCTGCCCGCTGGTGACCAAGGTCCACCACGAGGCCAAGCGGTTCGCCGCCGCCGACTACGACATCCTGCTCATCGGTCACGAGGGGCACGAGGAGGTCATCGGTACTTCGGGCGAGGCGCCCGAGCACATCCAGCTCGTCGACGGCCCCGACGACGTGGAGAACGTGGTGGTCCGCGACCCGTCAAAGGTCGTCTGGCTGTCGCAGACCACGCTCTCGGTCGACGAGACCATGGAGACCGTAGCCCGGCTCAAGCAGCGGCTGCCGCTGCTGGAGTCGCCGCCCAGCGACGACATCTGCTACGCCACCTCCAACCGGCAGCACGTGATCAAGGAGATCGCGCCGGAGTGCGACGTGGTGATCGTGGTCGGCTCGACCAACTCGTCGAACTCGGTGCGCCTCGTCGAGGTGGCCCTGGGCGCCGGCGCGCGGGCCGGTCACCTGGTCGACTACGCGTCGGAGATCAAGGACGAGTGGCTGGAGGGCGCGACGACGGTGGGCGTCTCGTCCGGCGCGAGCGTCCCGGACGACCTGGTCATGGAGGTGCTGGCGCACCTCGCCGAACGCGGGTTCGGCGAGGTCACCGAGTTCACCACAGCCGAGGAGCGCCTCACCTTCTCGCTGCCGCAGGAGCTGCGCCGCGACATGAAAGCCGCGGCAGCGGCACGCGCCGCTAGCTGAGTTCCGGGGCCTGGGGCTGGCGCGGGGTCAGCTCCACCTGGACCGGTGGGAGCAGTTCCTCGTCGGAGACGCCCATCTCGGCCAGTTTGCGGGCGCTGACCAGGACCCGTGACTCCAGTGAGCCGACCGCCCGGTTGTAAGCGGTGACCGCGCCGGCGAGCGATGTGCCCAGCTTGTCCACGTGATCGCCCAGGGTTGACAGCCGGCCGTACAGCTCGCGGGCCAGCCCGTGCACGGCGGCGGCGTTGCGGGTCAGCGCCTCCTGGCGCCACGAGTAAGCCACGGTGCGCAGCATCGCGATCAGCGTCGCCGGGGTGGCGAGCACCAGGTTGCGGCGGAACGCGTACTCCAGCAGGGTCGGATCTCGCTGCAGCGCCGCGTCCAGGAACGGGTCGGCCGGCACGAACAGCACCACGAAGTCCGGCGTCGAGTCGAACGCCGTCCAGTACCGCTTGCCGGACAGCGCGTCCACATGGGCGCGGAGATGGCGGGCGTGCTGGTCCAGCGAGGCGTCCCGGTCCCGCTCATCGCGGGCTTCCATGGCAAGGAGGTACGCCTCCAGCGGCGCCTTCGCGTCCACGACAACCGTGCGGCCGCCGTACAGCCGGACCACCAGGTCGGGACGCACGCCCTGCTCGTCAGTGGTCGCGGTGACCTGCTCGGCGAAGTCGCAGTGCTCCAGCAGCCCGGCCGCCTCCACGATCCGCCGCAGCTGATGCTCACCCCAGCGGCCCCGGACCTGCGGTGCGCGCAACGCGGCCACCAGCTGTTTCGTCTCCACCCGCAGCTCGCCGGAGACCACGCCCATGGCACGGACCTGTTCGCGCAACTCCGCGTACGCGTCCACCCGATCGTGTTCCAGCTGGGCGACGCGTTCCTCGTAGCGTCGCAACGTCTCGTGCAGCGGCGCCACGGCCCGCGCCACGGCCTCCTGCGACTGTGCGGTCGCCTCATAGGACAGTGCCCGCAGCGACTGCTCCAGCCGCTGCTCGCCGTCGCGGGCCGCGGCTATCGTCGCCTCCAGCCGGGCGATGTCGGTGGCCGCGCGCGCCCGCGCCGCCAGCCAGCCCACGGCGGCTCCGGCCGCCAGGCACACGAGAATCACAGCCAGTGTCGAGAAGCTCACCACCGCAGATTGCCAGAGAGCTACGACATGACCTGCGGGGGTACCGTGGAAAACATGAAGGGCATGTTGCTCATCCTGGCCATCGTCGCGATCGTGGCCCTGGTCATCATCGCGACACAGCGCAACGGACAGGCCCGCCGGCAGACCCAGCTCGAGGACGCCCGAGCCGAGGCGCAGCGGTGGTATGAACGGCTCGGCGGCCAGGTGATGAACCTGAACTCCGACGAGCCGGCGGCACGGCAGGCGCTCGCCGACGCCAGCGAGCGGTACAACGCGGCCGGCGGTCAGCTGCAACAGGCGAACACGGTCCGGCAGTTCGAGCTGGCCCGGGAGTCGGCGCTGGAGGGTTTGGCGTACGTGCGGGCCGCCCGCACGGCGATGGGCATCGATCCCGGCCCGGAGCTGCCGCAGCTCGCGTCGTCGCAGGGCACCGGTCACCTGACCCGGGAGCGGGAGGTCACCGTGGAGGGCCATGCCTACAAGGCGGGACCGAGGCCGGGAGCGGACACGCCCTACTACTACCCGGGCGGGCGGGTCCAGGGCCGCCCGGTGCCCGCCGGGTGGTATTCGACACCGGTCTGGAAGACGGCGCTCGGCGCCGGAGCCGGTGTCCTCGGCGGCATGCTGATCTTCGACGCGCTGTTCTCGCCCGGCTTCGGCGACAACGGCTTCGACGGGGACATGGGCGGCGACTTCGCGGCCGGCGACATGGGCGATGCCGGCGGCGGGGACTGGGGTGGCGGCGACTGGGGCGGCGGAGATTTCGGCGGCGGGGACTTCGGCGGCGACTTCTGAGCGGCCCGGCTTTCTGAGCGGCCCGGCTTTCTGAGCGGCCCGGTCTTTTTGGCTGTCCGGCTCGTGGGCGGTCCGGGCTTTGGGCGGTTCGGCTTCTGGTTTCAGGGTTTGTCGGCGAGGCGCATGCGGCGGGAGAGTTCTCGGCGCAGGGCTCGGGGGCTCGGCCAGATCTGCGTCAGGTCGGCGGTGAAGGCGGGCCCGCGCGGGGTGTCGACCAGCGCCGGGCCGCCGGTGCGGGTGTCCTGCACCGGGTGGACGCTGTCCAGGTCGGCGGGGACGATCTCCAGGATCGTGCGCAGCCCGTCGCGGCGTATCACGACGGCGGCGATGTCCGGCCAGTCCAGCAGGACGGGGTCGCTGTCCTGCGCGGCGAGTTCCACGCCGCCCGCGGAGACGCGGACCCAGGTGGTCAGCGCGGCCCGGGCGGACAGGGCGTAGGCGCCGGCCACGGTCGCGCCGACGATCACGGCCTGCAGGGCGGTGACCCACCAGGGGTCGCCGGTGTCCGGTACGACCAGCGAGGCGATCGGCGACACCACCAGATAGGCGACCATCAGCGCCGAGAACACCGTGAGAAACGTCCGTGCCGGCGAGGACCGGAAGAGAACCGCGTCGCGGGCCGGCGCCTCGACCTCCTCCGGTGCGATCGACATGCCTCCTATGGTGGCCCAACCGCCGCCCGGCCACCGGAGTTTCGGCAGGCCGGGCCGCGGTTGGTCAGAATGCGCAGGCGATCACCAGCTCCGGGGTGCGGTCGCGGAGGAGGTCCAGCTTCGTGATGCGGCCGGCGGCTCGGAAGTCGCCGTCGATCAGTTCCAGCTGGTCCAGGAGGGCGGCCGGGCCGAGTGCCTCGGCGATCGGGATCTCCGTCTTCATGGACAGCTTGCGGTCCGACTTGGCCCGGCGGACCTGGCGCAGTGCCTCGCCGGCCAGGTCCAGCAGCGACGGGTCACTCTCCGGTGCGACGCGGCTCAACTCGTACTTCGTGGGCCATGTCGCGCGGTGCACCGAGCCGTAGCGCCACCAGGACCAGATCTCCTCGGTGACGTACGGCAGGAACGGCGCGAACAGCCGCAGCTGCACCGAGAGCCCGGCGGCCAGCGCGGCGCGGGCCGACTCGGCGCCGGGGCCGGACGCGTAGGCCCGGTCCTTGACCAGCTCGATGTAGTCGTCGCAGAACGTCCAGAAGAACGTCTCCGCCGTCTGCAGCGCGTCGGTGTGCTGGAACTGCTCGAACGCCGTGGTCGCCGCGGTCAGTACGTCCGCCAGCCGGCCCAGCATCGCCCGGTCCAGCGGCTCGGTGACCGGTGCCCGCAACGCCTGCGCCGCGCCGAGGCCGAGCGCGAACCTCGACGCGTTGAGCAGCTTCGTCGCGAGCCGCCGGCCGACCTTGAGCTGCGCCGGCTCGAACGCCAGGTCGGCGCCGGGACGGCCACTGGACGCCCAGTAGCGGACAGCGTCCGACCCGTACTGCTCCAGCAGGGCCATCGGGGTGATGACCGCGTTGTTCTGGGTCTTGGACAGCTTCTTGTGGTCGGGGTCGAGGATCCAGCCGGACAGGACCGCCCGCTGCCACGGCAGCACATCGTTGAGCTGGCCGGCGCGCAGCACTGAGGAGAACAGCCACGTACGGATGATCTCCTGGCCCTGCGGTCGCAGATCCATCGGAAACGTGCGCCGGTGCAGGTCCTCGTCGGTGCTCCAGCCGGTGACGATCTGCGGGCTGAGCGATGAGGTGGCCCACGTGTCCATGACGTCCGGGTCCGCGGTGAAACCACCGGGCACGTCCCGCTGCGACTCGGTGAAGCCCGGCGGACATTCCGATGAGGGGTCGACAGGCAGTGCCGAATCGTCCGGTATGAGAAGCTGGGTGTAGTCCGGCTCGCCAGCGTCGTCGAGCCGGTACCAGATCGGGATCGGCACGCCGAAGAAGCGCTGCCGGCTGATCAGCCAGTCCCCGGTCAGGCCGGTGACCCAGTGCTCGTACCGATGGCGCATGCTCTCCGGGACCCACTGCAGCTTCCGCCCCCGGTCCAGCAGGCCGTCCCGCAGTTCCGGATCGCGCCCGCCGTTGCGGATGAACCACTGCCGGCTGGTGACGATCTCCAGCGGCGAGTCGCCCTTCTCGTAGAACTTGACCGGATGCGTGATCTGCCGCGGCTCACCGATCAGGTCGCCCGACTCGCCCAGCAACCGGACGATCTCCCGCCGGGCGGCCGCGACGGTCAGGCCGGCGAACGCCTGGTATGCCGCAACCGGGACACCGGGCGGCCGGTCCGGCAGGAACCGCCCGTCCCGGCCCAGGACGACGCGCGTCTCCAGGTCGAGATCACGCCACCAGGTGACGTCGGCGAGGTCGCCGAACGTGCAGACCATGGCGATGCCCGTACCCTTGTCTGCTGCTGCCAGCGGATGGGCCCGGACCGGAACCTCGACGTCGAAGAGCGGGGTCCGCACGGATCGGAGACCCGCGAAGCGGGGATCACCCGGATGATGGACCAGCGCGACGCAGGCCGGAAGCAGCTCCGGCCGAGTGGTCTCCACCTCGACCGGCCCGTCCGGGCCGTGGAAACGCAGCCGGTGATAGGCGCCCGGCCGTTCCCGGTCCTCCAGCTCGGCCTGCGCGACAGCGGTGCGGAAACCGACGTCCCAGAGAGTCGGTGCCTCCGCTGTGTACGCCTCCCCGTGCGCCAGATTCGCCAGGAACGCCCGCTGTGAGACCGCCCGCGCCTTGTCGCCGATCGTCGTGTACGTCAGTCCCCAGTCGACGGACAGGCCGAGCCGCCGCCACAGCGCCTCGAACGCCTTCTCGTCCTCGACGGTCAGCCGGCCGCACAACTCGACGAAATTGCGCCGCGAGATCGAGACGGGCTTCTCCGGCCTCTTCTCGGCCGGCTTCCAATTCGGGTCGTAGGGCAGCGCGGGATCGCACCGGACACCGAAGAGGTTCTGCACGCGGCGCTCGGTGGGCAGCCCGTTGTCGTCCCAGCCCATCGGATAGAAGACGGTCTTGCCATGCATCCGCTGGAAACGCGCGACGGTGTCGGTGTGCGTGTACGAAAAGACGTGCCCGATATGCAACGACCCCGATACGGTCGGCGGGGGCGTGTCGATCGCGAATACGTCCGCCCGCTCCTTGGAACGGTCGAACGCGTACGTACCCTCCCCCTGCCAGCGCGACGCCCACTTCTCCTCGAGCCCGTCCAGAGACGGGCGCTCGGGGAGACCGGGGCGTCCGGTTCCCGTATCAGTCATGCCGGTCAGCGTAGGCGTCGGGGGTGGGCGTCGCGAGGGCTTTACCCGCTGGTAGGAGCTCGGTGCGACCGGTCAGCCGGAAAGCGAGTCGATCCAGGCCGATCACGAGCGAGGCGAGCACCGCGAACTCGACGGCAAGAATGAGCATCTGCAGTGCCACACCGTCGTAGCCGCCCTGCTCGACGGGGTTCAAGAACGGGTAGGGGTAGCGATTCGCGACTGTCGGGAAAAGGATGGCGCGGAATACTGACGTCACGCCGTACCCCAAAGGAAAGAGCAACCACAACGGAAGATCGCGCCAACGCACCTGCCGTCGCGGCCCGAAGGCCGCCCAATCCACGATGACCATCAACGGTACGACGTAGTGGAGCAGGAACAGCGACCAGTTCGTAAGTCTTGTCGCGGGATCGGGATCGGTCAGGCCGGGGATCGGGCTATCGCCGTGGTTGAGCACGAAGTGGGAGATCAGGCACGTGATGGTGATCCAGAACGTGACCGGGCCGCGGAGCCGGGGTGCGGGGGTGTCGGTGGTGTTGCGCTGGATCATCCAGTAGATCGTGCCGATGAAGTAGCCGATGACGATCAGGTTGGACTGGCAGGTGTAGAAGATGATGCGGTGCTCGCCGGTCAGTAGGCCGGCCATCGCGCAGGCGACGATGGTGGCCCGCCAGTAGATTTGTGGCTTTTTGTAGATCGACATGGTGGGGGCCTCCTGATCGCTGGGCGCGATCATGCTAATGCGGCGGCCGGGGATGGTGGTGAGCCCGGTTTCCGGCACGCCAGCCATGTCTGAATGCCAGCCGGGCCCCGCACCGCGCGGCCCGGCTGGGTTCACGCGGCGGGGCCCGCCTCGTGCTTCAGCAGCCACTCCTTGACGGGCAGCCCCCACCGATATCCGCCGAGAGTCCCGTCTGTGCGCAGCACGCGGTGACACGGCAGGATCAGCGCCACCGCGTTGCGCGCGCACGCCGCGGCGGCGGCCCGGATCGCTGCCGGCCGGCCGGACAGCTCGGCATAACGCGTGTAGGTCACCGGAGCGCCCGGCTTGATCTCCCGCATCACGTCCCACGCGTGCTGCATGAACTCGCCACGCGTGTACTGCTCGACGACGATCGCGTCCAGCGCGGTCAGGTCGCCGTCGAGATAGTCCCGCACCGCGTCGCGCACGGGGCCGACGTCGTCGTCCGCCTCGACCGGTGCGGTCAGCCTCGGATGGATCAGGCGCATCAGCTCGGGAACGTCGGTGGTGAAGCCGGCGGCACGGACCGCACCCGCCTCCGTGGCGACCACGGTGAACGGGCCGACGGGGGTGTCGAATGTCGAATGACGAAGCATGCTCTCTCTCCTTACGGGAGTGCCCAGGATGGCCGGGCGCAGCGAAGATCGTGCGTCGGCCTGTGGACGACGGCGGAATGTGGATAACCTCTGCCGGGCTTGCGGACGGCGTACGTTGTCAGGCAGCACGCCAGAGACGGATCAGCGCGTATGAACGCCAGGGGCGCCAGCGTTCGGCATGCGCGGCCAGGGATTTGGCGGTGTCGGGGAGGTTGAGGGCCGTCGCGCCGCGGCGAGCGGCCAGGTCGGTTTCGAGGAACGCGTCGGGGTCGCCGATTGCGCGCATGGCGACGTAACCGGCGGTCCACGGGCCTATGCCGGGGAGTTCGGTGAGGCGGGCTACGGCCTCGGTGCGGTCGGCGCCGGGTTCGAGGTCGAGTTTGCCGTCGGCGACTGACTGTGCCAGGGCTCGGATGGTGTCGCGGCGGGCTGCCGGCATGGGGAAGGCTGTGTCGGGGAGTTCGGCGAGGGTGCTTGCTGCCGGGAATCCGGTCAGTGGCGCGGCGTCGGTGGTGGTCAGGGGAGAGGGGGAGGGCCCCCCTGCGACAGCGGCAGCGGCCCGCACGATCTTGCCCAGCGTCGTCCGAGCCCCAGCAACACTCACCTGCTGACCGACCACAGCCCGAACGGCCATCTCGAACCCGTCAACCGCCCGCGGCACCCGAACCCCAGGCTCCTTCTCCACCACCTCACGAAGCGCCGGATCCTCCCCGAGCACCCCGTCCACCGCCACCGGATCCGCATCGAGATCGAGCAATCTCCGGCATCGGGCCACGGCCGGCGCCAGATCGCGTACGTCATTGAGCCTCAGCACCGCGTGCACCCACCTCTCCCCGGGCCGCAGCGTCACCTCGGCGTTCCCGTGCGGCAGCAGCATCCCGCGCCGATAGACCGACCCGTTCACCTCGTCGATCCCGGGCAGGACACGAGCGCCCAGGAACGAGATCAGCGACTCGGCGTGCAGCGGCGGCCGGTACGCCAGCCGCAGCGCGATGTCACCGCCACCGCGAACCGCCGGCCGTTTCTCCCGGAGTCCGCTGGGCGGCTGCGCGTACACCTCGAGGATCGTGTCGTTGAACTGCCGGACACTGCCGAACCCGGCCGCGAACGCGATCTCCGCGAGCCCCAGGTCGGTCGTCTCGATGAGGATCCGGGCTGTCTGTGCCCGTTGCGCCCGGGCGAGCGCGAGCGGACCGGCCCCGAGTTCCGCGGTGAGCATCCGGTTGAGGTGCCGTTCGGTGTAGCCGAGCCGGCTCGCGAGCCCCGACACGCCTTCCCGGTCGACGACGCCGTCGCCGATGAGCCGCATGGCCCGGCCGACGACGTCGGCTCGCAGGTCCCATTCGGGTGAGCCGGGTGCGGCGTCGGGCCGGCAGCGGCGGCAGGCGCGGTAGCCGGCCCGTTGTGCGGCGGCGGCACTCGGGTGGAACGTGACGTTCTCGCGTTTCGGCGTGACGGCCGGGCAGGACGGGCGGCAGTAGATCCCGGTGGTACGCACGGCCGTGTAGAACCAGCCGTCGAACCGCTGATCGCGGCTGTCGACTGCCCGGTAGCAGCGTTCGAAGTCCAGTTCCATACCGACGACTATGCGCCCGTGCGGTGGCCGGGTGCTGGCGGGTTTCGGACATGGCCATGAACTGTCAACGCAGGTTGACACTGCGGGAGGCGTCAACTACGGTTGACAGCATGGCGATGACAGCGACGAAGACGACGATCCGCTGGCGCACCTACGGCAGCGGTGGCACCAAGCTCGTTCTCCTGCACGGCGGCATGCAGACGTCCGCGAACTTCACGAAGCTCGCGGAGGATCTCGCGCGGGACTTCACCGTCTACGTCCCGGATCGGCGCGGACGTGGGCGAGCCGTCGAGCGGGCCGGCCTCGGGCCCGAGATCGAGGACCTTAGAGGTGTCCTTGACGAGACCGGCGCGAGGAACGTGTTCGGTCTCAGCTCCGGCGCGGTGATCGCGCTCCGGGCGGCCCTCGAGCTCCCGATCGACCGCTTGGCCCTTTACGAGCCACCCCTGAAGTACGGGACTCACGACCCCGTCGCGTGGCTGCCTCGATACGAGAAGGAACTCGCGAGGAACCGTCGAGCCGCGGCGTTCGTGACCGTCACGAAGGGCGCGGGCGAGCTGCGCCACGTTCCCCGGGCAGCGCTGATTCCGCTGCTCGGTCTCGCGCTGAGGTCGGGCGAGGGAAAGGTCCTCAACGACCTGATCCCGACGATGCGCCTGGATGCGGCGGTGGTCGAGGACGCGGCCGGACCGCTGGAGACGTACGCGAGAGTCGAGGCGGACACGCTCCTGCTCGGCGGCGAGCGCTCGTCCGCGTACCTCAAAGGGGTCTTGAACGGCCTCGAGCCGGTCCTGCCGAGAGTGCGCCGCGTGACCTTGACCGGTGTCGGTCACACCGCCGCGGACAACAGCGGAAACCCCGCGCTGGTGGCGGCCGCACTGCGACCGTTTTTCAGATAACGCAACCCGTAGACTGGCGTTCCGTGAGCCTCACCATCGGAATCGTCGGCCTGCCCAACGTCGGCAAGAGCACCCTGTTCAACGCCCTGACCAAGAATGACGTGCTCGCCGCGAACTATCCGTTCGCGACGATCGAGCCCAACGTCGGTGTGGTCGGGCTGCCCGACGAGCGGCTGGGGAAGCTCGCCGAACTGTTCAGCAGCGAGAAGATCCTTCCGGCGCCGGTGAGCTTCGTCGACATCGCCGGCCTGGTGCGGGGCGCGTCGAAGGGGCAGGGCCGGGGCAACGCGTTCCTGGCGAACATCCGTGACGCGTCGGCGATCTGCCAGGTGGTCCGTGCGTTCTCCGACCCCAACGTGCTGCACGTCGACGGCAAGGTCTCGCCCGCCGACGACATCGAGACGATCAACACCGAGCTGATTCTGGCCGACCTGCAGACGGTCGAGAAGGCCCTGCCGCGCCTGCAGAAAGAGGCCAAGCTCAAGAAGGAGAAGGCACCGGTTGTGGCCGCCGCCGAGGCCGCGTTCAAGCTGCTCAACGACGGCGTCACCCTCTATCAGGGCGCGAGCGCGGCGGGCGTCGACGTGAGCCTGCTCGCCGAGCTGCACCTTTTGACAACAAAGCCTTTTTTGTACGTTTTCAACGTCGACGAAGCTGAACTCGGCAACGCGGCGTTCCTCGACGAGTTGCGCGCTCTCGTGGCCCCCGCCGAGGCCGTCTTCATGGACGCGAAGATCGAATCCGAGCTGATCGAGCTGGACGACGACGAGGCTCTGGAACTGCTGCAGTCAACCGGCCAGACCGAGCCCGGCCTGAACCGCCTCATCCGCGTGGGCTTCGAGACGCTCGGCCTGCAGACCTACCTGACGGCCGGCCCGAAGGAGGCCCGCGCCTGGGTGATCCCGGTAGGCGCGACGGCCCCCGAGGCAGCCGGAGTCATCCACTCGGACTTCCAGCGCGGCTTCATCAAGGCCGAGATCGTCAGCTACGACGACCTGATGTCAGCGGGATCGATGTCGGCGGCGAAGGCCGCGGGCAAGGTACGCATGGAGGGCAAGGACTACATCATGAAGGACGGCGACGTCGTCGAGTTCCGCTTCAACGTCTGATTCCGGTCCAGCGTCTGCCGTCCAGGTTGTGCGTGGCACCTTTCCTACTCGTTTGACACACTAGGGCC
Source organism: Actinoplanes sp. NPDC051861 (assembly GCF_040681145.1). Taxonomy (NCBI): domain Bacteria; kingdom Bacillati; phylum Actinomycetota; class Actinomycetes; order Micromonosporales; family Micromonosporaceae; genus Actinoplanes; species Actinoplanes sp. NPDC051861. Next base: position 420,192 of record NZ_JBFAYE010000001.1, read on the forward strand.
ATGAGCGAAGAGGTGTACCGCATCGGCGAAGGGCCGGCGACGCGAGTGAGCCTGTCGCTGCCGGAGGGAACTGCTGAGGCTATCCGGGCGCGGGTGGGTAAACGGGAGTTCTCTGCCTTCATTGCCGAGGCGGTCGAGCGGGAATTGCGCGGCCAGGTGCTCGATGAGTACCTGGCGGACTACGAGAGCCGCAACGGGCCGGTCTCCAAGCAGGCTCGTCAGCGGGCGCGGCAGGTCTTCGACGAGGTGTTCGCCGAGGAGGGCGAATGGCCCGCCGCAAGCTGATCCACCAAGGCACGCTGGTCCTCGACAGCGAAGGGCTCTCGAAGCTGCTTTCCGACGACGAGCAGGTGGTGGCAATGACCGCTGAGGCGCGCTCGCGTGGCATGGAGGCCGTGATCAGCGCGCTCACCATCATCGAGGCCGTCCATGCCCGCACACACAAGGCGCGCCTGAACTGGGTGCTTTCCGGGTTGCGAGTGATCCCGGTCGGCGACGAGGAAGCTAGGGCGGCGTCAAAGCTGCTGATGGATACCGGCTTGCATGGTCACAAGTACGCGATTGATGCGGCAGTCGCTGAGGCTGCGTTGCGCCAGCATCGCCCTGTAGTCATGTTGACCTCGGAAATCGACGACATGGTCAAGCTCTGCGGCGATCGTGTCCGGCTTGTGGCGGTGTGAGCTCGCAACTGCGTCGTCAACCGAGCCTGATGTGATATTGCACGGTTACGCAAACCGGTCGAGTTCCGCTTCAACGTCTGATCTCTCCGCGAGCGAACGCGTCCTGCCTTTGGCCCTTGATGAGGAGTCGGGCGAGGCTGTGACGGTTCGGCCCGTCCGTACCTCGAGCCGCATTACTCGAGTACGACACGCTGCGTACTCGAGTATTTGACATGTCTACTCGAGTACGCCAAGATCTGCCGATCTGGATGTCCACATCGAAGGGTCCGACGTTGCTCGTTCCTCAGACCATCACCGGCTTTCAGCGGGACGAGCGCCACTTCACCACGGTGGTGCCCTTCCGTTGGATTCTGGACAACATCGTCCCTGGTCTCGCACTCGAGGAGGCCGAGCGCGAAATTGATGAGGGCAACCCGGTGGATCCGCGCGCCCGTCAGTTGGCGCCGTTCCGAAGGAAGATGCAGCGGCCGTTCCTGAAACCGGTGACCGAGAGGCGGAGCATTGCCGGGCGATCCGTTCCCGTGGTCACCCTCGCTCCCACGCAGAAGATGAAGAACTCGGTCGGACCGCTTCGGAAATACCTCTTGGAGCAGTTTGCGCCAGACTCGGCCGCCGGTTTCGGTGTTCTTCCGGGCTTCGTGGCTGTGTGGCCGGAGCCGATGGCGACCACTTCGGTCGCCGTTAATGTGTCGGGCTTTGAAAGTCCCTGGGTTCAGTACGACTTCAGTTCGATCGGGCGGGGGGCACTTGCTGACGGCGAATGCCGGCATCTGGCGCTGGAGAGAATCGCCGCCGATCCGAAGGTGCCGGCGGCCCTCAAGGACAAGCTGCTGCGAAAGCATGTCACTGTCGAGGTGTATCACGGCGTTTCTGTCGAGCAAGCGGCCGGGATGTTCGTCGATCTCAACTTCGAGGGCACGCCGGTCGACAGGATCACGAAGGCGAACATCGACACGCGGAACAAATGGATAAACGCGACCAAAGAGATCTTCGGCGACCTCGGCATCAGCCTGGCCACCGACGGGCGGCAGCTTACTATTGCTCATCAGCAGATGGGTCAATGGCTTCTTCTCACGCACGCCGAACAAATGGTGAAGGCCATCACGAATGGTCCATACAAGGCCCTGTCCAACTCAAAAGCGGCAGAGTCCTGGGAAGGCGTCGACTTCGAGAGGTTGCGCCAGGCGGGCGTTGCTTGGTTCGGTGAGATCTTCAGCTACTTCGGAGGACCGCAGGTTCTGGCCGACAAGTCCCGCGTGATCCGTACCATCGCGGTCCGTGTGGCTCTGGCCAGCCTCGGATCCGCCTTCTATCACGAGGACGCCGCAGGAATTGATCGGGCGCGCAAGGCGCTGGCGGAGATCGATTGGATCGTTTCCGAAGCATGGAACGGCATCGGCGGCAAGGTTGTCGTTACCGATGGTGTGGCGAAAATGGCGGCCGGATCCGGGAAGGAAACAATCACCAAGGCTGTACAGGCCGTGACCAAACCGGAAACTATCGCCGGAAAGGCAGTCCGTCGAATGACGTGATTGCGGTCGTGGTCCGCGCTGCGGCTTAAGAATCTGATCGTGGTGAGGGGCCCCGGGGGCAACCGGGACCCCTCTCTGCCCATGTCCCCCTTAGCCAAGGAAGTAGAGGCAGGTACCAACTATGCATCATGTCGCCCTGGACGTTCTAGTCCGGCTCAGTGGGTTGTACGGCATTTCACTGCCGCAGGCATCCGGTCTGTCGGCGCCGTCGCTACCTGCGGTTCCAGCGCCTCTCGGCTACGGGCTGCTCGTCGTTGTAGCGATTCTCTGCCTGACTCTCACCTTCGTGATCATCCGCGGCTCGATGCGATCCGACGACCCGGCAAGGTATGCGCTTGACCTGCTGCAACACCTTTCCGACCTGCGCGGACGTCGGAGTGTTCAGCGCAGGCGTGTTCGTAGCAGCCCGACCGCAGGGCCGCCGTCTGCTGTCACTCGGTCACCCGAAGCTGATGACACCAGTGCCTCGTGACAGTCTCGGCTCAACTGCGGCGACCGGGCACCAACCTGGTCAGGTCGAGCTCGATGGCGAACGGCACGGCGGTGACCAGCTTGCCGCGGTGGATTCCGGTCGGGGCGTACGACTTGGTAGGCCCGTCGAGTTCGTAGGTGTGGACCACTGGTGATCCATCCTCTTCCTCGATTCGCCAGTAGTTGGCGATGCCGGCTTCCGCGTACTTACGCAGCTTCACCGTCCGATCACGGTGGGCCGACTCCGGCGAGACCACCTCAACCACCAGAAGAGTTTCCTCGGGCGTGTAAAAGGTGCGAGACGGATCGTACGGTGCCTTTGTGGCCAGGAGGTCGGGCTCGGGACGATTCCATCTGTCGAGCCGGATCGTGATCTCCCGGTCGACTTCGATGTCTGCCGGTGCCTGGTCGGTCAGGGAGTTCACCAGAGCGGTGACCATCCTGGCGTGCCAGACCCGCTGAGGCGACATCATGAAGACCAGCGCTCCATCGATCAGTTCGGTATGACGCGGGGCTTCCGGGAGTTTGTCGAGGTCGTCGGCATACCACCCCTCAGGGCGAGGAGGACGCATCCACTCGGGCACTGCCGTCATGGCGTCACCGTAACATTCGGTATAGGCGGTTTGAGCTTCTCATTCTCGTAGCCGGTGGCGGGGCGCTCGGCCCTCGGATCGGGTGGCAATACCCTGGGATGGTCGCGATATGGCCAAGACTAAGAAGGTCACGATCACGCTGCCGATCGAGCTCCTGGAAAGCATGAAGGCGCACACCGGCAACGTCGCTGGTTACCTTGCCGAGCGGCGCAGGCTCCTGCGAGAGGAGCTGGACCACTATCAGGGTGAGTCCGGCGCGTTCACCGAGCAGGAGATGGCCGAGGCTCAGGCGCCCTTGCACGGAACGGGGGACGGAGCCCGGGCGTGCGGCGATCGCGTGCGGTTTGTGGCGGTGTGAAGTTCTGGGGTGGGGCTCTGCTTAGAGCAAAGAGCGGTGTATCGGCACGCGAGGCTTCGTGAGGACCACCGCGCCCGCGATGTGACCCGGCGCGTGTGTTGCTTCGGCGTTGATGGCGTAGCCCGCGCGTTCGTAGATCTGCACGTTGCGCCGGCTTCGGGCGCCGGTGAACAGGGTGTATCGCGCGACGGCGTCCGGCGCCGCGTCCTCGATGAGAGCGAGCAACGCCGAGCCGATGCCCCGGCCGCTCAGGTCGGGCGCCACCATCAACCGGCCCACCTGCCAGTCGCGGTCCTCCTGCCGCCCACGAACGGCGCCGACGAGCCGGTGGCCGAGCCTGACCACCAGCACCTCCCAGGTCGTGGCCCAGTCGAGCACCTCCGCATGTGTCTCGCGCAGGGCCGGGATGTCGAGGGTCTCGTTGGTGAGCGCCTCGGCCACCCAGCAACAGCGTTGCAGCACCACGAGTTCGGCCAGGTCCTTGGACGGGTCGAACGTTCGCACCACAGAGTCGGGGAGTACGTGATCCAGCGCGTCCGGGCGAGGGCTGATCATGACCTGACCCTACCGGCGGTGAAGGCGAGGCCGCGTGCTGCGCTCTGCTGGGCGAATAGAGTTGAATAGATCAGCATGAAGTGGGTGTTCGAGGGGGAGATCTTCGAGTGGCGGGGGCCGGCGCCCTACTACTTCGTGGCCATGTCGGAGGTGGACAGTGCTGAGCTCAAGGAAGAGGCGCGGTCGCTGATCTACTGGGGGCAGGTTCCGGTGCGGGTGGTCATCGGGGAGACCGAGTTTCGGACGGCGCTGTTTCCCAAGGACGGGCGGTACCTGGTGCCGCTCAAGGATGCTGTCCGGGCGGCGGAGGATCTCAGCGAGGGTGACGTGGTGGCGGTGACGCTGCGCCCGGCCGAGCGGCAGGCATGACGGTCTTCACGGCGCCGGAGAGTGACGGGGGAGCGGCTCGGCCGAGGCTGTTCCTCGCCGGTGGGATCAGCGGGGTCGGCGACTGGCAGCGGGAGGCCATCGGGCTGCTGGCGCCGGTGTGGCCGGCGCTTTACAACCCGCGGCGGCCCGCCTATCCGGTGGGGGAGGGCGCCCGGCAGATCCGGTGGGAGTTCGAGCATCTGGCGCTTGCGGACGCGATCCTCTTCTGGTTCTCCCACGAGACGGTGCAGCCGATCGTGCTGTACGAGCTGGGGCGCTGGGCGGGAACGGACAAGCCGCTCGCGGTCGGTGCGCATCCGGGTTACTCGCGCCGCTTCGACGTCGTGGAGCAGCTCGGGCTGGCGCGGCCGGGGCTGGAGGTTCACGACGATCTGGAGTCCACCTGCGCGGCGGCCAACGCTCTGGCCGGGTCAGACCCGGATCACGTGAACGGCCGGCCCGCATAGAAGTGCCAGGTCGCCGGGGTCCGAGGTGAGCACGGTGGCGGGCTGCGGGACAGCGCGGGCGACGGCGGCGAAGGCCGCGTCGATCGCATACTTCTGGCCGTGCAGCTGGTGGGTGCGCAGAAGGGCGGCGGCCTCGTCGGCCCTTTCCCGGGTGATGGCGTGCACGTCGATCCTGGAGAGGACCCAGCGTGCCCGTGCCGGATGGATCCGGTCGTAGTCGGCCTCGAGGAGCGTCATGGCGGTGGTCGCCGCCCGGACCCCGTCCTCGTATGCGGCCTGCACGAAGGCCATGACCGCACGGTCCTTGCGGTAGAGCTTGGAGAGTCCCTCGCAGTCCAGCAGGAGCGTGCCGGGCATCAGACGGCCGCACCGTCCGTGACGGAGTGATCGTGTCGGAGGGCCGCGCGGGCGGCGTCGACCTCCTCACGCGTCAGTGGGTCGTTGTCGGTCTCGAAGTCGGTGACGATCTCGCTGAGCTTGTCCCTCGCGATGCGCTGCTCGAGCGCCTCGGCCACGTAGGCCGAGAAACCGCCCGGTCCGATGCGGGCACGGATGGTCTCGGCAAGCTCTTCGGAGAGGCTGATCGAGAACTTCTTGCTACCGCTCATGCCGCTCATCCTACCTCGGGTAGGAAGCGTTCGTAGCAGACTGACAGATCGGAGCCGATGTATTGGCCGAACAGCGGGATCTCCGTGTAACCCTCCCGCTCGTAGAAGCGCATCGCCTCGGGCTGGGCCGGGCCGGTCTCCAGGCGGATGCTGGTCCAGCCGCGGTCGGAAGCGGCGGACTCCAGGGCGCGCAGCAGGGCGGTGGAGACGCCGGAGCCCCGGTTGGCGGGAGCGACATACATGCGCTTGATCTCGGCGCTGCGGACGTCGAGGCGACGGAGGGCCCCGCAGCCGACCGGATGGCCGGTGGGGTCGACGGCGACCAGGAACAGGTCGATGTCGGCGGCGGACGGCGGGGTGCCGGGCTCGTGGTCGTCGGTGCCGTAACGGGCGTCGAGCTCGGCCCGCTGGGCGCTGCGCAGGGCGGCTCCGGCGGGGTCGTCCCACGGGCGCTGCTCGATGGTCCAGATCATGGCGAGTCCTTCCGGCGATGGACGTCGTAACATGCGTTACGGTAACATCCGTTACGGTAGAAGAGGGGTGCGACGCGTGTCACGGTTGGCGGATCGATCGGCGCAGGGTGAGGTGCTGTCCCGGGCGGTGTGGGACGTGCTCGCCGAGCAGGGGCTGGAGCGGCTCACCGTGCGGGCGGTGGCGGCCGCGGCGGGATGCACGACCGGGCTGGTCATGCATCGGTTCCCGAATCGGCAGGCGCTGCTGCTGCACGCCCGGCAACTTCTGCACGAGGTCACCCGCGCCCGGGTCGAGGAGCTGGAGGCGAGCGCGATGACCCCGGGAGCAGCCCTGCGGGCGGTGCTGCGCCAGGGGCTGGCTACCGACCCGCAGACCCGGCAGGAAGCCGTGGTCTGGATGGGCTTCCTGGCGGCGGCGGTGTCCGATGAGGACCTCATCACGGAGCACCGCCGCAACAACCGGGTCTGGCGGGAGCGGGTGGAACGCCTCACCGCCGCGGCGGCGCCGGAATGGGAGCCGCGGCACGTGGCGACGGTCGCTCTGGGGCTGATCGCGATGGCCGAGGGGATCGCCGCGCTCGCGGCCGCGGACCCCGACGCGTTCCCGGCCGAGGAGCAGGAGGCCGCGCTGGACGCGGCCTTGAACGCCTACGGCCTGGGCTTCCCGGCGGAGGGCCGGGAAGGACCGGATTAGCCGGCGGAGGGCCGGGAAGGACTGGGCTGGGCCGGCTGGCGGAGAGCCGGAAACGACTGGACTAGCGGAGAGCCGGGAAGATCGTGCCGGCGATCAGGGCTCCGGCCATCGCCCCCGCGACCACCTGCGCCGGAGTGTGCGCCGTCAGCCGCACCCGGGCCCACCCGCCGAGGATGACGAACGGCGCGCCGAGGAGGGCGACCGGGCCGTACACCGCGGTCAGCGCGGCCACCGTGCCCGCGGCCACGCCGGCGTGGATGGACATCTTCCACCAGTGGGTGACCAGTGCGAAGACGGCCAGGCCGACCCCGCCCGCGGCGAGCAGTGCCAGGACCTCGCGCGGCGCGTCCAGCACTATCAGCAGGATCAGGCCGGTGACCAGCGAGCCGGTGCCGAAGATGAGCGGGATGCGGCGGTCGGCGCGTTCGGGGATGTGGTGGTCGGTGAACCGGCCGGCACGGACGCCGTGCAGGACGTAGCCGAGCGGGATGACCGCGGCGAACAGGGCTCCGGGCAGGCCCCACCAGCGGGACACGCCGGGCGTCTCGCCGGCGTGCCAGCCGACGGTCAGCAGCAGGACAGCGACCAGGACGGCCGGGGCGAGCACTTCGGAGACGATGCGGGCGATCCGGTCACCCCTACCAGTGTTGAGCACGGGCACATCATCGCAATTCCGGCGGCTCAGGTGTCGGAGGCCATCGCGGAGAAGGCGGCGGCCAGCCTGGTCAGGTCGAGCTCGCCGAGATGATCGAAGATGTGCCGGCGGACGCTGGCCAGGTGGGTGGGCCAGGCCTCGCGGAGCCGCTCCAGGCCCTTCTCGGTGAGCACGGCGTTGGCGCCGCGGGCGTCCTCCTGGCAGCGGATGCGGCGCAGGTAGCCCAGTGACTCGAGTTTGGCGGCGAGGCGTGTCATGCCGCTCAGTGACATGTCGCACGCGGTGGCGAGCTCACTCATGCGCATCAGCTGGCCGGGTGTCTCGGAGAGGTGGCGCAACACTGAATATTCACTCGCGGACATGCGCTGCTCGCGGATCAGGTCGGCGTCGAGCGCCCGCGGCATGACCAGCAGGAACCGGCCGAGGGCGCGCATGACCGCTTCCTCCTGCGGGCTCAGTGGGGTGAGCTCCGAGGTCTGCGAGGTAGTGGCGGACATGGCACCGATCGTACGGCGGCCGAGCACCCCCAGCCTCTGTCGACTTTTCACCTAGCAGTGGTAACGCGGAAAGCCGGTCACGGGGCGCGCCGGTCGCCATTTCGGGTGACCCCGGAACGCTTGCGCCCGCCTCGTAGGGAGTCACAATGCTTTGGTGCAAAACCAGACAACTAGTGACTCTTGGCAGCATCTGCTCGAAATGCCACGAAAGTCTTGGTGGGCCCGGTTGCCGTTCGGCCTCCGGATGACCGCTGGCGCCGGGGCTCTCCTGGTGCTCGTCGGTGGCGGTGCCGCCGGTGTGGCCACCCTGACCGGCGGCGGCGAGCCGAGCACCTCCGTCGCGGGCACCAGTTCCGTCGCCGAGGTCGACCTCGGCGCACCGAAGCTGGAGGAGGACCCGGAGGTGGTGAGCCGTGCGGCGGCCGCCGCCGAGCCGCTGCCGCAACGGCACACGACGGCACCCACGCGCCCGGCAGCCACCCGCCCGGCACCCGCGCGCCCGGCATCAGCGCGCGCGGCCACCACCGCGCCGGCGACCGATCAGCTCAGCCGGGCCCGTGAGGCCGACGATCGCGCGGACCGGACGGGGCCGCGCTCCCCCCGTACCTCTGTGGTGAAAACCGCCCCGGAGGTCACCACCCGGACCGATGTGGAGACCCGGCCGGTCCCGTTCCCGACCAGGCTCGTCCGCGATCCGGTGCTGCCGCGCGGCACCCGCAAGATCCAATCGCCCGGCGTGGCCGGCGAGGAGACCCTGCGCTACCTGGTGACCCTGACCGACGGCAAGCCGACCCAGCGGCGGCTCGTGGACACCACGGTGACCCGCAAGCCGGAGCCGCGCGTCGTGGCGTTCGGCGCTCGCAAGGGCAGGGACTGCGAGGGCGCGCTGAGGGTGTGCGTGCCCCTCGGCCGTTCCGCGCAGTGCCCGGAGGATCCGGCGCAGAAGACGCCGGCGGTCCGGGAGGAGGAGCAGGAGGTGAGCGCGGTCCAGCTCGGCGGCTCGGTGCTGCTGTCGGAGGAGGATCTCGAGCTGATCAGCCCGGAGACCCTCGACGAGGTACGCCTGGAACCGGCGACACTGTGTTGAAAGCCACCCGGTGATTGCGCCGTCCGGGGTGGGAGATCACCGTAAAGGCATGGCGCTCAGCGATGCCGACCTGACCGAACTTGCCGGACGTCTGGTCACCGTGCCCGGCGTGCTCGGGGTCGTCCTCGGCGGCAGCCGGGCACGCCGGACGCACACCCCGGAGTCGGACACCGATCTCGGGCTCTACTACCGGGCCCCGCTCGACACCGCCCGCCTCGGCGAGTTGGCCGAGGAACTGGGCGGCGCCGGCAGCAGGGTGACGGCGCCCGGCGAGTGGGGTCCGTGGGTGGACGGCGGTGGCTGGCTGCGGATCGCCGGCGACCCGGTGGACTGGCTCTACCGTGACCTGGACCGGGTGCACCATTGCTGGTCGGAGGCCGAGCACGGCCGGTACGAGTTCCACGCCCAGGCCGGCCATCCGCTGGGTGTGCCGGATTTCTCGTACCCTGGTGAACTGGCCCTGGGCCGCATCCTGGCCGACCCGACCGGTGAGCTCGCCGCCCTCCAGCGCCGCGTGCGTGTCTTTCCCCGTCCGCTCGCCGACGCCCTGGTCGCCGGACTCTGGGAGGCCGACTTCCTGGTGGGCATCGCCCGCAAGGCGGTGACGCGCGGCGACAGCTCCTACATCGCGGGGTGCCTGTTCCGCCTGGCCGGAGTGTGCGCGCACGCCCTGCACGGCGCGGCCGGGCAGTGGCTGATCAACGAGAAGGGTGCGGTCGCCTCGGCCGGTGCGCTGCCCGGCGCGCCCAAGTCGTTCCAGGGCCGGGTGGACGCCGCGTTCGCCGCGATCAACAACGATCCGCTGCATCTGACGCTGGCCATCGACATCGCCGCGGATCTCGTGCTGGAGACCACCGACGCGTGCGCGATGATGTTGCGGTGAGTGCCGACGTTCCCACCATCGTTGCGACCAGTGCCTTCTTCCGCCGCGGCCGGTACGGCGCGATGGACATGCGCCCGGGCGCGATCCACTACCTCGCCGCCGACCTCGCCAACGCCCGCAAGGCGCCGAAGATCTGCGTGCTGACCCAGGCGACCGGCGATCCGGAGACGCGGATCGGCGCGTTCTACTCCGCGTTCGCCGGGAGCGAGTTCACGATGTCGCACCTGCAGTTGTTCCCGATGCCCAACGTCGACGACATCCGAGCGCACATCCTGGCGCAGGACATCGTGTGGGTGGACGGCGGCAGCGTGGCGAACCTCTGCGCGGTCTGGCGGGTGCACGGGCTCGACGAGATCCTGCACGAGGCGTGGCAGGCCGGCGTCGTGATGAGCGGGGTGTCGGCCGGGTCGATCTGCTGGCACGCCGGTGGCAGCACCGACAGTTACGGCCTGGAGCTGCGCGGGTTCACCGAGGGGCTGGGCTGGCTGCCGTACAGCAACGGCGTGCACTACGACGCCGAGGAGCAGCGCCGGCCGAAGATGCACGAGCTGATCGGTAACGGCACGCTACCGGACGGATACGCGACCGACGACGGGGCCGGGCTGGTCTATCGCGGCATCACGCTGGAGGAGGCGGTCGCTGACCGCGAGGGACCACAGGGGTACGAGCTCAAGCGCGCCGCCGACGGCTCGGTCGTGGAGACCGCTCTGCCGACCCGGATCCTGCCGGTTCCCGGAAACTGAGGTTCGGCCGTCACTAGGCTGGGATCGACTCCGTTGAGAGCTCGGAGAGTCTCGCTGAGAAGAGGAAAAATGCCTGGTGGTGAAGGCGGAAGCTGACGGTCGGGTCTCGCTAGTACAGGGCCACTGTGGCGAGACCCACCAGCACCGCGGAGAGCAGGAACGCGAAGGCGAAGATCGTGTTCGCCCCGAGCGTTGCGCTCAAACGATGTGGCTGACCCCCCTCGCCTCCGGTGTCGAAGGTTTCGAGGTCGTGGTATCTGCGGGTCAGCGGTCGCTGAAAATGGCCCAGCACCGGTGATCGCCTCCGGGGGGTCGAGGATCGAAGTGCCTGCATCGATTCTCGGTAGGCTGTGGCGGGATGCAATGGTTACTCGCCGGTAACCGTCGGTGGTGGGCCGGTCTGGCATACCTGGTCCGCCGATCGGTCAACGGGCATGGGCTGAACGGGCGTCCCGGGCCGAGCTATTCACTCTATATAGGTATTTGTCGGTTACTGGCAATTCGCCATCATTGTGACGATGGCAGAGGCTCCGTCGAAGTATCACACCCTGTTCAGGGGCACCCTGAACGTCTCGATCGTGCTCATCGGACTCGCCTCCGGCATCGCCCAGCTCGCCGACGTGCCCACCCGCATCGCACAGTGGGCGCTCACCGCCGTCTTCCTCGCCTGCCTGCTCTACTTCGTCGTCCGCCTGTGGCAGCTTGCCTTCGTCGTCAAGATCAGGCAGCTGAAGGCGGACCTGCTCGAGACGACCAAGGCCCTCGCCCTGCAGCGGGCCGGCCACCAGCACTATCTCGACGCCATCCAGCGGATAAGCGATCGGGAGAAGCCGCTGTTCTCGGAGACCCTCGAGGTGCTCGTGACGGTCGGCTCCGACGACGACAGCGACCGGATCGTCGAGAAGCGGATCACCACGCCCGACCCGCTCGTCACCCACCGGACCATGCGGCCGATCGTGCCCACCGACGACGACCGCCTCGTGCGGCTCGACGAGATCTCGTTCAAGGCGATCCGCCCGGTGGCCGGCACGATCACGGCGCTCCCGCTGGAGCAGACCCGCCTGCTCCGGGTGTGGCTGATCTTCGATCCGGCGATGACCATGCCGACCGAGTGGCAGGTCGAATATCGGCCCAAGGGCCTCTGGCGCCCGTTGCGCGAGCGCGGCTGGGATCAGCTGGTCTGGGAGGACCGCCTGCCTACGGCAAGCGGGACGCCTTCGGCGTTCACCAGGTTCGAGGTGACCTTCAGCTTTCCGGCGAGCGATCAGCCACCGAGCGTCAAAGAGCGGCAAGGGTACGGGTGGATGGCCGAACCGCGGCAGGATCCGCTCGGGCGGTGGGAGGTGGTGTGGCGCGACGAGAAGCCCGCCGGCCGGCGCTACGTCTGGGATCTCACGCAGGCGGTCGGCGGGCGGTGAAGTCCGCGTCAGCTCGCCCGGCTCAGGATCAGGTTGTGCACGTGGTGCGCCTTGTCCGAACCGCGGAACTCGACCTCGTACGTGTGCGTGCCCACGGTGATGCCGATCGTGCCGGAGGAGAAGAACTGCCCGGCCCAGCTCTTGTTGCTGACCACGCTCACGCTGCTCACCTTGGAGTACGGGATGCTGGTGATCGCGAAACGCTTACCGACGTAGGACTGGTCCTGGATGATGATCCGCCTGGTGGTCAGGCCGATGAACCCGGTTCCCGCGCCGATCGCGTCGTAGACCGCGAGGATCTCCTCCCCGTCGAGAAGACCGCTCTGGACCTGCTCGAGCTGGCCCTTGTTGTCGTACGCCACTTCACTCATGCGGCGCAGCGTAGTTCACGATCGTTCGAGGACCGTACGGTAGAAGTCCTCGATCCGGGCGGCCAGCGTAACCTCACCGTCGGTAATCGCGGTGCCGTCCGACGGGCCCAGGCAGATCTGAGTGTGACCGTCCATGCGCCGGATACTTGGCCTTATGTGCAGTGTGTCCGCCGCCACTTTGATACGTTCGGTCAGAGCGGCATGCTGGCTGTCGTCGCAGGGGAGATCGCGCCGGATCTGTACGCCGTCCCGGGTCCATCCGTCCAGCAACGCGAGGGCGTCGCTCAGATAGTCAGTACCGGTGCTCCGGCGTCTTCTAGCCCGCAAGTGCCGCACCCCCTAAGCGTCGTTGCCGGCTTGTGGCCGAACTGTCGCCGTGTCGTCATGGTCGGTGCCCCACAGTTTCGTCCGTCCGGCCACCCGTGTCCACGCCCACATATCCGTGTTTGCGTGACGATCAGGGCAGCACCGGGCAACCTGATCGGTGAACTTTTGTGGGATCTTTGAATCCATGCCGTCGGAACAGTACGTCAAGCCCACGCCGTCACCCAGGGTGATCGTGGCGGCAGTGATCATTACGTCGGGACGGGTGCTCGCCTGCCAGCGGAGCGCCCCGCCGGAGGCGGCCGGCAAGTGGGAGTTCCCCGGCGGCAAGGTGGAACCGGGCGAGACCGAGCAGGAGGCGCTCGTCCGCGAGTGCGTCGAGGAACTCGGTGTGAAGGTCAGCGTCGGCGACCGCGTCGGGCCGGACGTCCCGCTGGCCCACGGCCGGGCCGTTCTCCGGGTCTACGCCGTCACCCTTCTCGACGGCGGAGTCCCGGCCGCGCTGGAGCACAGATCCATGCGCTGGCTGACCGTGGACCAGCTGGGCAGCGTCCCGTGGCTGCCGGCCGACAAACCGATCGTGGCCGAACTGCCGAAACTACTTGCCTGAGTACTGCGCCCGGAGCTCCCGCTTGAGCACCTTCATGCTGGGTCCCAGCGGCAGCGACTCGGTGAACCGGACCTGCCTCGGGTACTTGTGCTTGCCGAGCCGCTCCTTCGACCAGTCGATCAGCTCCTCCTCGGAGAGCCCCTTGTCCTCCAGGACGATCACCGCGCAGATCTCCTCGCCCTGCACCTCGTCGGCCACGCCGATCACCGCGACCTGCTGGACCGCGGGGTGCCGGGCGATCACCTCCTCCACCTCGCGCGGGTAGACGTTGAACCCGCCGCGGATGATCAGGTCCTTGGTGCGGTCGACGATCCTGATGAAGCCCTGCTCGTCGCGGACACCCAGGTCGCCGGTGCGGAACCAGCCGTCGACCAGCGCCTCCGCGGTCGCCTCCGGCCGGTTCAGGTAACCGGCGAAGACGTTGTGCCCGCGGATGACGATCTCGCCCAGCTCGCCGTCGGGGAGGAACTCGATCGACTCGGGCACCTCCGGCCGCGCGATCTCCACCTCGACACCCCAGACGGGGTGCCCGACCGTGCCCGGCTTCGCGCCGAACAGCGGGTGGTTGGTGGTGGCGGTCGGTGACGTCTCGGACAGCCCGTACCCCTCCCAGATCGTCGAGCCGAACGCGCCGGCGAACTTCTCCAGCACGGCGACCGGCAGCGACGCCCCGCCGGAGACGCAGAGCTTGAGCTGGGGCAGTTGGTCGGCCTTGGCCGCCGCCTCCAGCAGCCCGATGTACATGGTCGGCACGCCGTGGAAGATCGAGACGTTCTCCTTGAGCATCAGCTCGATGGCCGCCTCGCCGGAGAACCGGGGCAGCAGCACCAGCGTCCCGCCGAGCCGGAACGTCGCGTTCATGCCGACCGTCTGGCCGAACGTGTGGAACAGCGGCAGGCAGCCGAGCACCACGTCGTCGCCGGTGAGCGGGTGCACGTCGAAGACGTTGACGGTCGCGTTCATCACCAGGTTGAGGTGGGTGAGCATGGCGCCCTTGGGCTTGCCGGTGGTGCCGCTCGTGTAGAGGATCACCGCGATGTCCTCGGCCTCGGTCGTCACGTACGTGCGCAGCGGCTCGACCCGCGCCGCCACCTCCTCCAGGCGCGTCGGCGGGTTCGGCAGGTCCGCCGGCAGCGGGCCCACGTTGACCAGCCTCGTGCCGGTGGCGTGCGCGGCGGCCGCACCCGCGGCGAGGAAGGCCGAGTGGGTGACCAGCAGGTCGGCCTGGCTGTCGGTCAGGACGTAACCGACCTCCTCGGCGTTGAGCAGCAGCGAGATCGGCACGATCCGGGCGCCCACCGCCAGCGCCGCGTAGTAGACGCGCGGGAAGTCCGCCACGTTCGGGATCATCACACCGATCGTGTCGCCCCTCTTGACACCGAGCTCCTGCAGCGCCGCCGCGTACGCCCGGGTCTGCTGCCACAGCTCCGGATACGTGATGCGGGCGCCACCGGCATCGACCACCGCCACCTTGTCCGGGTAACGGCGCGCGGCCTCGGCGAGGACGGTGGCCAAAGACAGCGTCGTCATGCGGTGCCTCCCTCTTTGCTCTACTGGAGTGATGTACGTCGCAGCTGTGCTTAAACTAGCGGCGTAAGTTTTTGCGCGTCCAGTGCTGATTTCTGTTTCTCAGGGAGTTCTCACATGGCCCGGCCCCGGCAGGCGCTGCTCACCCGTGAGCGGATCGTCGAGGCGGCCTCGGCACTGATCGATGCCGAGGGCCTGGACGCGCTCTCGATGCGGCGGCTCGCCACTGAGCTGGGCGTACAGGGCCCGTCGCTCTACAACCACTTCGCCACGAAGGCGGAGATCGTCGACGCGGTCGCCGAGGCGGTGGTCGCACAGGTCGACATCACGGTGTTCGCCGACTCCGACTGGCGCGAGGCGCTGCGGCTCTGGGCGAAGTCGTACCACGCGGTGCTCGCCGCCCACCCGAACATCGTCCCGGTGCTGGCCACCGGCCCGGGACGCCGCCCGTTCGGCCTGGCCATGGCGGAGGCCGTGTACGGCGCGCTGATCGAGGCGGGCTGGTCCCGGGCCCGGGCCACCCACATCGGCGCGCTGATGCGCTATCTGATCACCGGGTCCGCGCTCGGCTCGTTCGCGCTCGGCTTCGAGGCCGACCCGGACGTCTACGACGAGCGCTATCCGCACCTGCACCGCGCCCACGAACTCGCCGCGCACCGCCACGCGGTCGACGAGGGCGCCTTCGAACTCGGTCTGGATCTGCTCATCGCCGGCCTGACCGACCGCTACGACCAGGGGGTACGCCGATGACGTCGGTCTTCCGTGACGAGCTCTACATCGGAGGCGCATGGGTGCCGCCGGACTCGAGCGACCGGATCGGAGTGGAGAACCCGTACACCGAGGAGGTGTTCGGCCACGTCCCGGCCGGTACCGCCGACGACGTCAACCTCGCGGTCTCCGCCGCACGCCAGGCGTTCGGCACCTGGTCGGTCACGCCGGCCGCCGAGCGTGGCGCGGCCCTCGGCCGCCTGCACCAGGCACTGGCCGCGCGGGCCGAGGAGATCGCCCGGACCGTCGGGCTCGAGCTGGGCACGCCCCTCAAGATCGCGAAGGCGGTCCAGGTGGGACTGCCGCTCACGGTTCTCGCCGGGTACGCAGAACTGGCCGCCCGCCCCACGGAGGACGAGACGATCGGCAACTCGCTGGTCGTCCACGAGCCGGCCGGTGTGGTCGGTGCGATCACCCCGTGGAACTATCCGCTGCACCAGGTCGTCGCGAAGGTCGGCGCGGCCCTCGCGGCAGGGTGCACCGTGGTGCTCAAACCGTCCGAGCTGACGCCGCTGGTGGCGTACCTTCTCGCCGACGCCGCGCACGAGTCCGGCCTGCCGCCCGGCGTGCTGAACCTGGTCACCGGCACCGGCCCGGTCGTCGGGGCGGCCATCGCCGGGCACCCCGACATCGACCTGGTGTCGTTCACCGGCTCCACCGCGACCGGCCGGGCGATCTCGCGCGCCGCCGCGGACCGGATCGCCCGCGTCTCCCTGGAGCTCGGCGGCAAGTCGGCCAACCTGATCCTCGACGACGCCGACGTGGTCAAGGCCGTCAAGGTGGGCGTCGGCAACGCGTTCCTCAACTCCGGGCAGACCTGCACCGCGTGGACCCGGATGCTGGTGCACCGCGCCCACTACGACGAGGCCGTCGAACTGGCCGCGAAGACCGCCGCCGGCTACACCACCGGCGACCCGTTCGACCCGGCGACCCGTCTCGGCCCGCTGGTCTCGGCCGCCCAGCGCGACCGCGTACGCGGATTCATCGAGCGCGCCTCGGCCCGCCTCGTCGCCGGCGGCCTGGACGCCCCAGTGCCCGCGTCCGGCCACTTCGTGGCGCCGACCGTCTTCGCCGACGTCGACCCGGACAGCGAACTGGCCCAGGAGGAGGTCTTCGGCCCGGTCCTGTCGATCATTCCGTTCGATTCCGACGACGAGGCCGTCACGATCGCCAACAATTCGAAGTACGGCCTCGCGGGCGCTGTCTGGGGCTCCGACGACCGCGCCCTGGCCGTGGCGAAGCGGCTGCGCACCGGCGCCGTCGACGTCAACGGCGGCGCGTTCAACCCGTTCGCGCCGTTCGGCGGTTACAAGCAGTCCGGCGTCGGCCGGGAGCTGGGCGCGTACGGCCTGGCGGAGTTCCAGCAGGTGAAGGCGATCCAGCGATGAGTCACTACATGAACGGCCTGGTCGTCCGCTCCGAGGGCGCACCACCGGAGGTCACCGAGTTGCGCCTGCCGGAGATCGGCCCCGGCCAGGTCCGGATCCGCATCCGCGCCGCCGGCGTCTGCCACTCCGACCTCTCGATGGTCAACGGCACACTGCGCCCGCCGCACCCGCTCGTCCTCGGCCACGAGGCGGCCGGCGAGGTCCTGGAGACGGGCGACCACGTGACCCGGGCGTCAGTGGGCGATCGTGTGGTGCTCAACTGGCAGCCGGCCTGCCGCTCGTGCTGGTTCTGCACCCATGAGCAGCCGTGGCTGTGCAGCACGTCGTCCGGGGTAGCGGCCCTGGAGAACGGGCTGACGATGGACGGCGCGCCGGTCCACGTGACGCTGGGTGTGGGCGCGTTCGCGGAACAGGTGGTGGTGCCGGAGAACGCTGTCATCCGCGTACCCTCATCCCTTGATTTTGATCTCGCAGCGCTCCTCGGCTGTGCTGTTCTGACCGGCACCGGCGCGGTCCGCAACACCGCTGCCGTGCGCCCCGGCGAATCCGTGCTGGTCATCGGCCTGGGCGGCGTCGGATTGTCAGTGGTGGCGGCGGCGCGGGCGGCGGGTGCGTCCCAGGTCATCGCGGTCGATGTCACCGAGGCGAAGAAAGGCCTCGCGGAGGCGGCGGGGGCGACGGATTTCGTGGTCTCGTCGGAGAACCTGTCGAAGGACATCCGGGTACGCACGAACAAGCTCGGCGTGGATCACGCCATCGAGTGCGTGGGGCGCGCTGTGACGATCCGCGCGGCGTGGCGAGCCACCCGCCGAGGCGGCCAGGTCACGGTGGTGGGAATGGGCGCGGCCGACGACATGGTCCAGCTGGGCGCACTGGACATCTTCAGCTCGGCCCGCATTCTCCGGGCTTCGGTGTACGGCCAGGCGGACACGGATGTGGAGGTTCCCGCTCTGGCGCGGGAGGTGGTGGAGGGGCGGCTCTCGCTGGACCACCTGATCACCGACCGGATCGGGTTGGCGGAGGTGCCGGCTGCGTTCGAGAGGATGGGGCGGGGCGAGGGCGCCAGGTCGGTCGTGATCCTCTAACGTCGTCGCCGTCGGTGACGAGACGACCTACACCTACGACAGGCTGGGCCGTGTCACGCGGGCAGCAGCACGCGTCACGGCTACAACCTGGCCGGTGACCTGACCGCCGCGGTCGACCCGTTCGGCGCGAAGCAGACCGCCGAAGATACGACTGCGCCGGTTCGGCTATGACAGCCCGCATCGGCTGACGGCCGATGAGCTCAAACGGCCGGCGGACTCGGCAACGACCTGGCGTCTGACGGTGCCGCGGCCTACACCCGTGATCCGGCGGGTGATCTGTTCGGTGTCCAGAGCGTTTATGCGTGGACTGATCGGCATACCGACGTGGTCGGGCAGTTCAGCGGCGGCGGGTCAACGCTGAGCGGTTCGACGACCTTCGACCCGCTCGGCAGGGTCGTCGCCTCCACCGGAGCCGTCGGCAACCTGGGCTTCCAGCAGGAGTACACCGAGCCGGCCACCGGCCGGGTCAACATGCACGCCCGCTGGTACAACCCGGAGACCGGTCAGTTCGACACCCGTGACTCGGCGAATCTGAGTCCGGTGGGCCAATCCGCCAACGCCAACCGGTACGGCTACGGCAACGGCAATCCGCTGGCCGGCACCGACCCGTCAGGGCACTCGTTCCTGTCGATGAGCAGCTGCAACAGCACGTTCACCTGCATGCTCAAGGGCTTCGTGAACGCGTTCGACATCATCGAGTCGGCCAAGAGCGTGATCAACGCGGTGTCGAACGTCAAGGCCGCGATCGAGCGGATGGCCGCGACGCTGGAGTCCGAGGCGAAGGCGTGGAAGAGCAAGATCGGCGGAGCGATCTTCGACCGGGTCGACTGTGGTGACTGGGTCATCGGTTCCAGCTATTGCCGAAATCTGATCAACGGGGTGGCGGCGGCCGCGGGTGCGGGGTGCGCGTTGAGCGGTGTCTGCGCGATCCTCGACGACTGTCTGGTCAAACCGGCGAAGCTGGCCTGCGCCGAGCAGGTCGGCGGCATCCTGGCCGGTGCGGTGATGGCCCTGTTGACCGGCGGGGCCGGTCTGGTTCTGCAACGTGTCACGTCACGGATCAACAGCCTGTTGAAGAAGTTCAACCTGCCGGACCGCCGCAAGAAGAAGGGTGGTTCCGGCGGGGGCGGGCTGAGCCCGGCGGACGAGAAGCGGATCGTGTTGGCGAATCCCGCGACGCCGAACCTGGGTAAGAAGCACGGGGACAACGGCAGCGGGGCGATCACTTGTAAGTCGAGCAAGTGTCGTAAAGGCAGTAGCGGCGGTGGCGGGAGTTCGCCGGGTAACGGGGGGTCTGGTCCGAAGAAGGGTGGTAACCCGCCTGCGCCGAAGTTCCCGAGCGTGAAGAGGCCCGCCACGGGGCCTGCGGACGACAGGAAGGACAAGTCGGTTCGGGATGGCGATGATGGCCCGGCGAATCCGGGCCGTGACATTCCGACGGCTGATGTGATCGATGCGGGGTCGCTGGGTTACGACGATCGCCGGGATTACGGGACGTCCTCCTGCCCGAAGAAGCACAGCTTCGATCCGGATACCCGGGTGTTGATGGCGGACGGTTCGACCAAGGCGATCGCTGAGGTCGATCTGGGTGACGAGGTGACCGCGACCGATCCGCAGACCGGTGAGACGGCGGCGCGGCCGGTCACGGTGTTGCACGAGAACCTGGACACCGAGCTGACTGACGTCACTGTCAGCGCGACGCCGCCGGCTGCTGACGGCGAGCAGACCGGTGAGGGTAAGGGCGGCCGCTCAACACGCGGCCCCACCGGATCGGTGCTGGAGACCACCCAGAACCATCCGTTCTGGGATGACAGCGTCCGTGACTGGGTCGACGCCGCCGACCTGAAACCCGGCACCTCAACCCTGATCGGCCCGAACGGCGAAACCCAGCACGTCACCGCCGTACGCAACTACACCAGCGCCAAACAGATGCACGACCTCACCGTCGACATCACCCACACCTACTATGTCGTTGCTGCTGGTGGGCCGATCCTTGTTCATAACAATGACTGCGGCGGCGGTGACGTTGAGGGTGACGAGCGAGTTGTCATTAACCCGGCGACGGGTCGGTTTGACTCCAGCTGGTCCAACTATGACAAGGCAATGAAATATGTGACGGATATGGTGGGTGATCTTGGTGTGGACGTACTGCTGATCTATGACTTCGATCCCATCAGTGGGCAAGGAACTGGCACACTGATCGGAATTCAGACGGTCGATAAGCAGCGTGGCTGGCGGGTTGACAACGACAAGGACACCCCCCATATCAACTGGTGGAACTGGACAGGCGGGAAGAAAGGGGCTGGGGGAATCCAAGGCCATGCATGGCTGCCGAAAAATGATCTCTCGGTTCCCGGCTCTAGGGGAATCGGTGACGTGCCTGAGTTGGATAGGTCAGGGAATATCGTCGGAGCATGGCCCGGCCCTGGCTATAAACCAGGAGGAAGGAGATAGCTGTGCCGCCTAGGCTTACTGAGGTTCTGGACTCCCTTGGCTTCCGCGCGGTAGCTCAAGTTCACGTTGACGTTGTGGATTATCTGGGCGGCTCTTTTAGGGTGCTCGACGAATTTTGGGATATCGCGTCGTCTAGGATTTCGGTAACTCATGCAGCGGATGAAGAGGTTCGGTCGTGGCTTCGTGCGTTGCCTGTTGACGCGGAATCGGTAGTTCGGGTCGACTGGGCAAGGGACGGGATCGGAGTTGAAGTTCCGTTCTTTGTTTTTGTCAGATATTTTGATGATTTTTGGTATCCGTCATCAGATGACGTGGTTGTGATGTTCCCTGATGGTGCGATCTTATTCTTGGACCATGAGGAAAGATTTAGCTACGTTGATTATCGGCGTTTCGATAAGAGGCTGCTCGCGCTCTGAGCTCGACGCCGCATGCCGATTCGCGAGGGCGTTCACCCCAGACCGGGCTCGGTCTCCGCATGATCACCGCCCTGGCGGTACTGTTCCGGGCCTACCAGGTCACGAAGGTCGGCAGCCGCGCGGACGGGCTACTGCATTGGTCGGCTCTGATACAAGAGGCCGAGGGCCTGGTGCAGGAGACCTACCTCTATCGGATCGCCACCGACGTCTGCCTGAGCCGGCTCGCCAGCGCGGGCGCCGCGTTCTGCCGTCGGAGGGTGATCCGTTGTGGCTGGAGCCGATCCTGGACGCCCTGGTCGCCGGTGATCCGGCCGCGGCCAGCCGGCGAGCACGGCGTCGACCCGGGTGTCGTCCACGTGGGTCAACAGCCGCCACATGGTGCTGCCGACCGGCACTCCTGTGGTGAAGCCGAACTGGTCCTGAGCTTGTTGGTCGAGGTCGTGCAACCAGTCCGTGATCGCGGTGAACGACGCAACAACCGTGACGGCACAGACGCCACCACCAACAACGCGGTCCGTGGATAACGCTTCGCGATGGCCGATCGCATTGCCTGGCGGGGAGAGCTTTAGGACATCGGGCCCGGTGGGAAGAGGTCGTGGCCGGCCCATGGGTCGGTTGGCTCGGGGTAGTCGGGATCGGCTGCCGGGTGCTCGGCGCGGGTGGGCGCTGACGGGACCGGGTCGGGCTGAGGTGGCCTCGCCGGCGTTGGGGCGGGCTGGGGTGACGTCGGGGCCGAGGTCGGCCGGAATGGAGTTGGGGCCGAGGTGGGTGGAGGTGGCGTCGCGGGGGCAGACTTGGCGAGGGCGGGGTCAACCACAGTCGATTGGAGGCGTGCGGGTTCCACGACTGTCCGCTCAAGGCGAGCCGGCGCTACGGCAGTCGGGTCGAGGTGGGCGGGTCTCGACAATGTCGGGGTGGGATGGCTGGGCTTGGTTGGCGGGTGGGTTGGCTCGGCAGCGGCCGGGTTGAGGAAGTGGGAGGCTCGGGCTCTCTCCTCGATCAAGCCGGCCCGAGCTGACGCGAACACCGGCCCCGTCAGCCCCGCGAGCGGCTCGTTCCGCCACGACTCAAGCGCGTCGCGGACCTCATCGACCTGGGCCCGGGCCACGACCGCCCGGAAATTTCCGACATCGATGTTCTCGCCTGCTCGGAGGACATAGCCACCCTCGGTCAGCGCCAGCAACGACGTCCGACCAGGGTCCAACGCCCGCCGCAACCCCCCGATGTACCGCTGCACCACATCGACGCCGTTCTCCGGCGGATCCCCGTTCCACAGCGTGTCCACGATTTGCTTCAGCGGCACCGGACGGCCGGCATGCAGCAACAAGAGTGCCAGGACCGCCTGCTGCTTGGGCGGGCCCAGATCCACCGGCTCGGAGCCGCGGAAGGCGCGGACCGGGCCGAGGATCTCGAACCGCAAGTCGTCGGTCATGTCGACATCCCCATCAAGCAGCAGTAATCCCGGCCGCAGCATATCGAGCGGGCCGGTGTCGGATGGCTGATGGAGGTGGTGCGGCGCGGACTGTCATGGTGGCGATGTGCTGCTTGAACGCGCCGGGCACCTTCGTCGACTGCACGCCGCCGCAGACAGTGCACGCCGTGGCGGTGTGCTCGTGCTGCTCGGCGGCGAGGCCGGTGTCGGCAAGACGGCGCTGCTGCGACAGTTCCAGGCAGAGCACGGGCCGCTGCGGTGGGGCGCCTGCGACCCGCTGTTCACGCCGCGCCCGCTCGGTCCGTTCGAGGAGATCGGCGCCTCCGGGGACAAACCGCACGACGTCGCGGGCGATCTGACCCGCCAGGCCCAGGCGCGACCGGGTCTGGTCGTCGTGATCGAGGATCTGCACTGGGCCGACGAGGCCACCCTCGACGTGCTCAGCCTGCTCGGCCGCCGAATGGAGACGATTCCCGCGCTGGTCGTCGCGACCTACCGCAGCGTGGACCGTGGCTACCCGCTGCGCCGGATCCTCGGTGAGCTGCACGGCGGCGCGGTCCGGCGGATGGCCGTCGAGCCGCTCTCGCTCGAGGCGGTGTGCGAGCTCGCCGAACCCTACGGCCGTGACGGCGCGGCACTGCACCGGGTCACCGGCGGCAACCCCTTCTATGTGACAGAGGTGCTGGTCAGCGGTGGCGGCGAGGTGCCGCCGACGATCCGCGACGCTGTGCTCGCCCACGCCGCGCAGCTGAGCCCGGACGCGAATGCCGTCCTGAACGCCGTGGCCGTCACCGCCGACCTCGGCATTCTCGCGGAGATCGCCCCCGTGGGCACCGGCCTGGACGAGGCGCTGGCGTCAGGGATGTTGGAGAGCACCCCGAACGGAATCGTCTTCCGGCACGAGCTGGCCCGGATCACGATCGAGGAGTCGCTCCTGCCGCAATACCGGAGAACCGTGCATCAGGGTGTGCTGCGGGCGCTGCCGGACACCGCCGACCCGAGCCGGATTGCCCATCACGCCGAAGCCGCCGGTGCCGCCGACATGGTCCTGACCTGGGCGCCGATCGCCGCCGAACAGGCCGCCAAAAGGGGCGCGCATCGCGAGGCCGCCGCTCAATACGCGCGAGCCCTGAAATTCAAGCCCAAGAACCGGGCCGAACTCCTCGAACGCCGCTCCTACGAGTGCTACCTGACCGAGCAGACCACCGAGTCGATCGCCGCGCTGCGAGAGGCGATCCACATCAGACACGAGGCGGACGATCTGCTGGGTGAGGGCGCCGCCATGACCACCCTGTCCCGGCGGCTCTGGTGCGGCGGTTTCTCCGACGAGGCGATCCGGACCGGCACCGAAGCGCTGCATCTGCTCGAAACACTGCCACCCGGACCGGAACTGGCCGTCGCGTGCAGCAACCAGTCCTCGATCCACCTCAACATCGAGGACCACGAGGGAACCCTGGAGCACGGCCGGCGCGCCCTGAGCCTGACCGACGATCCTCAGGTCGTCGTGCACACGCTCAACAACATCGGCACCATGCGCCTGCTCGTCGGCGACGCCCACGGCATCGACGACCTGGAACGCAGCCTCGCCCTCGCCGAGCAGCACGGTCTCGAGGAGCACATCGGCCGCGCCTACATCCACGCCGGCTGGGCGATGACGCGCACCCGCGCCTACCACCTCGCGCCCTGGTTGGACCGTGGTCTGACCGTCTGCGAGGACCTGGGTCTGGAGGGCTGGGGTCACTACGTGCTCGCCTACCGCGCACGTCACCGGCTGGACACCGGCCGGTGGGACGACGCGGCCGAGGACGTGCGGCGGTTGCTGCGCTCGGCGGGTGAGGTGCCGCTGCTGCGCATCCTGGGCCTGACGGTGGCCGGGCTGATCGCGGCCCGGCGCGGCGACGAGGACCCGTGGCCCGCTCTGGACGAGGCACGAGACCTCACCGACGGTCAGGGCGAGCTGCAATACGTCGCGCCGGTCGCGGCGGCGCGGGCGGAGGCTGCCTGGCTGGGCGGGCGTCCGGTGACGGCTGAGCTCGCCGCGGCCTGGGACCTCGCGGTCACCAGGCAAGCTGCGGGGGTGGTCGGCGAGCTGGCCTGGTTGCGCTTTCTGGGTGGAGATCCGGCTTCATACGGTACGGCCACAGCACCGTTCTCCACCCAGCTCGCCGGTGACGTCGAGGCGGCTGCCGAGCAGTGGCGAGAGCGCTTTTGCCCGTACGATATGGCTCTTGCCCTGATGGCCTCGCCGCACGAAGCCGGCATGCGCGCCGCCCTGGCCGAGTTCCAACGGCTCGGCGCCCGCCCCGCCGCGGCGATCGTCACCCGGACGCTGCGCTCGCGCGGGCTGCGCGACATTCCTCGCGGACCGCAACGCCGCACCCGCGCCAACCCGGCCGATCTGACGCTACGTGAGATCGAGGTGCTGGCGCTGGTGCGGCAGGGGCTGTCGAATGTGGAGATCGGCGAGCGGCTGTTCGTGTCGACGAAGACCGTGCATCACCACGTCTCCGCGATCCTGCGGAAGCTCGGTGTGGCTCGCCGTGGTCAGGCCGCTGCCCAGGCCGCGCGTCTCGGACTTCCCTGATCTGGGCATCTTTGCCGATTCGCGCCGGCGCGTGGCTTCCTAGCGTCGGAGTGCATGAACCTTCCGTGGCTGCTCTCCCAGGAACTGATCCGGGCGCGTGAGGCCGACCTCGTCAGGGCCGCCCGCGCGTCCCGTCGCGCTTCTCGCCGTGCTTCTCGCTTTGTCGAACAGTCGGCCCGTCATCGGGTCGAGGAAGATCGCGAGGTGGCTGATCGCGTCACCGCTCCACGTCGGCAGGTGGACCGCGTGGACATCGTCGTGGTCGTGGAGGCGTGCGAGGATGCCCGGCCGGCCGTTGGCGCTGGTGAGGCTCAGGCGGAACCGGCCCGGCTCGTCCAGCACCCGCTCCCCTAGGAAACGCAGCACCTCGTCGCGGCCGCGGTACCAGGCCGGCAGCGGCGGCATCTCCAGCGCGATGTCTTCCCGCATCAACCGGCCGAGAGCGGTCAGATCG
The DNA here is from genome assembly GCF_040681145.1 of Actinoplanes sp. NPDC051861. Taxonomy (NCBI): domain Bacteria; kingdom Bacillati; phylum Actinomycetota; class Actinomycetes; order Micromonosporales; family Micromonosporaceae; genus Actinoplanes; species Actinoplanes sp. NPDC051861. Next base: position 445,688 of record NZ_JBFAYE010000001.1, read on the forward strand.
GCAGCCTCGAACGCGGTGACATAGCGGTCGAGCAGCATCCGGATCCGCCGGTCGTCCGGCTCACCCACGTCGTCGGCGCGGGGTGCGGCCTCGGCCATCTGCTTGCGGGCGCGCAGCAGGGCGGTGTTGACGGCGGCCGGCGTCGTGTCCAGCACCTCGGCGGTCTCGGCGGCGGAGAGCATCAGGACGTCGCGCAGGATAAGCGCGGCGCGGCGCACCGGCGGCAGGTGCTGCAACGCGGCCACGAACGCGAGGCGGATCCCGGCGCTCGACTGTGCCGCGACGGCCGGATCGCCGACGAGCAGGGCGTCCGGGATCGGCTCCAGCCAGAGCGGATCACCGTCCGCCGGCAGAGCCGACGGCATGATGCGGCGCTTACGCTGGGCGAGCAGGCTGAGGCAGGCGTTGGTGGCGATGCGATAGAGGTACGTGCGGACCGACGACCGCCCCTCGAACCGCTCGAACGACCGCCACGCCCGCAGATACGTCTCCTGCACCAGGTCCTCGGCCTCCTGCACCGAGCCGACCATGCGGTAGCAGTGGACCAGCAGCTCGGTGCGGTACCCGGAGGTCATCTCGGCGAACGCGCTCATGCACATACAGACCGCGACCGCCCCCGAAACTAAGCTGTCGACTTCGCCGGTTCCCCGCGGTCGATACAGGCATGAGACTCAACGGCAAGAACATCATCGTGTACGGGGCAGCCGGCGCCATCGGTTCCGCCGTCGCCCGGGCATTCGGCCGCGAGGGCGCCCACGTCTTCCTGACCGGCCGCCGGCTCGACGCCCTGGACGCCGTAGCCAAGGAGATCCCGTCCGCCTCGACCGCTGTCGTCGACGCCCTGGATCCCGCCCAGGTGGCCGCGCACGCCGCTCAGGTGGGCCGGATCGACGTGTCGTTCAACGCGATCGGCATCCCGCAGGAGGGTATTCAGGGTGTGCCCATGGTCGACCTGCCGCTGGAGGGCTTCCAGGCGGCGGTCCACGCGTATCTCACCGCGCACTTCGTCACGGCTCGGACCGTGGCCCGGCACATGGGTTCCGGCGGCGCGATCCTGACGGTGACCGCCACACCCGGCCACAAACCGGTCCCGCACGTCGGCGGCATGGCCCCGGCCTGGGCCGGCATGGAGGCCATCAGCCGGACCCTGGCCGCGGAGCTGGGCCCGGCCGGGATCCGGGTGGCGTGCCTGCGCGCCGAGGGCATCCCGGAGACAGCCACCATCGACACGGTCTTCGGGCTGCACGCGGAAGCGATCGGCCGCACCCGGGCCGAGTTCACCAGCCTGATCACCGAGTCGAGCCTGCTCAAGCGACTGCCTACGCTGGCGGATGTGGCCCAGGCAGCGGTCTTCTTGGCGTCTGACGAGGCAGCCGCCCTGACCGGAACAGTCCTCAACATCTCCGCCGGCTCGGCTACCGACTGACGACCTGGAGGTGAGCGCCCGGCGGCTTGTTCGCAGGCTGCCGGGCGCCCGCCCTCAACCGTCAGTAATTCGGGAAGATGTCGCAGGTTCCCGTTCCATCGCCGCGGGCATGTGCCCTGTTACCCAGAGCGCCCCAGTCGTCGGTGAAGAGCTTCCAGGTCGATGCTCTGCCGGTGGCCAGGTAGTAGTCGCCGATGAATGCCTGGTGATATCCCTGATTTTGCCAGGCAATGATCCACACGTAGGGATTGCCGAAGACGCCGCACTGGCCAGACGTATCGTTGTACCAGGACAACAGCGCGATGCTGTTCCCATTGCGAAGCGTGTAGATTTGATTGGTGTAGCGGTCCAGCACCTGAACTCCCCCAGCCGGAGCTGAGGTGATCGTCGTGCAGGCATACTTGTAGCCTTCACCGAACGGTGAACAATTCCACAGACTGCGGCCGGCCGCACCCGCCGGACCCGTTGTCGCCACCATCGACAACGCCGCCATAAATGCAATGACGAAGAATTGAGAAAATCGTCGCCGTAGGGGTTTCATAACCCCTCCTCCCCGTGTTGAATTTCGTGCCGATCGGGCCATTATGCGGCGGGGAGGCGGATGCAGGAATCGCCGTTGCGCAGCTGGGCAAGGACGACAACTGATCCCCGAAAGGCGACCGATTCCCAGCCGAGCAGAGCATCCTGTTCCGCGAACGTGCCCTGCGTCACGTGGACCGGCCGCCGTCCATCGTCAGCCCATCGCGACCCGTGCTCACGCCGCCATCCGCGTCGGCGGCACCAGCGTTCATGAACGGCGATCCTCGGGCCCGCCCATTGACTCGACCGGTCCGAGCCGTGCGCGGTTACGCGGCGGGGGTGTCTTTGCCGCCCAGGAGGAACTGGTCGTCGCCGAAGACGGCGGTGATCTGGAGGCGGCCGCCCAGGGCCTCGACGTAGCGGGCGACGGCGTCGACTGTGGAGACCTCGCCGCGTTCGATCTGGGAGACGCGGCCCTTGGTGACGCCCATGCGCTCGGCCAGCTGGGACTGCGTGAGGCCGAGGGCGGTCCGGCGCTCAGCGAGACGATAGCCGTCGATGTAGGCCTGATTGCGCCTGCGGGCCTCGGCGACGGCGTGCTCGCCACCTGCCTCGGCAACGAGCTCGGCGCGGATGTCGCTCCATCGCGAGATCTCCATCATTCCGGCTCCTCCTCCTCGCGGTCCTTCAAATACTGCAGGTACAGCTCTTCGGCCCGCGGGATGGCCTCCGTGTACCACCTGGCCCAGTGGTTGGACTTGTCTCCGCCGACCAGGAGGATCGCCGACCGCCAGGGGTCGAAGACGAACAGGATCCGGAGCTCGGTGCGGCCTGCTGATCCGGGTCGCAACTCTTTCATGTTGTGGAACTGTGAGTTGTGGACTCGATCCACGAGTGGCCGGCCAAGACTTGGGCCCGCCTCGGCGAGGCGGTCGATGGCATCCACGACCTGAGCTCGCGACGGCTTGTCAAGGGTTGCGAACCAGGCGCGGAACGTATTGGTGACGTTGGCTTCCCACTCGTCCACGGCGTGGCGAGTGTAGTAAATCCTATACTAGATCGCCAATCGGTGCACGGGTGGAGAGGATGTGGGTATGCGTCCTGGGCAGGGGGAGGTTCTGCACTTCTCGGAGGATCCGAGCATCACGCGGTTCGTGCCGCACGTTGCTGTCACCGCGCGGCAGCCAGAGGCGTACGTCTGGGCCGTGGACAGTGACCAGGCACCCAGCTATTGGTTTCCGCGGCAGTGCCCCCGCGCCCTGGCCTGGGTCCGCCCCGAGACCACGGCGGCGGATCGGGACCGGATCATCGGGGCCGGGTGCGGGAAGCGGGTGCATGCGATCGAGTACGCCTGGCTGGACCGCATGCGGACGACGAGGCTGTATGCCTACCGCCTGCCCGCCGGCGAGTTCCGGCCGTTCGGGGAGCATGCCTTCGTGGCGGTTGAGCCGGTGGTGCCGCTGGGGGAGCCGGAGCCCGTCGGCGACCTGGTCGAGTGTCACGCGCGGGCCGGGATTCAGCTGCGGGTGCTGGACAGCCTGTGGTCCTTCTGGGACGAGGTGATCGCCAGCACGGTCGGGTTCAGCGGGATTCGGCTGCGGAACGCGAAGGGGTCAGCAGGGCGCTGACGGTTCGGGCCATGGCCGCCTCGGCGTCCTCGATCGGCAGGTCCATGGCCTCGCGCCAGGTGGACCACGTCGGCCACTGGCTGACCGCGGTCAGGGCGTTGAGGAGTTGCTCGTCGTCGGCGATCTCGGCGGCGAAGGTGGTGGTGAGCTCGTCGCGTACCCGGGAAACGTGCAACTTGCGATAGCGCTGCAATCCGGCCGAGAAAGGTTCCTTGAGCGCGGAGGCCCGCGCAGCGGGCCCGATCTCCTCCAGCAGGCGGGCGCGCTGGCGGCAGAAGGCGTCGATGCGCTCGGGCAGCGGGAGGTCCGCCGGGATCGGCCGGTAGGAGGCGTCCCGCTGCTCGAGGACCCGCTGGCCGCTCGCCGTCATCAGCGCCTCCATGTCGGCGAAGTGGCTCCAGAGGGCGCGCAGCGACACTCCGGCCAGCTTGGCGACCCGGTCCGCGGTGGGACGCAGGTCGCCTTCGCCGATCAGTTGGAGGTGGGCGTCGACGATCGCGTTGCGGGTCCGCTCGGACCGTGCGGTGCGACCGTCGACGCGCGGAGGTGTGGTCACTTAGCTGCTCCGGTAACGCTTGAGTTCACGGTGGGCCAGGGATCGCTTGTGTACCTCGTCGGGGCCGTCGGCGAGACGCAGCGTACGGGCCGACGTCCACAGCCCGGCCAGTGGAGTGTCCTGGCTCACACCTGCGGCACCGTGTGCCTGGATCGCCTTGTCGATGATCCATTCGACGGTCGACGGGACCACGATCTTGATGGACTGGATCTCGGTGTGTGCGCCCTTGTTGCCGACGGTGTCCATCAGCCAGGCGGCCTTGAGCACCAGCAGACGGGCCTGTTCGATGCGGACGCGGGACTCGGCGATCCAGTCCTGCACCACGCCCTGCTCGGCGAGCGGCTTGCCGAACGGAGTACGCGCCAACGCCCGCGTACACATGAGCTCCAATGCCCGCTCAGCCATGCCGATCAGCCGCATGCAGTGGTGGATCCGCCCCGGGCCGAGCCGCGCCTGGGAGATGGCGAAACCGCCGCCCTCCTCGCCGATCAGGTTGCTCGCCGGCACGCGTACGTTCTCGAAGAGAAGTTCGGCATGGCCACCGTGATCGCCGTCGGTGTATCCGAAGACCGTCATCCCCCGTTTGACCGTCAGGCCGGGGGTGTCGCGGGGCACCAGGATCTGACTCTGCTGCACGTGCCGGGCCGCCGACGGATCCGTCTTGCCCATCACGATGAAGATTTTGCAGTTCGGGTTCATCGCGCCGGTGATGAAGAACTTCCGGCCGTTGATGACGTAGTCGTCGCCGTCGCGCTCGATGCGCGTGCCGATGTTCGTGGCGTCGGAGGAGGCGACCTGCGGCTCGGTCATCGCGAAAGCCGACCGAATTGTCCCGTCCAGCAGCGGTTTGAGCCACTGTTCCTGCTGAGCGGGTGTGCCGAACTCGGCGAGAACCTCCATGTTGCCGGTGTCGGGGGCGGCGCAGTTGAGGGCGGCCGGCGCGATCGCCGGGCTGCGACCGGTGATCTCCGCCAAGGGCGCGTACTGGAGGTTGGTCAGGCCGGCGCCATGGTCGCCCGGGAGGAAGAGGTTCCAGAGACCTGCCTCCTTGGCCGCGGCCTGCAAGCCGGGGAGGAAAGCCGGCGGTTCCCAGCCCGCCGACTCAAAACCGGATTCAGAGGCATAGACGTACTCATCCATGAACGCCAGAAGCCGCTTCCGGTAATCCTCGGTCTTCGCGTCGAACTCGAAGTCCATCAGTGTCCCTCCAGTGCGCGGTGGCCCTGCTCGACCAGCGCGGGCACCATGGCGCCCACCGTGTCGAAGCCGGTGCCGACCGTCTGGCCCTTGGTGTAGCGGAAGTGCACGCCCTCCAGGATGACGGCGAGCTTGAACGCGGCGAACGCCACGTACCAGTGCAGGTCGCCGACGTCGCGCTTGCTGCGCTCGGCGTATCGGGCGGCCATCTCGTCGAGCGTGGGATGGCCGGGGAGGTCGATCGGGGCGACCGGCTTGCCGTCGCGGAACAGCAGCGGGCGGCCGGCGTAGACGAGCATCAGGGCGAGGTCACTCAGCGGGTCACCGAGAGTCGACATCTCCCAGTCCAGGACCGCTTTAACCGACAAATCAGAGCTTATGAGTACGTTGTCCAGCCGGAAGTCGCCGTGCACCACCGAGCCGGGCCCACCGGCGGGGATGTCGACAGCGAGCCGTGCATGCAGCTCCTCGATGCCCGCGATGTCACGGCTCCGGGACGCGTCGAGCTGCTTCTTCCACCGTCGCACCTGGCGTTCGTTGAAGCCTTCCGGCCGCCCGAAGTCCCCGAGGCCGATCGCCGAAGGGTCCAGAGCGTGCAGGTCAGCCAGAGTGTCGACCAGGGTCAGGGTCAAACTGTGCAAATCGACCAACTCAAGATCGGCGGCTTCCCGGTAGATCGTCCCGTCGACATGCTCCATCAGATAGAAGGGCGCGCCGATGACCGAGATATCGGTGCAGAGCACGACGGGGTGCGGCACGGGGAAGCCGGTCTCCGAGAGCGCGGACAACACCCGATGCTCACGGGACATGTCATGAGCGGTCGGAAGCACGTGGCCGAGGGGCGGGCGTCGCAGCACCCACCGGTTGACCCCGTCCGTGATCGCATAGGTGAGATTGGACCGCCCGCCGGCGAACATCGTCCCGGTCAGTGGTGGACTGTCCAGATAGGCCTGGAGCGCCGCAAGGTCCAGGCCTTTCACGAAGACTCCTCGAAGCCGCGCTGCAACTTGTTCATGCCGCCCAGCCAACGGTCCGGATCGCTCGCGCGCAAGCGGTAGTAGTCGGCGACCTCGGGGTGCGGCAGGATCAGGAACTCGTTGCCGTCCAGCGAAGCGGCGACCAGGTCCGCCACGGCCGACGGTGCCAGCGCGCCCTCGGCGAGGAGTGCGGCACTGCCGCTGCCGCGAGCGTTTCCGCGGGTCAGCATGTCGGTGCGCACGCCCTGCGGGCAGAGCGCCTGCACGGTCAGGCCGCGGTGGGCGTACGTTGCCCGCAGCCACTCCGCATAGGCGAGCGCGGCGTGTTTCGTGACCGAGTAGGTGGCGCTGCCGAGCAGGGTGAGCAACCCGGCCGCGCTCACCGTGATCAGCAGCCGTTTCGGGGAGCCGCTGTCCAGCCAGCGGGGGAGCAGTGCGCGAGTCACGTACACGTGTGACATCACGTTGACCCCGAAGTCCCGCTGCCACTGCGAGTCCGGCGTGTTCTCGTCGCCGGCCGACAGCACGCCCGCGTTGGAGCAGAAGAGGTCGATCCCGCCCAGCTCGGACCAGGCCGTGTCGACCAGCTGGGCGACGTCCTCCTCGCTGGCCGCGTCGCCCGGCACCGCGATGCCGCCGATCTCGCCGGCGACGGTCCGGGCGGCTTCCGCGTCCAGGTCGTTGACCACGACCCGGGCGCCGTCGGCGGCGAACCGGCGGGCCAGGGCCGCACCGATCCCGCCGCCGGCGCCCGTGACGACGACCCGCTTCACGCGACCACCCCGGTGAGGGTCAGTCCACCGTCGAGCACGATGGTCTGCCCGGTGATCCACGAGGCGGCATCCGAGCAGAGGAACGAGACGGTGCCCGCCACGTCGTCGGTGGTGCCGAGCCGCTTGAGCGGGTAGGTCGCCGACACCGCGTCCTCCCGCCCCTCGTACAGGGCCGAGGCGAAGCGGGTCTTGACCACCGCGGGCGCGACCGCGTTGACCCGCACCGCCGGAGCCAGCTCGACGGCCAGCTCCTCGGTGAGGTGGATCAGCGCCGCCTTGGTCGTGCCGTAGAACGCGATCCCGGGAGCCGGCCGCACGCCCGACACCGACGAGATGTTCACGATCGAGCCGCCGTCGGAGAGCCCGCCGCGCAGCGCCTCCTGCACCCAGCCGAGCGTCCCGATCAGGTTCACCTCGGCCATCTTGCGGGCGGCGTTGAGGTCCAGCGAAGCCAACGGACCATATGCCGGATTAATCCCGATATTGTTCACCAGAGTAGTCACCGGGCCGAACCGGTCCGCCACGGTGGAAACCACCTCAGCCCGGTGAGCGGGATCGTCGCCCTTGCCGGCTACGAAGATCGCCGACTCGCCGAGCTGTTCCACAGCGGCCTTCAAAGCGTCCGCATCACGGCCGGTGATCACCACTCGATAACCGTCGGAGATGAAGCGTTGCGCGATGGCGAACCCGATTCCCCGGCTTGCTCCGGTCACGATCGCTACCTGGTCCGCCATCGCGGCAACCTCCTGGAGTCGTCTTTGTGCATGGAGAGTGCGAATATTACGCGGCCGGCACGCCGTTCTGCGGCGGTGTCACGGCCTGGGCCTGGTGCGGCGCGACCGGCGCGTCCTTGTCGTCGGTCGTGTACGGCGTACCGAAGAACACCGCCTTGCCGCCCTCGATCTTCGTGAGCTGGGTTCCGCCGTACCCCGAGTGGTCCGTGTCCGAGAAGCGCAGCGGGACCAGGCCGGGGCCCTGGAAGCCGTTCTTCTTGACCGCGTTGATGATCCCGTCGCGGGTCAGGTCCTTGCCCGCCGCCTGCAGCGACTGGACGAACAGGTACGCCACCGACATGCCGTAGACGATGTTGTTGTCGAACTCGGCGTTGCCGTTGTACTCCGCGTTGACCTTCTTGTAGAGCTGGATCCACGGGTTGGCCTCGTCGGTGGTCAGCGGCAGGTAGTTGGCCGCCACCACGCCTTCCAGCAGCGGGGCACCGGCTCCGAGGGCCTTGCCGACGGTGGTCGGGTCGGCGCCCACGTTACTCACCACGAACTGCGGTTTGAAGGCGATCTTCGCGGCCGTACCGATCGACAGGGCGGTGAAGCCGGGTACGGTGGCGAGCACGACGACCTCGCAGGCGGCGCTCTTGAGCGCGCCCATCTGCGGCCCGACGTTCGGGTTGCTGGTCACGTAGCTCTGCTTGGCCGCGACCGGGCCGAGGACCTTCTCGATGCCGGCCAGGCTGTCCCGGCCGAAGTCGTCGTCCTGACCGAGGAAGCAGACCTTCTTCCCGGCGTGGTTCTCCTTCACGTACGTGGCGAGGATCTTGCCCTCGACCGTGTAGTCCGGGTTGAAGCCGAACGTCCCCGGGTACTTGTCGGGCTGGTTCCAGCTGCGGCTGCCGCTGGCCACGAAGAGGTCGGGCACCCGGTTGGTCTTGAGGAAGTCGAGCACGCCGGTGTGTGTCGGAGTGCCGAGGCCGTTCAGGATCGCGAAGACCTTGTCCTGCAGGACCAGCTCGCGTACCACGGTCTGGGTGTTGGCCGGGTTGTAACCGTCGTCCTTGACCTTGAGGCTGATCTTGCGGCCGTGGATGCCGCCGTTGGCGTTGACGAAGTCGAAGTACGCCTTGGTGGCCGGCGCGATCTTCGAGTATCCCGCCGCGGCCGGCCCGGTCAGCGGCATGTGGGTGCCGACGACGACCTCGGTGTCGGTCACGCCCGGCACGTCGCCGCTGCTGCTGGTTCCACCGCCCCCGTCGTCGCTGCAACCGGCGGCCAGTAACACGACAGCTGCGAGCAGCGCCGTCGCGGTTCGTTTCATCGTGTCCTCCTGAGGAATCGTGGGGTGCTGAGGAATCGTGGGATGCGAATGGATGCGAGGCCGCCGGGAGCGGCGAGCATGACGACGACGAGCACCACGCCGAACACGACCAGGGCGAGGTTGCCCTCGAGGCGGCTCGATCCGGTCTGCTCGGCGACGGACTGGGAGAGGGTGGGCAGCAGCACCAGGAGCACCGCGCCCAGGAGCGAGCCGAACAGGCTGCCGAGGCCGCCGATCACGATCGCCATCACCAGGAACAGCGACAGCGTCAGCGGGAACGCGCCGGGGGAGACGCTCTGCGCCAGGAAGGCGAAGAGGGCACCGGCCAGGCCGGCGCAGGCCGAGCTCACGACAAACGCCAGGACCTGGGTACGCGCGACGTTGATCCCGGCCAGTTTGGCGGCGGTCTCGTCGTCGCGTACCGCGCGCAGGTCCCGCCCGAAACGCCCTCGCACGAGCGTGGCCAGCAGGAACACCGTGACCAGCGCGCCGGCCCAGCACAGCCAGGCCTGCCAGCGCTCCATCGGGATGGTTCCGGGCGGCGGGTCGAGCACCACCGACAGGCCCTGGTCGCTGTTGAACGTCTCGTCGAACGTGCTGGTGATCGACGGCACGACGATCGCGACGGCGAGCGTGAGACCGGCCAGATAGGGTCCGCGCAGCCGAGCCGCGGCCAGGCCGATCACCGCACCCACCGCGGTGGTCACCACGATCGCCAGCAGGAAGCTGAGCGGCAGGTTCAGCCACCTGTTCTGCGACAGCGCGAGCGTGTAGGCACCGGTCGCCATAAGCGCGCCGTGCCCCAGCGAGAGCTGCCCGTTCAGTCCGGTCAGGACGGTCAGGCCGGCCGTCACGCACAGGTAGGCGCCGACGGTCGCGAGCTGGTAGTTGCGGAACGGCGGCAGCGTGTAGGTCAGCGTCAGCACGATCGCGGCGCCGGCCAGGATGACCAGGATCACCGGGATGCGGCGCCGGCTTCGCGGCACGTTCAAGGCCTTCTCCGGTACGGAGGACGCGCTCGATTTCTGCTTGATGTCGGTCATGCCACCCTCGCCTTCGAGCTGGAGAACAGTCCGCCCGGCCGTCCCAGCAGGACCACCACCAGGAGAAGGAGCACCGCCATCGGGGCTACCGTCGGCTCGACGTATCCACTGACGTAGGAGAGCAGCAGGCCGACGACGAGGCCGCCGACCACCGCACCGATCGGGCTGTCCAGTCCGCCGACCACCGCGGCCGTGAACGCCGAGATGAACACGACGTCCATCGCGGTCGGGTGCAGGCCCAGTTCGGTGGGGACCACGAGCATCCCGGCCAGCGAACCGACCGCCGCCGCGAGCGCCCAGCCGAGCGTCAGCATCCCGCCCACCGACACGCCGAGCAGCCGGGAGACATCCGGAGCGAAGGCCGCCGCCCGCATGCGGAGCCCGACTGCCGTACGCGTGAAAAGAAGGGTGAGGGAACCGACCACCGCGCCCACCGCGGCGAAGACGAACAGGTCGTATTTGGACAGCAGCGCGATGCCGCCGACCTCGAAGGCGTCCCGGCTGAAAGGCGTTTGCACCGGGCGGAACTCGTTGCCGTAGAAGATTCCGAGCACGCCCTGGATCACCAGGACCAGGCCGAGCGCGACGACCACGCCGTTGAGTGGCGACGAGTGGTCGACGAACCGCATCACCACCCGCTCGACGGTCACCCCGAGCACCAGCCCGGCCACGAGCGCCACGACGAAACCGAGCCAGTACGACCCGGTCGCGTTGGTCACCGAGTAGGCGACGTAGACGGCGGCGACCGCCATCGCGCCCTGCGCGAAGTTGACGATCCGGGCGGCCCGCCAGATCAGCACCAGGGCCAGCGCGAACGCGGCGTAGACCGCGCCCCGGCTCAGCCCGTCGAACGTCAGGTATACGAACTGGTCCATCAGAACCCCAGGTAGGCGTGTCGGAGGTCGGCGTCGTCGCGCAGCGTCTCCGCCTTCTTGCGGACCACCACCCGGCCGAGGGCCAGCACCACGCCGACGTCGGCGATGGAGAGCGCGCTGCGTACGTTCTGCTCGACCAGCAGCACCGCGAGGCCGGTGCGTTCCCGCAGGTCCCGCAGCAAGGCCATGATCTGGCCGGTCACCTTGGGCGCCAGGCCCAGCGACGGCTCGTCGAGCAACAGCAGCCGGGGCCGGCCGACCAGCGCCCGCCCGAGCGCCAGCATCTGCCGCTCGCCGCCGGAGAGCTGATGACCGGCGAACGCGCGACGCTGCGCCAGCGGCGGGAACAGGTCGTAGACCTCGTCGAGCGCCTTCTTCGCCTCGGCCCGGTCCTTGCGCCAGAGGCCGCCGAGCCGCAGGTTCTCGTCCACGGTGAGCTCGGTGACCACGCCGCGTCCCTCGGGGACGTGCCCGATGCCGCGGCGCACCATCTGCTCGACCTTGGTGCCGCGCAGGTCCGTGCCGTCGAAGACGACCCGGCCGCCGCTGCTGCGGACGAGGCCGGAGAGGGTACGCAGCAGCGTCGTCTTGCCCGCGCCGTTCGCACCGAGCACCGCGACGATCTCTCCGGGCTGGACGGTCAGGTTCACGTCGTGCAGGACGGGTGCCGCGCCGTACCCGGCGGTGAGGCCCTCGACCTCCAGCAGTGCGCTGCTCATGGCGTCTCACCTGCCGGCACCGGGGTACGCGTGCTCATCGGCGTTCCTCCTCTAAGGACCGTCGTTTCATAATTTTTCGGGTATAGCGAAGAAAGCCGGGTGCCCGGCAGTTTCGTGCGATCTCAGATCAGGCCGGTGCGCCGAGGTAGGCGTCGGTGACCTTGGAGTTGTTGCTGATCTCCTCGGGGGTGCCGAGGGCGATCGGCTTGCCGAAGTCGAGGACGAGGATCTCGTCGCAGACCGACATGACCAGATCCATGTGGTGCTCGACCAGGAGGACCGTGGTGCCGGCCTCCCTGATCAGGCCGGCCAGCCAGTCGATCTCGTCGGAGTCCAGGCCGCCGGCCGGCTCGTCGAGCATCAGGATCTGTGGCTTGGCGACCAGGGCCCGGGCCAGCTCGACGCGCTTGCGGATCGCGTAGGGCAGTGAGCCGGGAGGCGCGGCGGCGTAGCGGTCGACACCGCACCGGGCCAGCGCGGCCATCGCCTCCTGCTCGGGACGCCGGCCACGCGTGCCGACCAGCACGTTCTCCAGGACGGTCATGCCGCCGAACTGGCCGACGCCCTGCAGTGTCCGTGCGATGCCGAGCCGGTTGAGCTGGTGCGGCCGGGGACGCCATGCCTGCCCGTCCAGCGTGAGGCTGCCGGAGGTCGGCGGCACGAAGCCGCAGATGACGTTGAAGAGGGTGGTCTTGCCTGCGCCGTTCGGCCCGATGATCCCGACGATGCGGCCCGGCGCCACGCGCAGGGACACGTCGTCGAGTGCGGTGAGGCCGCCGAAGCGGACGGATATGTTGCGCAGTTCGAGTTCTTTGAGCGGGGGATCTGTTGACATGGGGCCGCCTCGCCGGACCGGGGAGGTCCTGTGTGGAGCGTGAAGGTCAACTATTTACACTTGGAGTGTAACTTTCTCGCCGGACTCGTCAACCACTTGCAATGCGCCTGTTACCTCGAGATGTCGTCGCAGCGTGCGGCATATGCCCGCGGCCGTGCACGGATGGGCGTTCCGGACCCTCAGGCAACCCCGGCCGGCCGGAACTGCACGCTGATCCGCGGGCCGACGGGCTTCGCCGTCTTCGGCACCGCGTGTTCCCATGTGCGCTGGCACGAGCCGCCCATCACGATCAGGTCCCCGTGGCCCTGCGGCAGGCGCAACGTCTCGTGGCCGCCGGCGCGCGGGCGCAGCAGCAGGTTGCGCGGCGAGCCGAAGGAGACGATCGCGACCATGGTGTCGTGCGCGGCCGAGCGGCCGTGGGTGTCGCCGTGCCAGGCGACGCTGTCGCGCCCGTCGCGGTAGAGGCACATGCCGGCGGTGACGAACTCCTCGCCGAGCTCCTCGGCGTAGTGGCTGTTCAGCGCGGCCTTGGCGGCCTCCAGTGCGGGGTGCGGCAGGGTTTCGCGCCCGCTGTACCACCGCAGGAGCCGGGGGACGTCGACGACGTCGTCATACATCTTCCGGCGCTCGGCCCGCCAGTCGATGCCGAGCAGGGTCTCGAAGACCTCGTCCGAGCCGTGCACCCAGCCGGGCAGGAGGTCCACCCAGGCGCCCGCGGTCAGGTGCCGCCGCACGAGGCGGCCGGCCAACGGCTCGAGCGTGCTGGCCGGCCCGGACATCAGATCGAGCATCGACGGCTGGTAGCTCCCGGTCATGCCCCCACTTTAGTACTCACGTTCGATTCCGGCGCCACCGCCGGCTTCGGCCGCAGCACGCTGGCGGCGACGATCGAGGCGAGGATGCCGCCGACCACGCCGACCAGCGCGGTGACCGAGATGGCCTCGACGAACGCGTCCTGGGCGAGGCGGGCCAGCGCGCTGTCACCGGTCGCCGCCGCGACGCCGAGCGCGTCGCCGATCGACTGGTGGGCCTCTCCGGTGACGCCCTCCGGCAGCGCGCCCCGATAGGCGGCGGTGAGGATCGCACCCAGCACCGCGACGCTCAGGGCCGTGCCGACCTGCTGCACCGTGTCGTTGACCGCGGAGCCGACCCCGGCGCGTTCCGGCGGGAGGGCGCCGAGCAGCGTACCGACCGCGGCCGGCACCGCCGTTCCGTTGCCCATGCCCATCACTACCAGCGCGACGGCGAGCTTCAGGTAACCGTCGCCGGGTTCCAGCGAGGCCATCACGGCGAAACCGGCCGCCATCAGGAGCAGGCCCGCGGAGAGTGCGACCCGCGCGCCGAACCTCTTGTCCACCACGACGCCGACGCCGTTGAACGCCATCGCCGTCACGAGCATCGGGATGAAGGCGAGGCCGGCCTCGATCGGGGTGTATCCCAGCACGAACTGCAGGTACTGCGTGAGGGCGAGCACCACGCCGCCGGCCGAGAAGCCGAGCAGCACGAGCGAGAGGCTGGCCCCGGCGAAGTTGCGGTTGCGGAACAGCGTGAGCGGCAGCATCGGCTCGGCGGTCCGGCGCTCCCATAGGCCGAACGCGGTCAGGGCGACGGCGGCGACGGCGAACCCGCCCAGTGTCCGCGCCGACGCCCAGCCGTGCTCGGGGGCGTTGATGATGCCCCAGATCAGGGCCGTCATGCCGAGCATCGAGGTGGCCGCGCCGACCAGGTCGGGACGGCTCGCCGGGCCCTTGGACTCCGGGATGATCAGCAGCGCGGCGACGATGCCGAGGATCGCGATCGGGATGTTGATCAGGAAGACCGAACCCCACCAGAAGTGCTCCAGCAGCAGGCCGCCGAGCGTGGGCGCGCCGAGGGCGCCGAGCATCAGCACCGAGCTCCAGATGGCGATCGCCTTCTTGCGCTCGGCCTCGTCGAAGACCGTGGTCAGGATGGAGAGCGTGCCGGGCATCAGGAAGGCGGCGCCGGCGCCCATCAGGCCGCGTACGGCGATCAGCTGACCGGGTGTCTGGCAGATGGTGGCCAGCCCGGACGCGCCGCCGAAGACGATCAGGCCGAAGACCAGGCCGAGGCGGCGGCCGTGCCGGTCGGAGAGGCTGCCGGCGGTGAGCAGCAGACCGGCGAAGACGAGGATGTACGCGTCGATGATCCACTGGATGTCCGCGCTGCTCGCGCCGAGGTCCACGATCAGCGACGGGATCGCGATGTTGAGCACCATGTTGTCGACGACGACCACGAGCAGGCTCAGGCACAGCACGCCCAGGATCAACCAGCGACGGGGATGACGATCGGGCATCTTCGGACCCTCTCTCGTACAGTGTGCGACCGACTCGAACACCGTACACCTAACTCGCACAGTGTTCGAGTGTCGATAGGATGTCACCATGCCCGACTTCACCGACTCGGTCTGGACGCGACCACCGCGCACCCGTGGCGAGCAGCCAACACTCACCCGGGAGCAGATCGTCCGCACGGCGATCGAGATCCTCGACGCCGAGGGCGCGGCCGGCCTGAGCATGCGCCGGCTGGGCACCCGGCTGGGTTCCGGCGCGACTTCGCTGTACTGGTACGTGGCCCACAAGGACGAGCTGCTGGAACTCGCCGTCGACGAGGTGTTCGCCGAGATCTACGTGCCCGAGCCCGGCGACACGAGCTGGCGGATCGGCGCGTCGGTGCTGGCCAACGGCATACGCGTCGCGCTGCTGCGGCACCCGTGGGTGATCGGCCTGCTCGGCACCCGCCCCACCATCGGGCCGAACGCGATGCGCATGGGCAACCGCATCGTCGAGTTGTTCACCGCCGCCGGGTTCACCGGGATGGAGGTCTCGCACGCGACGGCGCTGCTGCAGTCACACGCCATCGGCGCGGCCACCACCGAGGCGGCGGTGACGGCGTCGATCCAGCGCTCCGGACTCGAACCGGTCGCCCTGGCCAAGAGCCTGGAGCCCTACCTGGAGAAGACCGCGCCGGACTACCCCGCCTACGACCGTTGGCGGCAAGAGACCGAGCAGATCAACACCGATCCGTACGTGGTGTTCCAGGAGGGCTTCGCCTTCGGGCTCGAGCGCATCCTGGACGGCCTGGAGTTGTGGCTCACCAAACGGGCTTGACCTGGACCCTTGGGTACACCTTTAGCGTCGCCGTCATGACGACCGCGCTCGCTGGTGACTTCGACTACGACACCCACGGCCGGGGCTACGCGCTCCAGCGCCGCCCCGACCCGCGCATCGCCGGCCTGGTCCACGCCGCGCTCGGCGACGCCCGCACGGTCCTCAACGTCGGGGCGGGCGCCGGTTCTTACGAGCCCGCCGATCGCTACGTCCTGGCCGTCGAACCCTCCGCCGCCATGCGGGCCCAGCGCCCGGCTGCCGCGGCACCGGCGGTGGCCGCGGCGGCCGAGGACCTGCCCTTCGACGACGAGTCGTTCGACGCGGTGATGGCCACGGTCACCGTGCATCAGTGGCGGGACGTCGGGCGCGGCCTCGCCGAGCTGCGCCGCGTGTCCTGCGGCCCGGTCGTGGTGCTCACCTTCGACGGCGACGAGTTGGACCGGCTGTGGCTCGCCGAGTACGCCCCCGAGCTCATCGACGCGGAGCGGCGCCGCTATCCCGCGATCGCTCGCATCGCGGAGGCGATCGGCCCGGCCACGGAGGTGATCGAGGTGCCGATCCCGATCGACTGCGTGGACGGGTTCACCGAGGCGTACTACGCCCGTCCCGAGGCCTTTCTCGACCCTCGGGTTCGTGCGGCGCAATCGGCCTGGGGCTTCGTCTCGGCGGCGGCCACCGAGAGGGCGATCTCGTCTCTCTCGGCCGACCTGGCCTCCGGCGAGTGGGAGCGCCGTCACGGCCACCTGCGCGAGCAGCCCTGGTTCCTGGGATCGCTGCGGTTGTTGGTGGGCTTAGGGTCGCGGCATGCGGGTGGGTGAGTTGGCGCGGCGTACCGGGACGACGGTGCGGGCGCTGCGGTATTACGAGGCGGCGGGGCTGGTGGTGCCGAGGCGGCTGGGCAACGGTTACCGGGAGTACGAGCCGGTGGCGGTGCGCCTGGTCCAGCAGATCCGGGAGCTGACCGCGCTCGGGCTGAGCGTCGAGGAGACCCGGCCGTTCGTGGAGAGCCTCGCCGAGGGGAAGGACGCGGACGTCTGCGGGGCGGCGGTCGCCACGTACCGCAGTGCGATCGACGCCCTCCAGGAGCGGATCGGCAAGCTCACCGCGCAGCGCGACGGACTGAACGAGCGGCTCGCGTCGGCGGCCGGGCGGGTGCGGCCGCCGGTCGCCGGTCGGGCCAGCGCTGATCCGGGGGAGCTGGTCGGCGTACGCGTCCCGCCGCTCGACTTCTTCGCTACCGACGGCCGACGGGTGGACCTCGGCGCGCTCGGCCCCGGGCGCAGCGTCGTCTTCGTGTACCCGCTCACCGGCCGTCCCGGCGTCGACCTGCCGGACAGCCTGCTCAACATCCCCGGCGCGCGGGGCTCCACCGAGCAGGCTTCCTGGTTCCGTGACCACCACGCCGAGCTGCTGACGGCGGGCGCCGAACGGGTTTTCGGGCTCTCCGCTCAGTCGTCCGGTTATCAGCGCGAGCTCGTGCATCGCCTGCGTCTTCCGTACCCCTTGATCCCGGATCCCCGGATGGCCCTGGCCGCCGCACTCGGCCTGCCCACCTTCGGCGCCGGCGACATGGTCCTCTATCGGCGCCTCACGCTGGTCATCAGCGACGGCCGGGTGGAGCACGTCTTCCATCCGATCGCGAAACCGGCGATGCACGCGCAGGAGGTCATGCGCTGGCTTTCTCAGCGCGACCGGCGCGGGCTGAGAACGACCAGATAGCGACACGGCCGGTCGGTCACGTTCTCATAGGCGCACGGGACCGGCGCCCCGAGCTCCAGGCAGTCGCCCCGCTCGAGGTCGTGCCGCACGTCGCCCTCCTGGAAGCGCAGCCGCCCGTCGAGCACGTAGATCTGGTGGTGCGCCACCGCATAGGAGTCAGCGGGATAGGCAACCCGCGCACCCGCCGGCAGCTCCACCTCCACGAGCTGCACCGCTCCGCCCGCCGGCGAGACCGACCGCCGCCGATACCCGGTCTCCGGATCCACCCAGACCGTCTGGTCGGCGAGGCGGGCCAGGCGCGGCGACTCACCCTCGGTGCGCGCGAACAGCTCGGAGAGGGTCATCCCCAGCGCGGCGGCCAGGCGCCCGAGCAGCGCGGCGGTCGGCTGCGCCTCGCCCCGCTCGATCTTGCCGATCATCGCGCGCGAAACCCCGGAGCGGTCGGCCAGGGCATTCACGCTCAGCTCTTTATCGGTACGCGCGGCGTGCAGCGTCGCGGCCAGCCTGTCCAACATGCCTGTCACTATAGTGTCAGTCGCGGCTACTATTTCGCCATGTCGTTGACGATCAGGGACGCCACGCCGGCCGATGCCGCCGCCTGTGCCGCCATCTATCGGCCATACGTCCTGGACACCGCGATCACCTTCGAGACCTCGCCGCCCACCCCGGCCGAAATGGCCGAGCGCATCGCCGCAGCACACGCCTGGCTGGTCGCTTGCCTGGCCGACGACGTCATCGGCTATGCGTATGCCGGCCCGTTCGCGACCCGGGCCGCCTACCGCTGGTCCTGCGAGGTGAGCGTCTACGTCGATCGTGAGCGGCGCCGAACCGGGGCCGGTCGCGCGCTCTACGGTGAGTTGCTGCCCCGCCTCACCTCGCGCGGTTTCCAGGTCGCCGTGGCGAAGACCACTCAGCCCAACGAGCCGAGCATGGCACTGCACGCCGCCTTCGGCTTCCAGCTGATCGGCACACATCCCCGGATCGGCTTCAAGAACGGCGCCTGGCACGACGTGGCGATCACGCAGCTGAACCTGGCCCCGCGAACCGACCCGACATGACGCCGGGCGGCACTCCGCGAAGGAATGCCGCCCGGCGTCGTGGGGCTGAGGTCAGTCGTCGTCCTTGCCCGGTTTCGGGTGGTGGTAGGTGACCTGCTCGGGCGCCAGCGGGAACGTGATGTCCTCGCCGAACGGGGAGAGGCCGCCCTGGGTGGGTGCCACGAGTTCGGCGATGTCCAGGTGGCCGTCCGGGCCGACCGGAGCGTTCTCCGGCAGGCGTGAGCTGGGCAGGTCCGGGTTCACGTTCGGGCTGCCGGGAGTGTGGCGGGAACCCGGCCGGCCGCTGTCGAGCTCGTCGCGGCGGAAGATCTTGCGGCCGAGCCAGACGATCGGGTCGTAGCGGCGGTCGACCACGCGCTCCTTCATCGGGATGATCGCGTTGTCAGTGATCTTGATGTGCTCGGGGCAGACCTCGGTGCAGCACTTGGTGATGTTGCAGTAGCCCATGCCCTGCTCGGCCTGCGCGTACTCCTTGCGGTCCGTCCGGTCGTCGAGCGGGTGCATGTCCAGCTCGGCGGCCCTGATGAAATACCGCGGGCCGGAGAACTCGGCCTTGTTCTCCTCGTGGTCGCGGACCACGTGGCAGGTGTTCTGGCAGAGGAAGCACTCGATGCACTTGCGGAACTCCTGGCTGCGTTCCACGTCGACCTGCTGCATCCGGTATTCACCCGGAGCGAGGCCGGGCGGCGGCGCGAACGCCGGGGTCTCCCGCGCCTTCTCGTAGTTGAAGGAGACGTCGGTGACCAGGTCCCGGATCACCGGGAACGTCCGCAGCGGCGTGATCGTGACGGTCTCGTCCTCGGTGAACGTCGACATCCGCGTCATGCAGCCGAGCCGCGGCTTGCCGTTGATCTCCATGGAGCAGGAGCCGCACTTGCCGGCCTTGCAGTTCCACCGGCAGGCCAGATCGGGTGCCTGGGTGGCCTGGAGCCGGTGGATGATGTCGAGGACGACCTCGCCCTCGTTCACCTCGACCTCGAATTCGCGCAGGTCGCCACCGGCCGCGTCGCCCCGCCAGACCCGGAATCGCCGTTTGGTGCCCATCACTCCGCCTCCAGCTCGGCGAGTTCCTCGTCGGTCAGGTACTTCGACAGCTCGGTGCGGTCGAACAGGTTGATCAGCTCGTCGCGCATCCGCGGCACCGGCTTGCGCTCCAGGTGCACGTCGCCGCTCTCGTCGAGGGAGCAGACCAGGTTGAGCTTGCGCCACTGCGGGCTCATCTTCGGGAAGTCCTCGCGGGTGTGCCCGCCGCGCGACTCCTCGCGCTCCAGCGCCGCCTTGGCCGTGCACTCCGAGACGACCAGCATGTTGCGCAGGTCGAGGGCGAGGTGCCAGCCGGGGTTGTAGCGACGGCCACCCTCGGAGGCCACGTTTGCCACCCGCGCCCGCAGCTCCTGCAGGCGCTTGAGAGCGTCGCTCAGCTCACCCTCGCGGCGGATGATGCCGACCAGGTCACCCATCACCGCCTGAAGATCTTGCTGCAATGTGTACGGGTTCTCCCCGTCCGAGCGCACCAGCGGAGCGAGAGCCACCTCGGCCGCCGCGGCGACGTCCACCTTCGCCACCTTCGGCCGCTTGGCGAGCGTCTCCACGTACGCCGCCGCGTGCTCGCCCGCCCGCTTGCCGAACACCAGCAGGTCGGAGAGCGAGTTGCCGCCCAGCCGGTTGGAACCGTGCATGCCGCCGGACACCTCGCCCGCGGCGAACAGACCCTGCACCGTGCCGAGCGCCGCACCGGTGTCCGGCTCCACCTCGACGCCACCCATCACGTAGTGACAGGTCGGCCCGACCTCCATCGCCTCCTTGGTGATGTCGACGTCGGCCAGCTCCTTGAACTGGTGGTGCATCGACGGCAGCCGCCGGATGATCGTCTCGGCCGGCATCCGCGTCGACACGTCCAGGTAGACGCCTCCGGCCGGGCTGCCGCGGCCCGCCTTGACCTCGCTGTTGATGGCCCGGGCGACCTCGTCACGGGGCAGCAGCTCGGGCGGGCGCCGGTTGTTGTCGGGGTCCGTGTACCAGCGGTCGGCCTCCTCCTCGGTCTCCGCGTACTGCTTGCGGAAGACGTCGGGGACGTAGTCGAACATGAACCGCTTCTGGTCGGAGTTGCGCAGCACGCCGCCGTCGCCGCGGACCGACTCGGTGACGAGGATGCCCTTGACGCTGGGCGGCCAGACCATGCCGGTCGGGTGGAACTGCAGGAACTCCATGTTGATCAGCGTCGCCCCGGCGCGCAGCGCCAGCGCGTGGCCGTCACCGGTGTACTCCCACGAGTTCGAGGTGACCTTGTAGCTGCGGCCGACGCCGCCGGTGGCCAGGACCACGGCGGGCGCCTCGAACAGCAGGAACTCGCCGGACTCGCGGTAGTAGCCGAACGCGCCGGCCACCCGGTCGCCGTCGAGCATCAGCTCGGTGATCGTGGTCTCCTGGAACACCCGGATCCGGGAGTCGTAGCTGCCGAACTCCTTCAGATCCTCCTGCTGCAGCGAGACGATCTTCTGCTGGAGGGTGCGGATCAGCTCCAGGCCGGTGCGGTCACCGACGTGCGCGAGCCTCGGGTACTCATGGCCACCGAAGTTGCGCTGCGAGATCTTGCCGTCCTTGGTCCGGTCGAAGAGCGCACCGTACGTCTCCAGCTCCCAGATCCGCTCCGGCGCCTCCTTGGCGTGCAGCTCGGCCATCCGGAAGTTGTTCAGGAACTTGCCGCCCCGCATGGTGTCCCGGAAGTGCACCATCCAGTTGTCTTTGCTGTTCACGTTGCCCATGGCGGCGGCCGCGCCACCCTCGGCCATCACCGTGTGCGCCTTGCCGAACAGCGACTTCGAGATGATCGCGGTGCGCTTGCCGGCCATCCGGGCCTCGATCGCCGCGCGCAGGCCGGCGCCGCCGGCCCCGATCACGACGACGTCGTACTGGTGTCGTTCGATCGTTGTGCTCATCGCTGGCCCCTCAGTTGATGATGCGCAGGTCGGAGAACCAGTCGGCGGCCAGACCCATGATGTAGAAGTCGGTCAGGGCCAGCGTGCCGAGCGTGATCCAGGCCAGCTGCATGTGCCGCGTGTTCAGCTTGGACACGAATGTCCAGAAGCGGTAACGCACCGGGTGCTTGGAGAAGTGCTTGAGCCGCCCGCCCGCGATGTGCCGGCAGGAGTGGCAGGACAACGTGTACGCCCACAGCATGATCACGTTCACCCAGAGGATCACGTTGCCGAGCCCGAGGCCGGTCGTCTGCGCCCGGACCGCGTCCCAGGTGTTGATCACCGAGATGATCACGGCTGCGTAGAACGCGTACCGATGGGCGTTCTGGAAGATCAGCGGGAAGCGGGTCTCGCCGCTGTACTTCTTGTGGCCGTCCGGCACCGCGCAGGCCGGCGGCGACAGCCAGAACGACCGGTAGTACGCCTTCCGGTAGTAGTAGCAGGTCAGCCGGAAGAGCAGGAGGAACGGCAGGGTGAACGCCGCCTCCGGGATCAGCCAGAAACTGGGTAACGGGGTGCCGAACTCCGCCGCAGGGCCGCACGCGTCCGTGATGCAGGGCGAGTAGAACGGCGTCAAATAGTGGTATTCCTCCACGAAGAACCACTTGTGCATGAAGACCCGGACGGTGGCGTAGGTCACCCAGGCCGTCAGACCGAGAAAGGTGACCAGGGGTGCCAGCCAATAGCGGTCGGTGCGCAGCGTTTTTGCCGCGATCGCCGCGCGTGCCTGGCCGCCGCCCGGCCTCGTTGCCGTCGTCATTGCATCTCCCGGAGAGTGCCGTCTCAGGTGCACCGTCGACCCGTCGCAGGGCACAGAGATGCCCCACGTCAGCGGTCGCGCGGCGACAGTGATGTGGGGCACACGTTACGCCGAATGTCCGACAGATTGCCCACGGGGCTGCCTAGCGCGTCACAAAATCGCCATCCCGGTCAATGTTGATCTCCACCGATGCGCTAGCCGGCATCAGCCGGAAGCATTACCCGTGACGTTCCACGAGGCCAGATGCAGTGCCGGTGCGGCATAGCGCGAGCGGCCCCAGGACTCGGGCAGGAGCACGCACTCGGAGCCGATCCCGAGCACCTGGCCGGGGCCCAGCGCCTGCGGATAGGACTGGGTGAAACGCAGGTTGCCGACCGCCGAGACCACCTCGCCGTCCTCGACCAGCCACACCCCGTTGCGGGTCAGGCCGGTCACCACCAGGCTCTTCGGGTCGAGCACCCGGGTGTACCAGAGGTCGGTGACGAGCAGGCCCCGCCGCATCCGGGCCACCAGCGGCCGCGCCGACTCGGCGACCGACCCGCCGGCGTCGCCGCTCGGTCGCGCGGCCGGCAACTCGGCCGACTCCAGGCGCAGGTTGCCGGCCTGCGGGCCCCATGAGCGGGAGAACGCCGACGCGTGCCCGGTCGACTCGGTCCCGGCCTGCGCGGCCGACGTCCGGTCGTGGGTGACCGCGCTGGTCACACCCTCGCGGACCAGCACCAGCGACCGCCGCGGCGTGCCCTCGTCGTCGAACGGCAGCCCCGGCGCCGGCTCGCCGCGGCTGCCCAGCGGGTCGTCCACGATGGTCACCGACGGGTCGAACTGCTCGACACCGATCTCGGCGAAGGACTGCCGCTGCGCCCACGACTTGCCGTTGAAGCCGAAAGTCGCGAGGTTCTCCATCAGGTCCTTGACGGCGTCCGGCTCGAGGACCACCTCGTATCTGCCCGGGGTCAGCTCGACCGGCTCCCGCGACGCCCTCGCCTTGGCCGCCGCCCGCGCGCCGAGGACCGCGCCGTCGATGTCGGAGAGCCGGGCCGCGGCCAGCCGGGCCACCCCGTCAGCGCCGTCAGAACGTGCGATGCCGTCCATGGCAGCCTCGGCGGCCCGGCCCTCGACGGCCTGACCTGCGGTGTTGGCGAAGGCGGCGGAGACGTGGGCGGTCCGGCAGTATCCCGCTGTCTCCAGCCCGCCGGCGGCCTCGACGAACGCGCGGACCCGCTCGGCGCGCTCGGCCGGGTCCGCCCGCGAGGTCGCCTCGTCGAAGCCGAACGCCAGCCCGGAGTGCTCGCCGGAACCGGGATGACCGGCCGAGACGTGCAGCGCGGCCGGCGGCGTCACACCCGGCCAGCCGGGGTCGGCCGGGCTGACCCGGGCCGCCGCGACGGTCCGCGCGACCAGGGCGCGCAGCCCGTCGGGCCCGGTCACCGTGGTGGAGCCACCCACGGTCCGCCCGTCCAGGTGCAGCCGCAGCCGCACACCGGTGGACGCCGACGCCACGTTCTGATGGATCATCGAGGTCGCGAACCGGGTCAGAGCCTCGGCGTCGTGCCGCACCACGACCTCGGCCTGGGCGGTCCGCCCGGCCAGCTCCCGAACCAGCTCCACAACCTTCGCCGCGATGTCCAGCTCGGCACCGGCCCGCCCACTCGACCCGCCGCTCATCCGCGCACTCCCGGCTCGCTCTCGGTCCGCCCGCTCATCCGCGCACTCCCACTCGCACGCCCTTGAACCGGGCCGGTGCGGCTGGATGCCCGGTGTGCCCGATCTGGCCCGGTTGGCCCTTGCCGCAATTCGGCGTGCCCCAGGCGATGATCTCGTTGGAGAGCATGTCCATCGACTGCCAGAACCGCGGCCCGATCCCGGTGTAGGTCGGGTTGCGCAGCATCCGGCCCAGCTTCCCGTTCTTGATCTCGTAGCCGATCTCGCAGCCGAACTGGAAGTTCAGCCGGCGGTCGTCGATCGACCAGGACCGGTTGACGTCCATGAACACGCCGTCGTCGGTGGCCGCGATGATCTCGTCGAGAGTATGCGGTCCCGGCTCGAGCCCGACATTCGTCATCCGGACCATCGGGAGCCGCGACCAGCCGTCGGAGCGGACGCTGCCGCCGTAGTCCAGGCCGGCCAGCGCCGCCGAGTCGCGCCCGGCCAGCACGCCGACCCAGATGCCGTCGCGGACCGCGTGCCGTTTCACCGCGGGGCTGCCCTCGTCGTCGAAGCCGAAGCTGCCCAGCCCGCCCGGAAAGCCGGGGTCGATCGTGACGTTCATCAGCTCGGAGCCGTAGCGCAGCGAACCCAGCCGGCTCAGGTCGAGCCAGCTGGTGCCGGCGAACGCGGCCTCCCAGCCGAGGATCCGGTCCAGCTCGATGGCGTGCCCGACCGACTCGTGGATCTGCAGGGCCAGCTGCTCACCGCCGAGCACGAGGTCGGTCTCGCCGGCCGGGCAGAGCGGCGCGGTCAGCAGGGCACGGGCCTCCTCGGCCATCCGCGGCGCGTTGCCCACCAGGTCCAGCTCCTCGACGAGCTCCCAGCCGCGCGTGCCGAACTGCCCCCGGTGCGACGGCCAGGACCGCCGCTGGATCTCCCCGTCGCCGAACGCGATCGCGGTGACCCCCGCTCCGCACTCGCGGATGTGCTGCTCGATCCGGTGCCCCTCGCTGGAGACGAACCACTTGCGGGTGTCCCAGATCGCGTAGTTGGCCTCGGCCTGGTCGGCGCCGGCCTCCCGTGCGGCGGCGGTCGCGCGGACCAGCAGGTCACCCTTGTCCGAGAGGGGGACGGACAGCGGGTCGATCACGCAGTCGCCGGCCCAGCTCGCGGTCACGGCCGTGGCAGGGACCAGGTCGATCGGCCGTCCCGGCACAAGAGCACTGGCGGCGGCGATCTGAGCGGCCCGGTGCCCGGCCGCACGTGCGGATGTCTCAGCCACATCGGGTACGGCATAGAAGCCCCAACTCGACCCGACCAGAGCCCGCACGCCCAGGCCCGCGCTCTCGTCCGAGCTCAGATCCTCGATCGCACCGT
Organism: Actinoplanes sp. NPDC051861; assembly: GCF_040681145.1. Lineage (NCBI taxonomy): Bacteria > Bacillati > Actinomycetota > Actinomycetes > Micromonosporales > Micromonosporaceae > Actinoplanes > Actinoplanes sp. NPDC051861. Next base: position 470,949 of record NZ_JBFAYE010000001.1, read on the forward strand.
CCCGCGCCGACATCGCCTCGGTCCGCCGCACCATGACACGCGCATCCGCATAACGCGCCCCCGCGTCCAGCGCGGCCCGCACCGCCGCCTCCGCCTCGTCGAAATGCCCCATGTCCCGACCCTAAGCGCCGGGTGCGACAGTTTCAGGACGGCGGCAACAGATCCGCCGGATCGATGGAGACGTCCACAGGCTCAGTCAGCCGCAACGGCACCCCGGGCGCTGCGGTCGAGTGCTCGCGGTAACTTTCGCCGTCCAACTGGAACAGCTGCATCGTCCCGGACTTCGGATCCACCAGCAGATACCACGGGATACCGGCGGCTGCGTAGTAGTGCTTCTTCAGCACCTGGTCGGTCGTGCTGTTGGACGGCGACAGAATCTCGCACACCAGCCGCACCGCCGACGCGTCGACCACGAACTCATCCAGGTCGATGTCCGCGGCGATCACGAGATCGGGGATGGTGATGCGATCCGTGCCGCACCGCACGTTCACCGCTCCGAGAATGTGCAGACCCGCGGGGGGCAGGGCCGCTCTCAAACTGGCGGAGACGTGTTGATGCCGTGGTGTGCCGCGCGGCGTGATGTGAAGACTTCCGTCGAAGAGTTCGATGCGCTCCGACGTCTCGCCGAGGGACAGGAAGCCCGATTCTGTGAAGAGCCTCTGGTCAATCACGATGGCATACTAGTCGCCCAGCAACCTTTCCAGCGACTAGTTCAGTCGAATGAAGGACAGCTCCTCCTCGGGGGACGCGGACGGGGTCGAGGGGAAGCCGGGCAGGGAGGCGCCGACCAGGAGGACGTTGGGGGAGGTGCCGGCCTCGATGAGGCTGTGGTGGGCGTAGACGTCCGCGTCGGCGCGGTCGCCCAGGTAGCGCTCGGCTATCGGGGCGGGCAGGTCGGTCCAGTTCAGGACCGGGTCGTGGGCTACGGCTCGGTGGAAGACCTCGGGCATGCGCAGGACGGCGAGGGCGGCGAGCCAGCCGCCCAGGCCGTGTCCGCGGGCCGCCACCCGGGTCAGGTCCAGGTCGGGGTGTTTGCCGACGAGCGCGGTCAGGGCGTCGGCCTGGTCGGCGAGCACGAGGTCGGCCAGGCGCCGGTGCACGACCTTCTCGAAGCTCGGTGCGACGCCAGGCGTACCCCTGGAATCTGTACTGACGACGGCGAAGCCGGCGTCGGCCCACCACTGCCGTTCGCGCCACGCCGAAGCCCGCGCCCAGACCTGCTGGTGTCCCGGCCCGTCGCCGAGGGTGACCAGCACCGGAAGCCTGGTCCCCGCGATGTGGCCGGCGGGATAGAGCACGCCGGCGGGCAGGCGGCGATCGGTGACGCGCTCGAGGACCGGCTCCGGGCGGTACGGCGGCTCGGGCGCGCACGTCCGCAACGTCGCCACCGGGGTCTCCCCGCGCCACACCTGGATCCCGGAGACCAGCAGGTCAGCGCCGACCGTCACACCCTCCGGGCCGCACTCCACCGGTAGCCGGCTCACCTCGGGGCCGCCGCCGCCCAGCGAGGTGCGCACCCGGAACACCTCGTTCACCGCCGGATCGCCCAGGCTGCCCTCGACGATCAGGTCCGGTGACCCGGCCGGGCCGCCCTCGCGGGGCAGCATGCCGGCCACCCGGCGCACGTAGAGGCTGGGCGGGGTGAGCAGGCTGCCGTCGGCGAACAGGCAGCGCGCGTCGAAGCCGTCGTGCGCGAGTTCGCCGCCGACCAGCACCCGGCCGTCCGGCAGGTGACGCGGCGTGCCCGGCACGGGTTCCACCCAGCGCGCGTCGGCGAGTTCCGCGTGCACCTGGGTCTCCCCGGTACGCGGATCCACCGACAGCACGAGGCCGTGCTGCTGCATCCGGCGCAGGACGGTGATCAGTGGGCTGCCGCCGCGCCAGTGCACCTGGGCCAGGTACGGATAAGTCTCCCGGTCCCAGTGCACGTCGACCCACCCGTCGTCCAGGTCGAGCAGGTGCAGGCTGGACGCCTTGGCGGTACGCACCGCGAGCACCTGGCTCCCGTCCGGCGCCCACCACCAGCCGCGGGTCCGGCCGAACTCGGCGGCACCGGCACCGGCCACACCCCAGGAGATGGTGCCGCCGTGCTCGCGCCACGCGTTGCCCGGTTCACCGGCGAGCAGACGGTCGCCGTCCGGCCCGACCACCCGCAGCGACGCCGGACCGCCCGGATCGGTGACGTATCCGATGTTGACGCCCGCCGGGTCGGGGCGGGGATCGTGCACCGGCCCGGCGGTCGGCACCGCGGTGACCGTGCCGTCGGCCAGGTCGGCCCGGAACAGCTCACCGGCGCGGGTGAACGCCACCGTGCGCCCCTCGCGGTCGGTGGCGTACGAGTCGACCGGCCCCGAACCGACCAGGTGCTCCGAGCCGGTCCCGAGGTCGAGCCGCCACAGCTCGCCGGAGCGCCGGAACAGGATCCGTGTGCCGTCGCTGCCGATCGTCACGTCGTACGGGTACTCCACGCCCCACAGCATCGCTGATCAAGACGTCCCCGCGCGGGGCAAACCGCGGGCTCGTCGAGCGAACTGCTCGGTGGTCGCGCGTACAGTATCGGCCGTGACCGCTAGCCAAGAGCTGCCCGCGCGCCGACTGCTGCTGGTGCACGCCCACCCCGACGACGAGGTGATCGGGACCGGCGCGACCATGGCGCACTACGTCTCGACCGGTGCCCACGTGACGCTGGTGACCTGCACCCTCGGCGAGGAGGGCGAGATACATGTGCCCGAGCTCGCCCAGCTGGCCGCCGGGCAGGCCGATCAGCTGGGTGGATACCGGCTGGTGGAGTGGCAGCGGGCCTGTGCGGCGCTGGGTGTCACCGACCACCGGATGCTCGGCGGCGCCGGGCGCTACCGGGACTCCGGCATGATGGGCCTGCCGACCAACGAGCACCCGCGCGCGTTCTGGCAGGCCGACCTGGACGAGGCCGCCGCGCACCTGCTGGAGATCATCCGCGAGGTGCGGCCGCAGGTCATGATCACGTATGACGACAACGGCTTCTACGGGCACCCGGACCACATCCAGGCGCACCGGGTCGCGATGCGTGCCGCCGAGCTGGCCGGCCCGGACGCGCCCGCCAAGATCTACTGGACGGCGATGCCGCTGAGCGTCCTGCACGACGGCATGGAGGCCTTCCGCGAGTCGGCGAACAATCCGTTCGCCGAGGTGCGGAGCGCGGGCGATCTGCCGTTCGGCACTCCGGACGACGAGATCGCCGCGCGGATCGACGGGACCGACCACGACGCGAAGAAGACCGCGGCGATGCGCGCCCACGCCAGCCAGATCCCGGACAACTCCTGGCTCTACGGGATCGCCGGCGACTTCGGCGGCGAGTTCATGGGCGTGGAGTACTACACGTTGGTCAAGGGCGAGCGCGGCGCCGGCACCGGGCCGTTCAAGTGGGAGGACGACCTGTTCAGCGGCCTCGACATCGGTGAGCCGCTGGCCGCCGACGCGGCGACCCGATGACCGCGCCGATGACCGCGGAGCAGGAGCAGGAGCAGGAGCGCGAGGCCCCGGCGGCGGAGAAGCGGGAGCCGTGGCCCGGCTGGGAGACCGTCCTGCGGGTCGCCGGCGTCACGATCGCGGTCGTCGCGACCGTGGTCACCGCGATGATCGAGCTGGAGCTGAGCGCGCTGCGCAGCGGCGGCTTCGTGGAGCTGTTCCACGGCCGCTCGCCGTGGACCGGCAGCGGGGCCGCGATCCCGCTGGCGGTCCCGGTCGCGGTCGGCGCCAACTGGGCGATCTCCTGGTTCGCGGTGGCCACCACCGGCCGGCGCTGGTCGGTGGGCCCGCCGTGGGCCCTCTGGACGCTGCTGATGCTGGCCGCGGCCGGCACCCGCACCGCCGAGGGGGACTACCTGCTCGGCGGCGAGAACTGGACGGCCCTGGTGATGATCCTGCTGGGGAGCCTCACGTTCGCGGTGTACTCGTACCGTCTCATTCTCAAGCCGGTGCCGAAGCGTCTCCAGTAATCCCCACACGCGGTCCGGTGGCGCTACGATCCCGCCCACACTCGCATTTTGGGGAGGCCGAGATGAGGCATCAGCGCTGGTTCCGGATCACGGTTCTGGCGGTCGCACTGTTCGCGATCAACGCCGTGGCGCGCCTGGTGGTCCGGATCGGCTTCGACGATTCCGACACCGCGCAGAACTGGGCCACGATCGTCATGTTCGTGCTGGTCGCGCTCGTGCTCGGAGTCCTCACGTTTATCCGGTGCCAGCGGGTGAAGCCGAGTGACTGGCTGCCCGACGTCGGGTTCGGCGCGCTCGGCGGCATGCTGCTGACGGTGCTGATCGGCCCGTTCGTGAGCGGCAACGGCCCGTTCGCCAACGGCGCCGGTGACTTCTTCGCGCAGATCTGGCTCTACAGCGGCTGCGCGATCGCCGGCACGCTTCTCGGTTACTGGCTCGCCGTGATGCTGGGCCGCGACTACCGGTCCAAGGCGCTGAAGGCGTACACGCAGAATCGCGCCGCCCGCCCGCGCAAGATCGTCCGCCGCTGAATCACCGGGGCGCTTCCCTGGTCAGATAGGTGTGGTGGGTGCTGAAGCCCACCCGGCCGTACAGCGCGACCGCTGCCGTGTTCCGCTCCTCCACCTGCAGATAGGCACGCGTGGCGCCGCGCTGCGCCGCCCATCCGGCGACGGCGCGGACCACGTGCTGCGCCAGGCCGCGGCGGCGTGCGGCGGGCGCGGTCTGCACCAGCGAGAGCCCCAGCCAGCGATCAGGTCCGGTCACCGCGCCCCGGGCGACCGCGAGAAGGTCACCCTGGGCGTCGCGCACGGAGACGAAGACCTTTTCGGGTACGCCCGTCAGAATGCGGATCGCGGCGCCCGGCAGGATCCCCTTGTGCTCGGCGACCATGGCGTACCAGGAGTCGGTGGGCGAGTCGGCCAGGTCCACCGGCGGCAGGTCGGTGCGCGCGGGCGCGGCCAGGATCGGCGCGAGCGGCGCGGTCTGCACGAGGGTCAGCGGCCGCGCGGTCCAGCCCCGCTCGTCGAGAGCCGCGTTGACCGGCGCGGCGAGGGGGAGCGGCGTGTTGATCAGGGGTTGCTGGCCGCGCTCGTCGTACCACCGGGCCACCGCGTCGATCGCGGCCTCCAGGGGCCGGTCCGGGTCGCCCACGGCGAGCGCCGAGTTGGCCCGGCCGGTCCAGTTGTCCGCCGCGCGCAGGATCCACCCGCCGAGCCGGGACCGGACCGGGGCCGGCCAGGCCTCGTCCGCCGCGAGTTCGAGCGCGATCACCTCGGCCGCACGGGGACGGCGAGCCGGTGGGACCCGCTTGGCCCGGTGCACCTCGCGCAGCGGCACACGCAGGGTTCCCTTGTCGGTGGCGAGTGTGAGATCGGTCTCCGTGAGGTCGACGAGTTCGCCCAGCGCATCCGTGAAGAGCGTGCGCTCTCCGGTTACGCCTACAATTCGCCGTACCACCACCCGGTGTCCCACATCCTGCTGTCGGAGCACGCATTACCTCCCTAGGCGGGGAATACTAGGCTCTGCAATTCGTCGTGCGCGGTCCCCGCGGCGTGGCTTTCGAAGGGAAAGACCCGTGACCTACATCATCGCTGAGCCCTGCGTCGATGTTCTCGACAAGGCATGCATCGAGGAGTGCCCGGTCGACTGCATCTACGAGGGCAACCGGATGCTCTACATCCACCCCGATGAGTGCGTCGACTGCGGGGCCTGCGAGCCGGTCTGCCCCGTGGAGGCGATCTTCTACGAGGACGATGTCCCGGACCAGTGGAAGGACTACACCAACGCGAACTACGAGTTCTTCGAGGATCTCGGTTCGCCCGGTGGCGCCTCCAAGGTCGGCAAGATCGACAAGGACACCCCGTTCGTCGCCGGTCAGGCGCCGCGCGGGGAAGGGCACTGAACGCTCTGTCGTCGGCTCTGCCGGACTTCCCCTGGGATCTGCTGGAGCCGGCCAAGGCGCTCGCCGCGGCCCACCCGGACGGCATCGTGGACCTCTCGGTCGGCACGCCGGTCGACTCGGTCCCGCCGCTCGTCCGGCAGGCCCTCGCCGATGCTTCGGACGCGCCCGGATACCCGCTGACCGCGGGCACCCCGCGGTTGCGCGAGGCCATCGCGGGATGGCTGGCGCGGGAGTGCCGCGCATCCGGTGAGCTGGGCGTGCTGCCCACGATCGGCTCGAAGGAACTGGTCGCCTGGCTGCCCACGCTGCTCGGCGTGGGCCCCGGCGACGTGGTGGTCATCCCGTCCGTCTGCTACCCGACGTACGAGGTGGGCGCCCGTCTGGCCGGCGCCGAGGTGGTCCGGTCCGACTCGCTCACCGCGCTCGGGCCCGACCGTCGGATCAGGCTGATCTGGGTCAACTCGCCGTCCAACCCGACCGGTCGCGTGCTGCCCGCCGAACACCTGCGCAAGGTGGTCTCGTGGGCCCGCGAGCGCGGCGTCGTGGTGGTCAGCGACGAGTGCTACGTCTCGCTCGGCTGGGAGTCCACACCGGTCTCGGTGCTCTCGGACGAGGTCACCGGTGGCGACTACACCGGTGTCCTGGCCGTCCACTCGCTCTCCAAACGGTCCAACCTGGCCGGTTACCGTGCCGGTTTCGTCGGCGGCGACCCGGCGCTGGTCCGCGAGCTGCTCGCGGTCCGCAAACACGCCGGGATGATCGTGCCGGCTCCGGTGCAGGCCGCCATGGTCGCGGCGCTCGGCGACGAGGAGCACGTGGCCGAGCAGCGCGCCCGCTACGCGGCCCGCCGCGACACCCTGCGCACCGCCCTGGTGAAGTCCGGGTTCGAGATCAGCCACTCGGAGGCCGGTCTCTACCTGTGGTCCACCCGGGACGAGGACTGCTGGACCACCGTTGACCGGCTCGCCCGCCGCGGCATCCTGGCCGCACCGGGCGCCTTCTACGGTCCGGCGGCGCAGCGGCACGTGCGGATCGCCCTGACCGCGACCGACGAGCGGGTGGCCGCGGCCGCCGACCGGCTCGCCGAGCCGTTCGGGGACTGACGCCGTGGCGAGCCCGATCGTGGTGGTGCACGGCGAGGCACACCGGGAGATGCCGCCGGAACAGGCGGTCTTCTCCGTCGTGGTGTCCGCCGCTGACCGCGATCGGGCGGTCGTGCTGTCCCGGCTCTCCCAGCGAGCCGCCGACGTCGGCGCGATCCTGGACCGCTACGGCCCCGTGGTCGAGCGCCGGGAGACCGCGGGCGTGCAGGTCCACCCCGAGTTCAAACGGCGCGGCGAGCGCGTCACGTCGTACGCTGGAAGTGTCTCGACGACGGTGACCGTGACCGATTTCACCGCGCTCGGGTTGCTCCTGGCCGATCTTGCCGCCCAGGAGCTCGCCTCGATCTCCGGACCCTGGTGGCAGCTGCGCCCGGGAAGCCGGGCCGGTGCCGATGTGCGCCGCGCCGCCGTCGCCGACGCCCTGACCCGCGCCCGGGAGTACGCGTCCGCCGTCGGCAGCGAGATCGACCGGATCGTGGAGATCGCCGACGTCGACGCGACCGCGCCGCACCCGATGATGCGGAGTGCGTTCGGCGCTGCCGAGGCCGCCGACACCGGGACCGGTTTCGATCTCTATCCGCAGCAGCAGACCGTCGAGGCCCGGGTCCTGCTGCGTGTCACCATCACCGAGCCGACCGTGCTGGGCCGAGGCGCCACCGGCTGATCCGCCGATTTCGCCACCGTGCGGGTGGGTCGTCGGCGAGACTCGACGCCATGCGCAAGGGCCTCGGGCACCTGCTGCTGCGGGTGGCCAACGTGAATCCGCGAAGTGTGTCCACACACTCGGACCGCGTTCTCTATCGATCTGTCGGCGTGTTCATCCTGCTCTACTTCGTCTACGCGACGGTGGGCGGTGCCGCGTTCATCGACGCCAGCACCGGATACGCCCATCCCTGGTACCAGTGGGTCGTCGGGCCACTGGTGGCGATGGGGGTGGTGGCGTACGACCGGGCCGTGGTGGGCCGGGTGGCGATCAGCTACGACCGGCTCGACTCGGCGGACCCGCGGCACCTGCTGCGCCGTCCGACCCTCGGCCTCTACCTCGGCCGGCTCGGGCTGGCACTCCTCTTCGCCGTGGTGATCACCGAGCCGCTGATGCTGGCCCGGTACCGAGGCGAGATCGACGCCCGCCTCGCCGCGGTGCAGAGCGCCCAGCTGGACGCGCTCGATTCCGGCGGTGCGGTCGCTCTCTACCGGGCCCGGCTCGCCGAACTCCGCAGGGAAGCGGGCGCAGACGACGACGCGGTGCGGTCGCTGACCGACCGGGCATCCTCGAAGCGTGACGACGCGCGGCTGCTGTACCGGCAGGCGCTCGCCGACTCCGAGGGTTCCGGTGTCACGCACAGCCCCGGCTGTCCGCGCGGCGGTTACTGCTACAACCTCGTGCAGCGGTCGCGCCTGTTGGACGGCGAGGCCGCGGCACTGGACCGGCAGGCCACGGCGCTGCACGATCAGCAGGGTGCGGCCCGCTCCGCGCGGGCCGCGGAACAGGCCCGGCTGGGCGAGCAGATCGGCGCGGCGCGGGCTCAGAACGCTTCAGTGGTACGGGCGGACGCCGGCTTCGGCGCCCGGACAGCGGCCATGTGGCACCTGGTCACGGCGGACTTCTGGGGAGTCGGCCTGTTCTACTTGGGCATCGCGTTGCTGCTGGTGGCGCTGGACTGCGCGGCTATCGGGCTCAAGTTCGTGTCGCGGGGCAACATGTACGAGCGGCACGAGGCGCGGATCGCGCGGCTCCGGGAGCACGAGGCGTACCTGATTCACGAGCGCGAGATCCACGATGCTCGGACGTACGGTGACGCCACCGCCAAGGTGATCGCGGACGGGATCGAGGCGGCCAGTCACGACGGGCGGCTGACCCGGACCGCCACGGAACGTGCCCGAGCGGTCCTGACCCACGCGGTCGTGGTCGATCCCAACGCGGTGGACCGGCCTGTCCCGCGTCACCGCATCAACGCGTAAATCTCATCGGCGGGCCGCCGCGTTCATCGGCTGGCCGCCTTCATCGCCGGGCCGCCGCGTTCATCGCCGGGCCGCCTTTCATCGCCGGGCCGCCGCGTTTATCGGCGGGTCGCGGCCCAGGCGGCGCCCGCCGTCACCAGCAACCCGCCGGCGACCGAGGCCAGCAGGCCGTGGTGCTGCGACGCCCACAACTGCAGGCTGCGGCTCTTGGCCTGATCGTCGAAGGCGCCGTGCGCGCCCGCGTCCCCGCCGCCCCGGCCGTCGGCAGGTGAGCCGTCGGCCGGTGACCAGAGGTTGGCCGGCTCATGCGGGTCGCGGGCCTCGTCGGTCTGCTGGCTGCCGTACCCCTGCCAGGCCAGGTACCGGTCGAGCAGCCCGGGAGCGACGGCGTTCGCGGCCAGGGTCAGCGCGGTCGAGCCGCCGACCCAGTACTCGCGGCGTTTCGGGTGATCGGCGGCGTACAGCACGGCGCGGGCCGCCACCTCCGGCTGGTAGATCGGCGGCACCGGCTGCGCCTCGCGCGGCAGGCGGGACAGCACCCAGCGGAACTGCGGGGTGTTCACCGCCGGCATCTGCACCATCGTCACGTGGACGTTGCTCTTCTCGTGCAGCAGTTCGACCCGTAGCGACTCGGTGAAACCCTGCACCGCGTGCTTGGCACCGCAGTAGGCGCTCTGCAGCGGGATGCCCCGGTACGCCAGCGCCGACCCGACCTGCACGATCACGCCGTGGTCGCGGGGCCGCATCCGGGACAGGGCGGCGCGGGTGCCGTGCACGTAGCCGAGGTAGGACACCTCGGTGGTCCGCGCGAACTCGTCCATCCCGATCTGCTCGAACGGGGCGAAGACGCTGGAGAACGCGTCGTTGACCCACAGGTCGATCGGGCCGAGTTCCTTCTCGATCCGCTCCGCGGCGGCGTCGACCGCGCCGAAGTCGGCGACGTCCACCTCGATCGGGAGGGCGGTGGCGCCTGTCTCGCGTACATCCTCTGCCGTAGCCGCAAGGCCTTCCCCACCGCGAGCGAGCAACGCGACCGCATCGCCCCTCGCCGCCAGGCGGCGGGCCACCGCCCGCCCGATTCCGGCGCTCGCACCGGTCACCACCGAGATCCTGCTCATGGTCTCCAGATATGACCGGTCGCGCCGCGCGGAAACCTCAGGGCCGCTCGGCCCGCGCCTGCACCGGAACCGTGTAGGTCGCGTCACGGCACGCCGGTGGCCCCCCGTGCCGCACCGTGATGGCCCGGTGCAGCACGAATGCGCCGATCGTGTTCTTCGGCACCTCCCAGGAGACCGCGAAGCTGCCCTCGGTGAGCTGCACCGGCGGGTCGACGCAGCCGGTGTCCCGGTGCGTCTCGTCCGCGATGACCGGCCCCGCGCCCTGCCGGATCGAGGTCACCCGGATCGGCACCGAGTGCTGGTTGGTCACGGTCACCGTGAGGTCGCCGACCTCACCCGGCCGTAGCGTGTGGCTCGCGCTGGAGCTCCCGCTCAGCGCGAGTTCGAAGACCGTACCGGCCACCTCGCTCGGTGCCTCCGGCCCGTTCCACCGCCAGTACGCCCACGCCGCACCCGCGTTCGCCAGCAGCGCCGCGATCGCCGCCGCGGTCAGGATCATCCGGGCGCGACGGTCGAACCGGCGCCGCGGCGCACCCGGCCGGTGCACCTCCCACGTCGGTTCCTCGTGGTCGGCGGCCCGCAGTTCAATGTGCGCGCCGGCCTCGGAAAGGCTGGGCAGGACGTCGCGCTGATTCACGACGTGGTCTCCGCGGTGCCAGCCGCGGCGGTAAGGCTCGGTTCGGGCATGCGGCTTGCTCCTCCTCGAAGGCCGGCGTGAATGATGCCTGTTCGGCGCTCATACAACGTTCCCTGATAGAGATGTCCGATGTGATCGGTTTTCCGTACGCCCTTCCGGCGCATAAATCGGACAGGTCTGCCTAAACGGCCTACCCCTGCCGAGTGACGGAATCGGACACCGCCGTTGCCTTCCGTTCATGCCTGTGAACTGCGGCAAGCACCCGGTCCTGCCGGGATGCCCGCCTAGCGCTGCGCGCCCGCCTGCCCAAATCCGCGCCGGTCGACCGCTGGTCCGGCTCAGCCGATTGTGGCCGCCGTGGTCTCCTCCACCGGTGTCGCTGTCGGGGTGGCTGTTACCGCTTCCGTCGGCGCTGCCGATGTCGTGGGCGACGCCGAGGGCGTCGGACCCGCCTGGGCCGCTGCGATCGCCGGCTCGGTCTGTGCCGGCTGAGGGGCCTTCTGACTGGCGGCCTCCTCGCGTTCCTGCTTACCGCGGCGCACCTGAACCGGCTCGCTCGCGGGACCGGTCCAGTGCGCTCCGGCGGTGGCGTGAACGACGTAGGACCACTCGCCCTTCCCCTGGGGAGCCTTCTCGTCGAGGCAGGTCAGCCTGGTGGACGGCACTGTGCAGGCGACCGCCCGCGCGTCGGCGGTCAGGCGAGTCACCACATAACCCCCGACCGGCGCTCCGGACGAGAATGTCGCCTTCGGCCAGGAGATCTGGACGTCCTTGCCGGACAGCTCCGCGCTGGGCGTCCCGACTCGCGGCATCTTCTCGGTGGCGGCGGTACCCCGGCCCGAGCTCACCGGCACGCTCCAGCTCGCCCAGGCGGTCAGCCCGGCGCCGAGGGCCAGGCTGACTCCCACGCCTCCGGCCAGCACAGCGGCCTTCCCCGCGCGCCTCATCGCTTCACCCGCGTCGCGGTTGCGGTGATCGCCAGGTGGAACGTAGTCCTCTGACACGCGTCGGCAGCCGTGTTCGGCATCGCGACCTCCAGCTCGCCGGGCGTCTTCCGGCCGCGCGCGGGCACGGTGATCGGCAGTTCCCCGAGAAAGGATCCGACTCGCAGGTTGGTCGCCGTCGGCTTGCAGGCGCGGTCCGAGGTGGACACGAGCCGGGCACCGAGCCGTCCGACGCTGATCGGAAACGGATAGGGGTTCACCACGGTCAGCCGAGTGCGCCTCACGGCGCCCGGATGAAGATCTTTCACCGGCGTCGCCTGACGTCGAACGCGAAGGCCACGTCGGAGGCTTCAGACGTACGCGAACCGGCCGCGACCCACACGCACACCACAGCCGCGGTCGCCGCCACGACCCGCCGCAAACGTTCAACTCGCATCGCTCCTCCCGCTCGCGGTCAGCGGGATGGTGAAGGCACCGCCCTGGCAGGCGGAATCCGAACTGTTCGTCATCCGGACGGAACCAGGGAGCAGGAACTCCCTGCTTGACCTCGCCGGAATCCGCCACAGGACGGTGAAGTTGTTCGCGGTGAGCGAGACGCCGGTGTTCAGGCAACCCGCATTCCGATGTGCCTCATCCACCGTTGTTCCACCCGGTCCCGGCCGGACCGAGCTCACGCGCACCGGGAAGGTGTTGTCGTTCTTGACGGTCACCCGCAGGTCGGACTTGGCGCCTGGATAGAGCGGAACGTCGGGGTGGGGGAGCCCGGCGAGCCGTAACTCGACACCCGAGCCCACCGTCGTTGTCGAGATCTGCGATCCGCTGATCTGCCAGACAGCCCATGCCGCCCCGCCGGTCGCCGCCAGCACTGCGATGGTGACCACCGCGAACAACGGTCGAGCGCGCATCGATGATCTGGACACGTTGCCGTTCCTGTCTGTGTGGAGGGGCGCGGAAGGAGGGCGCCATGACAGCGCCCTCCTCGTCGAGATGATCAGGAAGCGGCGCTCACCGCGGCGACCGTGACCGGGATGGTGAAGTTGACGCCCTGGCAGCCGTTCTGGGGGTCGGCGATCATCTTGAGCGCGTCATCGAAGGTGATCGTCGCCTCGTCGGTCGCCGAGCCCGCGGCGCCTAGCGTCGGCAGACTCGCGGGCTGGTCCGCGTCCTCGTTGGCGACGACGTTGTTGTCGGCGCACACCGTGTCGGCCACCGCATTCGTGATGGTGCCGATCGAGACGCTGGTGATTTCGGCGGGAAACGCATTGGTGTTGGTCACCGTGAAAGCGACATCGTTCGTGCTGCCGGGGCCGAAAGCCGGGGTCACAGTGATGCCGCTGACGCTCAGCTGTGCCGCCGAGCCCGCCGTCGCCGCCGCTGATCCGGTGCCGGAGAGCAACCAGGCCGCGTAGGCCGCACCGGCTCCGGTGACCGCGATGACGCCGGCGGTGACGAAGGCAGCGGAACGCTTGGTGAACTTGCGCATGGGATTGTTCCTCCTGGAACGGGACAGCGTGCAGTCACCCCGGTTCGGGGTGCACGTCGTTAGTCGGGTGTCACCGGGAGCCCTCAATGCGTCCCCGGCGCTGCGACAAAGATGACCGACCGCGCATTTCCCGGCGATCGGTCTTCCTGCCGGGCTGTTGCGTGCGTTCCGGTTACCACTGGGGAGTGACGGGAGCCGTCAGTCCGGCCCGGCACGGTCCGATCCCGACCGGCCACAACGGGCGTTCACGTGCATGGATGTCCACATGCACGCCGAACCCGTGAACTCAAGCGCGACCTCTCGTCGCGCTCTCCGGAACGGCCGTGGAGAAGCTTGAAACATGAAGCTTTAATGTGAAACAAAACGGTGTGGCAGAATAATTTCCGTGCAGCAAACACCAACGGATTAACGGGCGATCCCCTGAAAGAGGCTTGCGCCTTATGCCTCTGTCGGCCGGGCCGCCTGCACGAGGAATCGGTGCGCCCGCGCGGTGAACTCGCCACGCGCCCGGATCGTCGCCGAGAGCCGGGCCAGTGCCCGCTCGTAACGCTGCGGCGTGAAGTCCCGGATCTGCCACGGCACCGTGCGCAGCTGGTGGACCACCGCGGAGATGTCCCGGAACACGACGAGCGGGTGCTCCTCGCGCACGTCCGTCACCCGCAAGCCGGCCGCCTCCAGCGCCGCCACCGCGACGTCCGCGTCCCAGCGGCGCGGGTGCGGGGGTGGCGCGCCCAACTCGACGTTGAGATCCGCCAGGTCGTCGCTGCCGACCTGCTGGGTGAGCAGGACGCCGCCCGGCTTGAGCAGGCGGGCGATGTCGGCGGCGGGCAGGCGGCCGTGCCGGCTGAGCACCACGTCGAACTCGTCCTCGCCGGCGGGCAACTCGGTGAGCACGGAGACGCCGAACGGGGCGAGCCGCTCCCGGGCGGCCGGAGTGTTCCGCGCCCAGCTCTCCACGGCCACCGTGTAAGGCGGAAGAGGCGCCAGCTCGGCGAGCAGCTCACCGCCGCCCGTGTCGAGATCCAACAGGCTGAACGCGCGGCGCAGCAGGGGCCGGGCCAGCTCCGGGAACGACCACGACGGCTCGGACGCCACGGCCAGGCCGTCCAGCCAGGCGAATTCCCACCCGGTCATGGAGGCGCCGGTAGCCGCGGCGTTGAGTTCGTCCTCCTGCCGGTTGCTGCGCACGTTGGGAAAAGTAGCCGGGCCTCGGCCCGAGGAGCGACTCCATCCCGCGTCCCATACGGGACCGGTGCCGGACTGTGGCTGAACGGTTACCAGAAAAGCTCTGGATGTGACGGTCAGCACCGAACCGGCATCAGGATCGAGAACCGGTCCGTCTCACCCGGCGCGCGCACTGCCAGCGGCCGCACCGGGCCGTCCAGCTCGAGGACCAGCTGCCCGGAACCGCCGGCGTCCAGCGCCTCGAGCAGGAACTCGCGGTTGACCGCGACGTGGCTCTCCGCGTCGGCCCGCCAGTCGTCCTCGGCCGCCAGACGCACGCCGCCCGCGGGGTCCAGCCCGAGGATCGAGACCGCGTAGGCCGCGCCCTCGTGCTCACGGGCGACGACCGGCGCGGCGGCGAGTCTCTCCCGCAGGTCAGCCGCGTCGACCGCGACCCGCCGGGTCTCCGGGCCGGGCGGGTTGAGCAGACGGCGATAGTCCGGAAAGTCGATCTCAACGGGCTTGTCCTCGACAACGCGGTCGCCGGCCCGAGCCGAATCCCGGTCGCCGGCCTGCGCCGAATCCCGGTCGGCGGTTCTCGCTGACACCCGGTCGCCGGCGAGGTCGAGGACGATGAGACCGGCGGGCAGCCCGCGCAGCTCGTCGGTGAACGTCAGCGGCAGGAAGTGCCGGCCCGGCGGTCCCTCCACCCGCGCCGGTGCGGTGGCGACGGCCAGGCGGAAGCGGTCGGTGGCGACCAGCGTCAGGACGTCCTCGGCGGTCTCGAACAGCACACCGGCCGGGATCACGTCACCGGCTGCCGCGGCGGCGAAGCGGACGGCGTCGAGGGCGGCGAACAGGTCACCGGCGGCCACTGTGACTCTGGTCATCAGGTTCTCCTCCAGGTCGAGCAGGGCGTGCAGCCGGAGGAGCTCACGACGGGCATCGGCGAGGCCGGCCTCCAGTCTTTCCCGATGCAGATCGAGCTTCACCCGTACCGAAGAGGGGTTGGAAAGGTCTTGGACCGCCTGCGCGATCTCTGCGACTGGCATTCCCACTCGTCGGAGGCCGGCGACCAGCCGGGCAGCTTTGATCTGTTCCGCGGAATATCGGCGGTAGCCGGTGACCGGATCCACCACGGCCGGGACCAGCACGCCCGCGCCGTCGTAGAACCGCAGCGCGCTGACGCTCAGCCCACTGGCCCGGGCCACCTCGCCGATGCCACGCATGTCGCTCCTCACCCGCCTCACTCTGATGTCTCACCCAGGGTGAGAGTCAAGCCTGAACCACAAGCGTGACGCCGATCGCAGCCATGACCACGGCGATCAGGCCGTCCAGCACGCGCCAGGCCGCCGGGCGGGCCAGCAGCGGGGCGAGCCGGTGGGCGCCCGCGCCGAGTGCGGTGAACCAGACCAGGCTCGCGGCGGCCGCGCCGAGACCGAAGGCCCAGCGGTTCGCGTGCTGCTGCGCCACCGAGCCGAGCAGCAGCACGGTGTCCAGGTAGACGTGCGGGTTCAGGTAGGTGAGGGCGAGGCAGGTCAACAGCGTTGCGCGGAGGGTGGCCGGCGCCTTCCCGGCCGGGTCGAGCGCCTGCGGGCGCAGGGCTCGGCGGGCGGCGAGCACCGCGTACCCGAGAAGGAAGGCGGCACCCACCCAGCGGATCCCGGTCACCAGCGCGGGCTGGGCGTTGAGCACGGCGCCGAGGCCGGCGATGCCGGCAGAGATCAGGGCAAGGTCGGAAAGGGCACAGGTCAACACCACAGGGAGTACGTGTTCCCGACGCAGTCCCTGCCGGAGCACGAAGGCGTTCTGTGCACCGATCGCGATGATCAATACGGCAGACGCCGCAAAACCGGCTAAAGCGGAGGCGAGCATGTCTCGACGCTACGGCCGGATACTCGTGCACTCCAGCTAATCATTCTCACGATGGATTAGCGTTGCTTAACATGGACCAGGTTCAACTGGAGACCTTCCAGGCCGTGGTGGATCTCGGCAGTTTCGAGGCGGCGGCCCGTGCGCTGCACGTCACACCGTCGGCGGTCAGCCAGCGGATCAAGGCTCTCGAACAGTCCGTCGGCCAGGTCCTGGTGCGCCGGTCGAAGCCCTGTGTCGCGACGACCGCCGGCCAGGCGCTGGTCCGCTTCGCCGGGCAGGTCGCGCTGCTCGAGCGGGAGGCCCTCGATCAGGCTCGCGGCGACACCCGGCTGTCGATCGTGGTGAACGCGGACTCGCTCAACAGCTGGTTCCCGCCGGTGCTGCTCGGGGTGCCGGATGTCACCTTCGAGGTGCACACCGACGACCAGGACCACACCGCGGAACTGCTCCGGGCGGGCACCGTGATGGCGGCGGTGACCGCCGAGCACGTCGCGGTGCAGGGCTGCCGGGTGGAGAGGCTCGGCGTGATGCGGTACCTGCCGGTCGCGGCGCCCGGTTTCGACGTCACCGACCTGAGCCGCGCGCCGATGCTGCTCTACAACCGCAAGGACCGGCTCCAGCACAGGTTCCTGGGTGCCCGGCCGGAGCCGCCGATCCACTACGTGCCCGGTGCGGCCACCTTCAACGAGGCCATCCGGCTGGGACTGGGGTGGGGACTGGTGCCGGAACAGAACGCCCGGCCCGATCTCGAGACCGGGCGGTACGTGGACATCCGCCCCGGCGAGTACCTCGACGTGCCGCTCTACTGGCAGTACTGGCGGATCGAGTCGGAGACCCTGAACACGCTCACGGCCGCCGTGAAGACGGCGGCCGCGGCGTCGTTGCGTACCTGAGTCAGTCGTTGGTGTGCAGCGCGCTGTTCAGCTCGATGCCGGTGCCCTTGCGCGGGCGGGCCTCCAGGGCGCCGGAGACCGAGTTGCGCCAGAACAGGAGATTGTTCACACCGGAGAGCTCGATGGCCTTCACCACACGCCCGTCGGGCAGCGTGATCTTCGAGGCGGCGGTGATGTAGGTGCCCGCCTCGACCACGCAGTCGTCGCCGAGCGAGATGCCGACACCCGCGTTCGCGCCGAGCAGGCTGCGCTCGCCGATGCGTACCTTCTCCTTGCCGCCGCCGGACAGCGTGCCCATGATCGACGAACCGCCTCCGATGTCCGAGCCGTCGCCGACCACGACGCCCTGGACGATGCGGCCCTCGACCATCGAGGTGCCCAGCGTGCCGGCGTTGAAGTTGACGAATCCCTCGTGCATGACCGTGGTGCCGGCGGCCAGGTGGGCGCCGAGGCGGACCCGGTCGGCGTCGGCGATCCGGACACCCGACGGCACCACGTAGTCGATCATCCGGGGGAACTTGTCCACGCCGTAGACGGCCAGCTGACGGCCGGCCGCGCGCTCCAGGAAGCGCAACTCGTTGACCCGCTCGGGCGGGCACGGGCCGGCCGAGGTCCAGGCCACGTTCGCCAGCTTGCCGAAGATCCCGTCCAGGTTCAGCGCGTTCGGCTGGACCAGGCGGTGCGAGAGAAGGTGCAGCCGCAGGTAGCCCTCGGAGGCGTCGGCGATCGGGTCGGCGAGCGACTTGATCGCCACACGGACCTCGACGGTGCTGAGGCCGGGGAGCAGCTTGGGGCCGGTCAGCCCGGCAGGGAGAGCCGGGGCGTCGGCGGGCTCCTCGCCCAGGCCCAGGAATCCGGCCGGGAACCAGGTGTCCAGAACCTGTCCGTCGGCGGTCACGGTGGCGAGGCCGATACCCCAGGCGGGTGAAGTCGAGAGCGCGGTTTCCACGGTGCAGACCCTACTAGAACAGCTACGGCGCCCCGGTATGGTGCGGACATGGCCAACCCGCTTACCCCGGACGTGCTGGTCGACCCGGTCGTGCTGACCCGCGCCCTGGTCGACATCGAGTCCGTCTCCCGCGACGAGAAGGTGATCGCCGACTGCGTCGAGGAGGTCCTCCGCCAGGCCGGTCACCTGACCGTGCGCCGGCACGGGAACACCGTCATGGCCAAGACCAAACTGGGCCGGGCCCAGCGGATCGTGCTGGCCGGACACCTCGACACGGTGCCGATCAACGACAACTGGCCGTCCACTGTCGTCGACGACCTGATCTACGGCTGCGGTACGTCGGACATGAAATCCGGTGTTGCCCTTGCGCTGCACCTCGCGGTCACGCTGCCCGACCCGCGCTACGACATCACCTACCTCTTCTACGAGGCCGAGGAGATCGAGGCCGAGTTCAACGGGCTCAACCTCGTGGCGGAGAGCCACCCCAAGTGGTTGCAGGCCGACTTCGCGGTCCTGCTCGAACCGACGTACGGGCTGGTCGAAGCGGGCTGCCAGGGGACGATGCGGGTGCGCGTGCACACCCGTGGCCGGCGGGCGCACACGGCACGGGCCTGGCGTGGGGTGAACGCGATCCACGCGGCGGGCGAGGTGCTGCGGCGGCTCGAGGACTACCACCCGCGGACGGTGACGATCGACGGGTGTACGTACCGGGAGGGGCTCAGTGCCGTACACATCGCCGGTGGCATCGCCGGCAACGTCGTCCCGGACGAGTGCGCGATCGACGTGAACCTGCGCTTCGCGCCGGACCGCTCCGAGAAGCAGGCCTTCGAGCACCTCAAGGAGGTCTTCGAGGGGTACGAGATCGAGATGACCGACTCGGCTCCCGGCGCGCTGCCCGGCCTGAAGGCGGCGCCCGCCCGCGAGTTCCTGGCCGCGATCGGCATCGAGCCGTCCGGCAAGCTGGGCTGGACCGACGTGGCACGGTTCGCCCAGCTCGGCATCCCCGCCCTCAATTACGGCCCCGGCGACCCGTCCCTCGCGCACGCGCCGGACGAGCACGTCGAGATCGGGAAGATCCGCGACGGCGCCGCGACGTTGTATCGCTGGCTGGCGGCTGACTAGGCCTAGGCCTGGGGGACCGCCACCCGTCCGATCGCACGCTGCGGGACCACGGCCATCGCGGCGGGCAGGTCGAGGGGCAGGTCCCGCGGCGGTATCTCCATGGTCGCCTCGGGATCCACGGCCGACTGGGTGTCGCGTGCCGCGAGTCTCTCCTCGACCACGAGGCGGATCCGGCGCTGCATGCGGCGCTGCATCTTGAGGCGCTCGTATCGGTTCGTCACAGTGGCTGCTCCTTAGCCGGGAGCCCGGTGATGCCAGGTCGGTAACAGTACAGACGTGCTGGCGCTACTGTCGGTTGCTTCAATCTGGCAAAAAGGTCTGCGCGTCGCAATCCTCTTACCGAAACGCAGCCGGTTATTCACCAGGTACTGACCGTCCGCACTACCTTGGTTGCATGACGGAGAGCACCAACGGGCGACCGAACCCCGGGCCGGAACGTCATCGCGGCGCGGTCACGTTGCGGCGTGACTCCATCCCGCCGAGCACCGCCGACCAGAAACTGCTCGACTCCCACAACCGGGGCGAGTGGAAGACCAAGGACGCCTGGCGGGCGCTCCGGATCCTCTCCGAGTTCGTCGAGGGCTTCGACACCCTGGCCGACCTGCCGCCCGCGGTGAGCGTGTTCGGCTCGGCGCGCAGCGGCCCGGACAGCTACGAGTGCGAGCTGGCCGAACGCCTCGGCGCCGCGCTGGCCGAGGCGGGCTACGCGGTGATCACCGGCGGCGGACCGGGCGTCATGGAGGCGGCCAACCGGGGCGCCACCGAGGCGGGTGGCATGTCCGTGGGCCTCGGCATCGAGCTGCCCTTCGAGCAGGGCCTCAACGACTGGGTCGACGTCGGGATCGACTTCCGCTACTTCTTCGTCCGCAAGACCATGTTCGTCAAGTACGCCCAGGCGTTCGTGGTCCTGCCCGGCGGCTTCGGCACGCTCGACGAGCTGTTCGAGGCCATCACGCTGGTGCAGACGAAGAAGGTGACCAGGTTCCCGGTGATCCTGATGGGCGCCGAGTACTGGGGCGGGCTGGTCGACTGGCTGAAGCGCCGGATGCTCGACGAGGGCAAGATCAGCGCCATGGATCTCGACCTCATCCAGATCACCGACGACGTCGACGAGGCGGTGCGGATCATCGTGGACGCCGACGCGGCCCTGCACGACACCAACGGGACGCGGTGACGTGGCTGCCGTCTGCGTCTTCTGCGCCTCGTCGACCACTCTCGAACAACGCTGGCTGGACCTCGCCACCGAGACCGGCCGCCAACTCGCCGAGCGGGGGCACACCCTGGTCTCCGGCGGCGGCTGCGTCGGCATGATGGGTGCGGTTGCCGACGGCGCCCGGACCGCCGGCGGGCACACCCTCGGCATCATCCCGCAGTGCCTGGTCGACCTGGAGGTCGCCGACGTCGCGTCGGACGAACTGGTGGTCACCACGGACATGGGCGCCCGGAAGAACCTGATGATCGACCGTTCGGACGCGTTCCTCACCCTGCCGGGAGGCCTCGGCACACTGGACGAACTCTTCGAGGTCTGGACCACCGCGACGCTCGCCGTGCACAACAGGCCGATCGTCCTGCTCGACCCGGACGGTTTCTACGACGGCCTCCTGCGCTGGCTCGGCACGCTGGTCGACCAGAAGTTCGTCCGGCCCGCCGGGATGGAGATGATCCAGATCGCCCGATCGGTTCCGGCCGCGCTCGACCTCATTGAGGACACCCTCGGCGAGCAATAACGTCGTACCGGCGTGCTCTCATAGATGCCGTGAGCACGCCGGCCCCCCAGTCCCCGGTGCGCCGGCCGGCCTATCGCCTGGTTCGGCGCCCCCGCGCGGCCGTGCCCGGGCTCCCGGCCGACGAGACGCAGCGCCGGGTCACCGAGCACACGGCCGGCCCGCTGCTGGTCGTCGGCGGTCCCGGCACCGGCAAGACGTCGGTCCTGGTCGAGGCGGTCGCGGCACGCATCGCCGACGGCGCCGACCCGGAGCGGATCCTGGTGCTGACCTTCGGCCGTCGCGGGGCCGCGGCTCTGCGCGACCGCATCGAGGCACGCATCGCCGACGACCCCGGGCGCATCGTGCACGAGCCGTTGGTGCGGACCTTCCATGCGTACGCGTTCGGCCTCCTCCGCCGGGCCGCCGCCGAGCGAGGTGAGCCGTCCCCGCGCCTGCTCACCGGTCCCGAGCAGGACCTGATCATCCGCGAGCTGCTCTCGATCGTCGGCGACCCGGAGGCGACCGACACGATCGGCTGGCCCGAGGGTCTGCGCTCGGCCCTGCCCACCCGAGCCTTCGCCCAGCAGCTCCGCGACCTCATGCAGCGCGCTGCGGAACGCGGCGTCGGCCCGGTCGAGCTGGCCCGCCTGGGCGAACGCCTCGGCCGCGACGACTGGCCGGCCGCTGCCCGCTTCCTCCGGGAGTACGTCGCGGTCCTCGCCCTGCGCGACGTCACCACCCGAGGCTCCACCGCCTACGACCCGGCCGAGCTGGTCCGAGCCGCCTCCGGGCTCCTCGCCGACGAGCCCGACCTGCTGGCCGCCGAGCGCCGCCGCCTCGAGTTCGTCTTCGTCGACGAACTCGCCGAAACCGACCCGGCCCAGATCGAGCTCCTCTCCCAGGTCGCCGGCGGCGGCAAGCCCCTGGTCGCCTTCGCCGACCCGGACTCCTCGGTCTACGCCTTCCGAGGCGCCGACCCCGAAATCGTCTCCCGCTTCCCCGACCTCTTCCGCACCGCCGCCGGCAGCCCGGCCGCCGCGATCGCCCTCCACACCAACTACCGAGCCGTTCCGCCCCTGCTCACCGCCACCACCCGCGTCGCCCGCCGCATGCGCGGCCCCATCGGCCACCGCCCGATGTTCCCCCCAACACCGACAGATCCAGCAGCCCCACCTGCCTCCGCCGATCCGCCTGGGGAAACCGCGGCGGCGGAGTTGTTCGGGCCCAGGGCGGAGGCGGTGGTTCGGACGTTTCGGTCACCGGCGGCTGAGACGGCCTATATCGCGCATGCGCTTCGGGAGGCGCACCTGCTGCACGGGGTGCCCTGGTCGCGGATGGCGGTGCTGATGCGGTCGACGATTTTGCAGCAGCCGTCCGTGCAGCGCGCCCTTGCCGCGGCCGGGGTGCCGACCGTGACGCTCGCCGAGGATCTGCCGCTGCACCTGCAGCCGGCGGTCGCGCCGTTCCTGCTGCTCCTGCGCTGTGCGCTCGACCCGCAGGTGCTCGACGAGGAGGCCGCCGTCGCGCTGCTGCACTCGGCGCTCGGTGGGGCCGACCCGCTGGCCGAGCGGCGGCTGCGCCAGGGTCTGCGTGCGCTCGCGCTGGCTGCCGGCGACCGGCGGCCGTCGGGCGAGTTGTTGGTCGACGCGGTACGCGACCCGGCCGGCCTGGACATGGTCGAGCGCCGCTGGGCCCGGCCGGCGCAGACCATCGCCCGTCTCCTGGCCGTCGTGCGCGACGCCGCCGCCGAACCCGGCGCCACCGCCGAGGACGTGCTCTGGACCGTGTGGCGGGCGAGCGGCCTGTCCGACCGGTGGTACGCGATGAGCACCCGCACCACCCCCATGCCCGACCAGCGTGAAGTGGGTCGGGCCCGCCAGTGGCGTGCCGAGGCCGCCGACCGTGACCTCGACGCGATCGTGGTCCTGTTCGATGCGGCCGCCCGTTTCGTCGACCGGTTGCCCGGCGCGCGCACCGAGGTCTTCATCGACCACGTCCTCGGCCAGGATTTGCCCGCCGACTCGATCGCGCCGAGCGCCGACCGTGGCGAGGCGGTCCGGCTGCTCACCGTGCACGCCGCCAAGGGCCTGGAGTGGGACGTGGTGGTGCTTGCCGGCGTGCAGGAGGGCATCTGGCCGGACCTGCGTCTGCGTGGAAGCCTGCTCGGTTCGGAACGCCTCGTTGACGTGCTCGCCGGCCGCCCCGCCAGCGGCGCCGCGGCGATCGTGGCCGAGGCGTCCGCGCTGCTCGACGAGGAGCGGCGGCTGTTCTACGTGGCGGCTACCCGGGCACGGCGACGCCTCGTGGTGACCGCCGTGGCCTCCGCGAGTGCCGGCGGTGCGGGCGGTGAGGAGCAGCCGAGCCGCTTCCTGAGCGAGCTGGCGATTCCAGTGCCGCGCTTCGGTGAGGGCCCGGAAGCACCGCCACCAGCCGATCCACCGGACCCCGACCCCTGGGACACCGGCCCACCCGACGACCCGAACAACACCCCCGGCCCGTCGGACAGCACGGGAGCGGCGGCGACAGAGGATGCGTATCCCGACAAAACGCTGCAAAGCGACCCGGGGCGAGGTGCGGAGGATGGGGCGCCGCGAGGCGAGGACGACGAGGCGGCGCGGGAAGAGGCGGCGCGGGAAGAGGCGGCGCGGGAAGAGGCGGCGCGGGAAGAGGCGGCGCGGGAAGAGGCGGCGCGGGAAGAGGCGGCGCGGGAAGAGGCGACGGAAGCGAGAGAGGCAGAGGGAGCAGAAGGGGCAGAGGGAGCAGAAGGGGCAGAGGGAGCGGAAGAGGCACGGGCAGGGGAAGAGGCAGGGGAGCCAGACGACGAGGCCGACCCCGAACTCCCCGTCGGCCGGGCGCCCCGAGCCCTGACCCTCGCCTCGCTGGTAGCCGAACTCCGTACCGTAGTAATCGGAGCTGAGGAAACGCCCAGCCGGCGCCGTGCCGCCGCCGCTGAGCTCGCCCGCCTCGCCGCCGCCGGTGTCCCCGGCGCGCACCCCGACGAGTGGTGGGGACTTCGCCCTCTCTCCGACGACCGCCCACTGGTCGACGAGGGTGACCCGGTCAAGGTCACACCGTCGTCGATGGAGAGCGCGCTGCGCTGCAGCCTGCGCTGGCTGCTGGAACGGCACGGCGGCGCCGCACCCGCCGGCCCCGCGCAGGGCATCGGCAACCTGGTGCACGCGGCCGCGATGCTCGCCGAGGACGCGAACGCCGATCGGGAGAAGCTGGTGGAGTACGTCTCCGCCCGGTTCGACTCGATCGAGCTGGCGGCGCGCTGGCTCGCCGGGCCGGAGCACGAGCGGGCCCAGGGCATGGTCGACAAGCTCCTGCGGTGGCTGGCCGTGAACCCGCGGCGGCTGCTCGCGATCGAGCACGAGTTCACCGTGCGGCTGGAGGACGAGCGGCTGCCGATTCAGCTGACCGGACGGGTGGACCGGCTCGAGGTCGACGAGGACGGCCGGCTGGTCGTGATCGACCTGAAGACCGGGAAGACCACCGCCGTCTCGGCCGCCGATGTGGCCGAGAATCCGCAGCTCGCGGGCTATCAGGCTGCGGTGGACGCGGGTGCCTTCGCGGACTACGGCACGGATAGCGGCGGGGCGGCCCTCGTGCAGCTCGGCCCGGGCAAGGAGGCCCGGGAGCAGATGCAGGTGCCGCTCGCCGACGCCGTCGACCCGCAGTGGGCGTACGCGATGGTGCGCCGCACCGCCGAGACCATGGCCGCGTCGACGTTCTCCGCCGTGGCGAACAGCCGGTGCCGGGTCTGCCCGGTCCGCACCAGCTGCCCGATCTCCGGCAAGGGCCGCCAGGTCGTCGAACCGGGCCCGCAGCGACCGGACGACCGACGATGACGACGACGAGAACGCCAGGACCGGACGAGCGCCGATGACGACCACCGAAACCCCGCGGCCGCGTCGCCGCGCCGATGCCGGCCCGCGTTACACCCCGCGTGAGCTGGCCCGGATGCTTCGTCTGCCGCCACCCACCCCGGAGCAGGAAGCGATCATCGCTGCCCCGATCGAGCCGCTGCTCGTCGTCGCCGGCGCCGGGTCCGGCAAGACCGAGACGATGGCCTCGCGGGTGGTGTGGCTGGTCGCCAACGGGTACGCCCACCCCGGCGAGATCCTCGGCCTCACCTTCACCCGCAAGGCCTCCGGCGAGCTGGCCCACCGGGTCCGTACCCGTCTCGGCCAGCTGATCCGCCGCCTCGGCCGGGACGACGCGTTCGCGGGTGAGGCGACCATCTCGACGTATCACGCCTACGCCGCACGGGTCGTCACCGAACACGGGCTCCGGGCCGGGTTCGAGCCGTCCGCACGGCTGCTCACCGAGGCCGCGCGGTGGCAGATCGTCGATTCGCTCGTACGCTCGTACACCGGAGAAATGACCGGCCTGAACCGCGCCCCGGGCACGGTGACCGACGACGTGCTCGCGCTCTCCTCCGAGCTGGCCGAGCATCTGGTCAGTCCCGGTGACCTGGCCGCCTGGACCGGCCGATTCTTCGCCGACGTCCAGGAGTACCCGGGTCGCGTCTACAAGGACGTCTCCGAGATGCTGCGGCGCCAGCAGCACCGGCTCACGCTGCTACCTCTGGTGCGACTTTACGAACAGCGCAAACTCGACGTCGAGGCGATGGACTTCGGCGATCAGATGGCCCGGGCCGCGCTGGTGGCCCGCGACCATCCGGAGGTCGGCGAGATCGAGCGCGGCCGGTTCCGGATCGTGCTGCTCGACGAGTACCAGGACACCAGCCACGCCCAGGTCACGATGCTGAACAACCTGTTCGGCGGCGGGCACCCGGTCACCGCGGTCGGCGACCCGTGCCAGTCGATCTACGGTTGGCGTGGTGCTTCGGCCGGCACCCTGGAGCGGTTCCCGGACGAGTTCACCGACCGCGAGGGCCGCCGCGCCTGGGTGCGCAGCCTCACCCGCAGCTGGCGGAACCGGCCGGAGATCCTGCGGGTGGCGAACACGCTCGCCGCCCCGCTTCAGGCGCAGGTCGGCGTGTTGCAGGCGGCCGAGCGGGTGGCCGAGGCCGTCGGCGGGCGCACGGTGACATGTGCGCTGCTTCCGACGTACGCCGACGAGGCCGACTGGATCGCCGACTCGATGCTGACCGCCTGGCGGCTCGTCGCCGGCATGCCGACCGTCCTGCCCGAGGAGATCCCCCTCGAACGCCGGCCGACCAGCGCCGTTCTCGTGCGGGTGCGCAGCCAGATCCCGGTCATCGAGGAGGCTCTGCGGGCCCGTGGCCTGCCGGTCGAGGTGGTCGGGCTCGGTGGTCTGCTGGACACCCCCGAGGTACGCGACGT
Organism: Actinoplanes sp. NPDC051861; assembly: GCF_040681145.1. NCBI lineage: Bacteria > Bacillati > Actinomycetota > Actinomycetes > Micromonosporales > Micromonosporaceae > Actinoplanes > Actinoplanes sp. NPDC051861. Next base: position 497,097 of record NZ_JBFAYE010000001.1, read on the forward strand.
CGTGTGCACACTCCGGGTGCTCGCCGACCCGACCGACGGCGCCTCGCTGTTGCGGCTGCTCACCGGCGCGCGCTGGCGGATCGGCCCCCGTGACCTGGTCGCTCTGCACCGGCGCGCCCGGTCGATCGCCGCCGCACGAACCAGGCCGGCCGAGGACGCCGAAGCCGTCATGTCCGACCGTCTGGACGACGCCACGCTGGTCGAGGCGATGGCCGACCTCGGCATGCCTCAGCAGTACTCGACCGAGGGCTATGCGCGGCTCCGGGCGTACAGCAGTGAGCTGAGCGCCCTCCGGCAGCGCCTGGACCAGCCGCTGCCGGATCTGCTGGCCGACATCGAACGCACGATGGGCCTGGACGTCGAGGTCGCGGTCCGTGGCTGGGCGGCCGGGGACGCCGGTCTGGCCCGCGGGCACCTGGACGCGCTCGGCGACGCCTCCACCCGGTACACCAGCGAGAACGAGACCGGCACCCTCGCCGGCTTCCTGGCTTTCCTGGCCGCCGCCGAGGAGGAGGAACGCGGCCTGGAACCCGGCCAGGTCGACGTGGTCGAGGGCGCCGTGCAGATCCTCACCGCACACGCCGCGAAGGGCCTGGAGTGGGACGTCGTCTCCGCCGCCGGCCTCTGCCGTGGCGTCTGGCCGGGCCTGTCCCGCAGCTCCGACCACTATCTGGGCGGCATCGGCGTGCTGCCGTTCCCGCTGCGTGGCGACTCGTCCGGCCTCCCCGATCTCGATCTCAGCGACGCCGTCGAGCAGAAGGACGTGGCGGCGGCGGTCACCGCGTTCGGCCGCGCCTGGCGTGAGCACGACGAGCGGGAGGAGCGCCGGCTGGCCTACGTCGCGGTGACACGCCCGCGCCGGCTGCTGCTCTGCTCCGGTTACTGGTGGGGCGACGGCGTGAAGCGACCCCGCGGCCCGTCGGTCTTCCTCGACGAGATCCGCGCGGCCTGTGCGGAGGGCGCCGGCGTGGTCGACGTCTGGACTCCCGAGCCCGCCCCCGACGAGTCCAATCCCAGCGACCGCGTGGTGTCCAACGCCGAGTGGCCCTCCGATCCCCTGGGCATTCGCCGTCCCGCGATGGCAGCCGCCGCCGACCTCATCCGCCGCATGATCGAGAACCCGGACGCCTCCGTGGCCGAGGCTTTCGCCGACCTGGCGTCGTCGGATCCGGACGTCGGAGCCCGGGCCGGCCTGGCTGCCGATCTGGCTGGTCTCGCCGGTCCAGGCCGCATTCCCCATCAAACCCCTTGGGATGTACGCCCAAACGACACCCGCCACGACCAGCCCACCCCATCCGCCCCGCCCCGGGAGACCACTCCCGCCGGCAGCGACCGCGTGCCCACCCAGCCCACCGCCGCCACCACAGACGTGCCGGACCGCGCGGAACAGCCAACCGGCGCCACACCAGCCGCTCCCACGCCCGCCGCTCCCACGCCCGCCGCTCCCACGCCCGCCGCTCCTATGACGGCCGATCCCACGGCGGCTGGTCCCACGGTGGGCGACGGCGTGGCGTCCGGTCCCACGACGGGTGGTCCTATGACGGGTGGTCCCACGACAGGTGGTCCCACGGCGGGCGGTCCCACGGCGGGCGGTCCCACGGCGGGCGGTCCCACGGCGGGCGGTCCCGGGGTGGATCGGGCTGGGAGGGGGGTGGCGGCTGAGGAGGCGGATCGGGTGGCGGAGGCTGAGGATCCGGATATTGCTCGCTGGCGGCGGGAGGCTCGGCTTCTGCTGGCGGAGCGGGAGGAGCGGGCCCGGCACGACGGGCCGATCGAGGTGGCGCTGCCGCCGCACCTGTCCGTTTCGCAGCTCGTGGTGTTGCGCCGCGACCCGCAGGCGCTGGCACGGTCGCTGCGCCGTCCGCTGCCGCACCGGCCGGCGCCACAGGCACGACGGGGTACCGCCTTCCACGCCTGGCTGGAGCAGCGATTCGGCTCGGCCCGGCTGATCGACATCGACGAGCTGCCCGGCGCGGCCGACGACGGTGCCGCCGGTGACGAGGAACTGGCCGCCCTGCAGGACGCGTTCCTGACCGGCGAGTGGGCCGACCGGACCCCGATCGAGGTCGAAGTGCCGTTCGCCACAACCGTCGCCGGTGTGGTGATCCGCGGGCGGATGGACGCGGTCTTCGCCGACCCGGGCGACCGCTTCGACGTGATCGACTGGAAGACCGGCCGGCGTCCCTCCGGCGCCGAGGCCGAGGCCGCCGCGGTGCAGCTGTCCGCGTACCGGGTCGCCTGGGCGTCCCTGGCCGGCGTGCCGATCCACCGGGTGCGGGCCGGCTTCCACTACGTCGGCGAGCAGGTCACCGTCCGGCCCGCCGACCTCATGGACGCCGCCGCCCTCTCCGCGCTCATCGAGGAGATCCCCGCCGAGTCCCTCTGACGGCCGTGTCAGGCAGCGGCCGCCAGGAGATGGAGCAGAGCCGCAGCGTACGTGTCCTCAGCAGTGCCACCACGGAACGTGTGGGACTGGCCGAGGAGCTCTACGCGTACCTCATAGGTGTTGTTCTTATGATGCAGTGACCGGAATGTCGCGCCCAGGAGCTTGCGCAGCTGGTCCTCGCGCGGCAGCCAGATGGTCTCCTCGATCTCGACGTCGTCGAGCGCCCACTCCGTGGTCCCGTTGAAGCCGATGATCCGGCCTTCCGGGCGGTCATGGACCTGGACAGTCATGTTGCTGAGCACGAACAGTTCGTCGTCCAGGTCACGGTCCGGGATCGCGAACCGGTCACCGAGACGGGGCTTCCAGGTCAGTCCGGCGGCTTTGAGCTGCCGCGCTACTTGTACGCCGAGCACTTCGGGGCCTCCTCGACCATGCTAGGCTCGTCAGCGTTGTCAGTTTGGTTCCCAAGTACTCAGGAGCGCCTGTGGGGAAGTCTGCCCCAGGCGCTCTTTGTCGTAACCCGGGTTTCTCCGGTACGGGCGATCAGTACGGCGACACGAGCCCCGCAGAATGCGGGTCTTACTATCTCGTTCCCGTCCATAATGGGCGGGAACGATCGACCGTCGAGGAGACGAGCATGGTTACCGGCGTTGTGAAGTGGTTCAACGCGGACAAGGGCTTCGGGTTCATCACCCCCGACGACGGCGGCGCCGACGTCTTCGCCCACTTCTCCGCGATCCAGATGTCGGGCTACCGCAGCCTGGAGGAGAACCAGCGGGTCGAGTTCGAGGTGACCCAGGGCCAGAAGGGCCCGCAGGCCGCCAACATCCGCGCTGTCTGAAAATCACAACTCATCGCCGACCGCCCCGGGTGGCCGGCAACGCTTGAAGATCGGCGCCGTACCCCTCCGGGGGTGCGGCGCCGTTCGCGTCCCGGGCGAGCAAATCTTTGGGCCCCGGGCCCGCCCTCAACGTAGGTCTTGGGCGTCTGGGCCCGCGGGTGGCCGGCTGGCGCGCCCAAGGTCCTGAGCAGGTCCAGATCTTGGGCGTCTGAGCCGGTAGCCGGCGGGAGGGACCAAGATCCGAGCAGGGCGAAGGGCGGACGGGAGCCGGGGCGAGGGCGGAAACGGGGAGCTGTGGTGGGGGTCAGACGGGGGCTGCGGTGGGGGGCAGGGGAGCGGTGCCGCCGAGGTGGGCGGGGAGCCACCAGCGGTCGTCCGGGCCGGAGGGCTTCTCCGGGTAGGCCTTCTGGACGGCGTCGAGGAGGCCTGTCAGTCGCTCCTTGAGCAGCGCCGTGACCGCCTCGGGGGTGGCGCCCTCGGGCATGTGGACCGCCTCGCCGATCTTGATGAGGACCGGCACGTGGCGCTTCGTGAGCTCCTTCTTGCGGCCCTTGGTCCAGAGCCGGTGCGGGCCCCAGACGGCCATCGGGATCAGCGGGACGCCGGCGTCCTGCGCCATCCGCGCGGCGCCCGACTTGAGTCCCTTGATGGTGAACGACTCGCTGATCGTCGCCTCCGGGAAGACGCCGACCACCTGGCCGTTGCGCAGCGCCTCGGTGGCCTCGCGGAACGCCGCCGTGCCGGCCTTGCGATCGACCGGGATGTGCCGCATGCCGCGCATCAGCGGGCCGCTCACCCTGTGGTCGAAGACCGACTTCTTCGCCATGAAGCGCACCAGTCGCTTGGCCGGCTGCGCGCCCAGGCCGCAGAAGATGAAGTCGAGGTAGCTCGAGTGGTTGCTGGCCAGCACCGCCCCGCCGCTTGAGGGGATGTGCTCGCCGCCGTCAACTTGGATCTTCAGGTCGAGCACGCGGAACATCGTCTTGGCCAAGGCGACGACCGGGGGATACACCAGTTCCATGGCAGCACGGTAGCCGAGTTTCCTGGGAAAGGCGCGGGTCGCTCACCGAACACCGGGAGGCGTACCGGGTTGTGGGACGGTCGTGGTGTTCACTGGATTCATGACCCAACAGTGGTCCTCGGGGATGGTGGGCGCTCTCGGCGTACCCATGAAGGCGCCTGAAGAGCCACAGGCGCCCCCGCCTGATGGACCACGACGGCGTCGGCGGCAGCTGCTGATCTTCGGTGGCGTGGCCGGTGCGATCCTCGCGGTCGGCCTCGCCGTCCTGCTGGTGGTGCTGCTCAGCGCGGACGGTGACCCGTTCGACGACCGTGCGCCCGCCCCGGCCGATGTGCGGCCGCCGCTCGCGATGGCCTGCCCGGCGCCGACCGGGTCACCGAGCGCGGCGCCCACCCAGGCTCCCAGCGCACCACCGTCGGCGACCGGGGAGCGGACCGTCGACGAGGAGGCCGGCATCTCCTACCGGAAGTACCCGGCGCCCTGGGTGACGTGGGACGAGGTGTGGCGTGCCGGGACGCTGGAGGTGCCCTACAAGGTCGGCCAGCACTTCGTGACCGAGGTGTACAGCGGCGGGCGGTATCACGCCTCGATCCTGTCCGCGGCGGTGCCGGCGGCCGACAACGACGCGGTGTCGCTGGATCTGGAGTGTGTCGGGCGGCAGGTGGCCTCGGACGCACGCGCCGAGTACTACCCGCAGCCGAACCGGATGGAGCCGATCCGCGACGAGGTGACCACGCTCGGCGGGCGGCCCGCCTGGGTCAGCGAGTTCCGGCTGCGGTTCCAGGCGCCCGGTCTGACCGCCACCGAGGAGCTCTCCGCGGTGGCGGTCGTCGACGTCGGCAAACCGACGGCGGCCGTGCTCTACGTGTCCGTCCCGGGGACGCACAAGCAGTTCGACTACGTGGTCGAGGACGTGCTGGAGTCCGTCCGGCCGCTCTAGTTGCCGGTCAGGCCCCACCGCTTGCGCAGCGCGTTGTCCGCGGCGTTGAACAGCAGGTCGATCAGGATGCCGATGATCAGCACCACGATGATGTAGCAGATCACCAGCGAGGCCTCGTGCAGGTCACGGGCCTGCTGCATGCGTACGCCGACGGACAGCGCGCCCGGCACGATGACCAGCAGCTCACCGGCCATCAGGCTGCGCCAGGAGAACGCCCAGCCCTGCTTGAGACCGGAGATGAACGACGGCAGCGACGCCGGCAGGATCAGGTGCCGGTACTTGGCAAGCCCTCTCATGCCGAGCACCTGGCCGACCCGCAGCCAGGTCCGCGGTACGTAGTCGATGCCGCTGATCAGGCCGTTCGCGACCGACGGCGCGGCGCCGATGATCACCACGAACATGATCGCGCTCTCGCTGATCTGGAAGAGCAGGATGGCCAGCGGGAACCACATGATCGACGGCATGGTCTGCAGCCCGGTGATCAGCGAGCCGATCGCGGCGCGCAGCGGTGCGAACCGGGAGACCGCCGCGCCGATCACGGTGCCGATCGCGACGGCGAGCAGGAAGCCGGTGAACGCCCTGGTCAGGGTCAGCCACACGCCGCTCCAGAAGTCCTCCGTGGTGATCAGGTCGCCGAGGTCGGCGAAGACCGTCCGCGGGCCGGGCAGCACGTACTCCGGCTTCCATTCGGAGAGCACGACGATCTGCCAGATCGTGATGACGATCGCCACGGCGAGCAGCTTCGGCCAGGCGCCGCTCCAGATCCGCTTGCCGAGGGCGCCCTTGTCGCGGTTCGGGGCGAGCTCCAGAGCGTCCAGGCCGCTGATGGTGTCGGCGGCCACTTCAGTTGGCATGACGGGCGACCTCCGCACGGAGCCGGTCGGTGATCTCGGCGGCCTGCGCGGCGACCTCGGTCGAGTCGATGCGCCGCGGGCGCGGGTGGGAGATCTTGAAGTCCTCGATGACCCGGCCGGGCCGGCTGCTCAGCAGGATGACCCGGTCGCCGAGGCGGACCGCCTCGCGGACGTTGTGCGTCACGAACAGGACCGTCAGGTTCTGCTCGCGCCAGATCCGCTCCAGCTCGTCGTGCAGGATGTCGCGGGTCATCGCGTCGAGCGCGCCGAACGGCTCGTCCATCAGCAGGATGTCGGCGTTCTGGGCGAGCGCGCGGGCCAGGGCCACGCGCTGCCGCATGCCGCCGGAGAGCTCGTGCGGCCGCTTGCCGCCGAAGCCGCCCAGCCGGACGATCTCCAGCAGATCCCGCGCCCGCTCCTTGCGGTCGGCCCGGCCCACGCCCTGCAGGCGCAGCGCCAGCTCGACGTTGCCGGCCACCGAGAGCCAGGGGAAGAGGGCGGCTTCCTGGAACATCAGGGCGACGCGCTTGCCGTCGATGTCCAGGGTGCCGCCGCTGATCTGGTCGAGCCCCGCCACCAGCGAGAGCAGCGTGCTCTTGCCGCAGCCGGACGCGCCGAGCAGACAGACGAACTCGCCCTTGCTGACGCTCAGCGACACCTTGTCGAGGGCGAGCAGCGCGTTGGCGCCCGACCCGTACTGCTTCGAGACGCCGTCAAGGCGCACGACCGCGTTGTCGCGGCCGGCGCCCTGTGCGACGTCCGTGGTCTCGGCGAGGCTCACGGAATCCTCCTCTGCGGCTTATCAGGCCGCGGCGTCACTGACCTCAGGCTGGCCGTCAGCCTTGAGGACCTCGTTGAGCAGGGTCAGGTCGTAGATGCCCTTGAGGTCCACCGGCTTGAGCAGGCCGACCGACTCGGCGTTCTTCGCGCTGGTGTAGAGCGAGGACGCGATCGGGTCGTGGGTGAACTTCAGGTTCGCGAAGGCGGCCTTGAGGATCTCGTCCTTGAGCGGCTTGCCGGAGAGCTTGCCGATCTGCTCGTTCGCGGCGGCCTGCGCCTCGGCGTTGTTGGTCTCGATGTACTTGACCGACTTGACGTGGCCCTGCAGCAGCTTCTTCACCGTGCCCGGGTACTTCTTCAGGAAGTCCTGGCTGACGATCAGGTGGGTGGTGACGAACTCGCCGTTCGGCCACAGGGTCTTCTCGTCGACCAGCAGCTTGCCCTTGGACTCCTGGATCAGGCGGCTCAGGTTGGGCTCCGGCACCCAGGCGCCGTCGATCGCGCCCTGCGCGAACGCCTGCAGCGCGGTCGCGTTGTCCTGCGGCAGTACCGAGACGTCGCCGCCGCCCTGCTGGTCGGCGTTCAGGCCGTTCTGCTTCAGCCAGGCGCGCAGCGCGACGTCCTGGGTGTTGCCCAGCTGCGGGGTGGCGATCTTCTTGCCCTTGAGGTCGGCCGCGGAGTTGATGCCCTCCTTGACCACCAGGCCGGCGCCGCCGGAGGTGCTGCCCGCGATGATCTTCAGCGCGGAGCCCTTGGAGGTGGACCAGCCGTTGATCGCCGGGTTCGGGCCGATGTAGGTGGCGTCGATCGCGCCGGAGAAGAGCGCCTCGATCGCGGCCGGGCCGGCGTTGAAGGTCTTCTCCTCGAGCTTGGTGCTGCCCAGGGCCTCGGTGAAGAAGCCCTTGTTGACGCCGACCAGGGCCGGTGCGTGGGTGATGTTCGGGAAGTATCCGAGGCGGATGGCGGGGGCCTCGGCGCTCGGCGCCGCCGTCTCGTCGTCGGAACCACCGCAGGCGGTGAGGGCGGTCGAGGCCAGCACAGCGGCCGTGGCAAGGGCGAGCGCACGTATGGTGCGGGAGCTCATGCTCACTCCTAATTTCGTTTCACTGAGATGTTGGAGAGTTCGGCCAGGGTCTTGTGGTCGACCACACCCTCGATGGCCGCCTCGACGGCGATCCACACGTCGTGCAGCGCCGTCGCCGCACCGTGGTAGGTCGCCGTGGACGTGGGCAGCCCTCGGACTGTGGTGAGGGCACCCCCGACGGCGCGTACGACATCGCCGACGGTGATCTCCTCGGCCGATCGGGCCAAGGCGTACCCGCCGTCCACGCCGCGGTGGCTGTGCAGCAGCCCGGCGCGGCGCAGGTCCAGCAGAATTCCCTGCAGGAAGCTCAGCGGGATGTCCTGGGCGGCCGCCAGCCCGGCGGCCTTGACCAGGCGAGGGTGCTCGGCGGTGACCGCGAGCATCGCGCGTACGGCGTAGTCCGTGCGAGCCGAGACATACACGACGCGCGCCCTCCTCCGCTGAATCCTTGCATTGCCTATCTGTTGGATGGGAATGATGTATCAGATAGGTTTAGTGAGTCAAGGCGGGGCCACCAAGGATTGGGATTCGGGACATTTACTCCACGTCATCTGAGCGTCGTCGGAGAGTGAGCGAAGCGACTACGGCGCGGATCGACGTCGACACGCTAGATTCGTACCGTGGCGCCCAGAATCAAGATCCCCGCGACGAAATATCCGGTCGAGCGATTCACCCTCGGCAATGGTCTGCGCGTGGTCCTGTCCCCGGATCGCAGCGCCCCGGTGGTCGGTGTGGCCGTCGTCTACGACGTCGGCATCCGCAGCGAGCCGGAAGGCCGGACAGGGTTCGCGCACCTCTTCGAGCACCTCATGTTCCAGGGCTCGGCGAACCTGGAGAAGCTCGCCCACTTCCGGCACGTGCAGGGTGCCGGCGGCAGCTTCAACGGCTCCACTCACCTGGACTACACCGACTACTTCGAGGTGCTGCCGTCCGGCGGCCTCGAGCGCGCGCTGTTCCTCGAGGCCGACCGCATGCGCGGGCCCCGGCTGACCGAGGAGAACCTGCGCAACCAGGTCGACGTGGTCAAGGAGGAGATCCGGGTCAACGTGCTGAACCGGCCGTACGGTGGCTTTCCCTGGCTGAAGCTGCCACCGGTGATGTTCGAGACGTTCCCCAACGCACACGACGGATACGGCTCGTTCGAGGATCTGGAGAGCGCCACCGTCGAGGACGCGCAGGGCTTCTTCGACCGCTACTACGCCTGCGGCAACGCGGTCCTGTCGGTGGCCGGTGACTTCGACGTCGCCGAGGCGACCGCGATGATCGAGCGCCACTTCGGCGACGTGCCGGCCCGCCCCGCACCGGCCCTGCCCGACTTCTTCGAGCCCGACCTGACCACCGAGAAGCGGGCGTCGTACACCGACCGGATCGCCCCGCTGCCCGCCGTCGCGGCCGGCTGGCGGGTGCCCGACCCGATCGGCGCATTCGAGGAGTACCTGCCGTTCGCGGTGCTCGCCGAGGTGCTCACCGACGGCGACGCCTCCCGCCTGGTCGAGCGGCTGGTCCAGCGCGACCGCGCGGCCACCACGATCGGCGGCTACCTCGGCTTCATGGGCGACGAATATCAGGTACGCAACCCGACCGCCCTGCTCCTGCAGGCGCACCTGCCCCCGGGCGGCGACGCCGACAAGGTCCTGCGGACCATCGACGAGGAGCTCGACCGGCTGACCACCGACGGCCTCAAGGAGGGCGAGCTCGCCCGGACCCAGGCCCGGATGGCGACCCGCCTGCTGCACGAGACCGACGCGGTGCTCGGCCGCGCCCTGCCGATGGCCGTCCTGGAGCTGCAGCGCGGCCGGCCGGGCCTGCTCAACGACCTGCCGAAACTGATCAGCGAGATCGGCGACAAGCAGATCGTCACCGCGGCAGCGGCCCTGCGGCCGGAGCGCCGTGCGTCCGTCGAAGTGATCCCCGGAGGAGCCGGAGCATGACGAGCAAGACCCTGCCTGATCTGGTGCCGGACGCCGAGCTCAACCTGCCCCCGGAAGCCGAGCGCACCCTGCCCAACGGGCTGACCGTGATCGCGATCCGGCGTTCGGCGGTGCCCCTGGTCGAGGTGCGCCTGCGCATCCCGTTCGGCCGGGCGCCGCTGGCACCGGCGACGCTGCTCTCCCAGGCCCTGTTCACCGGAACCAGCGCCATGTCGAGCATCGACATCGCAGCCGAGCTGCAGGCGGTGGGCGGCAGCCTGGTAGCCGGCCTGGACCCGGACCGCCTGCTGATCAGCGGCAACGCCCTGTCCGACGGCCTGAGCCGGACGCTGGAGCTGCTCGCCTCGGTGCTCACCGACGCGACATATCCGGCGGAGGAGGTGTCCACCGAGCGCGAGCGGCTGGTCGACCACATCCAGGTCGCCCTGAGCCAGCCCGCGCACCTGGCCCGGGTGGCCTTGCAGAAGAGGATCTACGGCACCCATCCGTACGCGGTGCAGACCCCCGAGCCGGAGGAGGTCCGCGGCGTCGAGAACGCCGCGCTGCGCGACCTGCACGACGCACGGCTCCGCCCGCAGGGCGCGATCCTGGTCCTGGTCGGCGACATCGACCCGGACCAGGCGATCGACACGGCGGAGAAGACCCTGGGCGGCTGGACCGGCTCGGCACCCGACGGCTCGATCGAGCCGACCCCGCTGATCGAGACCGGCCCGCTGCTGCTCGTGGACCGGCCCGGCTCGGTGCAGTCGTCGTTGCGGCTGGCACTGCCCGGCATCGCCCGGACCGATGCCGACTACCCGGCCCTGACCCTGGCGAACTACGTCTTCGGCGGTTACTTCTCGTCCCGCTGGGTGGAGAACATCCGCGAGGACAAGGGCTACACCTACGGCTCGCACTCGCTGGTCGAGCACTTCGTGGCCGGCTCCGCCTGGCTCGCCGCGGCCGAGGTGGCCACCGAGGTGACCGGCCCGTCGCTGCTGGAGACGCTCTACGAACTGGGTCGCATCGCCAGCCTCCCGCCCGGTGAGGAGGAGCTGGAGCAGGCCCGCCGGTACGCACTGGGAACGCTCCGCCTCGGCATGTCCACCCAGGCCGGCCTCGCCGCCCTGGCCAGCATGTACGCCGGGTTCGGGCTCCGCCTCGACCACCTGCGCGAGCACGCGGCGTCGCTGACCGCGGCCACCCGTGACGAGGTCGCCGCCGCGGCGGCCCGGTACCTCGCACCGTCCCGGGCGGTGATCGTGGTCCTCGGCGACGCTGACAAGATCGAGTCGCAGTTGTCCGTACTGACGGCCGTGGAGCGCAGCGCAGAGTGACCGAACCGGAACAACCCGATCTGGGCGAGCAGCCCGGTACCCCACCGCTGGCCCGCACCACGCTGGACCGGGCCGCGCACCGGCGCAAGGACGAGCAGTGGCTGGCCGCGGCCTGGGACCGCGGCCAGGTCCTCGTCGTCGACCTGGCCAAGGGCGGCCGGGCGCTGGTCGGCGACCGGCCCGACGGCCGCGCCGCGCTGATCCTGCTGCCGTCGGCCGAGGCGCCGGACGCCGAGCGCTGGTTCCTGGGCGTCGACGTCGACGGCACCCCGGTCTGGACCATGAACGCCCCGCTCGTCCCGGACGGCGACACGCGCGGGGTGACCCTGCGCGAGATCGGTCATCTGCTCGACGACCGGGACGCCGGGCTGTTCACCGCGGCCGCCGCGCTGGGCAACTGGCACATCAGTCACCTGTTCTCGCCGCGGACCGGGAAGCCGACCGTGGCGGTCGAGGCCGGCTGGGCCCGTGCCGACTCCGACGGCCAGCTCATGTGGCCGCGTACCGATCCGGCGATGATCGTATTGGTGCACGACGGTGCCGCCGGGCCGGGCGGGCGCTGCCTGCTCGGGCACAACGCCGCGTGGGGCACCGGGCCGGACGGGCTGCTGCGGTTCTCGTGCCTGGCCGGGTACGTCGAGCCCGGCGAGTCCGCCGAGGCGGCGGTGGCCCGGGAGGTACGCGAGGAGGTCGGCATCGGTCTCGCCGCGCTGCACTACGAGGGCAGCCAGTCGTGGCCGTACCCGGGCTCGCTCATGCTCGGCTTCCACGCCGTCGCTGACCCGGCGCAGCCGCTGATCCTGGACCCCGAGGAGATCGACGAGGCGCACTGGTTCACCCGCGACGCGATCGCCAAGATGATCGCCGGTGGCTACGTCCATCCGGACTCGGGTGTGCCGATGAGTCTGCCGATGGCCTCGTCGATCGCCTTCTATCTGATCGAGAAGTGGTTGCACGACGGACTTAAGGAAAAAGAAAAAATCTCCGGTTAGGTGGCAACCAAGTCGAGGGTTCATCGCGTCTTGGTTACAAAGACCGAGAGGGGAACCGATGACCCAGGTGGAAGCCCCGGCGTGGACGCCGATGACCGCCGAAGAGCGGGAGGCGTTCGAGCGCGACGGCTACATCGTCGTGCCGTCGGTGCTGAGTGAGAGCGAGATCGAGGTCGGGCGGACCGCGATCCTCGAGGCGTACGAGAAGGGCAAGCGAGAGGGAAAGCTCGGGCCGACGGGGGCTCTGCACCAACTCTCCCCGATTGCCGGGGTCCCCGAACTGGCGTTCCTGCTCGACCATCCGAAGGCGTTCAAGTACATCTGGTCGCTGCTCGGGTGGAACATCCACGTCTACCACTCGCACATCGACGTGCACCCGCAGATTCACGAGAAGCAGAAGGACTGGTGGCACTGGCACCAGGACGGCGGCCGGCAGAACCGGGAGATCGAGACCGACCCCCGCCCGCGCCTGTCCGTGAAGCTGGCCTACTGGTTCTCGGACGTGAGCGAGACCGGCCGGGGCAACTTCACCGTCCTGCCCGGTAGCCACAAGACCAACTGGCTGCCCGGCCCGCCCAGCCGCGGCGTGACGTGGCCGCAGCCCGAGGGCGCGATCCAGATCACGGCGAACCCGGGAGATCTGGTCGTCTTCGACCGCCGCATCTGGCACGCGCGGTCGGACAACTACTCGCCGATCACCCGCGTCGGCGCCTTCTTCGGATACACCCCGCGCTGGATCGCCATCCGCGACGAGGTCGGCGACCTGCCGAACCGGCCGGAGTGGGCGAACCTCAACGACGTGCAGAAGCAGCTGCTCGGCGGCTTCGGCGACGGTGACGGCGACCACCAGTGGGGCCACTACCCGGAGACCACGCCGCTCTACGGCGCGCTCAAGGAGCGCGGCCTGCTCGACTCGAGCATCCCGGCGCTGATCCCGTAAAACGAGGAAAAGGGCCGTCCCGGCATCGGGACGGCCCTTTCTCGCACGATTACGCCGCGATGGCGGCCAGGTGCTGCTTGACCTGAACGATCGACGGGTTGGTCAGCGCCGAACCGTCGGCGAACTTCAGCGTCGGAACGGTCTGGTTGCCGCCGTTCACGCTCCGCACGAACGCGGCCGAGGCCTCGTCCTGCTCGATGTCCACGACGTCGTACGCGATGCCCTCCCGGTCGAGCTGGCTCTTCAGGCGGTGGCAGTACCCACACCAGGACGTCGAGTACATGGTCAGCATCGGTCACGGCTCCTTCGAAACAGGTCACACAGCGGTGCGGCTGAGAAGCACAACGCCCGCCGGGGGTGTCATGATTCCCTACCGTGCGGACTGATGGGGTGCTGGCCGGGCTCGACCCGGAGCAGCGGACGGCGGTGACCGCCCCCGCCGGGCCGGTGTGCATCCTGGCCGGCGCCGGAACGGGCAAGACCAGGGCGATTACCCACCGGATCGCGTATCGAACGTCGAGCGGCGAGATCAGCCCGAGGCATGTGCTCGCCGTCACCTTCACGGCCCGCGCCGCCGCCGAGATGCGCGCCCGGCTGACCGCGCTCGGCACCACCGGCGTGCAGGCCCGCACGTTCCACGCGGCCGCCCTGCGCCAGGTGCGCTACTTCGCGCCCCGGCTGCTGGAGGGCCGGGGCATGCCCGAGCTGCTGGAGAGCAAGAGCCGGATCGTCTCGCTCGCCGCCACGCGCGCCGGGGTGCGGGTCGACCGCAACGGTGCCCGCGACCTGGCCGGTGAGATCGAGTGGGCCAAGTCATCGTTGGTCGAGCCGGGGGAGTACACGGTCGCCGCGGCCAAAGCGCTGCGCGAGCCGCCGCTGGAGTCCGCCAAGGTGGCCGAGGTGTTCGCGGCGTACGAGCAGTTGAAGCGGCGCCAGGGCGTGATCGACTTCGAGGACATGCTGCGGGCCGCGGTCTGGGGTATCGAGGAGCACCCGGACGTCGCCGAGCAGATCCGCGCGCAGTACCGGCACTTCGTCGTCGACGAGTACCAGGACGTCAACCCGCTTCAGCAGCGGCTCCTCGACGCGTGGCTGGGCGGCCGGGACGACCTGACGGTGGTCGGCGACGCGAGCCAGACGATCTACTCGTTCACCGGTGCGACGTCGGGGTACCTGATCGACTTCCCTCGCCAGCGGCGTGGCGCGGTGGTGGTCCGGCTGGTCCGTGACTACCGGTCGACACCGCAGGTGGTCGGGCTGGCCAACGCGGTGATCCGGCAGGCGCGCGGCACTGAGGCGAAGCTGCGGCTGGAGCTGGTGGGCCAGCGGCCGACCGGGCCGGAGCCGGAACTCAAGATCTTCCCGGACGAGCCGGGCGAGGCGGCGGCGGTGGCGCGGCGGTGCCAGGAGCTGATCGCGGCGGGCACGCCGGCCAGTGAGATCGCGGTGCTGTTCCGGACGAACGCGCAGTCGGAGGCGTACGAGGAGGCGCTCGCCGAGGCCGAGGTGCCCTATGTGGTCCGGGGCGCCGAGCGGTTCTTCGAGCGGTCCGAGGTGCGCCAGGCGATGGTCGCGCTGCGTGCCGCCGTGCGGTCGATCCCCGGCGAGACCCCGTTGGTCGAGGCGGTCGTGGAGGCACTCTCGGCGACCGGCTGGAACCGGCACCAGCCCCCGCCGGGTGGCGCCGCCCGGGAGCAGTGGGAGGCGCTCGCCGCGTTGGTGACGCTCGCCGAGGAGCACGCGGCCGCGCCGGAGATCCTGCCGATCGGCGACGCCGGGCGGGTGCAGCGGGACGTGTCGCTCGCCGCCTTCAACGACGAGTTGGCCCGGCGCGCGGAACAGCAGCACGCGCCGACTGTGGCAGGCGTCACGTTGGCCTCACTGCACTCGGCAAAGGGCCTCGAGTGGGACGCGGTCTTTCTGGTGGGGCTCGCGGACGGGACGCTGCCCACGACGTACGCGAAAACCCCCGACCAGCTCGAGGAGGAGCGCCGCCTGCTCTACGTCGGGGTGACCCGCGCCCGCCACGCGCTCTGGCTCTCCTACGGCCAGTCGAGGGCACCCGGCGGCCGTCCCCGGCGGCCCTGCCGCTTCCTCCCGCAGCTGGAGCGCTCCGGCGCGAGCGAGCGCCCGGGTGATCGGAGTCGGAAACCCGACCGCCGCCGTACACAGATCGCGTCCTGCCGGATCTGCGGTGCCACCCTGCTCGCCGGGGCCGACCGGAAGCTGGGCCGCTGCCCCACGTGCCCGTCCGACCTGGATGAGGACCTCTACGAGCGTCTGCAGGTCTGGCGCGCCGGCACCGCCGCGGACCTCAAAGTTCCTGCGTACGTCGTGTTCACCGACGCCACCCTGGTGGCCGTCGCGGAACGCCGCCCGACCGGACCGGCGCAATTGCTCGCGATCGCGGGCATCGGACCGCGCAAACTCGGTCAGTACGGCGAGGCGGTCTTCGCTCTGGTGGCCGGAGCGAGCCCTGATGATCTTGCTCGAAAAAACTTTGAAAACTAGTCCGTTAATTCGTTTGCCTCCTCGTGTAGGGCAGGCATAGCCTCAGTTCACACCTTGGCGAGCACTGGGTTCGCCGAGATCAAGTACGAGTGCAGTTCTGGAGGAGGTGGCAACGATGAAGCTCAACACCACGATGCGTCCGTCGATGCTGCCGACTGCTGTCTGCACCCTGCTGCCGTCAAACCTGCTGCCCTCCGCTCCGATGCCCGGCACCGCCGCTCCGGTGGCACTGCTGGCTGCAGAGCGAGTGTGGGCGCCGCAGGTGCACCAGGTCCGGATCCAGGTCCAGGCCGAGCTGGGCGAAGCGGCTCTGGTGCTCGTCGATGGCAACAAGGGGACCACTGGGTTCAAGGGAAGCAACTCCATCTCCAGCAAGCGCTACACGGATGGTGGCAGCGGCACCCCGCCTCGAGGAAGGCCGGTCTGATAAACCAGACCTCCGGCTCACCTCGAGGCCGCGGAACCCGTAACCGGGATCCGCGGCCTAAATTTTTGCCGGCTCACAGGCCGGTGCGCGAACGAAGTGCGATCCAGAAGATCGAGAAAGAGAGAGGTGACCGGGCTTTATGAGTCTGGCGCTGGCCCCGATCGACATGAACGTCGAGCTCGAGGCAAACCTGCCCTGTCGGAAGTTCGACCCGGACCTGTGGTTCTCGGACTCCCCGGCCCAGCTGGAGCTGGCCAAGTCGCTCTGCGGGGACTGCCCGCTGCGCGTCGAGTGCCTGGCCGGTGCGGTCGAGCGGAGCGAGCCCTGGGGTGTCTGGGGCGGCGAGATCTTTGAGCGCGGTGCTGTTGTTCCGCGCAAGCGGCCGCGTGGCCGTCCCCGCAAGGCCGACGTCGCTCGCGACGCCGAGCTTGCTGTCGAGGTCGAGGAGCGGCTCGCCGCGAACGGCCTGGACTCCCGCAACTCTGTCCGCCTGGCGGCCTGAGATGACCACCCTCCCCACCCACGTAACCGAGATCCGGAAGCCGAGTACTGAGATGAACACTGATGGAGCCAAGATGAGACTCATTCAAGAGGCGCTCTCCCGGGCCCGAATGCGTCGGCCTCAGAGCGACCACGCACCTGAGGCTTACCGTTCTGCCCGCCGCATCGCCATGGAGGCCCGTCACCGGGCCGCTCGCGAACTCGGCGTCTGAGACTCCTACCTAGAAGACCCGCTACCTGGGAAATGAAAGAGGGCCCATCCGTCGATACGGATGGGCCCTTTTCGTTCTGATCAGGAGACCGGCGCGAAGCCGGGCAGCCACTTCTGCAGGATCTCCCGGTACGGCGCCTCCGCCTCCAGCTGGCACAGCACGCCGATCGAGCCCAGCGTCACCCGGTGGATCAGCAGGTAGGACGGCGGCAGGTTGAGCTTGCGGCTCAACTGGTACGCCGGTGAGCGCGGACTGGCCAGCCGGGTCGCCTCGGAGCGCAGCCAGCTGCGGCTGAAGCGGAACCGCTCCACCGCGATCGGCTCGATCATCGGCAGCAGGAACTCGAGGACCGCCTCCGCGTCGATCTCCTCGTCCCGCTTGATGAAGTTCTCGTCGCGCAGCCCGTCGACCACGGCCTGGGCCTCGCCGTCGAGGGCGAGCCGCACCAGACGGCCGATCGGCTCCGGATGCCCGCCGGGGAGCCGGGCCACCGCGCCGAAATCGATCACGCCGAGCCGGCCGTCCGGAAGGATGCGGAAGTTGCCCGGGTGCGGGTCGGCGTGCAGCAGGCCGGCCCGCTGCGGCGCGGAGAAGTGCAGGACCGCCATGAGCCGGCCGGCCTCGTCGCGCTGCTCGGGCGTGCCGTCGGCGATCACCCGGGCCAGCGGGTCACCGTCCACCCACTCGGTCACCAGGACCTGCGGCGCGGACGCGACCACCCGGGGCACGAAGATCTCCGGGTCGTTCTGGAAGGCCGCGGCGAAGGCCCGCTGGGTCTCCGCCTCCATCTCGTAGTCGAGCTCCTCGGTGACCCGCTCCCGGAGCTCGGCCAGGAGCGGCTTCACGTCGATCCCCGGCTGAATGATCTTGAACATTCCGGCCAGCCGGGACAGCTGTTTCAGGTCCGAGATCAGGGCGTCGCCGGCACCCGGGTACTGCACCTTCACGGCGACCGCCAGCGTCTTCGGCCGGGCGTTGCGCCGGGCCGGCGGCAGTTTCCAGACCGCGCGGTGCACCTGGCCGATGCTGGCCGCGGCGGCCGGGCTGTCGTCGAACTCGGCGAAGTTGTCGCGCCAGTCCGGGCCGAGCTGCTGTGCGAGCGCCTTGTGCACGTTCGCCACCGGCATCGGCGGCGCCGCCTCCTGCAGCTTGGTCAGCGCCTGCCGATAGGGCCCGGCCATCTCGTCGGGCAGCGCGGCCTCGAAGACCGACAGGGCCTGACCGAACTTCATCGCCCCGCCCTTGAGTTGGCCCAGGACGCTGAAGAGCTGCTCGGCGGTGCGCTGCTGAATGTCCGCGGAGATGACGTCGGTGGCGATCCCGACTGCCCGTTTCCCCAGGCCAAGAGCGGTGCGCCCGGCGAAGCCGAGTGGCAGTGCGGCGAGCTTGGCCGTCCGGGAGGCCGCGCGGCGCGGTATGTCGGTCACCAGATCATTGTTACCGACGTCCGGGCGTTACTCCGCCCGTCGGCTGGTGGTTTGGTGCTTATGCGGTGAAGGTCCTGTGAAGGTCCGCCTCCGTCGGTGGCAGTCGCAGTAGGCGTGCGGCGGCCAGGTCCGGCGCCGGAACCGGCCGGGAGCGGAGATCTCCACGGCCGCGCCGAGCGTCTCCGGAGTGCGCCCGTCCAGGTAGGCGAGGGCCTCACCGGCCGCGAACGCGGTGGCCGCCAGCAGAGTGGCGACGGCGCACGGTTCCGTCGCGTCCGGGCTCGGCGGGGTCAGCGCGCCGGGCCAGCCCGAGTCCCGTTCTCGGCGGTGCAGGTCGACGCAGTTGAGACACGGAACCCCGCCCGCCGGCACCAGCGGGCCGATCACCGCGACACCGTCCCGGATGGCCACCACGAGGTGTGGCTGGCGGCGTGCGGCGTGCCCGGCGGCGATCAGCGCGGTCGGCTCGTCGTGGGCGAGCTGAACGACGAGGGAGGCGGCGATCCGGCGTACCCCGCGCACGTCGGTGGCGGGGGCGGTGCGCAGGATCGCGTCGGCGACGGCGGTGCGCCGGGGACTGCCCACGTCGGCAGGAGTCAGCGGCCCGCCGGTCAGTTCGTCCGGGCCGACGGTGCCGGACAGGTCGGGGTGCACGTTGCCGACGCCGGCCTGGGCCAGGGCGATCGCGACGGTGGCGCCCAGACGGCCGCGCCCGCTGATCACGACACGAGCCGCGCCGCGGCGGCGCAGGATCCGGGCCGGCTTCTCAGAGGTACGCGAAACGCAGTCCAGCGCGATCGCGGCCGCCTCGCCGGCCAGCTGATGGCGGGTCGCGGTGGACAGCGCGGGCGGCAGCAGTGCGGCGGACGGCAGGACGAGTCCCGCGTCGTGAAGCAGGTCGAGCAGTGCCCTGGTCTCCTCCGGCGGCACGCCGAGCTCGGCGGCGCGCAGCAGGACCGACCGCTCCGACCGGTTGCCGTCCAGCAGGTCCAGGACCTGAGCGGTCCGTGGATCGGGCAGGTGCAGGAGCACGGCGTGCGCTGGATCCAGCCCGATCTGCAGCTCACCGGGGCTCCGCCAGACGCGCGGAAGCCCGGGGATAAGGGTGGGCCTGGGCAGCGGTGTCCGAGTCATGCTGACAGGGTGTCACCGGGGCGCTGCGGAGAGACGTTGTTATCCACAGGCTCCGGGGATCGTGACTCCGTGTTGTCCACAGCTTGAGGGGAGTTATCCACAGGCTGGGTGGAGTCCCCTTTAACTCAACGTGTTTGGGCCGACACGGTTACGGCGTACCCCGAAAAGTTCCGGGGAGGCCGGCTGCCCGGCCTCCCCGGAGCCTTGCTCACGCCTTGGCCTTGCCCAGGATTCGGTTCATCGTGGTCCCGCAGACCGGGCACTTGCCCTTCGCCATGTTCATCCCGGTCTTCGAGACCTCCACGTTGCCCTGGAAGTCACGCTTCTCCTTGCACTTGACGCAGTAGCCGTTATAGGTGTTGTCGGCCACGGTTCCTCCTCGTCGTGTCATCGGCCGCTCGGCCCGGTGTGCCTGATTCGCGGCGGCGGGCGCGAACCTGTTCTGCGGCGCTGGACCGCTCGCGGCCACGCGGATGTGGCCACCCTTCCGGGGCGGTCACTTACCCAGGTCAGCCCGGTTCCATGTCAAAGCAGCGTCGGCGGTGTCGCCGACGTCGTGAGTGTGCCGGTACGAACTATCCTTTTCACCCATTTTGCCGGGACACGCCGACGAATCCCTTCAGAAAGGCATAAAACAGACAGGGAGGTCGGTGGCGGGCTGAGTCGACGATGGTCTAGGTTGACGGATGTCTCCGATGTTGCCGGTGGGGAAATTTTTTTCGGGTATATGCGGCCGAAGTGCGCATTTCCGGTGACTGTCATTGGCCGTACTCTTGCGGTGACCAGGGTCCGGCGGATTAGCGTCTCAACGTGAACCCGAATCTGGGCCGCGCGAGCCGGTAATGGCCCGCGTGCGCAAGCCTGTCGTGGAAGTGCGGCGCAGTCAGCGCCGGCGACGGACGGTGTCCGCTTATCGCGACGGGGAACGCGTGGTCGTGCTCATCCCCGACCGGTTCTCGCGCGCCGAGGAGACCGAGTGGGTGGAGCGGATGCTCGCCCGGCTCGCCGCCCGCGAGGAACGGCTCCGCTGCACCGACGCCGACCTGCTGACCCGTGCCCGCCGGCTCACCGCCCGCTATCTGGCCGATCACGCCGACCGGGTGGCGCCGGCGAGCGTACGGTGGGTGACGAACCAGAACGGCCGCTGGGGGTCCTGCACGCCCGACGACGCGACCATCCGGATCTCGCACCGCATCCAGGAGATGCCCGACTGGGTGATCGACTACGTGCTGCTGCACGAGTTGGCGCACCTGGTCGTGCCCAGCCACAACGCGCGCTTCTGGGACCTGGTGAACCGCTTCCCCAAGGCCGAACGCGCACGCGGCTACCTCGAGGGAGTCTCCGCTGCCGGGAGCTTGGTGATGGCCGAGCACTAGGCTCGGACATGTGATCAAGCGGGTGGTTGTGGCGTTGCTGGTGCCGGTGACGTGGAGTCCGCCCGGTGTGAGCCTGAGTGCGTGGCGGGCCGCCATGGCCGAGGATGTGGTGGATCTGCTCGCGCGGCTGGCCCAGGCTGAGGCGGCGATCGCGGCCCTGCCGGAGGATCGCGGGCTGGCCGAGGAGATCGCCTGGCCGGGGACGAGAATCTATGAGATTTCCACGCCGACCGTGTTGCCGGTGATGGAGGCCGCAGCCGCGGACGGGTTCGACCAGGCCGCGGTGATCGCGGCGGACGCGCCGGACGTGCCCGGCATGACCCTGGGCAAGCTTCTCCGGCCGCTGGACGGCAAAGCGGTCGCGGTATCACCCGGTGGACCGGGCGGTGGGCTGTTCGGCGTCGCCACCGGCCTTCCCGCACCCGCCTGGCTGGCCGACCACGACCTGGACACCGGATCTGCCCAGGTCCTGCGCAGGACCGCACCCGCGCCGGGCGACGTCACCTCCACGCCGCAGTGGCGCCGGCTGCGCGGCCCGGCCGACCTCGCGACCCTGGACGTCGCCCTGGAGGGCTGGGAGAACACCCGAGCCCTCCTGGGCGGCTAGACCCTGATCAGTCCTCTTTCGGGCCGTCCTCCAGGCCCTCCAGCTCACTGATGTCCCAGTCCGACCGGCTCCGGGCGAACGTGTCCGGCTCGGCGAAGTCGTCGTCGGTGGGCAGCAGGTCCGGGTGGTCCCAGAGCGCGTCGCGCCCGGCGATGCCCCGGTGCTCGGTGACGGCCGTCCACAGCGTGCCGGCCTCGCGCAGCCGGCGCGGGCGCAGCTCCAGGCCGACGAGCGCGGCGAAGGTCTGCTCGGCCGGTCCACCCGCGGCACGGCGGCGCCGGAACGCCTCGCCGAGCGCGGACACCGACGGCAGCCGGTCACCGGCGGCGGCGTCGACGACGTGACCGACCCAGCCCTCCACCAGGGCCAGCGCGGTCTCCAGCCGGGCCAGGCCGGCCTTCTGCTGCGGGGTGTCCTCGGGCGTGAAGATGCCCTCGAGCGCCATCGCCTGCATCGACTCGGGATCGCTCGGGTCGACCCGGCTCATCGCCTCCTCGATCGCCTCGCGGTTCACGGTGATGCCGTTCGCATACGTCTCGACGGCGCTCAGCACGTGTGCACGCAGCCACGGGACGTGCCCGAAGAGCCGCTGGTGTGCTGCCTCACGAAGAGCCACATACAGCCGGACCTGGTCCTCGGGAAGCTCGAGCCCCGACCCGTACACCTTGATGTTGGCCGGGATCAACGCGGCCGTGCCCGCCGGTCCCAGCGGGAGCCCGATGTCGCCCGCGGAGAGAACCTCCGCCGCGAGCTGGCCGAAGGCTTGGCCGAGCTGGCCGCCGAAGAGTGCGCCACCGAGCGTGGCGACCATCGACTGCATCGGGCCGAGCTGGGCGCGGGCCTCCTCGGGCACCAGGTCGCCCATGGCGCCCACCATGCGGCCGGCGATCGGCTCACACAGCTTCTTCCACACGTCGAGGGTGTTGTAGATCCACTCGTTGCGGTTCCACGCCACCGCCTTGCGGATGCCGCTCGGAAGGGCGGTCACCGGGTCGAGCCAGAGGTCGGCGAGGCGCAGCGCCTCCTCGACATGATGGCGCTCCAGCATGTTGACCGACGGGTCGCCGGTCGCCGAGAGCTGGCTGGCGGCCACCTGCCGGGCCAGGTCCCAGTTCACCGGGCCGCTGTCGGGCGCGGCGAACATCTGCTGCAGCTGCGCCATGAACTGCTGCATCTGCTGCGGGTCGGAGGGGTCGGGCGGCTGAGCGCCCGGCAGGGAGAAGCCGAACGGGATATCAGGCACGACCCCAACGGTACGCGCGAAATGCTCGCAGCGGACTGAGGGAGGTATCAGCTCAGAGAGAACTCAGACAGGGTGGGTACGCTCACGCGCATGAGACGTCGCGGTGTCACCGTCATCCTCGGCGCCCTGATCACCGCTCTGCTCGCAGCGGGTGTCATGGTCGCACCCCTGCCGTACGTGGTGCTCAAGCCAGGACCCACGGTCAACACCCTCGGTTCGGACAACGGCACCGAGGTGATCCAGGTCAAGAAGGGCGAGACATCGACGTCCACCGGTCAGCTGCGGCTGACCACGGTCAACGTGCAGTCGCAGGTCGAGCTGGTGTGGGCGATCCGCGGCTGGCTCAGCGGCGACGACGCGGTCGTCCCGCGTGAGCTGATCTACCCGCCGGACCAGAGCGAGCAGCAGGTCCAGGAGCAGAACGCGCAGGAGTGGAAGCAGTCGCAGACCAGCGCCGAGACGGTGGCGCTGCGCGAGCTGGGCCACCCGGTTATCCCGTTCGTGCGGAAGATCACCACGGGTGGCCCGGCCGACGGCGTCCTCCGCGTCGACGACGTGATCACCGCCGTCGACGGGACGAAGATCGAACGGCCCGGCCAGGTCGCCGAGCTGATCCGGGCCAAGCCGGTCGGCACCGCGCTCACGGTGTCCTACGAGCGCGGCGGCAAGCCGGGCACGGCGCAGGTCACGTCGAAGACCGACGGCAAGGACGACACGCCGCGGATCGGCATCGAGATCGGCACCAAGCAGGACGACCCGTTCGACATCCATATCGATCTGGAAAAGATCGGTGGACCGAGCGCCGGGCTCATGTTCACGCTCGGCATCATCGACAAGCTCAAGCCGGAGGACCTCACCGGCGGAAAAATCATCGCCGGCACGGGAACCATCGACGACGACGGCAACGTCGGACCCATCGGCGGCATCCCGCAGAAGCTGGTCGGCGCCAAGGATGCCGGCGCCGAGCTCTTCCTGGTGCCGAAGGACAACTGTGCGGAGGCGCTGCGCAACGCGGTTCCCGGCCTGACCATGGCCGAGGTGGCCACCGTGGACGACGCGCTCGCCGCGCTCACCGCGTACACCTCCGGCGCGACGCCGAAACCATGCTCGGCGGCGTGACACCGTGCCGGTCGTAACGAGACAGTTCTGCCGCGTATTGATGCTGGATGCGACATCGTAAGGTGAATCACCGGCCAGACGGAATGTGGAGCCAACGTTGGTTATGCGTAACACTCCTCTACCGAGGATGAGCCGGCGCGGTCGCGTCACCGTCGGCGTCCTGGTCGGGGTATTCATTCTTTTCACACTGCTCGGTTGGGGTATCGACGCCTACACCGACTACCTGTGGTACGAGGAGGTCGACTTCACGAGCGTCTTCTCCGGCATGCTGCTCACCAGGCTCACCCTGTTCCTGGTGATCGGCGCGCTGATGACGCTGGTGGTGGCCGGCAACCTCTACCTGGCGTACCGGCTGCGACCGCTGCTGCGCCCGCACTCGGCCGAACAGGCCACCCTGGAGCGCTACCGCATGATCCTCGCGCCCCGCCTGGGCACCTGGATCGCCGTGGTCAGCCTCATCATCGGATTCTTCGCCGGCCTCTCCGCGCAGAGCCGGTGGAGCGACTGGATGCTCTTCCGCAACGGCGGGCCGTTCGGTGTGACCGACCCGCAGTTCAACGTGGATGTCTCCTTCTACATCTTCGAGTACCCGCTGTGGCGCTACCTGCTCGGCGTCGGCTTCACCGCGGTGGTGCTGTCGGTGCTCGGCGCGCTCGCCGTCCACTACATCTTCGGCGGGGTGCGCCTGCAGGGCGTCGGCGACCGGATGACCACCGCCGCCCGGGCGCACCTGACCTCGCTCGTCGCGGTCTTCGTGCTGCTCAAGGCGGTCGCCTACATACTGGACAGGCGAGCCCTGCTGCTCGAGCAGCACGTCTCCCCGGGGCTGTACGGCGCCGGATACACCGATGTGAACGCGCTGCTGCCGGCCAAGGAGATACTCGCCTACATCTCGGTGGTGGTGGCGATCGCGATCATCGTGTTCTCCAACGCGGTGATGCGGAACCTGGTCTGGCCCGGCGTCTCGCTGGCGCTGCTCGCCGTCTCCGCGGTGGCGATCGGCGGCATCTACCCGCTGGCCGTGCAGAACTTCCAGGTCAAGCCGAGCCTGTTCGACAAGGAACAGGAGTACATCCAGCGGTCCATCGACTCCACCCGGGACGCGTTCGCGCTGTCCGACACCGAGGTCAGTCAGTACCGGGCGAGCAGCGGCAGTCCGCCGGCCGCCCTGGCCTCCGACACCAGCGCGCAGAACGTACGCCTGATCGACCCGCAGCTGGTCTCCCAGGCGTTCACCCAGTCCCAGCAGTCCCGTGGCTTCTACGACTTCGGCGAGAAGCTCGACGTCGACCGGTACACGATCGACAACAAGACCCAGGACTACGTGGTCGGCGCCCGTGAGATCAACGACGACAAGCTGACCGCGCAGCAGCGCAACTGGCTCAACCGGCACACCGTCTACACCCACGGCTACGGCCTGGTGGCGGCGCCGGCCAACCAGGTGTGCGGCACCGGCCTGCCGTACTTCGTGTCCGGCTTCCTCGGCGCCGAGACCCGGACCGGCGACAACTGCTCCGCGTCCACCGACCTGATCAAGGCCGAGCAGCCGCGGATCTACTACGGCGAGCAGTCCAGCGAGTACGCGATCGTCGGCCAGAGCGACCCGGAGAAGCACGTCGAGTTCGACCGGCCGCAGGAGCAGAACACCGACGCCTCCGTCCTCTACACCTACGAGGGCAAGGGCGGCGTCGAGATCGGCTCGTTCTTCCGCCGGCTGGTGTTCGCGATCAAGAACACCGAGAGCAACTTCCTGCTCTCCGACGCGGTCAACGACAACTCGCGGCTCATGTACACCCGGACCCCGCGCGAGCGTGTGGAGAAGGTGGCGCCGTTCCTCACCATCGACGGCGACCCGTACCCGGCGGTTGTCAACGGGCGGATCACGTGGATCCTCGACGGGTACACGACGGCGCAGACGTACCCGTACGCCCAGAAGATCAATCTCGCCACGGAGACCCGTGACGAGCTGACCGGGCAGGGCTCGTTCGCGCTGGCCCGCGACGACGTCAACTACATGCGCAACTCGGTGAAGGCGACCGTCGACGCGTACGACGGGACCGTCACCCTCTACGAGTTCGACGACACCGACCCGGTCCTCAAGGCCTGGAACAAGGCGTTCGGCGGCGACCTCGTGGTGCCCAAGGCACAGATCCCGGCCGACCTGTCCGACCACTTCCGCTACCCGGCCGACCTGTTCAAGGTTCAGCGCAACCTGCTGACCAAGTTCCACGTCACCGAACCGCGGACGTTCTTCTCCGGCGACGACTTCTGGCAGGTGCCCAACGCGCCCGACTCGCCGCAGAACGGTGTCAAGCAGCCGCCGTTCTATCTCAACGTCAAACTCCCGGAGCAGGAGGAGACCCGCTTCCAGATCACCGCGGGCGTCACACCGGCCAACCGGGAGAACATGTCCGCGCTGATCTCCGCGTCCTACGTCGACGGCAAACCCCGGGTCGAAGTGCTCGAACTGCCCGACGACACGGTGGTGCCCGGCTCGGTCCAGGTGCATCAGCGGATGGTCAACAACTACAACATCTCCCAGCAGCTCGCCCTGCTCACCCGGGGCGGCCAGGCGTCCGTGCTCTACGGCAACCTCATCTCGCTGCCGTTGGCCGACGACATCCTGTACGTCGAACCGGTCTACGTGAAGAGCAGCCAGGCCGGCGCGGCACCGCTGCTGCAGAAGGTCCTGATGTCGTACGGCGACGGCGGCACCTACGTCGTCCTCGAGGACAACCTCACCAAGGGCCTCACCGCACTCGCCGCCCTCGGCAAGACGACCGGCACACCCAACCCGAGTACGCCGCCGTCGACGCCGACCACGCCGAACCCGGGCACCAGCACACCGCCCAGCGCGCCGCCCACCGCCGTTCCTGGTGATCTGGCACAGGCGGCCGCCGACGTCGACAAGGCCATCGAAGACCTCCGGGCCGCGCAGCAGGCCGGAGACTTCGTCAAGCAGGGTGAAGCCCTCAAGGCCCTCGACGAAGCCATGACCCGCTTCCAGAACGCCCAGAAAGCGGGTACGAACACGCCGGCCGTCACACCGCCGTCCGGCGCCTCCACCAACCCGTCGCCCACAGCGGGCGGCTGAAAAGTGACGCACGGCTCCGGGGGCCGTTTTGCAGCCCCCGGAGCCCCTGCGCTACTGTTAACGAGCCGACGCGGGGTGGAGCAGCTCGGTAGCTCGCTGGGCTCATAACCCAGAGGTCGCAGGTTCAAATCCTGTCCCCGCTACTAGCCCTGGGGCCCTCCTGTCCGCGGAATGCGCGGACCGGGGGGCTCTTCGCATTCCTGCTTGGGGGGCGACCCCCCAGACCCCCACGTTACGGTGGGCGCGGTGGGGAGACGGTTGCGGTTACTGCGGGCGTAGCCTCTCAGCATGGGTGTGCC
Organism: Actinoplanes sp. NPDC051861; assembly: GCF_040681145.1. Lineage (NCBI taxonomy): Bacteria > Bacillati > Actinomycetota > Actinomycetes > Micromonosporales > Micromonosporaceae > Actinoplanes > Actinoplanes sp. NPDC051861. The sequence goes on from NZ_JBFAYE010000001.1 coordinate 524,132, forward strand.
TGAGGAGATTGCGCGTAGTAAGTACGTTCGGTTGACCACTTATCGTAAGGATGGGACTCCTGTGGTGAGTCCTGTGTGGCAGGCGACTGTTGGTGGGTTGATGTACATCGTTTCTGATGCTGATGCCTGGAAGGTTAAGCGGATTCGGCGGGATGGGCGGGTGCTTGTCACGGTCTGTGATCTGCGGGGGCGGGTTAAGGACGGGGCTGTCAGTGCTGAGGGGGTGGCTCGGGTTCTTGATGAGGAGGGGACTCGGGAGGCTCGGGCGATCATTGCGCGGAAGTATTTGACTTCGCGGGTGGGTAACTGGGTGGCTCGGACGTTGCGGTTGCCCAAGCCGCCGGTTGTGGGGATTTCGGTCAGCATCTGAGGGCCTGTAGCAGTTTTTTGTGGTTTGCGCTGCCCCGTTGGGTCTGTATGGGCGCGGATTGTTCCTGGTCGATTTGAGTGGTGGGTTTGGGTGCCATTCTTATCGAGGAGGAACTGTGAAGGGTAAGCGTGCTGTTGCTGTTCTGACGCTGGCTGGCCTGGGGGTTCTGGGGGTTGGGTCGGCGGCGTCGGCGGTTTCGTTCCGAGTGGCTGTTTCGGGGGCGGCTTTTGCTGGGTCGACGCCCAGTAGCAACGCGACCGTCACCACGTACACGAACAGCTCCAACGACGGGACGATGAACTACTGGGGTTACCTGCACGACACTGCGGGTGATGGCCACTCGGTGTACACCCAGGGCAAGATCCACGGTGGTGGGTGGGAGAAGAAGAACACCCACAGTGGCGGGAACGGGACCAAGGAGTGGCAGGACAACTACGTGTATGACCTGTCGGTCACCCGGATCGACTACGGGTGGGTTCAGGCCTGTGTCGAGGACTGGGGTGGCAACACCTGCGACTCTGAGTACTTCGACTTCTAGTAGGTAGCGAGAGGTGTCGATGACCGGCTGGGCCGGTTGTCGGCACCTTTCTGCGTGGTGCGGCTGGTCAAGAAAACTCTTTATATGTAGAGTTTCAGCCTGCGCCGCTAAGGGAGCGCCATCTAGGTCGTGCCGACACGGAGACGCGGAGGTTGGGCAACGTGACTGCGGAAGTGGAACCGGTGGCTCGGGGTGGCCGGGGGCGGCGGGTTCGGCGGTGGGGTGTGGGCCTGGTTGTCCTGGTTGTCCTGGTGGCGGCACTGTGGGTTTGGGTGGTGGGGCCGGTTCGGGTGCCGTCCACGGCCATGGAGCCGACGGTTGTGGCGGGGTCCACGGTGCTGGTGGTCAAGGTGGGTGGGGTGGAGCGCGGTGACGTGGTCCTTGTGGGGGCTGTGTCGGGTGGGCGGCTGTTGCGGGTGATCGGTCTTGGTGGGGATCGGATCTCCTGTGCGGGTGGCCGGGTTTCGCGCGATGGCGCGGTGATCGAGGAGTCCTATGTGGCGTCCGGATCGGCCACCGAGTGTGCTGCGGTGACCGTGCCGGACGGTGAGGTCTATCTGTTGGGGGACAACCGGGAGGCGGCCAAGGACTCTCGGCACGAGGGTCCCTGGCCGCTGGGGGACGTGAGCGGGCGGATGATCAGTCGGCTGTGGTCTGATGACCCGCGCCAGGGAAATTGATCATGGTGGCCTCGTCCAGGAGGCCGTCGCGGAGGCTGGTGGCGACCAGCAGTTCTCGTTTCCAGGCTCGGCCGGCGCGTTCCGGGCGGCGCAGGCCGAGGCGGGTGACCAGGTAGTCGATGTGTGCGACGACGGCGCGTTCGGACAGGCGGTTGCCGGCGGCGGTCAGCGTTCGGGCGATTTGCGCGGCCGAGGGCAGCGGGCTGTCCGGGGCGCCGTGCAGGCGTGGGGCGCACAGTGCGGCGAGTACCTGGTAGTGGGTGCTCGCAGGGTTGAGCAGCGGCCCGGTCTCCTCGGGGGTCAGGCAGCGCGCCTCGATCGGCGAGGCGAGGCTCGACTCCATGCCGAAGACGGTCACGCCGAGGTCCGAGCCGGTGCCGCGGGCATAGACCCGGGAGATCTCGAACGGGATCGGGATGCCGCCGACCCCCGGTGCCACCGAGAGGTACTCGTGCGGGCGGTCGATGTTCTCGACCAACAGTTCGTGTCGTCCGGAGAGATTGTCGAGGCGCCAGTGCTCGTCGACGGCGGTGATCCGGCCGGCGTACCCCTGTGGCGACGCCGGCGCGAGCCGGATGTCGAAGCGGCAGCGACGGCAGCCGCAGGTGCCGAAGACGGCCTGTTCGCCATCGGACAGGTGCGTGATCTGCGGCGTCTCCCCCGGGGCCGTGGGCCCCTGCACGGTAATGCTGGTTCCAGTCAATTGGGTTCCCCGTTCTCGCTGGCAAAGAAGATCGAAAACAGCGCTGTACATCGATCTTCTTCGCGGCGAGCCGGAACTCTACCTCCGTCACGCGCCGATACAAAAAGCGATTCTCACATTGGCGTTTGTCTCTATCATGTCGAACCGATCCGCGCTGCCCCGTCGACCCCGTACGGCTGCGGGTTGTCCTACCGGAATGAGGCTGATCTGGTGATCACCGCCTTTTCCGGCCCGCAGGAGTTGGAGGAAGAACCATGGATCTGCGGCTGACGCGCCGTGCCCTCGTGGCCGGTCTGCTGGTCGTCGCGACGGCCGCCGGATGCTCCGACACGGGCGGGTCCACGGCCGGTGACGGATCCGCGGAGCGGGCGGCCACCGAGCTGAACGCGGCGCTCGCCACCGACGCGCAGGTCGAGGACGCGAGCCGGCGGCTGATCCGGGAGTGCATGGAGGAGAAGGGCTTCACCACGCATCCGCGGGAGGACGCGGCGGAGCCGTTCCAGGCCGGGGTGTACCCGTTCGTCGACCCGCCGGCAGTCGACGCCGTCGCGAAGGGATATCCCGAGGCGAGCGCTGAGCCGGACGAGAGTGCGGGCGGCGGGTCGCGCGACGCGTTCGGGCGGTTGAGCGAGGCGGAGCAGCAGCGCTACGAGGCGGCGCTCGGCGAGGAGACGGTGATCCAGCTCGACGACGGCACCGAGGTCGGCATTCCGGCCGACGGCTGCGGCGGGAAGGTGGCAGCCGAGCTCTTCGGCGACGTCCAGGGCGCATTCCGTACGGCGGTGTTCGCCCGTCGCGGCTCGGACATCGCCCGGGAGCAGACCGTCGCCGACCAGGTCGTCGGCGAGGCGGTGGCCGGCTGGTCGAAGTGCATGGAGAAGGCCGGCTTCCCGGGTCTCGCCGACCCGGAGAGCGCCCGTGACCTGACACACACCAAGGGCCGCGACGACGCCGAGGTGGACGAGCCGGCGCTGGCCGCGGCCGACGCCCGCTGTGGAGCGGAGCACCAGGTCTCCACGGTTCGGCGGACGGCCTGGGAACGGCACCTCGCCGAGTACCTGAGCGGGCACGAGGCGGAGATCGCCGCGTACCGGGAGTCGCAGGAGACCGCCCTGGCCAACGCGCAGCGAATGCTCCAGGGCTGACCGGATGCGGTTGCCGCCGGAACGCCGGAGAACCTGGCCGTGGATCGTGCTCTGCGTCCTGCTGGCCGCCGCGACCGCGTCCAGCTGGATCGTGGCGAGCCGGGCACGTACCGAACAGCAGCGGGCCGCGCTGAGCGAGCCGCCACCCCCCTCGGTGGTCACCGCCCGGGTGGAGACCGGCGAGCTGGTCGACGAGATCGTGCTGGAGGGCGTGCTCGGCCGGGAGAACACCGTCGTGGTGAAGGGCCCGCCGGCCGGTGGGGTCCGGCCCGTGGTGACGTCGCTGCCGATGCGTTCCGGTGACGTGGCCGACGCCGGCGACGTGCTGGCCGAGGTCTCGGGGCGCCCGGTGATCGCGCTCAAAGGCGCGTTCCCGGCATATCGCGACCTGACCGCCGGAGACACCGGGCGCGACGTGCGCCAGCTGCAGACGGCGCTCGGCGATCTGTACGGCACCCCGGTGACCGGCACGTTCGACGCCCGGACGGTGGCCGACGTGAAGCGGCTCTACCAGCGCAACGGGTACCGGGCCGCGGAGTCCGAGCCCGAGGCGACGCCGGACGAGACCCCGAAGCCGGAGAAGGAAAAGGAAGCGGAGCCGGAGGTCGTGGTTCCGGCGGCGGAACTCTCCTTCCTCAAGAGGCTGCCGGCAACGGTCGCCGCGGTGTCTCGCAAGGTCGGCGACGACGCCGCCGGTCAGGCCGTCCTCTCGCTCGCCTCGGGCGGCTGGCAGGTCACCGCGCGGATCGGCGCGGACGACGAGGAACGGCTGGACCGGGCCGGTGACCGGGCCGCCTGGAGTATGGGCGACGGGCCGTTCGACGGGCGCAAGGCGACCCTGCGCGGCATCGCCGACCTGCCCCGCACCGAGTCCCGGCAGGACGAGGAGGCCGCGGCTACCCGGCAGTGCACGGTCCGGGTCAGCGGGAAGACCGCGGCGGACGCCCGGGTGGGCGCCGGCCAGCAGGTCACCGTCACGCTGTCGCGCAGTCCGGAGGGAACCGTGGTGGTGCCCGTCTCCGCACTGTGGACCGGCTCCGACGGCCGATCGGCGGTCACCGTCGCCGGCCCGTCCGGTCAGCGGTCGGTGCCGGTCGAGGTGGTGCTCACCGTGGCCGGGCGGGCCGCGGTCGAACCCGCCGAGGACCTCCCGGCCGGTACGGACGTGGTGGTCGCTTTCCGGAACGGGACCCCCGATGGCGGTTGACGCGCCCCTGATCGAGCTCGCCGGGGTCGGCAAGACCTATCCGGGCCCGCCGCCCGCCACCGTGCTGCGCGACGTGGACTTCCAGCTGTATCCGGGCGAGTTCGTCGCGGTCACCGGCGCCAGCGGCTCCGGCAAGTCCACGATGCTCAACATCCTCGGGCTGCTGGACGAGCAGACCAGCGGGGTACGCCGCATCGGCGACGCCGACACCGGTGGCTGGCCCGACCGGCGGATCACCGCGTTGCGCGCCGTCTGGCTCGGCTTCGTCTTCCAGGCGTTCCACCTGGTCCCGCACCTCGACGTGCTCGGCAACGTGATGCTCTCGCTGGTGCATCAGGGCGCGCCGCGCGCCGGCCGGGCGGCTCGCGCGGCCGAGGTGCTGGAGCGGGTCGGCATGACGCACCGCCTGCGGTCGCTGCCGTCGCACCTGTCGGGCGGCGAGAAGCAGCGTGTCGCCGTGGCCCGCGCGCTGGTCGGCGATCCGCCGGTGCTGCTCTGCGACGAGCCCACCGGCAACCTGGACAGCGAGAACACCGGGCAGATCCTCGACCTGCTGGGCAGCCTGGCGGACGGGCGGCGGGCGATCGTCGTGGTCACTCACGAGGACGTGGTACGCGACCGCGCGCACCGGGTCGTCACCATGGTGGACGGCCGTGTCGCCTGAACCGCGTACCCCCGTGCGGGACGTCGTCGAGCAAGCATTGCGGGCGGTGGGCGGGCGGCGTACACGATCGCTCTTGACCGTTGCCGGAATCGCACTCGGCATCGCCGCAGTGAGCTCGACCCTCGGTGTGGCCGCGACCGCCGCCGGCGCTGTCTCGGACCGATTCGACGCGCTCGAGGCGACCATGGTCACCGTCCGCTACCCGAAGGGCGCGGTCCCTCCTGATGCCGGCGCCGCCGGTGGAGTCGGCGAGCTGAACGGCGTCGAATCGGCCGGCCTGCTCTGTGCCGGCGCCGACCAGATGCCGGTGGGCCGGGTCGCCGCCGCGGTGGAACCACCCACCCAGCGCGCCAACGTGCTCGCGATCGAGCCGTCCGCCCTGCGCACGCTCGGTGTCCGTCTGGTCGGCGGCCGCGAGTTCGACGACGGGCACGGAGCCCGCGGCGACGCGGTGGCGCTGCTGGACACGACGATGGCCCGCCGGCTCGGTGTCACCGACCCGGCGGCCGGCCGGATGGTCTGGGTGGGCGGACTGCCGCTGACCGTGCTGGGTGTCGTCGCGCCGCCCGCCGGTGATCCCCGGCTGACCGGCGCTGTCTTCGTGCCCTACCAGGTGTGCCGCACATCGGTGTCCGGGACGTACACCGCGGCCGAGGTCGTGATCCGCACGCGGATCGGCGCCGCCGCGCAGGTCGGGACGGAGGCCCCGCTCGCACTCGACCCCCGCAGACCCCGTGACCTGGCGGTCGCCGTCCCGCCCGGTCTCGACCACTTCCGGCAGGGTGTCGAGTCGGACAACCGCTCGCTGCTGCTCGGCCTGGCCGCGGTGTCGCTGGTGATCGGCGCGCTCGGTGTGTCGAACACCACCTCGGTGTCGGTGATGGAACGCCGGGCCGAGATCGGCCTGCGCCGCGCGATCGGCGCCACCCGCCGCGCGGTCGCCGGTCAGTTCCTCACCGAGAGCGGCCTGCTCGGCTTCGCCGGTGGCCTGCTCGGCACGGTGATCGGGGTGAACGTGACCGCCGCCGTGGCCATCGTCAAGGGCTGGATCGTCGCGCTGGACCCGATCGTGCTGGCCGGCGGCCCGGTGATGGGCCTGGCCATCGGCATGCTCGCCGGGCTGTATCCGGCGTGGGCGGCGTCCCGGATCGCACCGGCCGGAATCCTGCGCGGCGAGTGATGCGAATGTCTGATCCCGACTCGAACGGAGCGGCCATGCTGCACGCGGAAGACCTGTCGCTCTCCTACGGCGCGACGGTCGCGCTCGCGGGGGCGAGCGCCACGGTGGCGCGCGGAGAGATCGTCGCCCTGGTGGGGCAGAGCGGCTCCGGCAAGACCTCGATGCTGTACTGCATGGCCGGTCTGCTCCGGCCCTCGGCCGGCCGGGTCCGGTACGGCGAGAACGACGTCACCTCGATGAAGCCCGAGGAGCTCGCGGCCCTGCGCCGCGCCCGGTTCGGCTTCGTCTTCCAGTCCGCGGAACTCGTGCCGGAGCTGTCGCTGCGGGAGAACATCAGCCTGCCCCTGGAGCTGCTCAGGGTGCCCGCGCGGGACCGCCGCCGCCGGGTCGACGAGCTCATCGAGCGCCTCGGCCTGACCGGGCAGGCCGCTCGCCGGCCGGCCCTGGTCTCCGGCGGCCAGGCACAGCGCGCTGCGGTCGCGCGGGCCATCGCCCACCGGCCCGAGGTGGTCTTCGCCGACGAGCCCACCGGTTCGGTGGACAGCGCGAACGGCACGGCCATCCTGGACGCGTTCGTGACCCTGGCCCGGGAGAACGGGACCGCTGTCGCGCTGGTGACGCACGACCCGGGCATCGCGGCCCGCGCTGACAGGGTCGTCGAACTGCGCGACGGCCGTAACGCGGGAGCGGCTCGATGACCACGCTGCGGCTGGCCCTGCGACTGCTGTTCGGCGGCGGGCGCGGCGCCGTCGTCCGGCTGGCCGCGATGGTGTGCGGCCTCGCCGTCGGTGTCGCCGCGGCGGCCCTGGTCTGGGCGGTTCCCGGCATCCTCGACGACCGCGCGACCCAGGCCGCGGCCCGCTACCCGGACGTGGCCGTCGACGGCGAGCCGGCCGCGTTCCGTTTCCGGCTTCTCGAGGACGGCTGGCAGGGCCGGCGGGTGACCCGGGTGTTCGTCAGCGACGTCGCCGCGGGGGCGCCGTTGCCGCCGGGCGCCGCGCGATACCCGGGACCCGGCGAGGCCGTGGTGTCGCCCGCGCTGGCGCCGCTGCTCGCCGAGGAGGGCATGTCGAGCCGGGTGCCCGGCCGGGTGGTGGGCGAGATCGGCCCGGAGGGCCTGGCGGGCGCGGACGACCTGGTCGCGTACGTCGGTCTGGACGCGAGCCGGATGCGTGACGGCCGGCCCGCCGTCGGGTGGCAGGGCATCGACCGGTTGATGGACGCCTCGGCCGAGCAGGACGGCAGCGTCGCGCTCGAACTTGCCCTGCTGATCGGCGGGCCGGCTCTGATCTATCTGTTCGTCTGCGCCCGGCTGTCGGCCGCGACTCGCGCCCGCCGGTACGCGGCACTGCGGCTGGTCGGCGCGTCCCAGCGCGAGATCCTGACCGTGGCCGCCGTCGAGTCCGGCCTGTACGGCGTGCTCGGCACCGGCCTCGGCCTGCTCCTCTACGAGGCGGTCAACCCGGTGCTGGCGCGTTCCCGGGTGCTCGGCTTCCAGTGGTTCCCGGAGCGCGCCTCGCTCGACACCGGCCAGGTCGTGAGCGTCCTGGTCGTCGTGGTGGCGGCCTCGGCCCTGCTCGGCGCGCTGGGTGCCCTGCGCTCGGTACGCCGCCCGCTCGCCGCCCGCTTCGACCTGGCCGAACCCCGCCCGCGCTGGTGGCTGGCGCTGCCGTTCGTCGCGGGCCTGCTGCTGATGGGCCTCAACCTGGTCATCTGGCCGACCGGCCGGGGACTGGTCATGCCGCCGTCGGCCGGCTGGTTCCTGCTCGGTGGCCTGCTGCTCGGCGCACTCGGGCTGCCGCTCGCCCTGCGCCCGATGATCAGCTGGATCGCCGGCCGGGTGAGCCGCGCCGACACCGCCCCCACGCTGCGGATCGCCGCGCGCCGGCTGGAGTTCTTCCCGGCCTCCGCGGTCCGGCTCGTGCTCGGTCTCGTGGTGCTCGTCCTGGTCAGCGGATTCGGCGCCGGCCTGGTACGCGACATGGAGCTCGCGGCCGGCCCGCCGGTGCCGTACCACCAGGTCAGCATGTCGGGCCGCACCGTGCCGGCGGACGCGCAGCAGCGGCTGCGTGACCTGCCCGCACCGATCCGCTGGGCATCCGTGCAGAGCGTCGTCCAGCCGCCCCGCGGATCCGGTCCACCCGCCGACCTCGACGACTACGTCCGCGTCCTCGGCGTCACGATGGTCCTGGCGCGGTGCGAGGACGCGCGCAAGCTCTACCGCAGCCCGCTGGAGGAGTGCGCGCCCGGCCGGTCGTACCGCATCCGCTACCCCGACTCGGTCGACGGCTCCACTGTGCTCCCACCCGGCCAGAGGCTGAGTTTCGCCGGCGAGGCCGGTGCACCGGTCGAGGTCATCGCGCCGGACGAGGCGCTCACTGTCAAGCCGCTCTGGGCCGGCTCGGAGATGGCGACCGAGATCCTGGTCACCGGGGACCGGTTGCCGACCGGCTGGACCGACGACACGGCCTTCCACTACGTGCTGCCGCCCAGCGACTCGGACCTGGACCGGTTCCTCTCCCAGGCCGCCGAGGTGGCGCCGACCGCGATGTCCGACGTGGCGAACCGGAACCTCGGCACCCTGGAGGCGTTCCGGATCCACCGCGGTGCGCTCCAGGTCGGCATCTGGACCGGATTCCTGCTCGGTCTCTTCGCGTTCGTGGTCGCCGCGGTCGACCGGGCCTGGGAGGCGCGGCGGCAGACCGCGGCCCTGGCCGTCCTCGGCACCCCGCGCCGCGTGCTGATCGGCGCCGACCTGCTGCAGCTGCTGACCCCGCTGGTGGTCGGGCTCGGCCTGGCGGCGGTGGTCGCGCACGTCTCCGGCAACACGTTCCTGAAGCTGGACGGGCAGCAGCGTGGCTGGTTCCTCGGCACGCTCACGCTCTCGCTACCGATGATCGGGGCGGGCGTGGTGATCGTCACGCTGGCGGTCCTCGTGATCCACCTGCGGGCGCCGCGGATCGGCGACTTACGAAACTAGGTGCTCGGAGAGCACGCTCAGATGTGCCCGGCGCGCCTCGGCGTGCCGGGCACGGCCCGCCGGAGTGATCTCGACGAAGACGCCGCGGCGGTCGTCCTCGCAGTGCGTGCGGGCGACCAGCCCGGCGTTGACCAGGCGGGCGACGGTGCGGGACAGGGCGCTCTGACTCAGATACATAACCTCGGCCAGGTCCTGCATGCGTCGCTTGTCACACTCCTGTGTGGTGAGACGGTCGAGCGTCTCGAACTCACTCAGCGTGAGCTTGTGGCTGTCCTGCAGCACCCGCTCCAGATGGCATGCGATCTCGTTGTAGCTGGTCAGCAGGGATCGCCACTGCCCGATCAGCGCGACTTCCTGCTCCATGCGGGGCATCCTATCCGCTTCGCCGAGTCAATGCACAAGAATTATTTGCGTACGAATCCAATGCTTGGACATTAGATGCACGCGCATCTAGTGTCGCGGCGTGACTATCACTGACTCGGTCGCCAGGGCGCCGGAAGACCTGGGCCATCGCTGGACCCCGCGGCTCTGGGGTGTCCTCGCGGTGCTGTGCGGCGTCCTCTTCCTCGACGGGCTCGACGTGTCGATGGTCGGAGTGGCGCTGCCCTCGATCGGTGCCGAACTCGGCCTCTCCACCACCTCGCTGCAGTGGATCGTCAACGGCTACGTTCTCGGGTACGGCGGCCTGCTGCTCCTCGGCGGCCGCACCGCCGACCTGCTGGGCCGCCGTCGTGTCTTCCTCGTGGCGCTCGGCGTCTTCACCGTGGCGTCCCTGATCGGCGGCCTGGTCGACGACGGCGCGCTGCTCATCGCCACCCGCTTCGTGAAGGGCCTCGCGGCCGCCTTCACCGCGCCGACCGCCATGAGCATCCTCACCACGACGTTCCCCGAGGGACCCGCCCGCAACCGGGCGCTCTCGATCTTCACGGTGTTCGGTGCCAGCGGATACTCCTCCGGCCTGATCCTCGGTGGCCTGCTCACCAGCCTCGGCTGGCGCTGGACGTTCCTGGTCCCGGTGCCACTCGCCCTCGCCGCGCTGGTCGCCGGGCACCGGCTGATCCCGCGCGACCGCCCCGCCGACGGCGGCGGTCACGATCTGATCGGCGCGGTCACCCTCACCGCGGGCATGCTCCTTGCCGTGTACGGGGTGGTCACCGCACCCGCCCGCGGCTGGCTCGACCCGCTCACGCTCACCATCGCGGCGCTCGCGGTCATCTCGCTCGCCGCGTTCGTCATGACCGAGAACCGCGTACGGCACCCACTCGTCCGCCTCGGCATCCTCCGGATGGGCGCCGTCGTCCGTGCCAACCTCAGCATGATCGCGCTGCTCGGCTCGTACGTCAGCTTCCAGTTCATGATGACCCTGTACCTGCAGGACGTCCTGCACTGGGAACCGCTGCGGATGGCCCTCGCGCTGCTGCCCGCCGGCCTGCTCGTCGCGTTCAGCTCCCCGTTCATGGGCCGCCTCATCGACCGGTACGGCACCGGCCGGCTCATCGTCACCGCGATGGTGTCGCTCAGCGCCGGCTATCTCTGGTTCCTGGCCACCGCGGGCGACCGCCCCGAGTACCTGCTCACCATCCTGCCCGCCATGCTCCTGCTCGGCGGCGGCTTCGCCTTCGGCTTCAGCTCGATCATGGCCCAGGCGACGGACGGCATCGACGACTCGGAGCAGGGCCTGGCGTCCGGCCTGGTGCAGTCCTCCGGCCAGGTGGGCACGGCGCTGGTGCTCGCCGTGGTCACGGCCCTGGTCGCCACCGCGGCTGACTTCACCGCTTTCCGCCCCGGCTTCGGCTTGGTGACGGGGGTTGCCGTCGCCGGCCTTCTCCTCAACCTTGCACCCCTGCTGACCAGGCGTTCCCGCACTTCCTAGGGGGCGGTGCGACAGCCCGGTGAACTACGAGCTAAGCTTTACCTACCGACGCGGGGTGGAGCAGCTCGGTAGCTCGCTGGGCTCATAACCCAGAGGTCGCAGGTTCAAATCCTGTCCCCGCTACTAGCCCTGGGGCCCTCCTGTCCGCGGAATGCGCGGACCGGGGGGCTCTTCGCATATCTGCCTGGGGGCCGAGCTCCCAGACCCCCACGTTACGACGGGCGCGCTTAGAGCGACGGGCGCGCTTAGAGCGATGGGCGTGCGTGTGGAGCGTTTGTTACTTTGGTGTTACGGTTGCTCCATGTCTCGGCGTACGGCGATGATCGCGATCAGTCCTACGACCAGTGGGCAGTGGGGAATGATCACCGCGGGTCAAGCGCGTGGGCTTGGCGTTTCACGCCAAGATCTAAAGCGGCTGATCGATGATGGCACGCTTGTCGTTGCGGATCAGGCAACGCGGGTGTACCGGCTGGCGGGGGCTCCCGAAGACCCCGAGCGGGATCCGCTGCGCGCCGCCTGGTTGCAACTCGGCGGAGCGAAGCCGTGGCATGAACGCACCGCCGGCATCCCGGATGCAGTCATCAGCCACCGCAGTGCGGCGCATCTGCGGGGGCTGGGCGACCTGATACCGCACGAGCACGAGTTCTTCACCGCCAAGCGGCTACGGCCCCGTCGTACCGACATCAAGCTCCGCGTGCGTTCACATCTCGGCCCCGATAGCTGGGAGCTTTGGGATGGGCTACCGACGCGCACCGTGCCGGCAATAATCGACGATCTGCTTGCCGACGGAGAGGACGAATCCGCCGTCGCGCAGGTCGTGTGGGACGCCCTGAACCTCGGCCTGCTCCATCGAGATGAGCTGGACGTTATCGCCGCGTCTCACGCAGCCGCCTACGGTCACCCCGACTCGGGAACCTTTGCTCAACTACTCGCCGGCGACGGGCCGACACGATGACCGGGTCAACCTTCCGGTACACGACACCGACGGCGTTCCGGACCGCGCTCAAGGAACGCTTCGGGCAGATCGCGCGCACCGACCAGCGCTATCGGCTTGACGAACTCCAACGCCAGTTCGCGTACGACCGGGCGCTCGCCCGACTGTTCATCTCGCCCGAGCGAGACCACTGGGTCCTCAAGGGCGCCGGAGCGTTGCTGGCCCGCCTGACCACCGCCCGGCACAGCAAAGACCTCGACGTCTTCCTCAGCGTCGACGACGCCGACGCCGAGTATGCCGTCAACGCACTACGAGCGGCGCTCCAGCTCAAACTCGGCGATCACTTCACCTTCGACATCATCCGCGTTGCACCCCTGCAGGAAGAGGCGAAAGGAGCCAGAGTCCACGTCAACGCACGACTTGGCCCGACGGCATTCGCCAGCTTCCACATCGACGTGGTGGTCGGCACCGTCATGACCGGCACTCCGGACATCGTCGCTCCCCTGACACCGCTCGAAATCGAAGGACTCATCCGACCGCGGTATCGCGTCTTCCCCATCGCCGATCACCTCGCCGACAAACTCTGCGCGACGGTCGGTTCCTACGCCCGCGCCGGTCAACCAGCGAGCAGCAGTCGGGTCAAGGACCTCGTCGACATCGCCATCATCGCCAGCACGCAGACTGTCCAGGCCGCCGCGCTGAGGGCGGCCGTGGTCAGCAACGCCGCGATGCGCAGGATCGAGCTTCCGGAAAGATTCACCGTCCCCGACATGGCCGGCTGGGCCACCCGCTACCCGAAGGTCGCGGCCGAGGCACCCGGGCCAGCTCCTGATTTCGTCACCGCCACAAACCTCGCAAGCCAGATCTTCGACACCGTTCTCGACGGAACAGCCGTTGGCTCTTGGAGCCCAACGTCGCGGAGCTGGACGACAGATTGATCTCAGTGGTGCGAGCATGAGGCCCGGTCCGCGGGATCGGGGCTCTTCGCATGCCGGAGATCGAGCACTTTCGGAGAAGTCGGGCTCGCGGGGGCGTGCCAGGGTGCCGTATGGCTTATATCGAGCTGGGTGTTGACGAGAAGGAATTTCCTGGGATCACTGGGCCGATGGCGTTTCGGCCGGAGACCGCTGGGCCGCTCAACGCGCTGGCTGAGGTGCTGTTGCGGGCGCCGAACTCGTTGCCGGCGGCGGAGCGGGAGCTGATCGCGGCGTATGTGTCGGGGCTCAACGAGTGCAACTTCTGCTGCTCGTCGCACACAGCGTTCGCGGTTGCTCAGTACGCGGCGGCCGACGTCGAGGACGGCTCGTCGATCGTGGCGCGGGTTCGCGCGGATCTCGACAGCGCACCGGTGTCGGCGAAACTGAAGGCTCTGTTGCGTGTCGCCGGAGCGGTGCAGCAGACCGGGCGCGCCGTGACTCCGCAGCTCATCGAAGCCGCCCGTGCCGAGGGTGCCACCGACGTCGAGCTGCACGACACCGTGCTCATCGCCGCCGCGTTCTGCATGTACAACCGCTACGTCGACGGCCTCGGCACGTTCGCGCCCGCGGCTGCTGAGGACTACGCGCCGATGGCCGAGCGGATCGTGCACGAGGGATACGGCATCCCGCAATCGTGAGGATGCGCGGCCGGCAGCGCCGCTGCGATCGTGAGGCATGACCGCGAACGACCTGTTTGCCGCTGCTCGCAGCATGTCTCCCGCGATGCTGCACCGTTTGGAAACGCTCGTCTCGTGCGAGTCCGCGCCCGGGTCCCTGCCGCACCTGTCGGCGTGCGCGGACCTGCTGGCCGGCTGGGGTGAGGAAGTGCTCGGCCGGCCTGCCCGGCGGGTCGTCGTGGACGGCGTTCCCCACCTGCTCTGGCCGGCCGCGCGGCAGCGGGTGCTGCTGCTCGGCCACTACGACACCGTCTGGCCGGCCGGCACCGTACGGGCCCGCCCGTTCACCGTCATCGACGACATCGCCACCGGGCCGGGCGTCTGCGACATGAAGGCCGGCATCGTGCAGATGTTCGCGGCGCTGAGCCTGCTGGCTGACACCTCGCACATCGGGGTGCTGCTCACCGGCGACGAGGAGTCCGGCTCGGTCACCTCGCGCGGGCTCATCGAGCGGGAGGCCGGCCGGTCCGGCGCGGTCCTGGTCTGCGAGCCGAGCACCGCCGAGGGGCACGTGAAGGTCGCCCGCAAGGGCGGTTCCGTGTACCGCCTCACGGTCCGCGGCCGGGCGGCGCACGCCGGTGCCGAGCCGCACCGGGGCGTCAACGCGACCGTGGAGGTGGCGCACCAGGTGCTCACCCTGCTCGCTCTCGGCGCGGCCAACGGCGGTGACACCTCGGTCACCCCGACGGTGCTGTCCGGCGGCACCACCACGAACACCGTCCCGGAACAGGCCAGCGTCGCCGTCGACGTGCGCGCCTGGACCGGTGCCGAGCTGGAACGGGTGGACCAGGCCATCCGCGGGCTCGTACCCCGGCTGCCCGAGGCGGCGCTGTGGGTGGACGGCGGGATCAACCGGCATCCGATGGTGGCCGAGCTGGCCCAGCCGCTGCTGGATGCGACGCGGGAGGTCGCGCGGAGCATCGGGGTGTCGCCGCCGGAAGGCGCGCACGCCGCCGGTGCGTCCGACGGCAACTTCACCGCGGCGCTCGGCGTGCCCACTCTGGACGGTCTCGGCGCGGTCGGTGGCGGGTCGCACGCCCGGGACGAGTACGTCGACCTGCGCCGGATGCCGGAGCGCACCGCCCTGCTGGCCGGACTCGTCGACCGGTTGACCGCGATAAGTCCGGCGTTTCGATAGGGTCGCCACTGTCGGCAAAGGACCGACAGCGAGGGGTGACGCATGGGTTTGCGGGTGGGCGTGGAAGAGGAGTTCCTGGTCGTCGACGCCGGCGGTGAGGTCGTTCCGGAAGCGGCGGTCGTTGTCGAGCGGGCCCGGCCGGTTCTCGGCCGCCGGGTCGGTGGCGAGATAACCGAACTCCAGGTCGAGACGCGTACCGATCCCTGTCACACCGTGGGTGAGCTGCATGCCCAGCTGGATGGTGGGCGTGCCGCGATCCGGGACGCGGCGGCGACGGACGGCCTGCGGCTGATCGCCAGCGGTTCGCCGCTGCTCGGGCGGCACGTGCCGCCGCCGATCACCGTGGGGCCCCGGCAGGACCGCGGCAACGCGATGTTCCGGGGGCTCCACGACGACCTGGCCATCTGCGCCGTGCACGTCCACGTCGAGGAGCCGGACCGGGACCGCGGCGCGCGGATCGCCAACCACCTGCGAGCACACCTGCCGGTGCTGCTCGCGCTCACCGCGAACTCGCCGTACTGGCTGCAGCGCGACACCGGCTTCGCCAGCTGGCGCGGTGTGACCTGGCAGCGGTGGCCGGTCGCCGGGCCGCCGCCGTACGTCGTCTCCGCCGCCGAGTACGACGCCCACGTGGACCTGCTGCTGGACGCGGGCGCGCTGGTCGATCACGGCACGGTCTTCTGGGACGTACGGCTGTCGGCGCACCAGCCGACCGTGGAGGTCCGCGTCTCCGACGTGCCGGCGACCGCCGCCGAGTCCGCCGCCCTGGCCGCGCTGGTGCGGGCCCTGGTCGTGACCGCGGGCGAGGCCGTCGACAGGGGCGACGCCGGGCCGCTGCTCAGTCCCGACCTGCTGCGGCTGGCCTACTGGCGAGCCGCCCGCGACGGTATGGCCGGGCACGGCGTCGACGTGCTCACCGGCCGCCTGCACCCGGCTGCGGAGCTCGCCGGGCGGCTGGCCGAGACGGTCCGGCCGGCGCTGGCCGACGCGGGCGACAGCGACCGGGTGGACGCCTGGCTGGCCGCGCTGGTGCGGGACGGCGACGGCGCCACCCGGCAGCGTGCCGCGGCAGCGCGCCGGGGCGAGCTCGGCGACGTCGTCGACGAACTCGCCGACCAGCTGGTGGCCGGAGTGCCGCAAGAGAGCACGGTCGCATAACGACGTGGGCCTCCGGACCGGCCATGCTGGACTGACCGGATCTCGCGAGGAGGCGAAGGTGACCGATGCGGTACGGCTACCGACGATTCCCGTCACTGTCGAACGGCGCTCCACCGCCGACATGACCGCCGCCGTCCAGGCGTTCGCCGATCGCATGGCGCAGCGCCGGTCGGTGCGTGACTTCGCGGGTGACCCGGTGCCCGAAGCGGTGATCGAGGCGGCGATCCGGGCCGCCTCGACCGCTCCGAGCGGTGCGAACGTCCAGCCGTGGCGGTTCGTCGTGCTGACCGACCCGGAGCGCAAACGCCGGCTGCGGGAGGCCGCCGAGGCCGAGGAACGCGAGTTCTACCGCCGGCGGGCGTCGCAGGAGTGGCTCGACGCGCTGGCGCCGATCGGCACCGACTGGCACAAGCCGTTCCTCACCGAGGCGCCGGTGGTCATCGTCGTGTTCGAGGTGCACCAGGGCCCGAACAGCCCGAAGCCGTACTACCCGAAGGAGTCGGTCGGCATCGCCGTCGGGCTGCTGCTCACCGCGCTGCACCACGCCGGGCTCGTCACGCTGACGCACACGCCGAGCCCGATGCGGTTCCTCAACGAGGTCTGCGACCGGCCGCCGGAGGAACGGCCGTACGTGGTGATGCCGGTCGGTTACCCGGCCCGGGACGCGCGGGTGCCGGATCTGTCCCGCAAGCCGCTCGACGAGATCATGATCCGCCGATGACCAGGTCCCTGGTCAGGAACGCCTCGAGTGGTTCGACGTGACGGTCCGGGCGGCGCCACTCGGCCAGCAGGTCCTCCAGCAGGTGCAGCTCCTCGACGAGTTCGGCGCCACGGTAGCGGCGGATCACCGGGTGGATGAAGGCGCTCTCGGCCGCCACCTCGGGGCGTGGTCGCCGTTCGATGGCGAAGACGTCGCCGTATTCGTCGCGCCCCCAGCGCAGGGCCAGGGTGTACCAGTGCGGCTCACCGGCGAACCGCTCGACGGCATAGTCCTCGGGCAGGTCCTCGTAGTGCGTGAAACCGCCGGGGGTCCGGACGTAGGCGTCGCACAGGTACTCGAACTGGGTCCACAGCGCCGAGCTCCAGTTGACCCGGTCGAGCATGAGCGCGGCCAGGCCGGTCGGGGTGGCGGGCGCGTCGGCCCGGGGCATCGGCACGCTCTCGTACCGCTCGCGCAGCATCCGGGTGAAGGTTCGCAGGTTGTACCGGAAGCCGTCGATGAACGGCGACGACGCGTGCTGCACGTCGCGGTCCTGCGCGATGGTGCCGGCGAAGTACAGGTTGTCGACGTTCACCGACTGCCAGTCGGGCCGCAGTCCGGGCATCCGCCCGTCGCGGACCATCTCCGGCCGGCAGGCCTCGTCGAACAGCGACGTGTCCATCCGGAAGCCGGTGCAGCGCAGCACCCGGTCGTAGTCCATGACCGCGGTCTCGCCCTCGGCGTGGGTGTACGTGATGTGCGCCCGGAACCGGCCGCCCACCCTCTCGATCCGGTCGACGGTGCAGTCGAGCACCGAGTGCAGCGTCTTGAACTGGTAGCTGTCGAGCAGAGCGCCGTAGTGCCCGCGGACGTGGCCCGGGTGCTTGGTGTTCCACGCGAGCTTCAGCGGCCGGCGGCTCGCCAGGTGGATCATCGACGCCTTCGGCAGTAGCGCGGACGCCGTCTCGAACGCCGAGTTGCCCTTCCCGATGATCAGAACACGCTGGCCGGCGTACCCGGCCGGGTCCACGTCCATCGTCTCGTAGCCGGTGGCCAGTTCGATGCCGGGGATCGGTGGCACGTACGGCAGCGTCCAGCCGGTGGCCACGATCAGGCACTCGGCGCGGTGCACGGTGCCGTCGGAGGTGGTCGCCGTGAAGCGGTCACCGTCCTTGGTGATGCGGGTCACCTGGCTGTCGTAGCGGACGTTCAGGCCGTGCACCCGCTGGAACTCCGCCAGATAGCGCACCAGGTCGTCGGCGGACGGGAAGTACTCGTCGCTGAACTTGGGGAACAGCAGCTCGGGGGAGTCGTTGAGCAGCGAGTTCCAGTCCCAGCGCAGCCGGATCTCCGGTTCCGTGCTGTCGGTGTGCACCTTGTTCAGAGAGATCAGCCGGCGGTGCCGGGGATACGTACGGAAGAACTCCCCGGGTTCCGCGGCCCGTTCCAGGGTCAGGTAATCCGCGCCCTGACGCTGTAGGTAGTAGCTGAGCTGCAGGCCTGCTGGCCCGCCGCCGACGATGAGGTAGCGGTGCTCGCGCATGGAGTCGACGATCGGTGACTGCGCACGCCGACGTCTTATTCCATCGTGCTCTCTTTCCGCGGGGCTGTCGGGTGTGGATCCGGCCACAGGTTCGCTGCGGAGTGGTCTGGCCGGGGAAAAGTAGCGTCACAGTTGACGGCCGGAACGGGGGAGGGGGCGTGCGGCAAGTGGCGATGGCCGGGATCACCCGGGTCCGGGCGGCTCAGGCCGTCGCGGCGCCGTGGCCGTACGCGGAGTTGGACGTCGCGGGGCTGCGAGCGGCGGGATGGCGCCCGGTGCCGTTCCGCGAGCTCGTGCTGAAGGTCCATCAGCGCTGCAACCTGGCCTGTGACTACTGCTATGTCTACGAGGCGGTGGACCAGAGCTGGCGGGATCGGCCCCGGGTCATGCCGGACGAGGTGCGGGACGCGGCGATCGGCCGGTTCGCGGAGCACGCCCGGCGCCATGGGCTGGAGCGGGCCAGGGTCGTGCTGCACGGTGGTGAGCCGCTTCTCTACGGGCGGAAGCGCCTGGCGCGGCTGGCGGAGCGGGTGCGTGCGGCGTTCCCGGCGGGCTGCGACGTGGAGATCGGCATGCAGACCAACGGCGTGCTCCTCGACGAGCCGACGGTGGCGACGCTGGTCGAGCACGGGATCCGTGTGGGGGTCAGCGTCGACGGGGTGGCCGCGGTCCACGATCGGCATCGGCGGACACCGGACGGGCGGGGCAGTTTCGCCGCGGTCGAGCGCGGGCTGTCGATCTTGAGAAGACCGGAGAACCTTTTCGCGTACGCCGGAATTCTCTGCACCATCGCACCCGGCAGCGATCCGATCAGCTGCTATGAGCAGCTCGCCGGTTTCGCACCGCCCGCGATCGACCTCCTCCTGCCGCACGCGAACTGGGCGGCGCCGCCCTCGCGGCCGGATGGCCGCACCGACGCCTATGCCCGATGGCTGATCGCCGTCTTCGACCGCTGGTACGCCGAACCCGCCCCACCCCGGATCCGGCTCTTCGACGACGCGATCAGCCTTGTGCTGGGCGGCTCGAGCCGGGGAGAACAGCTGGGCCTGAGCCCGTCGGCCGTGCTCGTGGTCGAGTCGGACGGGACGATCGAACAGGTGGACGCGCTGAAGACGGCGTATCCGGGCGCCTGCGCGACCGGCCTCGACGTGTTCCGCGACGACCTGGACGCCGCCCTCGACGACCCGGGTGTGGTGGCCCGGCAGATCGGCCGCGCGGCGCTCGGCACGGAATGCCGGTCCTGCCCGGCGGTCGCAATCTGCGGCGGCGGCCACTACGCCCACCGCTACCGCCGGGGTGCCGGGTTCCGCGCACCGTCGGTGTACTGCACCGACCTGTGGCTCTTCCTCCGGCACGTGCGCGAGCGAGTGGCCGCCGACCTGCGAGAACGGAACAGACCCGGAGGTCAGCAGGCGGTGTAACCCTTGCCGGCGGTGCTCCAGCGGCAGGTGTCGATCGTCTTGTTGCCGTTGGTCCGCAGGGTGGCCGTGTCGCCGCCGTTGTTCCAGACGTGCTTGGTCTTGCCCCAGAACCGGGTCGTGCTGGTGTTGGTGCCCTTGCCGGTGCGGACGAGCACGCTCCGGCCGGCGGCCAGCGAGTAGCTCCCGAACCGGTAGAGGTTGCCGGCCCGGTCACGAACCGTCCAGCCGTTCAGGTTGACGGCCTTCTTGGTCTTGTTGGTGAGCCGGAAGTACTCGCCGACGATGCTGGAGTTCTTGGTGCTGTCCGTGCCGGGCGCGTTGTACTGGATCCGGCTGAACTGGACGGAACCGGCCGCCGGAGTGCCCGGGTTGGACGGGTTCGGCGTCGGGTTGCCGGGTTTCGTCGGTGACGGCGTGGGGGTGGGGTTCGGGTTCGGCTGCGAGCCCGGGTCGGCGATCGCCGGGTTCGGGGTCGGGTTGCCGCCGGACGGCGCCGGGGTGGCCCCGCCGGCGGTGCCGGTGACCGTCACCTGCAGGCTGGCCGAGTAGTTGGCGATGATCAGGTTGGTCTCGTCGGCGAACTGGTTGTCCTTGCCGACGTACGCCCGGTACCACGGCGTTCCGGCCGGCTGTCCGGAGACCGTGTTGCCGTACCCGACGTCGCCGGTTCCGGTGGTCGTGCCGGCGTCGACGGCGACCCATCCGGTGCTGGTGTACCGCTGGAACACCACCGGCAGGTTGGGCTGGCCCGGGTTGACGCTGACCTGCAGGCTGACCGAGTTGGCGCCGTTCGCGGTGGCCGAGAAGACGGTCTGCACCCGCACCGCGGCGTAGCGCATGTTCGAGTACCCGTCGTTGGTGCCGACCATCATGATGTGACCGGAGTCCATCGGCCGCCTGATGGTCCAGCGGCCCGAGCTGTTGGCCGTGGTGGTGACCGCCGGATAGGTGCCGCCGCTGCCGTTGTTGTAGTCCGGCGCGGGGTGCGTCGCCAGTTCAGCCTGGGTGAATCCGGACGCCCAGTTGTACGCGTCCTCGTACAGGGTGACGGTGTCCCCGGGCTCCGCGGTGCCGGTGAGGACGACCGGATCGTCGGTGTTGAAGCCGTTCGCGACCGGGATCTTGTCGAAGGTCGGAGCGTCGGCCGCGAACGCCGGAGAGGGCGCGAGAAACGCAGTGGCAGTGAGCACACCGATGGCGGTACTGACGCCGAAAATAGTTTTCGGTCGTGTCTGCATTAATGGTCCTCCGCGCCTTTGTCTAAATCCCTCCGGGACCTTACCCGCTGGCCGGTTGCCGTGACCTCAGCGTCGCAGAAGTGGTCGAAACTGCAGGTCAATATGGCTGCAAGGTGGATTGGGTAAAGTAACGGGAAAGGCATCCGTGCCACCAGAAAGGAAGAGATGACCCTCCTGGCTGCCGACTGCACCCGGTGTGCCGCACTTTGTTGCGTTGCCCCGGCATTCGCCAAGTCCTCCGATTTCGCCGTGGACAAGCCCGCTGGGCGTCCGTGCCGGAATCTGAACGACGAATTCCGGTGCGGCATCCACGAGGTGCTGCCGCAGCGCGGCTTCAAGGGCTGCGTGGTCTTCGACTGCTTCGGCGCCGGACAGCGGATCACGCAGGAGACGTTCGGCGGGCGCGACTGGCGGTCCGCGCCGGACCTGGCCGGTGACATGTTCGCGCTGCTGCCGATCGTGCGGCAGCTGCACGAGCTGATGTGGTTCCTCACCGAGGCGCTGCGGCTGGACGAGGCGCGGCGGCTGCATCCGAAACTGCGGGCGGCCCTCGACGAGACCGATGCGCTAGCCGCCGGGAACCCCGCCGAGCTGCGGGGATTCGACGTGGACGCGTACCGCGCGAGGGTGAACCCGCTGCTGCGCCGGGCCAGCGAGATGGCCCGGTCCCGGGTCGCCGGCCGCCGGGCGGACCACAGCGGTGCGCACCTGATCGGCCGCCGGCTGCGCGGTGCGGACCTGCGCGGCGCGAGCTTCCGCGGTGCGCTGCTGATCGGTGCCGACCTCAGCGGTGCGGACCTGCGCCGGGCCGACTTCACCGGCGCCGACCTGCGCGGCGCGGATCTGCGGGGAGCGAACCTGGAGGGTGCGCTGTTTCTCACCGCGTCGCAGTTGCGCTCCGCAGTGACCGGCGCCGATCACCCCTAGGATGTACGCATGCAGCAGCAGGTCTCCGGTGTCGTGTGGGTCCTGACCGTAGCCTTCATCGTCGGACTCCTGCTTTTCGACTTCTTCTTCCACGTCCGCAAGGCACACATCCCGACGCTGCGCGAGGCGTCACTGTGGACCTCGATCTACGTGTCGATCGCGATCCTCTTCGGCGTGGGCGTCTGGGTGTTCGGCGGCTCCACCATGGGCGCGGAGTACTTCGCGGGGTACATCACCGAGGAAGCCCTCTCGGTCGACAACCTCTTCGTCTTCCTGCTGCTGCTGAGCAGCTTCAAGGTGCCGCGCGCGGACCAGCAGAAGGTGCTGCTCTTCGGCATCGTGGTGTCGCTGCTGGCGCGGACCGGGTTCATCCTGCTCGGCGCCGCGCTGATCAACTCGTTCGCCTGGATCTTCTACATCTTCGGGCTGATCCTGCTGGTCACCGCGGGCAACCTGCTGCGGGAGAAGCACGAGGACGAGGACGCGGCGCCGGACAACATCATCATCCGGCTGGCCCGCCGGTTCCTGCGCACCTCGGACACGTACGACGGGGACAAGCTGTTCACGTATCAGGACGGCCGCCGGGTGCTGACCCCGATGCTGCTGGTCATGGTCGCGATCGGCGGCACCGACATCCTGTTCGCCCTGGACTCGATCCCGGCCATCTTCGGGCTCACCCAGAACGTCTACCTGGTCTTCACCGCGACGGCGTTCTCACTGCTCGGGCTCCGGCAGCTCTACTTCCTGATCGACGGGCTGCTCGACCGCCTCGTCTTCCTGTCGTACGGTCTCGCCGCGATCCTCGCGCTGATCGGCGTGAAGCTGGTCCTGCACGCCCTGCACGAGAACAACGTGCCGTTCATCAACGGCGGCGAGCCGGTCGACGTGACCGAGATCCCCACCGCGGTCTCGCTGGGCATCATCATCGGCGTGCTGGTGATCACTGTGGTGGCGTCGCTGCTGAGCCCGAAGGGGCGGGCACGCACCTCGGTCACCGCGGCGCGCCGGCACGCCACCGAGTTCCTCGACATCGAGACCGACCCGGCGTACTGCGACGAGATCTACCACCGGCTGCTGACCGAGGAGGAGAACCTCCGGCAGCTGCCGGAGCGGTACCGGTCGCGGATCCGGCAGGAGTCCGAGCTGATGGACCTGCTGCGCCGGGCGCACCAGGTCCACGCCGAACGGGTCGCCGAGGGCCGCTGCTTCGCTCCCTCGTCGAGTTGATCAGCGGCGCTCGTTGTCCGGCGGGCTGAGGAACGCCGAGAGGTTGGTGGTCTGTCCCTCGTCCGGCGAGTTCGACACCAGGCTCGCGACCCGGGCGGCCAGGCTCGCGGCGCGCGAGGCCAGGTCGGGCTCCGCGTAGCGGCTGTCCTGCTCGGCGCGGATGGCCTGCTCGGCACGCATGGCGTCGGCGGCGATGCCGGGACGCTCCGCGTAGGCGCGGCCGCCGGACGTCGGAGCCTGCTCGTAGGGCGCCTCGTGATAAACCGGCTGCTCGTAGGAGACCTGCTCGTAAGCGGGCTGCTCATAGACGGGCTGTTCGAACGAGGCCGGCTGGGTGAAGGAGACCGCGGCCGGGGCGTCGACCGGCTCGGGCTCGGCGAGGGGCGCGGGCACCGGCACCGAGCCGAGCAGCGTCACCGTCTGACCCTTGCCGCCCTGGTAGTTGGTGAACTCCGGCCCGATCACCAGCCGCGACAGCATCCGGGCCTGCGGCGTCGGCACCCCGATCTCGGCGGCGTTCTCCACCCGGAACCGTGCGATGGCCTGCCGGATCACGTTGGCCAGGCGGTCCGCGTCGCCGACCGTTGCCAGCTCGCCACCGGCGAAGACCAGGGCCGGGAAGCTGCCGGCCGGGCCGTTGCAGACCAGCTGGATCTGGGTGATCGTGGCGGTCCTGCCGGTCTCCCGGTTGCCGGGTTGCACGCGCAGGTGCTGCGGCCAGAGCCAGAACATCTCGCCGCTACTCAGCGTCGCATCGGTCGCATACGTATAGCGCACGCGGCGGTCCGTGACGACGACGTCGGTCTCCTCCGGAAGGGTCCAGCGCGGTAGCGAGGACTCCTCGTCGAACGCGTACTCGGCGACGGCGCAGCGGCCTTGCCAGAGCACCCGCTCGCCACTGTCGAGCGGACCCAGGTCGGTGCCCGCTGCGGACAGGAAGTGCTGGTGGAACATGGTTGCCTTCCCCGTGGTCGCCACGAGATGGAAAACACGCGGCCGAAACGATTACAGCCGGGCATGCCCGGGTGTCGCCAGTCACCTGACGCGAATCACACTCTAACTTTGGAAATCGACATCAGGCGGTAACCCGAGCTGCACCATCGGCCCATAAGGCCATTACTTACGGTTACTGAAGAGCCCATCCGGCGGCAGCGGGGAGGCGACCGCCGTCGCGTCCGGCACCGGAGCGGCACCGCCGGCGAACCGATCAAGGTCGGTCTCCACCCGGCCCGGGAACCAGTCGCCCGCCGCGCGCCGGGTCAGCTCCGCGATCGGGAGCGGGGCCCGGCCCGCGATCATCACCAGGTTGCCGAAGCGGCGGCCCCGCAGCACGCCCGCGTCGGCGATCAGACAGGCCTCGGGCAGTGCGGCGCGGATCGTGGCGGCCTGGGCGCGGGCGTGCCGCAGGGGCGGGCCGTCGGCCACGTTGGCGATCAGCCACCCGGCCGGGTCCAGCACCCGGGCCACCTCCCGGATGAACTCGGCCGAGGCGAGGTGCGCGGGCGTACGGGCACCGGCGAACACATCCAGGACGACCACGTCGTAACCGCCGTCCCGCATGCCCTCCACCGCGGCTCGGGCGTCGGCGACGCGTACCCTGATGTTGGTGTTTGCCGCCAACGGCAGCTCCCGGCGCACCAGCTCGACCAGCGGTCCGTCGATCTCGACCACCCGCTGGGGTGAGCCGGGCCGGGTCGCCGCCAGATAGCGCGGCAGCGTGAGCGCGCCGCCGCCCAGGTGGAGCGCCCGCAGCGGACGCCCGGCGGGCGCTGCCAGGTCGAGCGCCGACGCCATCCGCCGCACGTATTCGAACTGCAGATGACCAGGGTCGGCGAGGTCGACGTGCGACTGCGGCGCGCCGTCGAGCAGCAGCGTCCAGGCGGTGTCCCGGTCCGGGTCGGGCTCCAGCTCGGCGACGCCCGAGGCGACCGTCTCCACCCGCCGCCGGGCCGTCCTGCGCTGTGCCATCGGGCCAGTATCCAGGGAGCAAATCGGTAGCACGCCGCAGGGAACCCAGGGATCACACGGGAAACTCCCGACGTATCCCGATGTGAGCGCATTCGATCAGACGTTGACCCGGCGTGGTGTCGTGGCCGGCGCGGCCGCGGTGACCGCGGCGGCCGTCGTGACCGGCGGTACGCCCGCCGCCGCGGCGCCCTCCGCGCCCTTCGCGTCGAACCCGGCTTCGTTCCTGCCCGCCGACCCGCTGCTGCACCTGCTGCGCCGGGCCACGTTCGGCCCCAGCCCGGCGTCGATCGCCGAGATCCGCAGGCTGGGCGTCACGGGCTGGCTGGACCGTCAGCTCAACCCGTCCGCCATTCCCGACAAGGTCGTCGACGGGCTGCTCACCCGGCTGCCGCTGAGCGGGCTCGGCATCGCCGAGATCCGCAACCAGGTGTCCGCGGGCAAGCTCAAGCAGTACAGCTGGGACCCGATGTGGCAGCTCGGCTTCGCCGCGGTCGGTCGGGCGATCTGGAGCGAGCGCCAGCTGTTCGAGGTGATGGCCGACTTCTGGAGCAACCACCTGAACGTCACCTGCCCGTACGGCGACGTCTGGGACAGCCGGATCGACTACGACCGCAACGTGATCCGCAAGTACGCGCTCGGTACGTTCGCCGACCTGCTCAAGGCGTCGGCGCGGCACCCGGCGATGCTGACGTATCTGGACAACCGGTACTCGACGAAGGCCGCCCCGAACGAGAACTACGGGCGGGAACTGCTGGAGCTGCACACGGTCGGGCTGGCGTACACGGAGGCGGACGTGAAGAACGCGGCCCGGCTGCTCACCGGCCTGACCGTCGATCACGCCACGGGCCGGTACCGGTACGACGGGACCGCCCACGCGGTCGGCGCGGTCCGGGTGCTCGCGTTCCAGCACGCCAACGCCACCACGACCGGCGGCGAGGTGGCGGCACTGGCGCTCCTGGACTACCTGGCCCTGCATCCGGCCACGGCGCGCCGGATCGTCACGAAGCTCTGCGTCCGGTTCGTCGCCGACGAGCCGCCGGCCACCCTGATCACCACGCTGGTCAAGGTGTACCTGGACAACAAGTCCGCGATCGTGCCGGTGCTGCGGGCGCTGTTCACGTCGGCGGAGTTCAGCGCGTCGATCGGTGCGAAGACGCGTACGCCGCTGGAGGACCTGGCCGCGACCGTGCGCACCCTCGGCTACGGCCCGGCGACCAGCGGCACGAAGTTCCTGGAGAGCCTGTACTGGATGGCCCGGGACGCCGGCCAGGCGCCGCTGTTCTGGGGGCCGCCGAACGGCTACCCGGACGTCGCGGCCGCCTGGGACTCGCCGTCGGGGCTGCTGGTGCGGTGGAACTTCCACCTCTCCATCGCGGCCGGCTGGTGGCCGGACACGCTGGTCCGGCCCGCGGCGCTGCTGACCGGGATGGTGGGCGCGCTGCCGGCCACGTACGGCGCGCTGATCGAGGCGGTCAGCACCCGGCTGCTGGGCGTCACGCCGTCGGCTCAGCAGATCGCCGCGCTGGCCGAGTTCTACGGCAAGACGCCGGCCTCGCCCCTGAAGTCGAACGACCCGGCCGCCGGCTGGATGTTCCCGTACCTGATGGGGATGCTGCTGAACTCCCCGTCCTTCGCCCTGAGGTGAGCACCGAGATGACCTGTGAATGCGAGGAGTCCCGCCGGGCGACGTTGTCCCGGCGCCGCCTGCTGGCCGCCGGAGCGGCGGGCATGGTCGCCGGCCTGGCCGGCACCAGCGTCGCGTACGCCGCCGACCCCGCCTACACCGGTGACGTGCTGGTGCTGCTCTCGCTGCGCGGCGGCTTCGACGGCCTCTCCGCGGTGGTACCGGCCGGCGACCCCGCCTACTACACCTCGCGCCCGTCCATCGCGGTGCCGAAGGCGCAGCTGATCGGCGGCGACTCGTTCTTCGGGCTGCACCCGGCGCTGGCGCCGCTGCTGCCGTACTGGACGTCCGGGAAACTTGCCGCCGTGCAGGCCGCCGGCCAGCCCGCGCCGAACCGGTCGCACTTCTCCGCCATGGAGGAGCTGGAGCGGGCCGCGCCGGGCACCTCGGTCCGGACCGGCTGGCTGAACCGGATGCTCGGCTCGCTCGGCTCGACCAACCCGTTCCAGGGTGTCGCCATGGGCACCGCCCGGCCGGCCCGGGTGCTGGGCGGCCCGGCGCCGTACCTCAGCCTGACCGGGGTCGACGACCTCCAGCTCACCGGCGACCAGGCGGACCGGCCGATCGCCGCGACCATGTCGAAGCTGTACGCCGGAGCGCCGCCGGTGCTGGCCCGGACCGCCGGGCAGCTCACCGGTGCGCTGGCGCGCGGCGCCCAGCTGCGTGCCGCCGGGTACAAGCCCGCCAACGGCGCGGTCTACCCGTCGAGCGAGCTCGGCGAGGCGCTGCGCGACGTGGCCCGGCTGATCAAGTCGGGCGCCGGGCTGCGTAGCGCGACGGTCGACTCCGGCGACTGGGACATGCACGAGAACCTCGGGCCGGCGGTGGCCGGCCGGCGGATGTACGACCAGCTCAAGGCACTCGCCACGGCGCTCGCGGCGTTCGCGGCCGACCTCGGCGCCGACGTCCTGCGGCGGGTCACGCTGATCACGATCAGCGAGTTCGGCCGCCGGGTCGTGCAGAACGGCTCGGGCGGCCTGGACCACGGCTACGGCAACGTGATGTTCGTGCTCGGCGGCAACGTCCGGGGCGGCCGGGTCTACGGTCGCTGGCCCGGGCTCGCCACGGCGCAGCTGCGCGACGGCGACCTGGCGGTGACCACCGACTACCGGTCGGTGATCGGGGAGATCCTGCGGGCCCGGTGCGGTGTCGCCGACCTGGCCGGTGTCTTCCCGGGCGTGACGGCCACGTCGCTGGGAATCGTCGCCGCTCGCTGAACATGGCTATTTTCCCCAAAACCGGCATACGGTTCATGAGGCGCGTTCCACACTGATTCCAGCACAGGGAACGCGGAGGTGACCGGTGTCGAGCAACGTGCTGGCCGAGTTCATCGGCGGACAGCGGCGGCCGCTGGGGCCGCCGCATACGCGGGAGATGCCCGCCATACTGGCGGCCGCGCGAACGGCCGCGGGCCCGCCGCTACGGATCCGGCGGCACACCTCCGAGGAGGGCGCGCCGTTCTGGCGCTGGGACTGCGACGGCTGCGGAGAGTACGGCGGCGGCCGGCACCACCAGGACACCGTCGGCCGGGCCCTGCGGCACTGCCGGGAGCACCCGGAGCACCGCTCGTCGCTGCTGCCGCCGATCCGGTGCCGCAAGCCCGACACCTACCTGCCGCTGCACCCCATGCTGTACGCCGTGGACGACGACCCACCGCCCGAGCCGCTGTCGGCCTGACTCACGGCCGGGTGTCGCCCTCACCGGTGCGCTTCTGCGCCTCGTCGACTCCACGGTCGACGTGCTCGGAGTACTTGTGGCCGGTGCGCTGGTCCACCACGTCACCGATCTTCTCCAGCGCCTGGTCCACCTGCTTGTCGTGCTTGTCGGCGAACTCCTTCGCCTTGTCCAGCAAGCCCATCCCGATTCCCCTCCTCGGTCAGCTGAGGTCTCTCGGCATCCCGATTACCCAGAATTCCGGCAACCTTGCGGAAGAGCGGGTCCGAAATGATCTCCGACAGCTCCGGGCCGAGCGGAATTCGCCAGTTCGGGTACTCGTCGAAGGTGCCGGGCAGGTTCGGCTGGCGGCGCTCCAGCAGGACGTCGTGCAGCGACGCGGTGACCAGCCTCGTGGGCGTCCGGGCCAGGAACCGGTGCATCGCGACCACGATCTCCTCGGTGGTCGCCTCCGGTTCGAGGAGACCCTCGCTGCGGAGCAGGTCGAGCAGCTGGTCGCGTTCCTTGCGCCAGTTCGCGCGCTCCTGCTCGACCGTGCCGGCGAGCTGGTTGAGCTCGGCACGCACCTCGACCTGCTCGCCGGCCAGGAAGCCCGCGGCGGTCGGCAGGTCGTGGGTGGAGATGCTGGCCAGCGCGTTGCGGGGATATCCGGCGGCGGGCAGGTAGTCGCCGTCGCCGTCGTAGTCACGGGCGAACCAGAGCACCGCCGAGCCGAGCATGTTCCGGCGGGCCAGGCCCGCGGTCATCTCGGGCAGCACGGTGCCCAGGTCCTCACCGATCACCACCGCACCGGCGCGGTACGCCTCCAGCGCCAGGATGCCGAGCATCGCCTCCGGGTCGTAGCGCACGTAGGTGCCCTCGGCGGCACCCATGCCCGGCGGTACCCACCACAGCCGCCAGAGCCCGGCCACGTGGTCGACGCGGAGCCCGCCCGCGTGCCGGAAGATCCGCCGCAGCATGTCCCGGTACGCGGCGTACCCGGTCTCGACGAGCCGGTCCGGGCGCCAGGCGGCCAGTCCCCAGTCCTGTCCCAGTTGGTTGAACGCGTCCGGTGGCGCCCCCGCGCGTACGCCCGGAGCCAGCACGTCCTGCAGCAGCCAGCCGTCCGCACCGGCCGGATCGATGCCGACCGCCAGGTCGTGCACGATGCCGACCGGCATCTGCCCGGCGGCCTCGTTGGCCGCCGCCAGCTGCTGCTCCAGCAGTTCCTGGATCCACGCGTGGAAGGCGACCCGCTCGCCGGCGTACGCACGCACCGGCGGTGAGTCCGGCCGGCGCAGCTCGGCCGGCCACTCCCGCCAGTTCGGGCCGTGCTCCTCGGCGAGCGCGCAGAACCGGGCGAAGTCGGTCAGCCCCGGGTCGCTGTCCAGGTCGACCGGCCCGGCCAGCGGCCAGAGCAGGTCGAGCGCCGCCAGTTTCGCCGCCAGCACCGCGTCGTAGTCGATCAGGCCGTCGGACGGCGGTTCCGGGCGCAGCGCGTCCACCCTGGCGCGCAGATCAGGATCGGCCCGCCGGTACTCCTCGGTGTCCGCCACCCGCAGGTAGAGCGGGTTCGCGAACCGCCGGCTGGACGGCGAGTACGGCGAGGCGGGCGGCGGCCGGGTCGGCGTGATCGCGTGCAGCGGGTTCAACAGGATCAGGCCCGGCCGGGCCGAGTCCGCGACGAACTCGCGCAGGTCACCGAGGTCGCCCATGCCCCACGACCGGGCCGAGTGCAGCGTGTAGAGCTGCAGCATCCAGCCCCAGGTCTCCGGCGCCTCGGGCAGCCGGTCCGGCACGACCACCAGCGTGATGTCCTGGTCGCCGACCCGCAGCCGGTGCCAGCCGAGCGGCAGATCCGCGGGGAGCTCGCCGACCTGCCGGGTGCCGCCGGCCTCCAGGGTGATCTCGCCGCGGGCGGGCAGCGGCCGGGTGTCACCGGCTCGCAGCACGACCGTGCCGGGCAGGCGCTGCTCCCGGTCGCGGCGCCGGACGTCGTCCAGCGCGGCGCGCACCGCCTGTGACGTGCTCGCGTCCACACCGAGCAGCCCGAGGACGCCGATCACCGACTCCGGCGCGATCTCGGTGCGTTTGCGCCGCCAGTTCTCGTACCACGTGGCCACACCGTGCGCTTCGGCGAGCGCCACCAGTTCCGGATCCATCCCCCACCTCTTCCGTTCGGTAACGACGTTCTTACCCGTTGCGCGCGTGGGTCAGCATTGAACACATGGCTGACGTGGTGAAGTGGTGGTCACGACTGGCGGCTGCGGTGACCGGGGCGGCGCTCGCCCTGGTGATCCCGGCATACGCCTGGGCAGCGAGCAACGGTGTGGCGGACATCGCCGTGGAGGCGGCGCGACGGCGCTCCCGCGGCTTGGGCTTCGGCTTCTTCGGGCTGCTCTGCTGCCTGGGCTTCCTGGCCCTGGTCGTATTGGCGATAGTGTTGATTTCCCGGAACCGCAAGCGTCGCTGAGGAGCCGCGCCATAGCGTAAAGGGATGCGGATCGCGCTCGGAGCCGGTGTCGCGGTGGTGGCCCTGGTGCCGCTCGCCATCTCGGTGGCGGCCAATGCCACACCCGACAGGCTGATCTCCCAGCACCGGCCGGTCCTCGCCTCGTCGACGTCGAGTGTGTCCTGGGACGCCACCGGTGCCACCGACGGCGATCCGGGCACTCGCTGGTCCAGCGTGGCCGGGCCGGGCACGCAGTGGCTCCGGATCGACCTCGGTGCGGCCCAGGAGGTGCGCCGGGTGCGGCTGGCCTGGGCGGGGGAGTTCGCCGAGGCGTACCGGATCCAGCTCTCCGACAACGGTTCGGTGTGGACCGACGCCTATCGCACGGTGTCCGGCAACGGCGGTGTCGACGACGTGAAGAATCTCGCCGCGACCGGGCGCTACCTGCGGGTCCTGGCCACCCGGCGCGGGTCGGGCGGTGGCTACTCGCTGTGGGACGTCCGGGCGTACGGTCCCGGGCCGGCCGCTCCGATGACCGAGTCGGCGCCCGCCGCCCGGTCCGCCGGAGTGCCGGGCCCCGCCGCCGGCCTGAGCGCCGCGGCGAAGAAGGAGACCGCGCTGCAACTGGTCTCCAGCGCGGAGAACTCGACGCTGAACTGGCGGCGGGAGTACGGCTACATCGAGGACCTGGGCGACGGCCGCGGTTACACCGGTGGCATCGCGGGCTTCTGCTCCGGCACCGCGGACATGCTCGCGGTCGTCAGCGAGTACACCAAGCGCGAACCCGGCAACGCCCTGGCCCGCTATCTGCCCGCGCTGAGGGCGGTCGACGGCTCCGACTCGCACGAGGGCCTCGATCCGGGCTTCACCGGGGCGTGGCGCGAGGCCGCCGGTGACCCGGCCTTCCGCAGAGTGCAGGAGGACGCCCGGGACCGGATGTACTTCACCCCGGCGGTCCGGCTCGCCGAGGCGGACGGGCTGCGGGCGCTGGGACAGTTCGCCTACTTCGACGCGGCAATCATGCACGGCGCCGGCGGGCTGCGGGAGATCCGCCGGCGGGCTGCGGCCGCGCAACGGCCTCCGGCGCAGGGCGGGGACGAGATCACCTATCTGGTGGCGTTCCTGGACGCGAGGGCGGCCGAGATGCGTACGGAAGAGGCGCACAGCGACACCAGCCGCGTCGACACAGCGCAGCGCGCCTTCCTGCGGCACACCAACCTCGACCTGACCACACCACTCACCTGGTCGGTCTACGGCGACCGATACACCCTGGGCTAACCCTTGCGTGTGGAGTTCGGGCGCGTATAGAGGCCGAACTCCACACACTGTTTGAGGGTTAGGCCCGGGTCCACTTCTGGTTGGCGGTGCCGCCGCAGTCCCAGAGCTGGAGTCGCGCGCCGTTGCTGTTGTTCCACTCGGCGATGTCCACGCACCGGTTCGCGGAGACGTTCACCAGGTCGCCAGCGGCCGAGAGGGTGAACCGCTGCACCGGGTTGCCGTTGCAGGTGACCAGCTGGATCGGCGTGCCGTTGGCGAGCGCGCCGCCGGCCGGGTCCATGCACTTGCCCATCGCGCGCAGCGTGCCGTCGCCGTTGAACGTCCACTGCTGCGCGGCCGAGCCGTTGCAGTCCCACATCTGCAGCCGCGCGCCGTCGACCGGGTTGGCGCTGGGGATGTCGATGCAGCGGCCGTTGAAGTTGCTCTTCAGCGCGTTGCCACCACTCGGCGGTGGTGTCGTGGTGGAGGTGCTGACGTGCACGTAGTCGATCAGCATCCGGCTCTCGGCCGGCAGACCGGCCGGGTTGCCCTGGCCGAAGTTACCGCCGACGGCAAGGTTGAGGATGATGAAGAACGAGTGGTTGAACACCCAGTTGACGTTGCCCTTGGCCGCTCGCAGCGACTCCGGGGTGGCACGGAAGAACTCCCGGCCGTCCACGGTCCAGACGATCAGGTTCGGCGACCAGTCGACGGCGTAGGTGTGGAAGGCCTGGTACCACGGCGTGCCGGAGTTGACGATGCCGCCGAACGAGTTGCCGCCGGAGTATCCCGGGCCGTGCAGGGTGCCGAACAGCTGGTTGGGCTCGCGGCCGACGACCTCCATGATGTCGATCTCGCCGTCGGTCGGCCAGTTGCCTCCGCCGAGCATCCAGAAGGCGGGCCAGAGACCGGAGCCGTTGGGGACCTGGATGCGGGCCTCGATGTGGCCGTACTGCTGGGTGAACTTGCCGGCGGTCTGGATCCGGCCGGAGGTGAACTGGCAGGTGCCGTTCCAGCAGTTGTTGCCGCCGCTGCCCTTGCGGGCGGTGATGACCAGGTGGCCCTGGCCGTCCATGGCGACGTTGCTGGTGCCGCTGGTGTAGTACTGCAACTCCTGGTTGCCCCAGCCGCTGCCGCCGGTGTCGAAGTTCCATTTCGAGGTGTCGACTCCGGTGCCGGCCGCGCCGTTGAAGTCTTCGTTCCAGACGACGGCCGCTTCGGCCCGGTCACTTCGTGAGGCGACGGTCAGGCCGGCGCTGAGTGCTACGACGACGACAGCCGCCGCGATGAGGAATCTTGATCTACGCATGGGGATCCTCCGGGGGAGAGGGAACCGTTTCTCGTAACAGTCTTTAAAGTTCGACTGTCATCGGTCAATGGAGACGGGTTCCGGAACCCCGGATAACAGGGATTTTCAGACTTTCTGAAACAGTCCCGGCACTAGCGGCGGCTGCCAGCCGGGCAGCGAGGTGTGCAGCTCACGGACGCGGTAGACGACGCCGTCGTAGCGGACGTACTTGCCGGCCTTGTATGTGGTGTACGTCTTCCAGTTCGTCGCCTGGACGGTGACGCGTGCCGAGACGCGGACGTAGTCGACCAGCATGGTGTCCGGATTGCGGCCGCCGGAGCCGCTGTTCAGGGCCAGCAGTAGCGGCTGCCCGCCGGACTGCGGCGTGAACCTCAGGACCTTGCGGCCGTCGACCGACCAGACCAGCGCGGTGGGCGACCAGTCGATCACGTACGTGTGGAAGTCGAACCCGTCGACCTGATCGTCGCCGAGCACCTCGACCTGCCCGGCGGGGAGCTGCCCGTTCGCGGTCAGGACGCCCAGGGCTCGCCAGGCGCCGCCGTCGCGGTCCATCCGGATCCGGGCCTCGGCACGGCCGGACGTCTGCGTGATGGGCTTCTGCGCCTGCATCCGGGTGGCCAGCCAGAGCTGGCCGTCACCGGTCAGCTGGGCGCTGCGGGGATCGCCGGCGACCACCCACTTGGCGCTGTTCGGCGCGTTGCCCACGGAGCCGGTGAACTCGTCGCTGAGCACGGAGCGGCTCACCGTGTCGGCGCGAACGGCCGTCTCCGGGACGGCGATGCCCGCGACGAGGACAGCCGCAGCCGTCAGCCACCGGAGCACGCGCGCGCTTCTCACCCTGACCCCCACCCTCGACCAACCCGTGCACTCTGCTCAAGGAAGGGGGTTCAGGGCAAGAGCAATCACCAAAAATTCAGTCGTAGTCCGGGGCGCGGGTCTCGTGCATGGCCAGTTCCTCGGCACTCGCGCCGCCACCGGCCGCGCCCGCGTCGTACGCCACGCTGTCCGGCTCGTCGTCCCAGCCCGAGCCCTCGTCCGGTGCCACCAGGCGGCCCACCGGGCGCGGGTCCTCGTCGTCGAGCTGGCCGTCGTCGTAGAGCGAGACCTGTGACGCCGGGTCCGAGGTCGGGCTCGCCTCCCAGACGTCCCGGTCGAAATTGCGCTGCTCCGGGTCGTCGACGGTCTCGTCGAACGGGTCGCGGCGCGGCGGGTTGGCGGGTTCGGCGCCGAAGTCCGGCTCCTCCTGCCGCAGGCGCCGGTCGAGCGACTCGCCCTGCCGCTGCTCCTCGGCGGTGTCCCCGAACCGGTTGGAACCGCCGGGACCCACGCCGGCGAGTGCCGCCGGGTCCGGTCCGTCGCTCCAGCGCGGGCTGTTCACCTCGTCGTACGCCGTGGAGTCGTCGTCCGCGGTGTCCGGGAGTCCCGACGACTCCGGGTCGCTGACCTCGGTCGGGTAGTCGTTGTCTCGCATTCCCGCAATCTACCCACGCGCGGGGTCGGTCATACCGGCGTCGTCGCGCGGGCGCAGCGTTTCCGGCGGCTCCGCCTCCAGCAGCGCCCACACGACCTTCCCGCCCTCGAGCGGGAGGCGGCCCCAGCGGGACGACACCGAGTCGATCAGGAGCAGGCCACGTCCGCCGTACGACGTGGGTGCGACGGGGCCGGTGAACCGGGGCAGGGTGGTCGAGGAGTCCCGGACCGCCACGCTCATCGTGTCGCCGTGCAGGGCCACCAGGACGCTCATCGGCGTGCCGGCGTGCGCCACCACGTTGTTGACCATCTCGGTCACCACGATGCACGCGTTGCCGGCCAGGTCGGGCTGCTCCCACCGGCCGCACGCCTCGGTGATCAGCTCCCGCGAGCGGCGGGCCGCGCCGACCACCGGCTCCAGGTCGAGGCTGATCCGGTGCCGGGGCTCCGGGGTGCCCAGAGCGGCGAAGGCGCCCGCCGTGTCCGGCCAGAGCGGCCAGCCGCTCGGCTGCCAGGCGGCGCTGTCCAGCGAGCCGGAGAGCGCGAGGTGCGACCCGGGCCAGTCCCGGGTCTCGTCGAGGACCTCACGGAGCACCGCGACCGAGTCCACGTCCGTCACCCGCAGGCCGGTCACGTCGACCACCACCGCCTCGGGCTGGGTCGCCAGGACGTCGAGCAGCGCGGAGCGGATCGGCGCCGACGTCTCGCCGTCGAGCACCCCGATGAGCCGGACCAGCGGGTAGGTCTGGCCGCGGTCCACCTGGTGACGAACCTCGCTCGGCATGATCGCTCCATTGTGCATAACGCGCCCCCTCCTCGCATTTCGGCGTGCTTGAGGATTCGATGCCGCGGTCATCGCCAAATGGGCACAAACCTGTAAAAAGGGTCATTCGCGCTCACCGGGCACGGTGAGGAAGTACCCCGCCCGGTTGTTCTCATGCCTTCGTCTGATCAGGCTCGGCGGGCCAGGGCGGCAAGCACACTCTCGTGCAGCAGCCCGTTCGTGCCGACCACCGAGCTCTTGTCCACGGTCGGCCGGCCGTCCAGATCGGTGATCTTGCCGCCCGCCTCGGTGATGATCGGGATCAGCGCCGCCACGTCCCACAGCGACAGCTCCGGTTCGACCATCGCGTCCAGCGCGCCCTCGGCCAGCAGCATGTAGCCGTAGAAGTCCCCGTAGGCGCGGCTGCGCCACACGCCGAGCAGGATGTCCATCATCTGGTCGAGCCGGCCCATGTCGGCCCACCCGTTCAGGCTGGCGTAGCAGAAGCTGGCGTCGGTCAGCTTGCGCACCGACGAGACGCCGATCCGGGTCGCCGCGTGCTGGTGCTTCCCCGCGAACGCGCCCTGGCCGCGTGCCGCCCACCAACGCCGGCCCAGCGCCGGTGCGGAGACCAGCCCCACCACCGGGGTGTCGCCCTCCATCAGCGCGATCAGCGTGGCCCAGATGGGCACGCCGCGGACGAAGTTCTTGGTGCCGTCGATCGGGTCGATCACCCAATACCGGCTGTGCGGTCCGGCGGCGGCCGGCGTCCGTCCGAACTCCTCGCCCAGCATGCCGTCGCGCGGCCGGGCACGGGCCAGCGTGGAGCGGATCGCCTTCTCCACCGCGGTGTCGGCGTCGGAGACCGGTGTGAGGTCCGGCTTGGCCTCCACGGTCAGATCGAGCGCGCGGAACCGGGCCATCGAGATGCTGTCGGCCGTGTCGGCCAGCAGATGGGCAAGCGCAAGATCGTCCGAGTAACCAGCCATGCCGAAAAATTACAGGGTCAAATGCCCGGGCCGTCGTCGGCAGGCTGATCACGCACGTCACCCTCGCCTGCGCGAGAGCTCAACAGCCTCCGGTACGAGGCCAAGCGTCGCGGATCGGCGTGGCCATCCGCCACCCAGGCGTCCAGGCGGCACTCGGCGTCCGCGGCGGTGTGCCCGCAGTTGGGCTGGTCCTCCAGGGTGCCCTCGACCAGGTCCGGGAAGCCGTGCAGCAGGCTCTCCGCGCTCACGTGGGCCAGCCCGAAGCTGCGGATGCCGGGCGTGTCGATGATCCATCCGGGGTCCTTGCGGGACCTGCCGACCGCGGGCAGCCGCAGCGCCACCGCGCTCGTCGAGGTGTGCCGGCCCTTGCCGATCGCGCTCACCGCGCCGACCGCACGCAGCGCGTCCGGCACCAGCCGGTTCACCAGCGTCGACTTGCCCACGCCGGAGTGGCCGACGAGCACCGAGATCCGGTTGGCGAGGCGCCCGCGCAGCTCGGCCAGGTCGCTGCCCGGCCGCACCAAGACGTACGGCAGGTCGAGCTCGGCGTAGTAGTCCAGCACCTGCTCCGGGCCGGCCAGGTCGGCCTTGGTGAGGCAGAGCAGCGGTTCGACGTCCGCGTCGTACGCCGCGACCAGGCACCGGTCGATGAACCCGGTCCGCGGCGGCGGGTCGGACAGCGCGCTGACGATCACCAGCTGGTCGGCGTTCGCCACGACGACCCGCTCCAGCCGGCCCTCGGGTGTGGTGTCGTCGTCGTCCGCGGTCCGGCGCAGCACCGAGGTGCGCTCGCCGATCCGCACGATCCGGGCCAGCGCGCCGGGTGCGCCGGACACGTCGCCGACCAGCGCCACCCGGTCGCCCACCACCACCGACTTGCGGCCCAGCTCGCGGGCGCGCATCGCGGTGATCACGTCGGTGCCGCCGGTGTCCTCGCGCACGCATCCATACCGCCCGCGGTCCACCGTGATCACCAGAGCGTCCACGGCGTCGTCGTGCTTGGGCCGCAACCGGGTACGCGGGCGCGACGAACGGCCCGGCCGGATCCGGACGTCGTCCTCGTCGTACTCCCGCTTACGGCCTGGCAGATCTAGCTCCTCGCCACGAGTCCCGCCCAGAGTTCGGGGAACTCGGGCAATGTCTTCGACGTACAACCTACGTCGGCGAGTTCAATGCCCGGCACGGCGAGGCCGATTACGGCGGCGGCGTGTGCCATTCGGTGATCCGCGTACGTCTCGAAGGTGGTGCTGTGCAGCGGCCGCGGCGTGATGCGCAGACCGTCCGGGAACTCGGTGACCTCGGCGCCGGCCTTGCCGAGCTCGGTGGCGAGCGCCCGGATCCGGTCGGTCTCGTGCCCGCGGATGTGCTCCACCCCGCGCAGCTCGGACGGGCCGTCGGCGAGCGCGGCGAGCGCCGACACCACCGGGGTCAGCTCGCTCACCTCGGACAGGTCGGCGGTGATGCCGTGCAGCGAGCCGGTGCCGCGGACGGTCAGTCCGTCAGCCGTGCGGGTGACCTCGGCACCCAGCCCGGCGAGCAGCTCGGTGAGCCGCTCCACCGGTTGCCAGCTCTCGGCCGGCCAGCCGGCCAGGGTGACCGTGCCGCCGGTGACCATGGCGGCGGCGAAGAACGGCGCCGCCCCGGACAGGTCGGGCTCGATCGTCCAGGTGCGGCCGCGCAGGGTGCCCGGCTCGACCGTCCACACGTCGGGCACGCTCTCGTCGACCACGGCGCCGGCCGCGCGCAGCATGTGCGTGGTCATCCGCAGGTGCGGCGCGGACGGGACCGGTGGTCCCTCGTGCCGCAGCACCAGCCCCTTGGTGAACCGCGGCGCCGACAGCAAAAGCCCGGAGACGAACTGGCTCGACCCGGACGCGTCGATGACCGCCTCGCCGCCCTCGACCAGCCCGGCGCCGCGCACGGTCAGCGGTAGCCCACCGGTCGCCGACGCGTCGATCGCCACCCCGAGCGAGCGCAGCGCCTCGACGATCGGGCGCAGCGGCCGGTTGCGCGCATGCGGGTCACCGTCGAACTCGACAGTGCCGTCAGCCAGCGCCGCGGCCGGCGGCAGGAAGCGCATGATCGTGCCGGCCAGGCCCACGTCGACCCGGGCCGGTCCACGCAGCGGGCCGGGCTCCACGAGCCAGCGGTCGTCGGCGCTGGTGTCGACGCCGACGCCGAGCGCGCGCAGGCCGGCGGACATCAGCGTGGTGTCGCGGGCCCGCAGCGGCGCCTCGATCACCGAGGGCCCGTCGGCGAGGGCGGCGAGGATGAGGGCACGCGCGGTCATCGACTTCGAGCCGGGCAGCCGCACGGTCGCGGTCACCGGTCCGGACGCGGAGGGCGCGAGCCAGGGGCGAGGTTCAGCAGTCACGACGGCCATTCTGCCGCCGCGCACCGACATTTCCCGGCGCCATTCCCGTCCCCCGAGACGCGCGCCGCCCCATTACCTCGATTTCGTGACGCCCACCCGCTCGTCCCCAACGCCGGTTCGTCCACAGCCCGCCCGCCGCCGGCCCGAGTTTTCCACCAGGCTGTTTGCGGGGGCTACCCCCTGGGAGGGCGGGATCTGGGGAGGGCGGGATCTGGGGAGGGCGGCGGGAGGAGGGCGGCGGGCGGAGGGCTGCGGTGGGGCGGCAGGTGGACGAGGGCGCGATGAGTGGAGGACGGCGGCGGGCGGAGGGACGGTGGTGGGGCGGCAGGTGGGCGTGGGCAGTGGGAGGGCGGCGGGCGGAGGGCGGTTCGGCGTAGCGTGCACGCCATGTGCGGCCGATACGCGACCACCCGGAGCAATGCCGACCTCAGTACGTTTTTCGAGGCCGTCGACGTGGCCGAGCCGCTGCGCCCGAGTTGGAACGTGGCGCCGACCGATCCGGTGCCGCTGGTGCGGATGTCGCGCAGTCATGCGGGTCGGGTGGTCGACACCGCGCGCTGGGGTCTGGTGCCGCCGTGGGCGCCCGACCTGCGCGGTGGTGCTCGCATGATCAACGCGCGGGCCGAGACGGTGGCGACGCTGCGGTCGTTCGCGCCGGCTTTTGCCAAGCGGCGTTGTCTGATTCCGGCCGACGGCTGGTTCGAGTGGGTGCGGGACGGCAAGCGGAAGCAGGCGTTCTACATGACGCCGGCCGGTGGTGAGCCGCTCGCGTTCGCCGGTCTGTGGTCGGCGTGGGGCCCGGAGTCGGTGCTGACCTGCAGTGTCGTGACCACCGCGGCGGCCGGTGGGCTGGCCCGGGTGCACGATCGGATGCCGCTGATCCTGCCGGCCGCGCGCTGGTCCGCCTGGCTGGCCGGCGGAGGCGATCCGGAGAGCCTGCTGCGGCCGCTCACCGAGCGTGAGTTGGCGGCGATCGAAGTGCGCGCTGTGGGCCCTGATGTCGGTAATGTCCGGAACAACGATCCGGCCCTCCTGGAACCCGCACAAGAGGTGACTCTTTTCTGAACAACGGGGAATCCACGAAGGTCTTTGTCGGTTTATGCGTGTATTTGAAATTGACAACTTCGTTTCAAGATAGATCAACCCCTTGTTCTGATCTTGTACGGTGCGGTACAAACCAGCGCCGGAGTGGTGCCGGACCGTAAGGTGCGGCCCGGCCGCCACAGCAGTTCCGGTCCCACGGGGGAGGTGGGCTGATGACACGAGCACGCATGCCGCGTCCGCACGAGGTGGCCATCGCGCGACGCGACCCGCGGCTGCTCGATGCGATCGCGCAACGACGTACCGACGAGGCCTGGCGTACCAGAGGCGCCTGCCGGAGTGTTGATCCGGAGACGTTCTTTCCCGCGCCGAACGAGCCGTCCGGCTCAGCCGTGGCACTCTGCGGCACCTGCGACGTGCAGGGGCCGTGCCTGGCGTGGGCGCTGCAGGTCGGTGACTGCCACGGAGTCTGGGGCGGCACGACGCCACGCGAGCGGCGGGCCATGCTGGTGGCCTGGCGGGAACGGGTCCAGTCCGACGGTGAACTGGTCGAGGACGAGACGGGCGACGACGATCGCCGGTTGCTCACCCTGATCCCGGTCAGCCGCTGACAGAATCGGAGCTTGTGCCCAGCTCCATCGGAAACATCGAGACGCCGCGCGGCCCCGCCGCCGTGAAACTCACCGACCCCGACGGTCCGGTGCTCAGTCTGCTCGTCCTCGGCCATGGTGCCGGTGGCGGTGTCGACGCGCCCGACCTGGTGGCGGTGCACGATCTGGCGGTGGCCGCCGGCGTCCGCGTCGCCCTGGTGACCCAGCCGTACAGGGTTGCCGGGCGGCGCGCGCCCGCTCCGGCCGGGCACCTGGACGAGGCGTGGACGGCCGTCGTGCGTGCTCTTCGCGTACCCGAAAAGCCCTTGATCCTCGGAGGGCGGTCCAGCGGAGCGCGCGTCGCGTGCCGGACCGCGCCCACCCTCGGCGCCGCGGGTGTGCTGGCGCTGGCCTTCCCGCTGCATCCGCCGGGCAAGCCGGAGAAGAGCCGGGCCGGTGAACTGCCGGTGGACGTGCCCACGCTGGTGCTCAACGGTGACCGTGACCCGTTCGGCGTGCCGGAGCCCACCGGGGTGGTCGAGGTGGCCGTGCGACCCGGCGCTGTGCACGACTTGCGCAAAGACCTATCTGGCACGGCGCGACTCGCCGTGGAGTGGCTGCGCACACACGGCTGGGCGTGCTAGATCGGGAATGCAACTTGCGCTTATCGGCGTTGTGCGGGGTGAGACTTTCCTGCGGAAGGGGTAATTCTGGTGTCTGCCGGTACCGAGTACGTCCACCGAGACGGCCGGGAGGCGACCCGGGTGCGCAG
Source organism: Actinoplanes sp. NPDC051861 (assembly GCF_040681145.1). Lineage (NCBI taxonomy): Bacteria > Bacillati > Actinomycetota > Actinomycetes > Micromonosporales > Micromonosporaceae > Actinoplanes > Actinoplanes sp. NPDC051861. Next base: position 565,734 of record NZ_JBFAYE010000001.1, read on the forward strand.
CCTGTTGGGCTCTCCCGAGTGGCCCGCGGCCCAGACGCCGCCCGTGCCACCTTCGGTGAGCGTGAGCACACCAGCGGTTTTCGAAGGCGTTTCGCGGGCACTACCCGTATCCTCGGCGGGGCGGTCGAGGGGAGATTCGAGGGTGGCCCAGAGGGAGCGGACCGACGAGCGTCGGAAGCGTTTTGAGCGCGACGCGCTGCCGTTCGTGGATCAGTTGTATGCCGCGGGCCTGCGGATGACCCGCAACCCGGCCGATGCCGAAGACCTGGTGCAGGAGACGTTCCTGAAGGCGTTCTCCGCGTTCCACCAGTTCGAGGAGGGCACCAACCTCAAGGCCTGGCTGTATCGGATCCTCACCAACACCTACATCAACTCGTACCGGCGTAAGCAGCGTCAGCCCGTGCAGGCGCCGACCGAGGAGATCACCGACTGGCAGCTCGCGTCGAGCGAGTCGCACACGTCGCAGGGCCTGCGCTCGGCCGAGACCGAGGCGCTGGACCGGCTTCCGGACAGTGACATCAAGGAAGCGCTGCAGTCCCTGCCGGAGGACTTCCGGCTCGCCGTCTACCTCGCCGATGTCGAGGGTTTCTCGTACAAGGAGATCGCCGACATCATGGGCACGCCCATCGGAACCGTCATGTCCCGTCTGCACCGGGGACGGCGCAACCTGCGCAAGCTCCTCGAGCAGTACGCGTCCGAGCGCGGTATCACGCGTACGCCCGCCTCCGAGCCGCTGGACGTGTGACTCCGATGGCCAACGACGAACAGCACAAGCCCGACTGCACCCTGGTTCTCAGCGAGGTCTACCTCTACCTGGACCTGGAGTGTTCCGAGGACCGCCGCCGGCTGATCCAGAAGCACCTGGACGAGTGCTCCGGGTGCCTGCGTGAGTTCGGCATCGAGCACGACGTGAAAGCGCTGGTCGGCCGCTGCTGCGGCGACGAGCGGGCACCGGCGGAGCTGCGCGACCGGCTCCGGAGCAAGCTCGATCAGCTCGAGGTGCAGACCGAGACGAGGGAATACCTTCCCTGAAAGACGCCCAAGGGCCCGGCAGCGACGCTGCCGGGCCCTTCTGCTTGAGCAAACCCTCAGCTGTTGGGGCGCTTGCCGTGGTTGGCGCTGCTCTTCTTGCGAGCCTTCTTCTTGCGGGCCTTCTTAGCCATGGCCGCCCTCCTCTTCATGACGCCGGAACTCGTTGCCGATCGTAGTGTGCGCGTCCCGCAGCCCGGGACTCACCCGGACGTGATCCATGATTTGATGACGGTCAACGGTCAGCGTGGACTAGGAGGCGTTCGGCATGGCGGAGGAGATCCGGGCCGAGATGGTGGCCAACGTGTGGAAGGTCGTGGCCTCGGTCGGCGACACCGTCGACGACGGCGACACACTGGTGATCCTCGAGTCGATGAAGATGGAGATCCCGGTGATCGCCGAGTCCGCCGGCACGCTCTCGAAGCTGGCCGTCAACGAGGGCGACGTGGTCCAGGAGGGCGACCTGATCGCCATCATCGACTGAGGCCTTACTCGCGGCGCCAGCGCAGCAGCGACCGGCCGCGTCCTCGTTGGCGCGGCACGGCCGGGACCCGGATCGTGGCCGCGGCCAGCTCCCGGGTCGGGCGGTCCAGGCCGGGCGTGGCGAGCGCGAGCTCGGCGACGGCGCGTGCCTGCGGACCGGACGCCACCTCGGCGAGCCGTCCGGCCACCACGGCGGACACGTCGTCGCGGGCCTCCGGGTCCACCCAGGCGTACGTGATCAGCGCGAACAGCGCCGCCTGGGTCACCCGGTCGACGTCGCCCTCGAGCAGGCCGAGCAGGAGCCGCCGCCGGCTGGAGTCCAGCCAGGGCTCCTCGGAACCGTGGTGCAGCAGGCCCAGGCAGGCCCAGACCTCGGTGCCCGCCGCCTCGGCGGCGCCGGCCGGGCGGGCGAGCATGGCGAGCAGCTCCCACGGCTCGACGAGGACCAGGCCGAGTGCCCGGTCGTACGCCGCCGGCGGGTGTGCCCAGGACCCGTCCGCGATCCGCAGCAGCCGCCGGACCGCGTCGGCGGAGGGCTCCGCGTTGACCGGAGCGCGTCCGGCGATCAGCTCCGGCCCGGCGGGCAGGCCACCGAGCCAGGGCGTGTTGCGGCAGCACTCCTCCAGGTCGGTGTGCTCGTGCGCGTCGTCCGGGTGGTCGCGGATGAAGTCGGCGAGCGCGACCAGGTGGTCGACCTCGCCGTCGGCCCGGTACCGCAGGCGGTGGGCGGTGTGCACGACACAGTCGAACGCGGGGTCGCGCTCCAGGGCCAGCTCGGTCCAGCGCAGGGCCTCGTCGAGCCGGCCCAGGTCAGCGAGGGTGGCGGCGACGTCGGCGTAGACGGAGAGGTCGTCGGGGTCGTAGGCGACTGCCCGGCGCAGTGCGGCGAGGGCCTCGGGCATCCGGCCGGCGCTGCGGTACGCGTACCCCAACCAGATCTCGCCGAGCTTGGACGGCTGTGACCGCGCTCCGCGCCCGGCCCAGTCCACGGCGACGCGCACCTCGCCGAGCCGTCGTGCCAGCGCCGAACCGGCACCGAGCAGCATCGCGTGTTCCCCGTGCGCCGCGATCGCGTGCCGGACCACCGCCAGGTAGGGCCGCAGTGCCGTCACCGCGTCCGCCGGTGCCGGGTCGCCGACCGTGGTGCACAGGCGCATGACGGTGCGGGCGAGCAGTCCCGGCTCGATCCGCGCGCCGAGGGCCGGCTCCTGCACCCATGGCACGCCGGCCCAGTCTGCGGTCGGCGTCTGACCGCTCGCCGCGACCAGCAGCGGCAGCCCGTCCTCGGGCCGGCCGGCGGCGGCGAGCAGGTGTGCGCGCGCGACGATGCGGCCGACCGGTGGGTGCGGCTCCAGCGGGAAGAGGTCGAGCGCACCGCCGGACCGTGCGGCCAATCGGCTGAGCAACTCGTGGGTCTCCGGCAGGGTGGGTGCGTGAGCCAGCGCGGTGGCCAGGTGGCCGGCGGCGTCGGTCAGGTCACCGGCGTCCAGGGCGGCCCGGGCAAGCGCGAGGTCACGACGGGCGGAGGGGGATTCCACGAGGAAAGACCCTAGGGGAACAGAGGCCGAATGTCAGTCCTCAGCTTTGCGCACTCGTGCTCGAAACCTTGACCAAGTAAGCTCTTTCTTGCAAGACTGCGCAGCAAATGAGCGGGAATGGAACTCTGGGGAGGAAGACGTGACACAACGAGGCCAGGGCATGGCGGCGGACATCGCGGAACAACCGGCTGGTTTCGCCCGGCTCCTGGACGCCGAGCACGCCGGTGCGATCGCCGAGGTCGCCGCGGAGGTGGCCCGACGCCGCCCGCGCAACGTGCTCTTCGTCGGCCGCGGCACGTCCGACCACGCGGCGCTCTACGGGGCGTACCTCACTGAGATCCGCCTTGGCCTGCCGGTGGCCAGCGCGTCGCCGAGCGCCATCACGCTCTACGGCGCGCGCCCGGACTTCACCGGCAGCCTCGTGATCGGCGTCAGCCAGAGCGGCGGCTCGCCCGACCTCAGCGGCGTGCTCGGCGTCGCCCGGGAGAACGGCGCGCTGACGCTCGCGATCACCAACAACCCGGAGTCCACCCTCGCCAAGGCCGCCGAGCTCTCGATCGACGTCGCGGCGGGTCACGAGCGCGCGGTCGCCGCCACCAAGACCTACACCGCCGAGCTGCTCGCCCTGCTGCTGCTGGTCGAGGGCGTGCGCGCCGGTGACGGACGGCTGCCCGCCGACGAGCGGGACGCGCTGGCCGAGCTGCCCGGTCTGGCCGAGAAGACCCTCGCCGACACCACGGCCGACGAACTCGCGCAGCGCTACCGGTTCGCCTCCAGCCTGGTCACGACCGGCCGGGGGTACGCGTACCCGACCGCCCGCGAGACCGCGCTGAAGCTGATGGAGACGTCCTACCTGCCCGCGCTCGCGTTCTCCGGCGCCGACCTGCTGCACGGCCCGCTCGCCATGGCCGACCCGGACGTCCCGGTGCTCGCCGTGGTCGGTGAGGGCCCCGGCGGCCAGTCGATGCGCGACGTGGTGACCCGTCTCGGCGAGCGCCGCGCCGACGTGGTGACGATCGGTGCCGCCGACGTGCCGGGCGCCTCCGCGCGGCTGGCCGTGCCCGCGGTCGACGAGCGGTACAGCCCGCTGCTCGACATCCTGCCGCTGCAGAAGCTGGCGCTCTCGCTCGCGCTGGCACGTGGGGAAGATCCCGACGCGCCTCGCGGACTGAAGAAGGTCACCACGACTCTTTAGCAACGAACGAAATAGGGTGGGCCGGTGTCCACACTGCGTGACCTCGTCGAGGAGCACACGACTCTCGGCCCGGCCGACATCGACCACCTGCACCGGCTCGCCGGCGACTGGCTGTTGCTGTCCGACCTCTCCTTCGCCGACCTGCTGCTCTGGGTGCCGATCAAGGGCGAGCCGCGGCAGCCACGGGAGTTCCTCTGTGTCGCGCAGGTGCGGCCGGTCACCGCGCCGACCGCGTACCAGGACGACCAGGTCGGCAAGATCGTCGGTGGGCCGGAGGTGGCGCACCTCGAGGTGGCGCTGACCCAGGAGCGGATCTGGCGGGAGGGCGACCCGGTCTGGTACGGGGACACCCCCGCCCGCCACGAGGCCATCCCGGTCCGGCGGCGCGACGAGACCGACCTGGAGGAGGGTTTCAGCGAGGTGATCGCGGTGATCGGCCGCGACACCAACCTGAGCACCGCGCGGACACCCAGCCAGCTGGAGCTCAACTACCTGACGACCGCCGACGACCTGGCCCAGATGGTTTCCGACGGGACGTTCCCGCCGAAGCGGCACCCGGGCGAGACCACCTCGGCGCCGCGGGTCGGTGACGGGCTGATCCGGCTCGACGCCTCCGGAAAGGTCACCTACGCCAGCCCCAACGCGCAGTCGGCGTACCGGCGGCTCGGCTTCAACGCGCACCTGGTCGGCGAGGAGCTGGCGAAACTGGCCGGCCGGCTCTCCGCCGACCCGCTCGAGGGCACCGACGCGGCCGAGCGGATCCTGGCGTCGCTGCGCGGCGAGTTCCCGCCCCGGATGGAGGTGGAGGCCCGCGGCGCCACGGTGCTGACCCGGGCGCTGCCGCTGTTGCCCGCGGGGGTGCCGATCGGCGCGCTCGTGCTGGTCCGCGACGTCACCGAGGTCCGTCGCCGGGAGCGGGCGCTGATGACCAAGGACGCCACCATCCGGGAGATCCATCACCGGGTGAAGAACAACCTGCAGACGGTCGCGGCACTGCTGCGCCTGCAGGCCCGGCGGGTGGACGCGCCCGAGGCGCGGATGGCGCTGGAGGAATCGGTACGCCGAGTCGCCTCGATCGCGCTCGTCCACGAGACGCTCTCGATGTCCAGCGACGAGGCGGTCGAGTTCGACGGCATCGTGGACCGGGTGGCCACCGCCGCCACCGAGGTCGCCGCCACCAGCTTCCCGGTGCGGATGCGGCGCGAGGGCACGTTCGGGGTCCTGCCGGCCGAGATCGCGACGTCACTGGTCATGGTGCTCAACGAGCTGCTGATCAACGCGGTGGAGCACGGGTTCCCGGCGGAGGAGGACGACGCCGAGCCGCAGGAGGTCGCACCGGAGCAGACCGGTGAGGTGGTCGTGTCCGCGCACCGGTTCCGCAAACAGCTGCACGTCACGGTCGCGGACAACGGTCGCGGGCTGCCGGACGACTTCAAGTTCGAGGGCAGCAACCGGCTGGGGCTGCAGATCGTGCGTGCGCTGGCGACGGGCGAGCTACGCGGCAGCATCGAGCTGCGCAACCGGGCCGGGACGGGCACCGAGGCCGTTCTGGTGGTGCCGCTCGGGAAGCGCTGACGCCGCCGCCGGCTGATGGCCGTCGGTCTGGCGGACGGCTCGCTGTTGCGGCAGGCCGAGCGCGGTGATCAGCGCGAGCGCCAGCACCGTACGTATTCGCAGGCCGTGCAGGGCGACAGCGGCACACAGAGCGAGCGGTGGCAGGGCCGCGAGGACCGACGCGGGCGACCGGAGCGGGCTTGCCAGGAACGCCGTGACGATCAGCAGGAGCGGGGGCACGGCGGCGAGAACGGCCAGCTCACGGATCAGGGAACGGTCCGGCCACCGTGCGGCGAGCGCCAGGCCGATCAGCAACAGGCCGGGAGCCGCGGCGCCGGCCAGCGTCTCCGGCGCCGACAGCGCCACATCCCAGCGGGTGGCCGGGCGCCAGGGGTGAGCTGCGGCATACTGCCGCGCGGTCAGAGAGATCAAAGGCGCCGGGGGTACGAGAGAAAGCACCGCGACCGGGAACCACCAGAACAGGGACGGTTGTCCGCTCAGCCGCCAGCGGGACACGACGATGTAGGCGTGTCCGACCAGCACCAGCAGCGCCGGGATGTGGAAACAGGTCAGGGCGACACAGAGCCCGTAACCCGTCCACGCCGGCCAGCCGGGACTGTCCAGGGCGCGGTAGAGAAGCAGCGTGGCCGCGGTGGCGAACAGGAGACTGAGGGCGTGCGGGCCGGCGTCCTGGGCGTACCGGCTGATCTGCGGCAGGACGGCCAGCATCAGCCCCGCGCACAGGCCGGTGCCGGGGCCGAGGAGCCGCCGGCCCAGCTCACCGGCGAGCCCGACGGCCAGCGCGGCCGCGATCAGCGACGGCACCCGCAGCGCGGTGATCGAGTCACCGGTCGCCTCGGTCCAGAAGTGCGTCAGCAGGTGATAGGGCGCGTACAGCGCGTCCGACTGGCGGGCCAGGCCGAGGATCTCGGCGGGTTCGAGCGCGGCGGTGGCCCGGGTGAGCGCCTCCCGCGGGCTGGGCGCGGGGGTGCCGAGACCGATGGCTCCGGCGGCGGCGGTGAGCGCGGCGGGGATCACGAACGGACACCAGGTCCAGAACATGCGCGGCTCCGGGGACAGGACCGGCGTTGATCGACGGGCGTGACTGCCCTGCCGTCGAGTCTTGCACGCTTCCGGACCGGAACCGCGCAGCCTACGAGGTAACTGTTACAAGACGTTGGCGTTGTGTTACCTGACACACTCCCGAAATCTGGGCCGTGCTAGCCGAGATTCGCTGCGCGTGAGAGGCTTGCCCACATGACCGCTGCAGTTGACCGCCGCTTCGTGGCTCGCCGCCACGTGGACTACGGCCGTGTCCGCAGCGCTATGTGTCCGGCTTCCTGACGACGCCCGTTTTTCTTTTTCTCGGGCGCGCGACCGCCGGGCCCTCTCCTGACACAGATGTCACGAGCCTCCGAGGGCCGTGAGGCGCAAGCGCGTGCCCACGAAACCCGGAGGGAACGCCCGACATGGCGCCCAGCAACACCCCCGCCGCTCGACCGGCCGCCCGCCCCCGTAAGGCGCGCGGCGAGGGTCAGTGGGCGCTCGGACACCGCGAGCCGCTCAACCCGAACGAACGCAGCAAGAAGGACGACAACCCGCTGAACGTGCGGGCCCGGATCGAGAACATCTACGCCCACGGCGGCTTCTCCTCGATCGACCCCGCCGACCTGCGCGGCCGCTTCCGCTGGTGGGGGCTCTACACCCAGCGCAAGGCCGGTATCGACGGTGGCCGCACCGCGGTGCTGGAGCCGGAGGAGCTCGAGGACGAGTACTTCATGCTCCGCGTGCGCATCGACGGCGGCGCGCTCAACCTGGCCCAGTTGCGCACGATCGCGCAGATCTCCACCGAGTTCGGCCGCGACAGCGCCGACATCACCGACCGGCAGAACATCCAGCTGCACTGGATCCGCGTCGAGGACGTGCCGGAGATCTGGCGCCGGCTCGAGGCCGTCGGCCTGCAGACCACCGAGGCGTGTGGCGACTGCCCCCGCGTCGTGCTGGGCAGCCCGGTCGCCGGCGTCTCGGCCGACGAGGTGATCGACGCGACACCGGCCATCGACGAGATCGTCAAGCGCTACGTCGGCGACACCCGCTACTCGAACCTGCCTCGCAAGTTCAAGTCGGTGATCTCCTGGCTGCCCGACGGGCCCTACCAGGCCAACGACATCTCGTTCGTCGGCCTCGAGCACCCCGACCACGGCCCCGGCTTCGACCTCTGGGTCGGCGGCGGCCTCTCCACCAACCCGCGCCTGGCCGAGCGGCTCGGCGTCTGGGTGCCGCTCGGCGAGATCCCGGACGTCTGGGAGGGCGTCGTCGGGATCTTCCGCGACTACGGCTACCGCCGGCTGCGCCACCGCGCCCGGCTCAAGTTCCTGCTCGCCGACTGGGGCGTGGAGAAGTTCCGCGAGGTCCTGGAGAAGGAATACCTGGGTCGCACGCTCCTCGACGGCCCCGCGCCGGAACTGCCGGAGAAGCCGATCGACCACATCGGTGTCCACAAGCAGGTGGACGGCCGCAACTACGTCGGCGCGGCGCCGGTCGTCGGACGGTCGTCCGGGACTCAGCTGAGCAACCTGGCGGACCTGGTCGAGGCACACGGGTCGGATCGTGTGCGGCTCACCGCGTACCAAAAGCTCTTGGTCCTTGATGTTGCCGACGACCAGGTCGAACCGTTGATCGCAGGTCTCCGCCGCATCGGGCTGGAAGCCCGTCCCTCGGCCTGGCGGCGGGGCACGATGGCCTGCACCGGCATCGAGTACTGCAAGCTGGCCATCGTCGAGACCAAGGCACGCGGCGAGGAACTGGTGGCGCGGCTCGAGGACCGGCTCAAGGACTTCGACGCGGACATCTCGGTGCACATCAACGGCTGCCCGAACGCCTGTGCCCGGACCCAGGTGGCCGACATCGGCCTCAAGGGCCAGCTGGTCATGAACTCGCACGGCGAGCAGGTCGAGGGCTTCCAGATCCACCTCGGCGGCGCGCTGGGCATGGCGCAGGGCGAGACCGCCGGGTTCGGGCGCAAGCTGCGCGGCCTGAAGGCCACCGCCGAGGAGCTCCCGGAGTACGTGGAGCGCGTCGCCCGCAACTACCTGGGCGGCCGGAGCGACGGCGAGACATTCGCCAACTGGGTGATGCGGGCCGAAGAGGAGCTCCTGAAATGAGCTCCTCGGAGAGGGCCGCCCCGTTGTACTGCCCCTACTGCGGTGACGAGGACCTCCGTCCCAACGAGGCTTCGCACGGGGCCTGGGAGTGCCACTCCTGCGCCCGAGTTTTCACGGTCAAGTTCGTCGGCCTTCTGTCCAAGGGAGTTACCAAATGAGTCTCCTGAACGCTTCCGGCCTGGGTTTGATCAATCTCGGCGCCGCCCCCGTCACCCCCACGCGTTCCGCTGAGTCGCTCCGTGCCTTGGCTCTGGACGCTGCCCGTGATCTTGAGGGCAGCTCCGCCGAGGAGATCGCCAAGTGGGCGACCGACACGTTCGGCGCGCGCTTCTGCGTCACCAGCTCGATGGCGGACGCCGTCGTGGCGCACGTCTTCTCGCGGGTCTCGCCCGGTGTGGACGTGGTCTTCCTCGACACCGGCCTGCACTTCCCGGAGACCCTCAAGGTCCGCGACACGGTCGCCCGCACGATGAACGTCAACGTGCGCTCCATCCGCCCGCGCATGACGGTCGGCCAGCAGGACGGCGAGTACGGTCCCCGGCTCTTCGCCCGCAACCCCGACGAGTGCTGCTTCATGCGCAAGGTGGAGCCGCTGGAGCGCGCCCTCAGCGACTACGACGCCTGGGCCACCGGCCTGCGCCGCGACGAGTCACCGACCCGCGCCAACACACCGGTCGTGGCGTTCGACGCGCGCAAGGGCAAGGTCAAGGTGAACCCGATAGCGGCCTGGACCCAGGCCGACGTGGACCGCTACATCAGCCGCTGGAACGTGCCGGTCAACGAGCTGTTCAAGAAGGGCTACGGCTCGATCGGGTGCTGGCCGTGCACCCGGCGTACCAAGGCGGGCGAGGATCCGCGTGCGGGCCGCTGGGCCATGTTCGAGAAGACCGAATGCGGACTCCACGTCTGAGTCCGGCCTCGGTTCCGGCTCCCAGATCCGTCCAGGGGGCGACTCCGGGCCCTTCCGGCGTGTCGAGTTCGGGCGGTGTCCTGGGCCCTTCCGGCGTGTTGAGTTCGGGCGGTGTCTCGGGCTCGGCCGGTGTGTTGAGTTCGGGCGGCGTCCTGGGCTCGGCCGGTGTGTTGAGTTCGGGCGGTGCCGGTTCGGGTGCGGCGGGCTCCGTGGGTGCGGCCGGAGGGTTGGGGCCGGCTGTGGTTCTGGTGGCTCATGGCAGCCGGGATCCGCGGGCGGCTGTGGCTACCGAGTCGCTGGCGCGGGCGGTGCGGCGGGCGCGGCCTGATTGGGTGGTGCGGGCGTCCTACCTGGACCATGCCGGGCCGCGGCCGTTGGATGTGCTGGCGTCGCCCCTGCTCTCGGGGCGGCGGGTGGCGTTGGTGCCGTTGCTGCTGACGGCTGCCTACCACGGGCGCGTGGATCTGCCGGCTGTGGTGCGGGAGGCTTCGTCGCTGCCGGTCTCGGTCACTGCGTCCTCTGTGCTCGGACCGGTGTCGCGGTTGCTGGTCGAGGGATTGTGCCGACGGCTGCTCGCTTCCGGCTTTGACGGGGTCGCGCCTGCCGGTGTTGGCGGTGTGGTGCCTGCTGGGCTTGACGGGGTTGTGTTGGCTTCGGCCGGGACGCGGGATGTTGCGGCGCGGGCGACTGTGGCGGACGCGGCGGTGGCGCTCGGGCGGCGGCTGGGGGTGCCGGCTGCGGTCTCCTATGCCTCGGGCGAGGGACCACGTCCGGGTGAGGCTGTCGCGGGGCTGCGGGCGAGGGGGTGTCGCCGGGTGGGTATGGCGGCTTACTTCTTGGCGCCGGGGCTGCTCTACGACAATGCGGTCGGCTCGGCTCTGGAGGCGGGAGCGGTCGTGGTGGCCGCGCCTCTCGGCGACGCGCCGGAGTTGGCCCGTCTGGTGGAGAGGCGGGCGCAGTCGGTGCTCAGCGGGGCGCTGGCGGCTGCCGCCTGATCGACTGCATATCCGACGACTTGGGATCCTCCCGACGGTCCTGAGCCGACCGTGGGCCCGTTGGCGCGGCGTTTGGGGTCCGTTGGTGCCGCAGTTGGGCTGGGGCCGGCTGGGCGGCTGACTTGACCACTCATGCCCGCTGTTGCCGGAGGGCGTCGGGGCGGGCGGCCTCGGAGGGTTTGGCAGGAGTCGCTGGGGTGCCTGGGTGGGCGGCCTCGGAAGGCCCGGCGGGGGTCGCTGGGTGCCTCGGGGGCGTGGCGGGGGCCGCTGGGCGGTCTTGGGGGCGCGGCGGGGGCCGCTGGGTGCCCGGGGGCGTGGCGGGGCCGCTGGGCGGTCTCGGGGGCCGCGGCGGGGGCCGCTGGGTGCCCGGGGGCGTGGCGGGGCCGCTGGGCGGTCTCGGGGGCCGCGGCGGGGGCCGCTGGGTGCCTCGGGGCCCGGCGGGAGGCGTTGGGTGCCCGGGGGCGCGGCGGGGGCCGTTGGGTGCCTCGGGGGCCCGGCGGGAGGCGTTGGGTGCCTCGGTGGGTGGTCTCGGAGGGGCCGGCGGGAGGCGTTGGGGTGCCTGGTGGGCGGCCTCGGCGGCGTTCGGCTTGTGGTTCGGGGGCCTGGGGTGGCGGCTGTGAATCTGCTGAGAGGTTGGCCCGGGGTGGGGTTCTGTCACTCTGGGCGACGGTCACTCTGCGCTAGGCGACGGAGATCGGTATTGGGGAGTGGGTCGAGGGTCCATTGCGGAGTGTGCCGGGTTGGCGACGCAATGCTTTTCGATCTTAATTTCGAGATCATTTCGGCGAGGTGGGTAAACGTTCGGTGATCGTATTAGCGCACTGTGGAATGGGAAACGCTGGGTGAGTGGGTGGAAACAGCAAGACGCCCCGGTGCCGTGAGGCCCGGGGCGCAAATGCTGTGTGGGGGATTGATTCAGGCGGTGACGGGGCTGATCCGAAGACCGCCACGGCGCTTGACGGCGCGCCGCTCGTCCTCGCTCATACCGCCCCAAACGCCGGCGTCCTGTCCAGACTCGAGTGCCCACGAGAGGCATTCCTCGGTCACCGGGCACCGCCGGCACACGGCCTTGGCCTGCTCGACCTGCAGGAGCGCCGGGCCGGACGTCCCAATCGGGAAGAACAGCTCAGGGTCCTCGTCGCGGCAGATCGCATCGTGACGCCAGTCCATGGCGGCAAACTCCTTGTTTCGGATGGGGTAATGAAAACAGTGCTGTTTACCTATATGCATGCGCTGTGGTGTCCGACGGGTTGTACCCGTCCGCTCACCGGAGCGTCAGCAAGCTTTTGGTGTTCGGTGCTGTTCCGCGCTTCTGGATTAGGAACGCGTACAAGCAGCAACCGGTTACTTCTTATCGCTTGTGAATGCTTTCACGAACTCACGCGATGTCAAGGGTAGCGCTGGAAGTTTCTCCCGGCGGGTGAGCTGGCTCACGTACCCTTATGTCCGGTTCTGCCGCTCATGCCAGAGCCGGTTGACGAACGCTCCCATCAATGTAGTACGGTCCCGGCCGTTTCGCCGACCTTTTGCCCGTGTTTCTGTAACGGATCGTGAGCACGTCCCGGTTCACGTACCCCAGAGTCAGCAGATCACACGCAGCGCTGAGGGAACGGACACGAAGTGCACCTTCTGGCGCTCACCCAGATAGTCGCCGTCCAGCTGGAATGCCTGGGGTCGGGACGCCACCACGGTGAACTCGGCGATGTCATGCAGCCGTAACACCTGTTTACCGTGCGGATCACCGGACCGCCACGCGAGCTGTGTCACGGTCCTTGTGGTGCTCAGGACATCCAGACGGCGCAGGGCGAACACATCGAGCCCGAGATCGAACGAAGCGTCGGGATTGGGGTTGATCGCCCGGTCGCCGGAGTAGGTCCAGGGCGCCGTGTTCTGCACGATCACCGTGCCCAGTCCTGTCTCGGTGTCCTCGCCTGGGCGTTCCAGCACGAGCGGCGGGTTCTTCCGGTCCAAACCGGTGAGGAACTGGCCGGTCATCGAGCGGAAGTAGAGAGCCGGCGTCGACGTGCGGCCGCGGCGGCGGGCCTGCTCGACCCGGCGGATGGTCGCGGCGTCCCAGCCGAGCCCGGCGGTGAAGGTGAAGTAGCGGTCGTCGGCGCGTCCGAGACCGATCACCCGGTGCCGTCCGTCGCGGATGCCGTCGAGGATCACGCTGGTGCCCTCGACCCAGTCGCGCGGCATGCCGAGCGCGCGGGCGAAGACGTTGGTGGAGCCGCCGGGGACGACGGCGAGAGCGGGCAGACGGTACGCCGAGGGGCCGGACAGTTCCGCGAGCGCGGTCGACGCGGTGAGCAGACCGTTGACCGCCTCGTTCACGGTGCCGTCGCCGCCCAGCGTGACGACCAGGTCGACCCCGGTCTCGGCGGCCTCGCGGGCCAGCTTCGTGGCGTGACCGCGCCGTTCCGTGTATCGCACCGTCAGGTCCACCGCGCTGCGCAACGCCCGGACCAGGACGTCGCGGCTGCGCTCACTGGTCGTCGTCGCCCGGGGGTTGACCACCAGCAACGCTCGCATGGGCGGCACTGTACCCGCCGGAGCGCGTCGAGGCTGTCGGTATGGTGCAGCAGTGACCGGTGAGAACCCTGTGGCGAGCCGCGCCGCCACCCTCGACTGGGGTGTGCGCCTCCTTTACGTGCAGAGCGCGGGACTCGCTGTGCTCACCGCGTACCTCATTGTCCTTGCTCTGACCAGCGATGTGGTCCGCATCGCGGTGGCCGCCGCTCTCACCGTGATGGTCGCGCTGGCCGCGTTTGTCGTCTTCGCCGTGGCGCGCGCTCTCGGGCGGGGTAAGGTCCGCGCTCGCGGGCCGGCCGTCGTCGTGCAGCTCTTCCTGCTGGCGACCGGAGGTTTTCTGCTCCAGATCGGTCCCGTCGCGCTCGGCGTGCTGCTGCTTATTCTGGCGGTGGTGACCGCGGTGCTGATCCTTGTTCCACCCAGCAGTCGAGCGTTGGGCGTCGATTAGCGGGTCCCCGGCAGCGGATCAGGGCCTAACCTGGACGAGTGACCGGCTCAGCGGTGCGCCCGCCCGCCTATCAGCAGCTCGCGGACGAGTTGCGGGCGGATATAACGTCAGGGCGCCTTCAGCCCGGTGAGCGATTGCCACCGGAACCAGAACTGTGCGTCAAAATCGGCGTCAGTCGAAGTACTGTCCGGGAGGCTTTACGCCTGCTGGCCAGCCAGCATCTCATCGTCACCACTCGCGGGGTCACCGGCGGCAGCTTCGTCGCGCATCCGGATGCCACGCAACTCGCCGACGGGCTGTCCACCGGGTTCGCGCTGCTCGCGCACTCGGCGCACGTCGGACTGGCCGATCTGCTGGAGTTGCGGCGCGCGCTGGAGGTGCCGGCCGCCGGGCTGGCCGCGATCCGGCGCACCGACGGCAATCTCACCGAGTTGCGGGGAGCGCTGTTCGACCCGGCGATCGACGACTTCGACACGATGCTCGCGGCGCACTCGGTCTTCCACCGGGCGATCGCCAAGGCCACCTGCAACCCGCTGTTCGAGCTGGTCGGCAGCCCGTTGTATCAGGCTTCGTACGGCGAGGAGGTGACCGGCGGGCTGCCCGACGGTTACTGGAACCGGATCGACGCCGACCACCGGCTGCTGCTCAGTTGCATCGCCATGCAGGACGCCGAGGGTGCCACCCGGGCCGCGGCGCAACATCTCGATTACATAGCCGAGACCGTGCGTTAGAACTCCGTGCGGCGGGTGAGCAGGCGGATCGTCGCGTAGCGCCCGTTGGCCTCGGCGGAGGCGGACGTGGTCAGGGCGGTCAGCACCTTCCACGCGAAGGACGACTCGGAGGGCAGCCGCGCGCCGCGTACCGTGGAGACCGTGACCTCGACGGTCAGCGCGTCGTCGGTGACCGCGAACCGGCACTCGAGCTCGGCGCCGCGGGTGGCGATCGCCAGCAGCATGGCGCACGCCTCGTCGACGGCGATGCGCAGATCCTCGATCTCGTCGAGGGCGAAGTGCAGGCGGGCGGCGAGACCGGCGGTGGCCGTCCGGAGGACACCCAGATAACCGCCGTCGGCTGGGACCGTCAGCAGAACGACGTCGTCTCCGACGTCAGGCTCCGTCTCCATCAGCTGAGTCACCCGAGCCCTCCTCCCGATGGAGGAGACTCTAGCCGCTCACGAGCCGGATGGGGGAATGCGGCCCCGGCCGGACGACCAGCCGGGGCCACCGCAACGGCAGGCCGGTCAGGCCTGCTTGGTCTCCCAGAAGATCTTGGTGATCTCCTCGATCTTGCCGAGCAGCTGGTCGGCAACGGCCGGGTCGACCGAGCCCTTGGCGCCCGCGGCGCCGGCGAGCTTGGTGGCCTCGTTGAAGAGCTGGTGCAGGTTCGTGTACTTCTCGAAGTGCGGGGCCTTGAAGTAGTCCGTCCAGAGCACCCAGAGGTGGTGCTTGACCAGCTCCGCGCGCTGCTCCTTGATGAGGATGGCCCGCGTGCGGAACTCGGGGTCGGTGTTCCCCTGGTACTTCTCGGCGATGGCCTTGATCGACTCGGCCTCGATCCGGGCCTGGGCCGGGTCGTAGACCCCGCAGGGCAGGTCGCAGTGTGCGCTGACCACGGTGCGCGGGGTGAGGAAACGCGGAAGTCGCATCAGGACTCCTCCATAGAGTTTGCGATGATCCGAGATTGACCCTACCCCTTACACCCACGGTGTAACGCGACGGAGGCTTGATGCCTTGAGGTGGCAATTACCACTGTTCGCCGCGCTGGTCCGGGGCCCTTCCATGGTCCCGACACTGCGGCACGGCGACGCTCTGGTGGTGCGTCGCGGAGGGCGGGTGCGCGCCGGTGACATCGTCGTCGCGGAGTTCCGGTCACGGCCCGGGCTGTGGGTGGTCAAACGGGCGGTCGAGGAACGCGACGGCGGTTGGTGGCTGGTCGGTGACAACGCGTTCGTGGAGGACGATTCCCGTGCTCACGGCGTCGCGGATGTCATCGGGCGTGTGATATTTCGGTACTACCCGAGACCGTTCCGGTTAAGTTAGTGTCCTCTAATCCCCAGCGCACACCCGCGCTGTGGTCGGGTTTACCGGGTGATCCCCGCATAGCACCGCCCTCCTGGCGCACATTCGCGACCGGGACCGCGCAGGTGCCACGTATCAATGTCGATGCATTGTGGAGCTTCACCGTGTCTTTCTTCAGTTTCGAACTCGATCCCGCCCTGGCCGCCGATCCCGTCTTCGACCTGCACCGCCGGGGCAAGATGACGATGAGTGCGACGGTCCCGCTGGCCAGCCGCGACGACCTCTCCCTCGCCTACACGCCCGGCGTGGCCCGGGTCTGCGAGGCCATCGCCGAGGACGAGTCCCTCTACGCCGACTACACCTGGACGTCCAACACGGTCGCCGTGGTCACCGACGGCTCGGCCGTGCTGGGGCTCGGCAACATCGGCCCCAAGGCCGCGATGCCCGTCATGGAGGGCAAGTCGGTCCTGTTCAAGCAGTTCGGCGGGGTCGACTCGATCCCGATCGTGCTGGACACCCAGGACGTCGAGGGCATCATCGCGACGGTCAAGGCGATGGCGCCGTCCTTCGGTGGCATCAACCTGGAGGACATCAGCGCGCCGCGCTGCTTCGAGATCGAGCGCCGGCTCGACGCCGAGCTCGACATCCCGGTCTTCCACGACGACCAGCACGGCACGGCCGTCGTCACGCTGGCGGCGCTGCGCAACGCGGCGAAGCTGCTCGGCCGGCGGTTCGCGGACCTGCGCGTGGTGGTCAGCGGTGCCGGTGCGGCCGGGGTGGCGATCACGAAGACGCTGATCGCGGCGGGTGTCCAGGGCGCCAACATGATCGTGGTCGACTCGCGGGGCATCATCCACGGCGAGCGCACCGACCTCACGGCGATCAAGGAGGAGCTGGCGTCGACGACGAACTTCTCCGGGCGTACGGGTGGGATCGCCGAGGCGCTGATCGGCGCGGACGTGCTCGTCGGCGTGTCCGGGGGCAACATCCCGGAGGAGGCACTGACCGGCATGGCTCCGGGCGCGGTCATCTTCGCGCTGGCCAACCCCACGCCCGAGGTGCTGCCGGCGGTCGCGCACAAGTACGCGGCGATCGTCGCGACCGGCCGCAGCGACTTCCCCAACCAGATCAACAACGTGCTCGCGTTCCCGGGCATCTTCCGGGGCGCGCTCGACGTGCGGGCGAGCACCGTCACCGACCGGATGAAGGTGGCCGCGGCGGACGCGATCGCCGCGATCGTCTCGGACGACCTGCGGCCGGACGCGATCGTGCCGTCGCCGCTGGACCCGCGGGTCGCGCCGGCGGTGGCGGCGGCGGTCGCCGCGGCCGCGATCGAGGACGGGGTGGCACGTCGCGCGGCTCCGGCCGAGACGCCGACCGTGGAGAGCCAGCGGGTCTGACGCCTGTCGCGCCGCCCTCACCGATTCGGTGAGGGCGGCGCGTGGCATTACGGGGTCATGGTCAAGTGAGGACTTTCGGCCCGGTGGCACCGGGCTGGGGCCGGTAGGTTGAGGGTCGTGGCACGCAGCGTGTACGTAGCGGGCTTGGGCCCGTCCGTCGGCAAGGGAACCGTGGCTCTCGGCATCGTCGAGCTGCTGTCGCGGCAGGTCGCGCGGGTGGGGGTGTTCCGGCCGCTGGTCACCGGGTCCGGGCCGGATCCGCTGCTCACCGTGCTGCGCGAGCGCTATCCCGGTCAGGTGTCCTACGACGAGTCGTTCGGCGCCACGATGGCCGAGGCGACCGCGCTGGTGGCCGACGGGCGGCGCGAGGAGCTGATCGGCCGCATCGTCGAGCGGTACCGGGCGGTCGAGCGGCAGTGCTCCTCTGTGGTGATCATCGGTAGCGACTTCACCGACAAGCTCGAGGAGGGGCGCGAGGAGCTGCCCCGCGAGCTGGCCTTCAACGCGCGGCTCGCGACCGAGTTCGGCAGCGTCGTGGTGCCCGTGGTCAGCGGTGAGGGCCGGTCGGTGGAATCGCTGACGGCGGCCGCGCGTAGTGCGTACCATTCCCTCTCTGATCTGGGCGCGACCGTGGTCGCCGTGATTGCCAACCGGGTGCCGGTCACGCTGCCGAAACCCGCGCCGCAAGGTCTCCCGGTCCCCTTCTGGGCGGTGCCGGAGGTGCCGGCCATCGCCGCACCGACGGTGGGTGAGGTGGCCACGGCTCTCGAAGCGACAATCTTTTCGGGTACGCCCGGCGCGCTCGACCGAGACGTGCTCGACTACGTCGTCGGCGCCGCGATGGTGCCCACCGTGCTGGCACACCTGACCGAGGGGGCGCTGCTGATCACCCCGGGCGACCGCGCCGACCTGCTGGTGGCCGCGAGCGCCGCGCACGCCGCCGGCACCGTCACGCTGGCCGGCCTGGTCCTGACGCTCGGCGAACCGCCGGACGAGCAGGCCGTGCGGGTGATCGAGCGGCTGAACACCGGGCTCGCGATCCTGATCGCCAAGACCGACAGCTATCACACGATCGCGGCGGCCGGCCGGATCGAGGCGCAGCTGAGCACACCACGCAAGGTGGAGGCCGCGCTCGGCGCCTTCGAGGAGCACGTCGACACCGCCACGCTCTCCGGGCTGCTCGACGTGGCCCGATCCAGCCGGGTGACCCCGCTGATGTTC
Source organism: Actinoplanes sp. NPDC051861 (assembly GCF_040681145.1). NCBI lineage: Bacteria > Bacillati > Actinomycetota > Actinomycetes > Micromonosporales > Micromonosporaceae > Actinoplanes > Actinoplanes sp. NPDC051861. The sequence goes on from NZ_JBFAYE010000001.1 coordinate 584,221, forward strand.
GAGAACGACCTGATCGACCGGGCCCGCGCCGACCGCCGCCACCTGGTGCTGCCGGAGGGGACCGAGGAGCGCATCCTGCGTGCCACCGAGACCCTGCTGCGGCGTGGCGTCGCCGACCTCACGCTGCTCGGAGACCCGTCCGAGATCGCCCGGCGGGCCCGCGAGATCGGCGTGGAGATCGGTGGCGCGGAGCTCGTCGACCCGGCGACCTGCACCTGGCGTGAGGACTTCGCCGCCCGGTACGCCGAGATCCGCAAACACCGCGGCGTGTCCCTGGACCTGGCGTACGACGTGGTCCGCGACGTGAACTACTTCGGCACCATGATGGTCGCCGCCGGTCTGGCCGCCGGCATGGTCTCCGGCGCCACACACACCACGGCCGCGACGATCCGCCCCGCCTTCGAGATCATCAAGACCGTGCCCGAGGTGTCGGTCGCCTCCAGCGTGTTCTTCATGCTGCTCGCCGACCGCGTGCTCGTGTACGGCGACTGCGCCGTCAACCCCGACCCGGATGCCGCCCAGCTCGCCGACATCGCCCTCTCCTCGGCACGCACCGCCGCGGCGTTCGGCATCGAACCGCGGGTCGCCATGCTCTCCTACTCGACCGGCAGCTCCGGCACCGGCGCCGACGTGGACAAGGTCGCCGCCGCCACCGCGCTGGTCCGCGAGCGGGAGCCCGGCCTGCCGGTGGAGGGCCCGATCCAGTACGACGCCGCGATCGACCCGGCGGTGGCGGCCGCCAAACTGCCCGGCAGCGAGGTGGCCGGCAAGGCGACCGTCTTCGTCTTCCCCGACCTGAACACCGGCAACAACACCTACAAGGCCGTGCAGCGCTCGGCCAACGCGGTGGCGGTCGGACCGGTCATGCAGGGTCTGCGGCGGCCGGTCAACGACCTGTCCCGCGGCGCGACGGTCAAGGACATCGTCAACACGGTCGCCATCACGGCGATCCAGGCGGGAGCGAGATGACCCGGGTACTCGTGCTCAACTGCGGCTCGTCGTCGCTGCGGTACCGGCTCTTCGACGGCTCGGACGTGCTGGCCAAGGGCCTGATCCAGCGGATCGGCGAGGAGGGCGGCGACGCGGCCGGGCATCGGGAGGCACTCCAGCGGCTGATGGACACCGTGGACCTGACCGAGCTGGCCGCGGTCGGGCACCGGGTCGTGCACGGCGGCGACCGGTTCACCGCCTCGACGGTGGTGAACGACGAGGTCGCGGCGACGATCGAGGAGCTGATCCCGCTCGCGCCGCTGCACAACCCGGCCGCGCTGACCGGCATCGAGGTGGCCCGCAAGCTCCTGCCGGACGTGCCGCAGGTGGCGGTCTTCGACACCGCGTTCCACGCGACGATCCCGCCGGAGGGCGTGCGGTGGGCGATCGATCGGGAGGTCGCTCAGCGGTGGGGCATCCGGAGGTACGGGTTTCACGGGACCTCGCACGCGTACGTGTCCCGGGAGACGGCCCGGGTCCTGGGCCGGCCGGTCGAGGACACCAACGTGATCACGCTGCATCTGGGCAACGGGTCGAGCGCGACCGCCGTGGCCGGTGGCCGGAGCGTGGCCACCTCGATGGGGCTGTCACCGCTCAGCGGCCTCGTGATGGGCACCCGATCGGGTGACATCGACCCGAGCGTGGTGTTCCACCTGCACCGGGTGGCGGGCATGTCGCTCGACGAGATCGAGGACTCGCTGACCCGCCGCGGCGGCCTGCTCGGGCTCACCGGCGACAACGACATGCGTACGGTCCTGGAGCGCCGAGCCTCGGGCGACCCGGAGGCCGCACTCGCGTTCGACGTCTGCTGCCGCCGGTTGCGCGAGTACGTCGGCTCCTACCTGGCCGTTCTCGGCCGGGCGGACGCGATCACGTTCACCGCCGGGGTCGGGGAGAACTCGCCGGACATCCGGGCCGGGGCGCTGGGCGGCCTGGAAGCCCTGGGCATCGCGATCGACCCGGAGCGCAACGCCCGCAACGAGCGGATCATCTCGCCGGACGGCTCGCCGGTCACCGTGTGCGTGGTGCCCACCGAGGAGGAACTGGAGATCGCCCGCGAGGCGCGGCAGGCGATCGGATCAGGACATTAACCAGGCGACAACGGCGATCACGACGGCCACCAGGACCGCTCCGCCGATCAGCAGAGGAAGCTTGGACGGCGCCTCCGCCTCGGGGGTGGGCCGGGTGAAGGCCCGGAACGCCTCGGTGTTGCCACTCGGGTCGACGCTGTTGTCAGACATGCGCCGACCCTAGCGAAAGCGGTCAAGGATGGCGAAGCGCAGCACCTGTTCGGCGGAACCCGGTGTGATGTCCGCGACCGGTCATATGTTGATCTAGCAGGCACAATGGGTCGGGTGCTCCGACGATCCGTACTCGCCCTGGCCCTCTCCGCCGCCGCTCTCGCCGGTTGCGGCACGGACGCGCCGGCACCGGTGTCCTCCGCCGGGACCAGGGATCTGGAGCTCAACCGGGGCGGCGACCGGCCCCTGCCGACGACGGTCTGGCTCCCGGACCGCGCCGGTGCCGTTCCACTGATCTATTTCAGTCACGGGCTCACCTCGCAGCCGTCCGACTACGCCGCTCTGCTGAGCGCCTGGACCGCGGCCGGGTTCGCGGTGACCGCCCCGAAATACCCGCACACGTGGAACCAGGCCGCCGAGTACGACGCCGACGACGTGGTGAACCAGCCCGCCGACGCCCAGTACGTCATCACCGGGGTGGTCGAGGCCCTCACCGGCCGCATCGACCCGTCACGCGTCGCCGCGGCCGGGCACTCGGCCGGCGGCATCACCACGGTCGGGCTGTTCAGCGGCAGCCGCGACGCACGCCTCAAGGCCGGGCTGATCATCTCGGGACGGCAGATGCCGCAGCCCGCGCCGTTCTCCGGCACCGCGGCGCCGCTGCTGTTCGTGCAAGGTAGGCTCGACGACACGGTCACGTACGAGCAGGCGTACGGCGCGTACAACGAGGTGGCCTGGCCCAAGGCGTTCCTGGAACTGCCCGAGGGCGGCCACCTGCCGCACCGGGACGACCCCGCGCTCGTGGCGGCGGCCACCACGGACTTCTGGCGCTGGAGCCTGAACGACGACGGGGCGGCCAGGGCCCGGCTCCCGAGGGTCGCCGGGCTCACCGACCAGCTCTGATCAGACCTGGTGGTCCAGGACCACCTTGCCGAACACCTCGCCCGACTCCAGCCGGGCGAACGCGTCCGCCGCCCTTTCGAACGGGTACGTCGAGTCGATCACCGGCTTCACCTTCCCGGACGCGACCAGGTCCAGCAGGGCCGCCAGCTCGGCCGGGGTGCCCATGCTGCTGCCCAGGATCTCCAGCTGCATGGCGAAGACCCGGCGCAGGTCGACCTCGGCCTTGTGACCCGCCGTGGCTCCGCACACCACGATCCGGGCGCCGGGGGCGGCACACTTCATCGAGTGCTCGAAGGTGGGCGCCCCGACCGACTCGATGACGACGTCGACCCGCTCCGGGAGGCGCGCGCCGGGTTCCACAGCGGTCGCGCCCAGCTCGGCGACACGGTCACGTTTCCACGGTTCGCGGCTGGTGGCGTACACCCGGAGGCCCAACGCGGCGCCGAGCGCGACCGCCGCCGTGGCCACGCCCCCGCCCGCGCCCTGCACCAGCACCGAGCCGGCCTCCGCGGACCGGCCGCGGGTCACCAGCATGTGGTACGCCGTGAGCCAGGCCGTGGGCAGGCAGGCCGCCTCGGCGAACGACACACCGGCGGGCTTGGGAACCAGGTTCTCGCGCGGCGCGGCCAGCCGGTCCGCGAGCGTGCCCGGGTGCCGCTCGGAGAAGAGCGAGTAGCCCCGCGGGTCGGCCTTGTCCTCGACCACCGGGAAGACCACGACCTCGTTGCCGTCCGGGTCCACACCGGCCGCGTCGCAGCCGAGCACCATCGGCAGCCGGTCGGCGGGCAGGCCGACGCCGCGCAGGGACCAGATGTCGTGATGGTTGAGCGAGCTGGCCCGGACCTCGACCGGCACCCAGCCGTCCGGTGGGGAGAAGGGCAGTTCGCCGACGGTCAGGCCGCGCAGCGGCTCGTCGGGCTGGAGCGAGGAGGCATAAGCGGCACGCATGAACTGACCTTAGTAGCCGTTAATCGTCCTCGTCCTCGTCGTCCCGGGCGAGCCAGGTGGCCAGGCGCTCGATCGGCGTCTCGAACTCCGGGTTCAGGTCGACGAAGGTGCGCAGCTGCTCACCCAGCCACTCGAGGGTGACGGTCTCCTCGCCGCGTCGTTCGACCAGTTCCTCGATGCCGCGATCGGTGAAGTACATGTCCGGATAGTAAAAGGGGGCGCCCCGCCACGGCGGAGCGCCCCCTCGGGCTTTCAGCAGATCACGGGCGCGGGAGAGCGGCCTCGACCAGCGCGCCCTGCTCGGCCTCGTGCATCTTGGCCGAGCCGACCGCCGGGGCGGCCGCGGCCGGGCGGGAGATCCGCCGCAGGCGGACGCCCTCCAGGTGCTCCAGCAGGTTGAGCGCCACGAACGACCAGGCGCCCTGGTTGGCCGGCTCCTCCTGGACCCACGCGAAGTCCTCGGCGTTCGGGTACTTCGCGAGCTCCGCCTTCAGCTCCTCGACGGGCAGCGGGTAGATCTGCTCCATCCGCAGGATCGCGGTGTCGGTGATGCCGCGGTCGCCGCGCGCCTGCAGCAGGTCGTAGTAGACCTTGCCGGAGCAGAGCAGGACCCGCTTCACCGAGGCGCCGTCGAGTGGCTGGCCGTTCGTGCCGGAGTCGGCGAGGATCGGCTGGAACGTGCCCTGGGTGAAGTCGTTGACCGCGGACACCGCGAGCTTGTGCCGCAGCAGCGACTTCGGCGAGAACACCACGAGCGGCTTGCGCTTGCTGGACAGGCCCTGGCGGCGCAGCAGGTGGAAGTAGTTCGCCGGGGTGGTCGGGTTCGCCACCCGCATGTTGTCCTGCGCGCAGAGCTGCAGGAACCGCTCCGGGCGGCCGGACGAGTGGTCCGGGCCCTGACCCTCCATGCCGTGCGGGAGCAGCAGCACCAGCGACGACTGCTGGCCCCACTTGACCTCGCCGGAGGAGAGGAACTCGTCCACGATCGACTGGGCGCCGTTGACGAAGTCACCGAACTGGGCCTCCCAGAGGACCAGCGCGTCCGGGTTCTCCACGGAGTAGCCGTACTCGAAGCCCATCGCCGCGTACTCGCTCAGCAGCGAGTCGTGGACGAAGAACCTGGCGTTGCCGGTGGTCAGCGACGAGAGCGGCAGGAAGTCCTTGCCGGTCTTCGAGTCCACGATCGCGGCGTGCCGCGAGGTGAACGTGCCGCGGCGCGAGTCCTGGCCGGCGAGCCGGACCGTGACGCCCTGGTTGAGCAGCGAGCCGAACGCGATCAGCTCACCGAAGCCCCAGTCGATGCCGCCGTCGCTGGACATCTTGGCCCGCCGGTCGAGCAGCTGCTGGACCCGCTTGTGCGGGGTGAAGCCCTCGGGCAGCTCGACGTGCGCCTGCCCGACCGAGCGCACCACGGCGGCGTCGATCGCGGTCGGCGCCGCCGGCTCCGGCTCCTCGGCGATGATGGCCGGGCGCGGCGCCTTGCCCGCCGAGTCGCGGGTGGCCTTGAAGACCTCCTCGAGGCGGCCCTGGAAGTCGCGCAGCTGCTCCTCGGCCTCCTGCACGGTGATGTCGCCGCGGCCGATCAGCTCCTCGGTGTAGAGCTTGCGGACGCTGCGCTTGGTGTCGATGATCTGGTACATCCGGGGGTTGGTCATCGACGGGTCGTCGCCCTCGTTGTGACCGCGGCGGCGGTAGCAGACCATGTCGATCACGACGTCCTTGTTGAACGCCTGCCGGTATTCGAACGCCAGCTTCGCGACACGGACCACGGTCTCCGGGTCGTCGCCGTTGACGTGGAAGATCGGCGCCTCGACCATGCGGGCCACGTCCGTCGAGTACATCGACGAGCGGCTGTACTCGGGCGCCGTGGTGAAGCCGACCTGGTTGTTCACGATCACGTGGACCGTGCCGCCGGTGCGGTAACCGCGCAGCTGCGACAGGTTCAGCGTCTCGGCGACAACGCCCTGCCCGGCGAACGCGGCGTCGCCGTGCACCAGGACGGGCAGCACCGTGTAGCCGTGCAGGCCGAGGTCGAGGCGGTCCTGCTTGGCCCGGACGATGCCTTCCAGCACCGGGTCCACGGCCTCCAGGTGCGACGGGTTGGCGACGACGCTCACGGTGGTGGCGTGCTCACCGTCGGGCGTCGTGTACTTGCCGGTCTGCCCGAGGTGGTACTTGACGTCGCCGGAGCCGTGAGCCGACTTCGGGTCCATCCAGCCTTCAAATTCATTGAAGATCTTTTCGTACGGCTTGCCGACGATGTTGGTGAGCACGTTGAGCCGGCCACGGTGGGCCATGCCGATCACCATCTCGTCGAGACCGCCCTCGGCCGACGACTTCAGGATCGCGTCCAGCAGCGGGATCAGCGACTCGCCACCCTCGAGCGAGAACCGCTTCTGCCCGACGTACTTGGTCTGCAGGAAGGTCTCGAACGCCTCGGCCGCGTTGAGCCGGTGCAGCACGTGCTTCTGCTCGTCGGCGTCCGGCTTGGTGTACTTGACCTCGACGCGCTCCTGGATCCAGCGGCGCTCCTCCGGGTCCTGGATGTGCATGTACTCGATGCCGACCCGGCGGCAGTAGCTGTCGCGCAGCACGCCGAGGACGTCGCGCAGCTTCATCTTCTGCTTGCCGGCGAAGCCGCCGACCGGGAAGGCGCGGTCCAGGTCCCACAGGGTCAGGCCGTGCTGGAGCACGTCCAGGTCGGGGTGCTTGCGAATCGTGTACTCGAGCGGGTCGGTGTCGGCCATGAGGTGGCCGCGCACCCGATACGCGTGAATCAGCTCGACGACCCGCGCGGCCTTGTCGATCTGGCCCTCGGAGGTGCGGGCCACGTCGCGGACCCAGCGCACCGGCTCGTACGGAATACGCAGCGAGGTGAAGATCTCGTCGTAGAACCCGTGCCCGCCGAGCAGCAGCTCGTGCATCACCTTGAGGAACTCGCCGGACTGGGCGCCCTGGATGACCCGGTGGTCATACGTACTCGTGAGCGTCGTGACCTTGCTCACGCCGTGCTCGGCGAGCGTCTCGTCGCTCATGCCGGAGTACGGCGCGGGGTACTCCATGGCGCCGACGCCGATGATCGCGCTCTGCCCGTTCATCAGGCGAGGGATGGAGTGGACCGTGCCGATGCCGCCGGGGTTGGTCAGCGAGATCGTGGTCCCGGAGTAGTCCTCCATGGTCAGCTCATTGCGGCGGGCGCGGCGGACGACGTCCTCATACGCCTGCCAGAACTGGCGGAAGTCCATCGTCTCGCAGTTCTTGATGGACGGCACGACCAGCGTGCGGGAGCCGTCCTTCTTGGCGAGGTCGATGGCGATGCCCAGGTTGACGTGCTCGGGCTGCACCAGCACCGGCTTGCCGTCGACCTGCGCGTACGAGTTGTTCATCTCGGGGTGCGCGACGACCGCCCGGACCAGCGCCCAGCCGATCAGGTGGGTGAAGCTGACCTTGCCGCCCCGCCCGCGGGAGAGGTGGTTGTTGATGACGATGCGGTTGTCGACCATGAGCTTCGCCGGGACCGCGCGTACCGACGTGGCGGTGGGCACCTCGAGCGAGGTCTCCATGTTCTGCACGATCTTGGCAGCGACGCCACGCAGCGTGGTGGTCCTGGCGCCCGCGGGGGCGGTCGAGCCGTTCTCGGACGGCTTGGGCGCGGCCTTCGCCACCGGGGCGGGCTTGGCCGCTTCCGGCTTCTGCGCGGGTGCCGGGGTGACCGGCTTGGCCGGGGCGACCGTTGCCGCGGCGGGCGCGTCCGTGCCGGCCTTCGCGGCGGTGGCGGTCGCGGTGGCCGCCTTCGCCTCGTCCGGGGTCACGATCGATCCCGTGGCCATCGCCGGCTTGTAGTCGGCGAAGAAATCGTGCCAGGCAGGGTCGACACTGGTCGGGTCGGACAGGTATCGCTGGTACATCTCATCGACGATCCACTCGTTGGGACCGAAGTCCGCGAGTGGATTGTCTTGCGAAGTCTGCTGCGTCGACACTGCCGCGTTCGCCTCTTTCACCGTGTTTGTCATCACGTGACTGCCTCGTCACGCGGGACGGGTAGGATTCGGTGTCCAGGCTACGCCGTGCGCGAGCGCTGTCCGCTCAGACGTCCGCTCTGTGACCTACGCAGCCCGCAGGCCGTTGATGTCAGGCGATGTCACGCCGCTTGATGATCAGCGTGCCCAGCCCGCCGGTGACCAGCGCATAGGCGAACAGCACAGCGCCGCCTGTCCAGCGTCCCGGGCCGTCCGGCAGGTCCTGTCCGGAGATCATCACGTCCGATGCCACGGTCGGCACCAGGAAGTCCAGTTTCTCGACACCCGGGATGTAGTCACCGAGCAGGAAGAAGATCGTGGTGACCGCCACCGGGCCCAGGATGTAGAGCACGGACAGGATCAGCGTCGCCCCGAGCTGGCTGCGGATCAGCACGCCGCACCCGACGCCGAGGACCGCCCAGAGCGCGAACGCGGCGGCGTTGAGCGCGACGGCCTGCCAGACATCGCTCACGCCGAGCCGCAGCGGCATGCCGAGGCTGTTCATCACCACGGGAGTGGCGATCAGGTCGAGCAGCGTGACCACCGCCCAGAGGGAGAGGCTGATCACGATCGCCGCGGCGAACTTGGCCAGGATCACCAGCTCGCGGCGCGGGGTGGTGAGGAACGTGGTGGTCGCGGTCTGGTGATGGAACTCGTTCGTCACCATCAGCGCGCCGAGCAACAGCACGACCATGATGCCGAAGAACTGCCCGTTGGTCATGAGGTTGACCGTCACGCCGACCTCGTTGCCCGGCGGCTCGCTGGTCGAGTTGGCCCAGTTGAAGGCCAGGGACACACCCCAGAGGGGCAGCAACAGCAGGCCGAAGCCCCACCACAGCGAGGTGGTGCGGACCTTCAGCAGCTCGGCGCGTACCAGGTTCACCGGATGTCCGCCTTTCCGGCCGTCAGCTCCAGGAACACCTGCTCCAGATCCATCCGCTCGCCGATCAGCTCGTGCAGCTCCACGCCGGCGCGGAACGCGGCGTTGCCGACCTGGGCCGGCTCGGCGCCGACCACCAGCAGCGAACCGTCCGCGTCGGCGTGCACCGCCAGGCCCAGCTCGGCGATCGCGGCGGCCAGCCGGTCCGGTTCCGGGGTGCGCACCCGGACCTGCGCGGCCGAGCCGCCGCCGAGGACGTCGGAGACCGGGCCCTGCTGGACCAGCCGGCCGGCGGCCACGATCACCACGTCGTCGGCCAGCTGCTGCATCTCGGCCAGCAGGTGGCTGGAGACCAGGATCGTGCGGCCCTCGGCGGCGAGTCCCCTGAGGAGGTCGCGCATCCAGCGGATGCCCTCCGGGTCCAGGCCGTTGGCCGGCTCGTCCAGGATCAGCACCTCCGGGTCGCCGAGCATCGCGGTGGCGATGCCGAGCCGCTGGCGCATGCCCAGTGAGTAACCCTTGAACCGGCGCTCGGCGGCCGGCCGCAGTCCGACCAGGTCGAGCACCTCGTCGGCGCGGCTCGCCGGCAGCCCGGCCGACCGGCAGACCACCCGCAGGTGGTCGCGCCCGGTGCGGCCGCGGTGCGCGCTGGAGGCCTCCAGCACCGCGCCGACGTGCCGGACCGGGTCGGTCAGCTCGGTGTACTGCCGCCCGCCGATGGTGGCCTCGCCCGCGGTCGGGGTGACCAGGCCCAGCAGCATCCGCAGGGTGGTGGTCTTGCCGGCGCCGTTCGGGCCGAGGAAGCCGGTCACCCGGCCGGCCCGGACGGTGAACGAGAGGTCGTCGACGGCGCGCAGCGTCCTGTACACCTTCGTGAGGTGCTCAACGACGATCATCGATCCGCCTCCCGGGTGCCGCTGGAAGCGATCAACCTACTTGATCACGGCAATCCACGTGGCCCGTGCCGTGGCCAGGCGATCGCCGGCGGGCCCGTACACGGTGGAGTCCACCGTGGCCTTGCGCCCGGCGATCTCGACGGCGGCGCCGGTCACCACGCATTCGTCACCGGGCTCCGGGAGGGCGTGCACGGCGGCGGTGATCCGGCCGAGGACGTACGCCTGACCGCGCGCGATGGCCGCCCAGCCGCCCGGGCAGTCCAGTGCCGCCCACATGCTCTCCATCGAGACGTCGCCCGGCACGGTCCACGGTGCCGCGGTGCGCCCGTCCTCCAGTACGCCCGGAAAGATCGCCAGGCCGTCCCGTGCCGGACGCTCCGGGCCGCAGACGAAGCAGGTGGGGAACGGGTGCCCGGTGAAGCCCGGGTAGGCCTTGGACGCCTCGATCGCGGTCGCCAGCGGCACCGGCGGTACACCCTCGCCGGCGACCGCGGCCTCGCTGACCTCGGCGACGAGGGTCTCGCCCGCGTGGACCGAGCCGTCGCGCAGGTCCATCGGGGTCGCGAGCGGCGGCGGGACGCGCAGGGTGACCTGGAAGGCCGGGCCGCCGACGCGAGCACCCGCGGCACCTGCGAAGACACCCGAGCACCAGCCGCCGTTGCCGGTGCCGGGAGGTCCGTTGAAGCGTTCCGGGATCAGCATGCGGAAACCCTCGCACACGTCGTTCATTCAGCGGTCACACATCGCCACCAATCCCGACATCCCATCGGCAGACGTCGCCCTTACACAGATCTCATGGCAGTTCTGATGACCGCCGCCGCACCCACCGGGACCAGCGGCTACACCCTGTTGCTCGCGGACGACGCGAGCCAAGTCGAGGCCGCGCAGCGACTGCGCCACGACGTCTTCGCCGGCGAGCTCGGCGCGAGTCTGCCCGGTGCGGTGGACGGACGTGACACCGACGAGTTCGACGCGTACTGCGACCACCTCGTAGTGCGCGACGACGCGACCGGCGACGTGGTGGGCACCTACCGGATGCTGCCGCCGCGCGCCGCCGAACTGGCCGGCCGCCGGTACGCCGACACCGAGTTCGACCTCAGCGCGCTCCGGCCGCTGCGCGACCACCTCGTGGAGATCGGCCGCTCCTGTGTGCACCCGGACCACCGCTCCGGCGCCGTGGTCAACCTGATGTGGGCCGGCATCGCCCGCTACCTGCACCTCAACAACCTGCGGTGGCTGGGCGGCTGCGCTTCGGTCCCGCTGGGCGACGGAGGGCACACCGCGGCAGGCGTACGCGCCCGCGTCAACGCCAAGCACCTGTCCCCGCCGGCGCTGCGGGTGCGCCCGCGTACCCCCTGGGTTCCGGCCGAGGGACTTCTCGCCGACCCGAAGGTGGCGGTTCCGCCGCTGCTGCGCGGGTACCTGCGGCTGGGCAGCTGGATCTGCGGTGAGCCGGCGTACGACGCGGACTTCAACTGCGCCGACTTCTACGTGCTGTTCTCGATGGACCGGCTGGACCCTCGGTACCGCCGGCACTTCCTGGGCGCCACGCGATGATCTGGCAGCCGGCGTCGGGCTGCGGGGACCACTGTCGCTGCGGCAGCGCTGTCACGGCGACACCGGGAATGGGAACTCTGCGGGTCACCGCGCTCCTGGCCGTACTCCTCACGGGTCTTCTGCCCGCGGCGCTGCTGGGTGGCGCCGCGTTGCGCAGCCTGGCCCGCACGATCCTCGCGGTGCTCGGTGTCCGCCTGGTCCGCCGCGGCCCAGCACCGCGCCCGGGCAGCCTCCTGGTCGCCAACCACGTCTCCTGGCTGGACGTGCTGGCCCTGGTCTCGGTGACGCCGGTGCGGCTGGTGGCCAAGTGCGAGGTGAAGGGCTGGCCGGGCATCGGTGCCACGGCGGGCCGGGCCGGAGCGATCTTCATCGACCGCACCCGGCCGAAGACCCTGCCGGGGACCGTCGGCGACGTCACCGGGCAGCTGCGGGCGGGTCGCTCGGTCGCGGCCTTCCCGGAGGGCACGACGTTCTGCGGCACCGAGCACGGACCGTTCCGGCCGGCGCTGTTCCAGGCCGCGGTGGACTCCGGTGCACCGGTGGTGCCGGTCTCGATCGGTTACGACTCGACCGAGGCGGCGTTCATCGGTGACCAGACGCTATGGGACTCGGTCTGCCGCGTGGCCCGGCTGCGGCGGCTGACAGTCACGGTGGCCTTCGCGCCGGCCCTGCGCCCGGCCCCGGGTGCGGACCGCCGGGCGCTGGCCCGGGCCGCGCAGGCCAGCCTCGGTGGGGGCGGCTATCACCTGGCGGCGTGAAGCTCACAGATAATTTTCAGCAACTGTGCAGCCTCGGTGCAGCGGACAGGGACAGAATGGCGCCATGGCCGCCCAGACCCAGCCCAAGCAGAGCGAGGCGAAGCTCCTCGTCGTCGAGGACGACGCCAACATCCTCGAGTTGCTCTCCGCCAGCCTGCGTTTCGCCGGGTTCGACGTCACCACCGCGACCAGCGGCAGCGCCGCCGTCAGCGCGGCCCGCAGTTCCGCCCCCGATCTCGTCGTGCTCGACGTGATGCTGCCCGACCTCGACGGCTTCGAGGTGATCCGCCTGATGCGCGAGGGCGGGCAGCGCACACCGGTGGTCTTCCTGACCGCGCGGGACGGCACCGACGACAAGATCCGCGGCCTCACCCTGGGTGGCGACGACTACGTCACCAAGCCGTTCAGCCTGGAGGAGCTCACCGCGCGCATCCGTGCCGTGCTGCGCCGCACCAACGCCGGCGACGAGCAGCCGTCCCGCCTGGTCTTCGCCGACCTGGAGCTGGACGAGGAGACCCACGAGGTCTACCGGGCGGGCAGCCGGGTGCAGCTCTCGCCGACCGAGTTCAAGCTGCTGCGTTACCTGATGCTCAATGCCAACCGGGTGCTCTCCAAGGCGCAGATCCTCGACCACGTCTGGAAGTACGACTTCCGTGGCGACGACAACATCGTCGAGTCCTACATCTCGTACCTGCGGCGCAAGGTGGACAACGTGCAGCCCCGGCTGATCCACACCCTCCGCGGTGTGGGTTACGTGCTGCGCAAGCCAGCTGTCTAGGCGCGGTGATGAGTCTCGCCGAGCGGGTCCGGGGATCGATGCCGCGTCAGCCCAGCCTGCGCAAGATCTCGTTGCGGACCAAGCTGGTCGCCTCGGTGCTGGCGCTGGTGTTCGCCGCGCTGACGCTGATCAGTGCCGCCAGCACGTACGCGCTGCACACCTTCATGGTCAAACGGCTGGACACCCAGCTCAAGTTGATGGCGAGGGACTCGGCGACCCTCGCCGACAAGCTGAACCGGCAGTTCTTCACCCCGCCCGACTACATCGTCGCGTTCACCGCCGTGAGCGGCGCAGGTGTCCTGTCGTACGGCGCGGGCGTCGTCGAGGCCGACCTGCCACCGCTGCTGACCGGTGTCGACGCGATCGACGCGCACGCCGGCGAGCCGTACACGGCACGGGCGACCGACGGCAAGTACATGTGGCGGATGCTCGTGGTCCGCCTGGACAACGGTGCCGTGCTGCACGTCGGGCAGCGGATGACCGGCATCGACGCGGTGATCGCCCGGCTGGTCTGGGTGGACTTCCTGGTCGGTGTCGGCGTGCTGATCGCGCTCGCCACGGTCGGCGCCGCGCTGGTGCGGCAGAGCCTGATCCCGCTCATCCAGATCGAGCGCACCGCGGCCCGGATCGCCGCGGGCGACCTCACCCAGCGGGTGCCGGATCCCGAGGAGGACGGTGGCGAGGCCACCACCGAGCTCGGGCGCCTCTCCATCGCGCTGAACTCGATGCTGACCCAGATCGAGTCCGCCTTCATCGCCCGGGCGCAGTCCGAGCAGGCCGCGCGGGCCGCGGAACACGTGGCGCGGGAGGCCGCCGACGCGGCCCAGCGCTCCGAGTCGCGGGCGCTGCAGTCGGAGGAGAAGATGCGGCAGTTCGTCGCGGACGCCTCGCACGAGCTGCGCACGCCGCTGACCACCATCCGCGGGTTCGCCGAGCTGTACAGGCAGGGTGCCGTCTCCGACCCCGAGGCGGTCGCCCGGCTGGTCCGCCGGATCGAGGACGAGGCGGCCCGGATGGGGTTGCTGGTCGAGGACCTGCTGCTGCTGGCCCGGCTGGACCGGGAACGGCCGCTGACACTGGCCCCGGTGGAGCTGCCGGTGCTGGCCATGGACGCGGTGCAGGCCGCCCAGGCGACCGCTCCGGATCGCGAGATCACCCTCGAGGTGCGTGACGAGCCCGAGCGGCTGGTGGCGTACGGGGACGACGCCCGGCTCCGGCAGGTGATCGGCAACCTGATGACGAACGCGGTGGTGCACACCCCGCCGGGCGCCTCGGTCACCCTCCGGCTGTACGCGGGTGCCGGCGACCGGGCCGTCGTGGAGGTCGCGGACACCGGACCCGGTCTCGGCCCGGAGCAAGCCGAACGGGTCTTCGAGCGGTTCTACCGGGCGGACGGCGCGCGGACCCGGAAGACCGATCGGGAGGCCACCGGGACGGGTCTGGGCCTCGCGATCGTCGCGGCGATCGTGCGCGCGCACCAAGGTTCCGTTGAGGTTCTCTCCGAATCCGGCCAGGGCGCCACGTTCCGTGTATCTTTGCCGACCATAAATGCGGATAAAGGGTTCACAGAAAACGTCCAGGACTAACACAGTTCGGTACGAGTACGACGGGGCAGAGTAATCAGCATGAACGAGAACGAGACCAACCCGCGGCCCGCGGACGCCGCCGCTGACAACAGCAGTGCGGAGCGGGTGGAGTCTGAGCAGGCGACGCATGCGCAGCCGCCGGTTGCCCCGCAGTCAGGCGCTCCCCAGTCCGCGGCACCCCACTCACCGGTGCCGACGCCGCAGCCGCCGCACAGCCCCTGGTCGCCGCAGGCGTGGCACCAGCAGCAGCAGGCGGCGCAGCAGCAGCAGCCGGACTATCCGACCACCGCGGTGCCCTACGGCCACCCGCACCAGGGTTACCAGGCGCCGCAGGGTTACGGGCAGGCCGGCTACCAGCAGCACTCGGCCTATGCGGCCTGGGCCGCCGCTCAGCAGCAGCACCAGCACCAGCAGCACCCCGGAGCCGAAGGTGCGCCCTGGGCCCAGCCGGTCGGTGTTGTCGACCAGCGCCCGCCCGGCCGGGGCCGCAAGGTGTTCGTCGCCGGCGCGGCCGCGGTTCTGATCGCGGTCGGCGCGGGGGCGACCGGCGCCGCGGCCGCGATGGCGCTCAACGACAACTCGTCGCAGTCCGTGCAGACCGGCAACACCCCGGTCACCCGCGTGGTGGACCGCTCCTCGCTGGCCCAGATCGCCGCCGCGGTGCAGGACAGCGTCGTGTCGATCACCACCGGCTCGGGCGAGGGCTCCGGCGTGGTGCTCACCGCCGACGGCTACATCGTCACCAACAACCACGTGGTCGCCACCGCGCAGGGCGAGTCGGTGAACATCATCTTCGCCGACGGCACCAAGGCGAGCGCGACCGTCGTGGGCACCGACCCGCGCACCGACCTGGCCGTCGTGAAGGCCAGCGGTGTCTCCAACCTCAAGGCCGCCACCTTCGGCGACAGCGCGCAGACCCAGGTCGGCGACACCGTGCTGGCACTGGGCAGCCCGCTCGGCCTGGAGGGCTCGGTGACCGCCGGCATCATCAGCGCCAAGGACCGGAGCATCCAGTCCGGCGGCGAGGAGGAGCAGACCCCGCAGAACCCGTTCGGCGGCGGACAGCAGCAGCAACAGCAGCAGCAGCAGCAGGGCACGACCACGATGACCGGCCTGCTGCAGACCGACGCGCCGATCAACCCGGGCAACTCCGGTGGCGCGCTGGTCAACACGAACGGTGAGGTGATCGGCATCAACTCGGCGATCGCCACCTCCGGGTCGAACTCGGGCAACATCGGCCTGGGCTTCGCGATCCCGAGCAACAAGGCCCGGCAGGTCGCCGAGGCGCTCATGCAGGGCAAGAAGGTCAGCCACCCGGCACTCGGCGTCAGCGTCACCGACGCGGAGAACGGCGGGGCCCTGATCAGCAGCGTCACCGGCGACAGTGCGGCGGCCAAGGCCGAACTCCAGCAGGGCGACGTGGTCACCAAGGTCGACGGCAAGGCGATCGAGGACTCCGACGACCTCGTGGCGGCCGTCCAGGCGGGCACCGTTGGTCAGAAGATGACGCTGACCTTCACCCGCAACGGCAGCGAGAAGACGGTCACCGTCACGCTGCAAGAGGCCGGATAAACAGACGTAATCCCTTCCGCCACGGCGGGTGACGCGACCAGGGGTGGGCGCGTCACCCGCCGTATCTCTCTCTATGCCGTGATTCAGGACCTTCGCGACCAACAGGCTATTTTTGCCGCCGGGGACTCGCGTTTGCCCAGGCGACCGCCTAATCTCCATGGGCCGTCGGGCGTTGCTGTGGAGTGAGAGGCCCCCTGAGTTGACCTACGTCGAGACCCGGAGCAACGTCTGGGAAGCGCTGGCCGGCCGGGCCCCCGGCATGCCTTCCGGCCCCGTCGACGCCGGGCTCTGGCACACCGTGGCCGAGCGGCTGAACCCGGCGAGTGCCCGGCCCGTCCTGCGTCCCGGCATCGAGGTCCGGCACCGCACCGCGGTCCGCGGCGGGCGATACGTGATGCTGCGCTCCCCCGACGAGGACGGCCGCAGCTCCTACCTGCGGCTGACCCCGGAGGAGTACCAGCTGGCGCTGATGATGGACGGCGTCAGCACGGTGGCCAGGCTGGTCGCCGAGTTCGCCCGGATCGCCGGGCGGCTCGCACCCGACCAGGTCCGCCGCGTCGTCGCCGACCTCGCCGCCAACCGGATGCTGGAAGAGCTGCCGACGGACGCCTTCCGCCCGCTGCGCGAGATGGTCCGCGAGCCGCTGAACAAGCGGGTCGGCAACTCGCTGCGCGCCGCCGCCCGCGGCCGTCAGATCCTCTCCGTCGAGGTGGACGGCCTGATCACCACGCTCTACCGGACGGCGGGGCGGTTCCTGTTCACCCGCGCCGCGGTCTGGGTGGGCGGGCTGTTCGCGCTCGCCGGGGTGCTGCTCTTCGCGCTGACCTGGCAGCAGGGCAGCCGTTCGCTCTTCCTGGCCGGCGACTCGTACCTGTTGGGTGCGATCGCCCTGCTCCTGCTGAACGTGCTGGCACTGGCCGCGCACGAGCTGGGCCACGCGCTCGCCGCCAAACGCGTCGGCCGGGAGGTCCCCACCGCCGGCCTGTTGCTGTACTTCGGGATTCCCACGGTCTTCGTCGACACCAGTGACGTCTGGATGGCCGGCCGGCGCGCCCGGATCGCGGTCACCGCGTCCGGCCCGGCCACCGCGCTGGGACTGGCCGGCCTGGTCCAGGTGATCGGGCTGGCCGTGCCCGCTACCGGCGGGATCGCCTTCAAGCTGGCCTTCCTCTTCTACCTGCACGTGTTCTTCAACCTCAGCCCGCTGCTGCCCCTGGACGGGCAGTACCTGTTGATGGACTGGCTGGAGATCCCCGACGTGCGGGCCCGCGGCCTGTCCTGGGTCTCCGGGCGGCTGCGCGGCCGCGGACCGGGCTGGTCCAAGCTGGACCGCGAGGGCCGGCTGGTCGCCCTCTACGGGCTGCTGGCGATCCTCTGGCTGATCGCCGCGCTGGGTCTGGGCTACCGGCTCTGGACCGACCGGATCTCCGGGCTCGCGGTCGGCCTCTGGTACGGCGGGTTCGGCTCCCGGCTGCTGCTGCTCGTGATCGTCCTTGGCATCGCCGCCCCGCCGCTGTACTTCCTGCTCGGCCGCCTCGGCAAGGGCTGGCGCCGGTGGCGGCAGCGTGCCGCCGAGCGCAACCGGGGCGCCGACCTGCCCCGACGCCTGGCCGCGCTGCACGCCTCCGAGCTCGGCGGCCTGCCCGAGCCTGCGCTGGAGGGACTGGCCGCGCGGGCCCGCTGGATGCACCCGTCCACCGGCCGCCAGCTGGTTCTCGCCGGTGATCACCAGACCGCTGTCTACGTCGTGGTCGAGGGCGCCCTGCACGGCCGCCGCCCCGGCGACCCGGGTGGCACGATCCGGCACCACGTCGGCCCGGGTGGTGTGGTCGGCCTCGCCAGCGCGCTCACCGGGCGCACCGCCCAGCTCGACTGGCACACCGCCGGGACCACACTGCTCGCCCTGCCGGTCTCCACGGTGACCTCGGTGATCGGCCCGATGCCCGGCCCGCCGCCGCAGGAGCGCGACGAGGCCGAGGCGCTCTTCGCCGACACCCCGGCGCTGTCCGGGCTGGAGGAGGACCAGAGGCTCGCGCTCATCGCCGGGGCACACCCGGTCGATCTGGACCCGGGCGACCCGGTGATCCTGCACGGCCCGACCCACGCGGTCGTGGTGGAGTCCGGCGTCATCGCCATGCCCGACGGCGTCGAGCTGCGCCGCGGCACCCTGGTCGGCCCGGTCGGCGACGGCAGCCCCGGCATGGTGGCCCAGGCGCGTACCCCGGTCCGGCTCTGGATCATCCCGGACGCGTCCGACCTCCCGCCGCTGGTCGGCGGCCACGGGCCGGGCGCGCCGATGCCCGCCATCCGGCCCAGCGCGCCGGTCGCGGTGCGGCCCGGTGCCGCGCACCCGCCCCTGGCGGTGCCGCCCGGACCGCCCGAGATCACCGGTGAGTACGACGTGGACAGTCACTTCGAGCGCCGGATGTGGATGTTCGTCACGGTGCTCGTGGTGTTCGCCCTGTTCAGCGTCGGGCTCAACCTGCGCTCCGGCCCGGCGTGGGCGGAGATGCCCGCCGAGCGCGTGCTGCTCAGCGTGGACCGCGGTCAGGCCACCACGGCCGCCGGCGAATCGCTGGCCGCCGGTGACGACCGGTACCTGAGCGCCGGTGCGCAGATCGATGTGCCGGGGTCGGCGCGGGCCCGGCTGACCTTCCCGGGCGGTGCGAGTGTCGTGCTGTGCCCCGGGTCGCGTACCGAGGTGAGCGAGGTCGCGGTGCAGCGCGGGCGGGAGTCGGTGCCCTCCGGCAAGCTGAAGCTGGAGAACGGTCGGCTGCTGGCTGCCACCACGAGTTCCAGTGGGGCCTACGCGCCGCTGGGGCTCACGGTTGCGCGGACCCAGGGTGATGTCACCGCCGACGGTGAAGCGTGGTTCTCCGCGGATCTCACGACCGTCACCGTGTCCACCGGTTCGGTGGCCGTCGGCGGCGCCACTAGCCCCGCCGAGGGCGCGGAGCTGGACTGCGGTGACGGCGTCAAGGTCGAGCCGCCGTCGTCGGACCCGAGCGAGGACCCCGGGGTGTGGGAGTCGATCCCGCCCGAGACCGAGCCCACCGAGCCCTCGGCCCCGGCGAGCACCGAGGTCACGACACCGGCCACCACGGCGACGACGACCGAGCCGGTGCCGACGACCGCGCCGACCACGACCGCGGCGACCACCCCGCCGGTCCCGACGATCCCGACCAGCCGACCGACCCGGACCACCACCCGGCCGCCGGCGCCGACGACGGAGCCGACCACACCCACGACCGCACCGACCACCGATCCGACGACCGAGCCGCCCACGACCCCACCGACCACGACGTCGACCGCCAGCGCGGACGGACCGGGTACACCTTCCGCCGGCTAGCGATCGCCGCCCCGCCAGACAGGGAGACCGCGATGCTGTGCTGGTTCTGTGCCGAGGCCGCGCGTGCCACATGCCGGTTCTGCGGGCGCGGTGTGTGCGCCGAGCACGCCCGGTTCGGGCCGTTCCTGCTGGAGGTCAGCAGGTCGGTGCGGCGGGACCAGACCGAGGCGCTGGTGGTCGAGGACGCGGTGCAGTGCGGCACCTGCCGTCCCCGACCACAGCCGGTCGCCATGCCCGAGCTGGACTGATCACCGGTTCACGTACGGCGTGACGGCGTTCGCGAGCGCCTGCCGGAGCATCGACTTGGGTCGGGCGCCGACGATCGTGCCGGTCAGCACGCCGCCGGTGAAGAACAGCAGGGTGGGCATCGAGGTCACCCGGTAGTCGCGGACGGTCGCCGGGTTGGCGTCGGCGTCAAGTTTTCCGATCAGGACCTGCCCGCGGAACTCCTCGGCCAGCTCGCCCAGCACGTGTGCCATCGGGCGGCACGGCGGGCACCACTCGGCCCAGACGTCGATCACCACGGGTGCGCCGGCCTCGGCGAGGGTCGAGGCGAACGTCGCGTCGGTAACGGTGATCAGGGATTCAGCAGGCATCGGGCCTCCCGGTGTTCGATGGCTTGGCTCAACTGCTCCCGCAGCCGCTGCCGTACGCCGGTCAGCTGCTCGAGGTAGCCGTCCACCTCGGCCAGCCGCCGTCGCAGCACCGCGACCGAGTCGGGGCACACGTGCCCGGCGGTGTTGCCGGCCCGCAGGCAGTCGACGAAGGGTTTGATGTCGTCCACGCCGAACCCGTCGGCGAGCAGCGCCCGGATCTCGTTGACAACGCGCAGTTCACCGTCGTCGTACTGGCGGTAGCCGTTGGCGTCGCGGCGCGGACGGATCAGTCCGTGCTCTTCGTAGTAGCGCAGCGTGCGCGGGCTCGTGCCGGCCCGCTCGGCGAGCTCTCCGATAAGCATGAACCGAACGGTATGCCCTGACACCGGCGTCAAGGCAAGGCCGCAAGATCGTGGGAGGATGGGAGCCATGGTCGACGGTCCGGTCGCGTTCGTGCTGGGTGGCGGCGGGGTGCTGGGCGCCGTCGAGGTGGGCATGCTGCGCGCGCTGTTCCGGGCCGGGTTCCGGCCGGATGTGGTGGTCGGCACATCGATCGGCGCGGTCAACGGCGCGCTGGTCGCCGCCGAGCCCGCCGAGTCGGTCACCGACCGCCTGGTGCGGCTCTGGACCTCGCCGGAGGCGGCCGCGGTCTACGGCGACTCGATCGGCCGCCAGATGCGCCGGTTCGCCGCGCGGACCCACCTGCACTCGCCGCGCCCGCTGCGCCGCCTGCTGGAGGGCGAACTGGGCGAGGGCGTCGAGTTCGCCGACCTGAAGGTCCCGTTCCGGTGCTGCGCGGCCAGCATCGAGCGCGCCGCCGAGCACTGGTTCGACAGCGGGCCCCTGGTCGACGCGGTGCTCGCCTCGTCGGCCGTGCCCGGACTGCTGCCACCGATGGAGATCGAGGGCGAGCACTATGTGGACGGTGGGATCGTGAACTCGATCCCGATCGGCGAGGCGGTCCGGGTCGGCGCGAAACTGATCTTCGTCCTGCAGGTCGGCCGCGTGGAGCGCCAGCTCAGCGTCCCGCGGCGGCCCTGGGAGGTGGCGCAGGTGGCGTTCGAGATCGCCCGGCGGCACCGGTTCGCCCGGGAACTTGCCATGCTGCCCGACGATGTACGGGTGCATGTGCTTCCGAGTGGCGGTGGCGAGACGCGCGACGACTCGCCGTGGGCGTACCGCGACATGGCCTCGGTGGGGCGCCGGATCAGCCGGGCGTACACCGCGTCCCGCCGCTATCTGACCGCCAACGTGCATCCGCTGCCGGATCCGGGCGGCCGCCGATGACGCTGCCGCCGATCTGGGTCCGCCGCCTGGTGATCGCCCCGGCCGTCGTGGTTCTGGCGTTCGTGCTGCTCACCACCCTGCCGGTCTGGCTGCTGATCGCGCTGGCGGTCTCGCCGCTCGTGCCGGGCCGGCTGCGGGTGCCCCGGGTGGTCTTCCTGGGCATCGTCTACCTGGTCTGGGACGCGCTGGCGCTGGTCCTGCTCTCGGTGATCTGGGTGGCCTCCGGTTTCGGGTGGCGGATCCGCGGCCCCTGGTTCCAGCGGGCGCACTACGTGATGACCGGGCGTTTCCTCAGCGTGCTGTTCTGGTTCGCGCGCTGGTCGCTGCACCTGGAGATCGACGTGGTCGGCACCGACCCGGACACCGCCCAGCCGGGCCGTCCGGAGATCGTGGTCAGCCGGCACGCCGGTCCCGGTGACTCGTTCACGCTGATCCACGCGCTGGTGAACTGGTTCGCCCGGGAGCCGCGGATCGTGCTGAAGGCCGCCCTGCAGTGGGACCCGGCCGTGGACGTGCTGCTCAACCGCCTGCCCAACCGGTTCATCTCGCCGGGCCGGACCGGCACCGTCACGCTGGAGGAGCAGATCGGTGACCTGGCCACCGGCCTGGACCACAACGACGCCTTCGTGATCTTCCCGGAGGGCGGCAACTTCACGCCGCGCCGCCGGGTCAGCGCGATCGCCCGTCTGCGGGCGCGCGGCCTGGGTGACCTCGCGGTCAAGGCGGAGGGCCTGCGCAACCTGTTGCCGCCGAAACCGGGCGGCCTGCTCGCCGCGATCGAAGCGGCGCCGGACGCGGGCGTCATCTTCGTGGCGCACACCGGGCTCGACCGGATGCTGAGCGTGTCCGACGTCTGGCGCGAGCTGCCGATGGACAAGAAGCTGGTGATGCGGTTCTGGAGCGTGCCTCCGGAGGAGGTGCCGGCCGGTGAGCAGGAGCGGATCGACTGGCTCTACGACTGGTGGGCGCGTATCGACGCGTGGATCGACGAGCACCGGCCGGCACCGCGGCCTCTGTGGACTCCCCGGGGTCAGCCGCCGAGCGCTCGGTAGACGTCCTCCGGGGCCTCGACGATCTGCGCGGTCGGCGGGCGCTCGGCGGTGACGGTCGTACCGTAATCGGTGTACAGCGCCTCGAGCGTGGTCGACTGCGGCAGCTGGAGCGTCAGCACCGAGAGCCGGCCCTGCTCGTCGACACCGGCCGTGAACGGCACCCGCTGCGCCGCCGGGCCGTACCCCTCGATGGTCACCTTGTCGAGGCCGGCGACGCCGGTGGCCTTTGTCAGGTCCACCGTCCCGGCGTAGGAGCTGGGCCCGGTGGCGTGCACGTCGGTGTTCGTGCTGATCAGGTTCGCGGTGTCGACCGGGTCGATCCGGCCGGGGCGCAGGCCGACGTTGGCACCCTCCGGCAGCCGGGTCATGTCCAGGTGCGTCCAGGTGCCGTCCTTGGTGATGCCGGGGATCTGTGCGTACAGGTCCTCGCCGATCAGCAGCGACTTCACGGTCAGCTTGGTGTTGGTGCCCTCGGCGGTGAGCTCGGCCGTGCCCTTGCTGCCCGGCGCGTCGATGAGCGCGGTCAGGTTGAAGCCGGCGCCGGCCGTGAGGGTCATCTTGAAGCTGGTGGTGCCGAGCTTGGCAGTGGCGCCGGCGAGCGCCTGCGCCGCCGCGGGGTCGGCCGAGGTTGACGGCGCGGGTGCGGCGGGCGCCGAAGCGGGAGCGGAGGAGTCCGGTGTCGCGGTGGAGGAGTTGGCGCAGCCGGCCACCGCGAGGGCGGCGGCCGCCGCCGCGAGGCCTAGTCCGGCAAGCCGTGGTGTCCGCATGTCGATCCCTCCTGCTGTGCCGGCACCCGGGGTGACGCCGGTCGATGGCGCAATTCCCGGAATCGCCGGACGGCAAACGGACACGGCGGGTCAAACGGACACTACACAGCGGCCCCGTTTTTCTGGCGATCATGGGCGGGGCATGATGGGTGGACGCGCACGCAGAGGGGGAGGACTCGTGAGATTCGAGGTCAGCAAGGTCCTCGACGCCATCGAGGCCCGGCTCACCACCGACCCGGCCCTGGCCCGGGGTGTGGTTGATCTTTCGGAGGTCGTGCGTTATGCCGACCTCGACGGCGGCCGCCCGGCCAGCCTGGTACGCCTCGGCCTGCTGGTCGACGCTCTCGGCCGCTACATGGCCGAGGAGAACGTCCCGGTCTACGCGGTCGCGCCGCGTGCCCTCATCTCGGACACCGACCTCACCTCGAACGAGCGCATGGTGGTCCGCCGCTGGGCCGACGACGGCAAGATCGAGGTGGTTCCGCAGCTCGACGACCGGGTGCTGGAGGTGGCCGAGCTGCTCGGTCTGCCGGTGCTCACCCGCGACCGGGAGGACCGCTTCCGGGACCGCCGCCCGTGGGTGGCCGATCCGGGACGGCTGCTCGCCCTCGTGTCGGATCAGGGCGGCCCGACGCTGGTGCCCCGGGTGGGACGCGGCGAGACCGCACCGCCGGTGCCCCGGTCCCCGCTCGGCGAGCGCATGCTCGCGCGGGTGTGGAGCTGCCCGGCGCCGAACTGCAACGCCTACGGCACCGGCGGCGACTCGGACAGCCCGTTCGCCGACATGCGCGTCTACACCAGCCCGGTCTCCCAGCCGCCACCGATGCTGCGGTCGGGCGCGCCGACCTGCCCGCGGCACGGCGAGCGGCTGCGTGACGTCGGCGCGCGTCCGGCGACCGAGGTCTTCTCGGTGCGCATCGACGGCGTGATCCGCCAGCGTTTCGTGGTCTCCGAGGAGAAGCCGGTGGTCGTGGGCCGTGCGCCGGAGGGCGGCTCGGGGATCATGCTCGGTCAGTGGCTGACCGACGAGGCCCGCAAATGGATCAGCCGAGGGCACGTTCAGTTCACGCTGCGGGGCGGCGAGGTGACCGTTCAGGATGTCAGCACGAACGGCAGCGGCATCCGGCCCGGCGGTTCGGACAACGACGACGAGCGCATCACGCTGAAGCGCCAGGAGAGCCGCAAGCTCGGTGCCGAGGACGTGGTCGAGCTCTACGGCGGTGTGCACGTCGGCCGGTCCAAGCTCTGGGCCAGCGGCGGGGTCGTGCAACCCGAGTCGGTGATGGGCGAGGCGCCGACGATGGCCTTCCGGCCGGTTGGTCGCTGATCTTGACGCCGCCGCCGGAATCGGCGGCGGCGCCTTTTGATCAGCTGCGGCGGCGCCTTTGATCAGCCGCGGCTGCGCTTTTTGATCAGCTGCGGTGCCTTTTGATCAGCTGTTGAGGACCGCCGCCAACTGTGCCAGTGCGTGATCGAGATCGGCCTCGGTGACGACGAGCGGTGGCGCCAGCCGGATCGTCGACCCGTGCGTGTCCTTCGCCAGCACGCCCCGCTCGGCGAGCCGCTCGCACGCCTGCCGTCCGGTCATCAGAGCCGGATCGATGTCCACGCCGGCCCACAGGCCGCGTCCGCGTACGGCGACCACGCCCTTGCCGATCAGCGCCTCCAAGCCGGCGTGCAGGCGGGAGCCGAGCCGCTCCGAGCGCTCCTGGAACTCGCCGGTCGACAGCAACCGCACCACCTCGGCGCCGACCGCGCAGGCCAGCGGGTTGCCGCCGAACGTGGAACCGTGTTCACCGGGGCGCAGCACACCGAGCACGTCGCGGTCCGCGGCGACCGCGGAGACCGGGACGATGCCGCCGCCGAGGGCCTTGCCGAGCACGTACATGTCCGGGACGACACCCTCGTGCTCGATCGCGAAGGTGCGCCCGGTCCGGCCCAGCCCGGACTGGATCTCGTCGGCGATCATCAGCACGTTCTGCTCGGTGCAGAGCTCGCGGACACCGGCGAAGAACCCGGCCGGCGGCACCAGCACACCGGCCTCGCCCTGGATCGGCTCCATGAGCACGGCCACGGTGTTCGGCGTGATCGCGGCGCGGACCGCTTCCAGATCGCCGTACGGCACCACCACGAACCCGGGCGTGTACGGGCCGAAGTCGGCGCGGGCCTCCGGATCCGTGGAGAAGCTGACGATTGTCGTCGTACGCCCATGGAAGTTGCCGTCGGCAACGATGATCTCGGCCCGCTCGTCGGCGACGCCCTTGACCCGATAGCCCCACTTGCGGGCCACCTTGATCGCGGTCTCGACCGCCTCGGCGCCGGTGTTCATCGGCAGCACGAGGTCCTTGCCGCACAGCTCGGCGAGGCCGCGGCAGAACGTCGCGAACTGGTCGTGCACGAACGCGCGGCTGGTCAGCGTGACCCGGTCCAGCTGGGCGTGCGCCGCCGCGACCAGGCCGGGGTGCCGGTGCCCGAAGTTCAGCGCCGAGTACCCGGCGAGGAAGTCGAGGTAGCGGCGGCCGTCGACATCGGTCACCCAGGCGCCGTCCGCCTCGGCGACGACCACCGGCAGCGGGTGGTAGTTGTGCGCGGTCCAGCGCTCGGCCTCGGCCAGGGCCTCCGGCGTACGGAACTCGACCGTGGTCATGGGCGCACCTCCAACGTGCAGCACTTGGGACCGCCGCCGGCCTTGCGCAGCTCGGACAGGTCGACCCCGATGGTCTGGTAGCCGGCCGACCGCAGCGCCTCGGTCAGCTGGACGGCCTGCTCGGGAAGTACAACGGTACGGCCGTCGCTGACCGCGTTGAGGCCGAGCACTGCGGCGTCCTCCGGCGTTGCGATGATCGCATTCGGGAACAGCTGCTGCAGCACGGATCGCGAACCCGGTGAGAACGCCTCCGGCAGGTACGCGATGTTGACGTCGTCCAGCACGCAGAGCGCGGTGTCCAGGTGGTAGTAGGCGGGATCCACCAGCTGCAGCGTGATCACCGGCCGCTGCAGCACCTCCTGGGTCTCGGCGTGCGAGGCGTGCGCGGTGCGGAACCCGGTGCCGGCCAGCAGCACGTCGCCGACGAGCAGGATGTCCCCCTCGCCCTCGTTGGTGTGCTTCGGCTCGTACACGTCGAAGCCGCGCTCCCGGAACCAGGCGGCGTACGCCGGAGCCTCGTCGGCCCGCTCGGCGTCACGGAACTGCACGCCCAGTACCCGGCCGTCGACCACGGTGGCGCCGTTCGCGGCGAAGACCATGTCGGGCAGCCCGGGCAGCGGGTCGATCAGGTCGACCGTGTGGCCGAGCCCGAGGAACGTCTGCCGCAGGTTCTCCCATTGGCTGATCGCCAGCGCGTTGTCGTACGGCGCCGTGGGATCCATCCACGGGTTGATCCGATACGTGACGGCGAAGTGGGTGGGCCGGCACATGAGGTAGCGGCGCGGCGTCGCGGGGAACGTCATGCAGGAAACGCTAGGTGGCAACCACCGACGAACCCCCTGGATCATTCATGCGTACCGCGGCGGATCGTTGCGTGATCGCCCACGCCCGTGAAGATTCGTTGCAGACAGCTGCGCGGGAGGGCGAACCGCCTCTCCCGCGCAGCTGATGTAGCCGGCGCACCGCCGGATTGTTTCGGGGCGGGCCGACCACCGCGTCGTCCCGGTTCCGAGGGTTTACACCGCTCGCGCATCGCTTGCGGTGAATGTCATGTACCCGTCAGAAGCGGTTCGCAAACTGTGCGTCAAGCCACTCTCGCAGGCTGCTCACCGGCTGAACGTCGGTGCCGGCCCAGTTCAGCTGGCCGGTCAGCGCGAGCACGCCGACGACCAGGGCCGCGATCGAGAGCAGCAGGCCGATCAGGGCGTCGGTCTTGCCCGCGACGTGGCGCTTGCGGGTCGAGAAGAGGCCGGCGACGGACAGGACCAGCGCCAGTCCGGCGACGCCCATGCCGTAACCCAGCAGCGGGCCGGAGAGCACCAGCAGGGCTCCGGCCACACCCAGGATCAGGCCGAGGGTGGCGATGAAGCTGGCCCGCGCCTTGGGGGCGGGCGAGGTGGAGGGAACGGCGGCACGTCCGCCGTGCCGCTCCTGAACGGGCCGGTCGGCGGTCACCGTGGCGGCGCGCTCGGTCTCGGTGCGGACCGGCGGGATCGTCGTCGTGGTGGACGTGTCGTCGCGGCGCGGGCTGATCGGCGGCCGGTCGTCTCGATGCGCCGCCACCGTCGTGGTGGTGCGGTCGGCATCCGTGTTATCGGCCGTGGTCTGGCGGGAAGACGTCGGAATCCTCACGTCAGCACCTCCTTGACAGATTCGGGGGATGACGGCCTTATACCCGTACCGGCCGGAAACGACACCGGAGGAGCACGCAACGCGTACCCCTCCGGTGGAAGCCCTGGTCAGCGCAGGGGTGCTCCGGTGTGCACGTCGGCCGCGCTCCGGATGACGTGGTCGACCAGGCCGTACTCCTTGGCCTGCTCGGCGGTGAACCAGCGGTCGCGGTCCGAGTCGCGCTCGATCTCCTCCGGCGTGTGGCCGCTGTGGAAGGCGATCCGCTCGTTCATCACCTGCTTGATGTGCAGCATGCTCTCGGCCTGGATGGCGATGTCGGCCGCGGTGCCGCCGATGCCGCCGGAGAGCTGGTGCATCATCACCCGTGCGTGGGGCAGCGCATACCGCTTGCCGGGGGTGCCGGCGCAGAGCAGGAACTGTCCCATCGAGGCGGCCATGCCCATGGCGATCGTGGCCACGTCGTTCTTGATGTACTGCATCGTGTCGTACACCGCCATGCCGGCGCTGATCGAGCCGCCGGGGGAGTTGATGTACAGCGCGATGTCGCGCTCGGAGTCCTCGGAGGCGAGCAGCAGCATCTGCGCGCAGATCCGGTTGGTCACCTCGTCGTTGACCTCGCTGCCGAGGAAGATGATGCGCTCCCGGAGCAGGCGCTCGAACACCTGGTCGTCGAAGGACGCGCCGCCGCCACGCATGGTCGTGTCAATGCTCATGAGCCCACCTTCTCGCATCCGCTCGTCTACGTCTCACACCTTCTCCCGTACGGACCGCCGGAGCCCAGTGATTCCCCTCAGGGCGAATCCGCTGTCGGCAGAATGCCCGCCGTCAGTGGGACCGATCACGCCCGGATCGGTGCCGGCTCGCTACCTTGGTCGGCGTGCCGGAGGGACATACCATTCACCGCCTCGCGATGCGTCACCGCGAACTCTTCGCCGGTCGGCCGGTGCGGGCCGTTTCACCGCAGGGCCGATTCACGGCGGGGGCCGCGCTGATCGACGGGCGCATGCTGCGCGACACCGAGGCGTACGGGAAGCACCTGCTGCACCACTATGAGGACGGCCGGGTCGTCCACGTCCATCTCGGCCTGTACGGCAAGTTCACCGACGGGGAGCTCCCGCTGCCCGCGCCGGTCGGGCAGATCCGCATGCGACTGACCGGTTCTGATCACTGGCTGGACCTGCGCGGGCCGACCGCCTGCGAGGTACTGGACCCGGGTGGCGTGGAGGTTCTGCGATCCCGGCTCGGCGCCGACCCGCTGCGCGACGACGCTGATCCTGCGTCGGCGTACGCGCGGGTCCGCGCGAGCACCAAGCCGTTGTTCGCCCTCCTGATGGACCAGTCCATCGTGGCCGGATGCGGGCTGATCTACGCCAACGAGGTGCTGTTCCGGGCCGGGCTGTCCCCGGAGACGCCGGGCAACGCGATCGATCCGGAGCGCTGGACGGCGATCTGGGAGGACCTGCGGGCGTTGATGAAGGAGGGCGTGGCGCGCGGCCGGATCGACACCGTGCACACCGAGCACACGCCTGAGGCGATGCGCCGGGCGCCGCGGGTGGACCGGCATGGCGGTGAGGTGTACGTCTATCGCCGGCCGGGTCAGCCGTGTCTGGTCTGTGGCACGGCGGTGGCGCGGGGGCCGTTGGCTGGGCGCAATTTGTACTGGTGTCCGTCGTGCCAGCCGGCCGTCGGCCGTCCGCCTGCGCGGGGGCGTGGCCGGGGGGTGTGACCGGGCGCTGCTACCGGCTTGGTGGGGCGATTGGCTCGCGTGAGCGGGCCCGGATGTTGGGAGAAAGAACGATCGTTCTGTCTACCCGCGCGCTGAGAGAAAGAACGCGCGTTCTGTCTACCGCGCACAGGGAGAAAGAACGCGCGTTCTGTCTACCGCGCACAGGCAGAAAGAACGATCGTTCTGCTCACCCGGGCTGAGACGAACACCCCGCGCGGCGGTAGGCCCCGACGCGGGTGTGACGGGAAGGCTCAGGCGGCGCCGGCAGCGGGTGCCGCGGCGGCCGGGGCTGCCGCGGCGGGTGCCTCGGGCGGTGTGGTGGCCGGGGTGGTGGGCGCCGGTGTCGGCTCCGTGGTGACCGGGGTTTCCGGAGTGGGCTGCTGTTCGGCTGGGTCCCCGGGGAGGCCGACCTGGAAGTTCTCGGTGAGCCAGGGGAGCAGCTTCTCGTAGGCCGCGATCGTCGTCGGCTGGTTGAAGTCGTGCGAGAGCACGATGGCGCCCGGGCGGGTCTGCTTCTTCACGTCGGCGATGATTCGCTTGATGTGCTCGTCGGCGGTCTCGCCCTCGGGGTGTTCCCAGTCGCGGGGGTCGACCTCCCAGTACAGCGAGGTCATGTCACCCGCGTACGCCGTCTTGACCAGGCGGTCGGTGAAGTTGCCGCCGGGGGCTCGGAAGTACGGGATCTCGGCGTCCGGCACGGCCGCGCGGATCGCGGCGTTTGTCCGATCCAGATCGGCCTGGATGCGGTCCGCCTTCTTCTTGCCGATCTGCAGGTCGTGGTTCCAGGTGTGGTTGCAGAACACGTGCCCGGCGTCCGCGATCTGGCGGACGAGTTCCGGGTGTGCCTTCGCCTGCGTGCCCACGAGGCAGAAGACGGCCTTCACCTGGTACTGCTCGAGCAGCGCCAGGATCCTGGGCGTCTGCTCCGGGTCGGGGCCGTCGTCGAAGGTCAGCGAGACCACGGCCGAGCCGGTGGTGCGCCACGAGTTGAACGGGCCGTCGCCCTTGGGCACGGTCACCCGGGCGGCGTTCTCCGCCGCGTCGGCCTCCGGGGCGGGGGCGGCCTCGGTCGGAGCCGGGGCGGGCGCGGACGACGTCTGCGTGGCCGGGCGGGCCGCGACGGGCGCCTGCTCCTCGGCCGGCTTGTCCTTCTTGTCCTTCGACCGTTCGCTGGTGCTGCTGATCCGGGAGGCCACCGCCTCGGCGGCCGCGTTCATCACGCTGATGTTGTCCCCGCCGGCCTGCGGGATCGGAACGGCGGTCAGCAGCAGCCCGGCGGCGACCAGCGTGCCCAGCAGGATCTGCGGCCGGCTCTTCGCGGCGTCCAGCCACGCCTCGACCGGCAGCGTGCCGGGAGCGCGGTGCGCACCGGTGAGGGTGCGCCGCGACGAGCGGCTCGGCGTCTCCGCCCGGCGGGCGTGGCGCGGCCGGGTGCCGCGCGTCACCCCGGTGACGGTCCGGGAGGAAGTGGTGGAGCCGTAGGACCCGTAATCCCCGGCACGGTGCCGCGCGGACCGGGTCGAAGCCGGCGCCGCGTGGTGCCGACCGGTGCCCACATCAGAGAAAGCCACGCGCGGACTGGCGAGCGGCTCCGGAGCGTCAGCCGCCGCGGAGCGGCGGGGCTGGGCGTCAGCGGCCGCCGAGCGGCGGGGCTTGGCAAGCGGCACCTGAACTTCGGTGAACGCGACACGCGGCCGAGACTGACGCGGAATTGGAGGCGTCTCCGGTGCGGCGTCGGCCAGCGTCTCCGGCCGGACGACCGCCTGTTCCGCCTCTGTTTCCGGCTTCCGGTGCCGACCGGCCGGCCGCGATTTCACGCCGGAAGTCGGCGCTGGTGAAGTCGAGGTCTGCGGCGGCATTCGTCATGAGTACCGTGCCGCAAGATCCAGCGCGATACCGAATTGGTCACCAAGCCATTACCCAGCGACATATCCGCTGCTCAATTGCCGTGAATACGCTGAGTGCTTTCTGTGATTCCTTCTACCGGGATCTCCGGTTCACATTGACGAGCTTCATTCAACGGCGCGGGTCGTCGCGGCGAGCCAATCGACGACGTCCGCCACGGACTCGCCGCGGGCCAGCAGCGCGCGCTGCCGAGCCGCGCCGGTGCCGTGTGAGCGCAGGCGCCCCATCAGCACCGTGGCCGTCTCCAGGTCGCCGTGCCGCTCCAGCTCCGGCCGCACGTAGTCGAAGAGCTGCCGCGTCAGCCGCCAGGCCGGGCGGAGCTGCCGGGTCGCCATGTCGATGTTGTCGCCCTCGAGGCCGTCGTGCGCCGCCCGCCAGTGCGCGGCCATCAGCAGGGGGTGCGGCACGTCCGGCGCCTCGGCACCGGCCCGCACCTCGCGCAGCAGGGTCGCCACCAGGCCCCGGGCCAGCGCGGCGAGCAGCAGCGCGTCGTCGAGGCTCGGCGTGACGTCGCCGAGCCGGATCTCCACGGTCGGATAGCGCGCGGAGAGACGGGCGTACCAGTAGAGCATCCCCTCGTCGAGCATCGCGCCGCTCGCCTCGAGGTCGGCGATCAGTGTCTCGTAGTGCTCGTGCGACCTCAGGTACGGCGCCGGGCCGACGGTGGGCCAGCGCTCCCACATCATCGAGCGCCAGCTGGCGTACCCGGTGTCGTGTCCGGCGAAGAGCGGGGAGTTGGCCGAGGCCGCCTGCAGCACCGGGAGCCAGGGTCGCAGGTGGTTGAGGACCTGGACGCCGGTCTCCGGGTCCGGGACGCTGACGTGCACGTGGGTGCCGCACATGCCCTGACCGGGGGAGAGGTCGCCGAACCGCTCGCGCATCCGGTGGTACCGAGGGTTGTCGACGATCCGCAGGTTGGGCCCCGCGGCGGGTGCGGTGCCGACGGCCACGAGGCGGGCGCCGGCCTGTTCGGTCGCCGCCGCGAGCCCGGAGCGCAGCGCGGCCATCGCCGCGCGCAGCTCGGCCAGGTCCAGCCGCGGCGGGCTGGCCACCTCGATCTGGCTGCGGTAGTACTCGTGCTGCACGCCGTCCCGCAGTTCCCCGGGCAGCGCGGCGA
Source organism: Actinoplanes sp. NPDC051861 (assembly GCF_040681145.1). Lineage (NCBI taxonomy): Bacteria > Bacillati > Actinomycetota > Actinomycetes > Micromonosporales > Micromonosporaceae > Actinoplanes > Actinoplanes sp. NPDC051861. The sequence continues at coordinate 616,427 of NZ_JBFAYE010000001.1, forward strand.
AGACCTCGTCGACGGCTTCCACGGCCCGCGGTTCGGTCGCGTCGACGAGGAGGTACTCCTCCTCGACTCCGAGCGTCAGCAGATCGCGTCGTGCGGCCTCGGCAGCGATCTCCTCGGGAAGTTCGGTGCCCTCGATCGCGGTCTCCATGGCCGAACGAGTACCCGGGGGGTTCTCCCCGGAAACCGCGTGGTCAGATCGGCCGAAGTCCATATTGACAACGGTATGAAACAAGCGTGAAACTCCGTGAGAGCGCTCTCACGGCTCCCTCCCGTCCCCGGAAAGGCGCATCCCCCATGCGAAAAATCCCTCGAAGAACCGCGCGGCGCCTGTTCGCCGTCGCGGCCGCGATGCTCACGGTCGGTGTCTCCGCGACGTTCGTTGCGACTGCCGACGCGGCCGTCCCGTCCGCACCGGCCGGCATGTCGCTGGTGTTCAGCGACGACTTCACGGGCGCCGCCGGCACCGGGGTCAACCGGTCGAACTGGCTCTACTCCACCGGCACCGGGTATCCCGGCGGCGCGGCCAACTGGGGCACCGGCGAGATCGAGACGATGACCGACTCGACGGCGAACGTCTATCAGGACGGCGCCGGCAACCTGGCGATCAAGCCGATCCGCGACTCCGCCGGCCGCTGGACGTCCGGGCGGATCGAGACCCAGCGCACGAACTTCGCCGCACCGGTCGGCGGCAAGGTGCGCATCGAGGCGCGGATCCAGCAGCCCAACGTCTCCGGTGCCGCGGCCGCGGGTTACTGGCCGGCGTTCTGGACCCTCGGCGACGCCGCCCGGCCGGTCGGTGCGACCAACTGGCCGAGCATCGGCGAGTGGGACATCATGGAGAACATCAACGGCCGCTCCAGCGTGTTCGCCGCCCTGCACTGCGGCTCCAACCCGGGCGGGCCGTGCAACGAGACCACCGGTCTGACCAGCGGTGAGCGCGCCTGCAACGGCTGCCTGTCCAGCTTCCACACCTACGCGGTGGAGTACGACCGCAGCACCTCGCCCGAGCAGATGCGCTGGTATCTCGACGGCGTCAACTACTTCACCCTGAACTCGAACGTCGTCGACGCGACCACCTGGAACAACGCGACGCATCGCGGCGTGTTCGTCATCCTCAACGTGGCGATGGGCGGCGGTTTCCCGGCCGCGTTCGGCGGCGGGCCCACCGCTGCCACCCAGTCCGGCGTCCCGATGTTGGTCGACTACGTGGCCGTCTGGCAGTCCTCCGGTGGCACCACCCCGACCACTCCGCCCACCACTACCCCGCCGCCCAGTGGCACGCGGGACGCGTACTCGCGGATCGAGGCGGAGTCCTACAACGCCGCGTCGGCGGTGCAGGTGGAGACGAGCTCCGAGGGCGGTCAGAACGTCGGCTACATCGCCAACGGCGACTGGCTCCAGTTCAACAACGTCAACTTTGGTACGGGCGGCGTACGCGACTTCGTGGCCCGAGTCGCGTCCGGCGCCGGCTCCGGTGTGAGCGGCCTCGTCGAGGTGCGTATCGACAGCCGCAGCAACGCGCCGATCGGCAGCTTCGCGCTCGGCAACACCGGCGGCTGGCAGTCCTGGCAGTCGATACCCGGGAACGTCTCGAACGTCTCCGGCAGTCACACGGTGTACCTGACCTTCACCAGTGGGCAGCCGGCTGACTTCGCCAACGTCAACTGGATCCAGTTCCGCCGGTAACAATTTTTATCGACCGATCCTGATGGGTCGTGGCTGCTGACCAGCGGCTGCGGCCCATCAATCGATTTAAGGAAGTTTAAGCTCGGCCCTCTTTACTTTCTCTGTTAACAGTCCTAAAGATTAAGGAACCTCACTGGCTGTACAGAGAAGGACGGCGATGAAGCGCTCCAGATCGGTCATCCTCGCAACGGTCACGGCGCTGGTCGCCGGTGGCGCGGCGACCTACTTCACGGGGTACGCCTCAGCGGCGGCCGCCTGCGCGCCGGCGTGGAGCTCGACCGCCGTCTACGTGAACGGCAACGCGGCCTCGCAGAACGGCCACAACTACACCGCCAAGTGGTGGAACCAGAACGAGTCGCCGGCCACGCACAGCGGCCAGTGGGACGTGTGGGCCGACAACGGCGTCTGCGGCGGTGGCACCACGCCTCCGACGACCACACCGCCGACCACGACCCCGCCGACCACGACCCCGCCGACCACGACCCCGCCGACCACGACCCCGCCGGGTACCCCGCCGCCCACCGGAACCGGCCAGCTGCCGAAGCACTTCCTCACCGGCTACTGGCAGAACTTCGACAACGGCGCCGCGCCGCTCAAGCTGGCCGCCGTGCCGGCCACGTACGACCTGATCGCGGTCGCCTTCGCGGACGCCACCACGACGCCCGGCGCGGTCACGTTCAACCTGGACCCGGGCCTGGCCACCGCGGTCGGCGGCTACACCGTCGCGCAGTTCAAGGCGGACATCCAGACGCTGCACTCGCGCGGCAAGAAGGTGATCATCTCGGTCGGCGGCGAGAAGGGCACGGTCGCCGTCAACAGCACGGCCGCCGCCACCGCCTTCGCGGACTCGGTCTACTCGCTGATCCAGACGTACGGCTTCGACGGCGTCGACATCGACCTGGAGAACGGGCTCAACCCTACGTACATGGCGAGCGCGCTGCGGAGCCTGCGCGCCAAGGCCGGCGCCAACCTGATCATCACGATGGCGCCGCAGACGATCGACATGCAGAACCCGCAGTCCTCGTACTTCAAGCTCGCGCTCGACATCAAGGACATCCTCACCGTCGTCTTCACCCAGTACTACAACTCCGGCGCGATGCTGGGCTGCGACAACAACGCCGCCTACGGCCAGGGCAACATCAACTTCCTGACCGCGCTCGCCTGCATCCCCCTGCAGAACGGGCTGCGCGCGGACCAGATCGCCCTCGGCCTGCCGGCCAGCACCCGCGCGGCCGGCGGTGGCTACGTCGCGCCGTCGGTGGTCAACGCCGCCCTGGACTGCCTGGCCAGGGCCACCAACTGCGGCACGTTCCGGCCGCCGGCCACGTACCCGGGCATCCGCGGCGCGATGACCTGGTCGATCAACTGGGACGTGACCAACGGCAACGGCTGGGCCAACACGATCGACCCCCACCTCGCCACCCTCCCCTGATCCCCTCCCCGCCCACCCCTCGGAGTTCGGAATGAAACTGATCAGGAAGATCGCCCTCGTGGCGGCGGTCGCCACGGCCGGGACGGCCGCTGCCGTCCTGCCGATGGCCACCTCGAACGCGGCGGCCGCGTGCGCAACGGCGTGGAGCGCCTCGGCGGTGTACGTCAAGGACAACGTGGCCTCGCAGAACGGCCACAACTACACCGCGAAGTGGTGGAACCAGAACGAGTCGCCGGCCACGCACAGCGGCCAGTGGGACGTCTGGATCGACAACGGAGTCTGCGGCGGGACCAACCCGACCACGCCGCCGACCACCCCGCCCACCACCGGGCCGACGACGCCGCCGCCGACCGGGACCAAGATGGCGGCCGCGCCGTACATCTATCCGGGCTGGGGTAACCCGCCGGCGCCGGCCACCGTGGTCAACGCGACCGGGATCAAGGCGTTCACCATGGCGTTCGTGCTCGCCAGTAACGGCTGCAACCCGGCGTGGGACGGCTCCAGCGGCCTCACCGGCGGCGCGCACGCCAGCACCATCGCGGCGATCCGGGCGGCCGGAGCCGACGTGGTTCCGTCGATCGGCGGGTGGAGCGGCAACAAGCTCGGCCCGAACTGCGCGACGGCCGACGCGCTCGCCGGCGCGTACCAGAAGGTGATCGACACGTTCCAGCTCAAGGCGATCGACATCGACATCGAGAACACCGACGAGTTCGAGAACTACGTGGTGGCGGACCGGATCGTCGACGCCCTGAAGATCGTCAAGCAGCGCAACCCGGGCGTGAAGACGATCCTCACCTTCGGCACCACGACGACCGGGCCGAACGCCCACGGCATCCGGCTGATCCAGCAGGCCAAGGCGAAGAACGCGAACATCGACATCTTCACCCAGATGCCGTTCGACTTCAGCGGTCACGCGGACATGTACGCGGCCACCGTCGGCGCCACCGAGGGTCTGAAGAACCAGCTGAAGTCGGTCTTCGGATACACCGACGCCCAGGCGTACGCCAAGATCGGCATTTCCGGCATGAACGGTCTCTCCGACCAGCAGGAGGTCACCTCGGTCGACACCTGGACCCGGATCCGGGACTACGCCAAGAGCAAGAACCTGGCCCGGTTCGCCTTCTGGGCGGTCAACCGGGACCGCGGCTGCGCCGGTGGCGGCGTGGTCAGCAACTGCTCCGGCATCGCACAGGCCGACTGGGCGTTCACCAAGGTGAGCGCCGGCTTCTGAGAAGAACCAGAAAGATCACCGCTGCGCGCGGTCGCCCTCCCGGGCGGCCGCGCGCCGCCGTTTCCGGGTCTTTTTGATCACCCACTGGCCGATCACGATCACGAAGAACGCCCAGATCGCGTAGTCGAACCAGTGCGCGTACGTCTCCAGGTCCTGCCAGCGGGATCCGAGCGCGTAACCGCCGCCGACGAACAGCGCGTTCCACACCCCGGAGCCGATCACGGTGAAGAGCACGAACAGGCCCACCGGCATCCGGTTCGCCCCGGCCGGGATGGAGACCAGGCTGCGCACCACCGGCATGCAGCGGCCGAACAGCACCGCCGACTTCTCGTGCCGCTCGAACCAGCGGTCCGCCTTGTTCAGATCGTCGAGGTCCACCAGCGGGACCCGGTCCAGCCAGCGGCGCAGGCGTTCCTCGCCGAGCGCGCGGCCGAGCCAGTAGAGCAGCAGCGCGCCGCCGAGCGCCCCGAGCGTCGCGGTCAGCCAGACCAGCACCAGGTTGACCCGGCCGACGCTGGCCAGGTAACCGGCCATCGACAGGACGATCTCGCTGGGAATCGGCGGAACCAGGTTCTCCAGCGCGACCAGCAGGCCGACACCCACCTCGCCGAGTGAGTCGATCACCGAGGCCACCCAGCCGGTCAGTCCGCCCAGGTTCGTGAGATCGGCTTCGGCCATGTGTGGTCCTCCAGGAGATGTCGGCGAAGGAAGAGCAGTACCCGCCATCCAGCGTACGAACCGCATCTTGTATATGCCGATGATCGGTATATGCTGACCGCATGACCGACGTACCCATGCGCGAGCCGACGTTTCTCGTGCTGACCGCGCTGGCCGAGGAGCCGCGGCACGGCTATGCGGTGATCGAGGACGTGGCCGCGATGACCGGCGGGCGGGTCCGGCTGCGGGCCGGCACGCTCTATGCCGCTCTCGACCGGCTGCGGGCCGAGGGCCTGATCGAGGTGGACCGCGAGGAGGTCGTGCAGTCCCGGCTGCGGCGCTACTACCGGCTCACGGGGGCCGGCGAGCGGAGCCTGGCCGCCGAGACCGCCCGCTTGCGCGAGCAGGCCACCATCGCCGAGCGCCGCCTGAGAGCGCGTCACACCGAGCTCGGAGGGGCACCCGCGTGACGGATCTGGAGTTTCACTACCGCCGCCTGCTGCGGGTCTATCCGGCCGGGCACCGGGCCGCCTACGAGGAGGAGATGATCGGCGTGCTGATGGACGGCGCGGAGCCGGGTCGCCGCCTGCCCTCCCCGGCCGACACGCTGGACCTGCTGCGTGCGGGCCTCACGGTCCGTCTGGGTCGATCTTTCAACCTCCAGAGGGGTACGGGGTGGCGCGACGCCGCCGCCGTGACCGGACTACTGATCGCCCTGGCGCTGGCGGCCATCGCCACCGGGCGGTTCCTCAACGGCCTGAGCCTGCTCGCGCGCTTCGACGACCCGCTACGGGCGTACGGGATGAACGGCGTCCTCCTGATCGACCCCGCCGCCCGATCGATCATCTGGGTGCTCGTCTCCGGCGCCGCCCTGCTGGGGTTGCGCCACATCGCCGCCGTGCTGGCCGCCTCCGGGATCCTGATCGAGCTCGCCACCGTGTTCTTCTGGGTGGGCGTCGCGCCGTGGCAGTCCCTGCGCCTGACCTGGGCACCGACCGTGGCCGTGCTGGCCTTCGCCGCCTTCGCGACAGCTGTCCGGGCCCGGCCCGCGCCCGCCGTCCTGGGCCGGCGGGGCATGCGGTGGATCGTCGCGGCGACCGCGTTCGTCGTGGTCACCCAGGTGGTTCTCACGGCCGGTTCTGGCCGGATCTCCGTCCCGTTCTCCACCAGCGTCCTCGAGTTCTGGATCCCGCTCGTGCTGCTGATCGCCGCGGTGCGGTCCGCCCGCCCGGCCGTCCGCCGCCGGGTCGCCGTGCTGGCCTTCGCGTCGCTGACCGTGCCGTTCGTCTTCCTGCTCTGGTGGGACTGGACAGCGCTGTCGTTCGCCGTGCACATCACCCCCGGCATCGTGACCAGTCAGCTGATCGTGCTGGTCCTGACCCCGGTCGTGCTGTTCGCCGGCGGGCTGGCGACGCTCTGGGCGGGCGAACGTTTCATGGCCGTGAGGCGCGGACAAGTAACGAGGTATGAGTGACCGGTGGTACTCCAAGGCCGTCGTCTACTGCCTCGACATCGACTCCTACGCCGACTCGGACGGTGACGGCTGCGGTGACATCCGCGGTCTGATCGGCCGGCTGGACTACCTGTCCCGCCTCGGCGTGACCTGCCTCTGGCTGAACCCGATCCACCCGTCGCCGAACCGCGACGACGGGTACGACGTGACCGATTTCTACAACGTGGACCCGCGGTTCGGCACCCTCGGGGACTTCGCCGAACTGCTGCACCAGGCGGGCAACCGCGGCATCAAGGTGATCATCGATCTGGTGGTCAACCACGTGTCGGACCAGCACCCGTGGTTCCAATCGGCGAGAAAGTCGCCTGAATCCCCGTACCGTAAATGGTTTGTCTGGAGCGAAAGCGCTCCGCCGGACCGCAACCAGGGCATGGTCTTCCCCGGTGAGCAGGACGAGACCTGGACCTACGACCGGACCGCCAAGCTCTGGTATTACCACCGGTTCTACCGCTTCCAACCGGACCTCGACATCAAGAACCCGGAGGTCCGCGAGGAGATCAAGAAGATCTGCGCGTTCTGGCTGCAGCTCGGGGTCGCCGGATTCCGGATGGACGCCGTGCCGTTCATCATCGAGGAGACCGAGCCGGGCAACCCGGACTCGCCGAAGGATCTGGCCTTCCTCTCCGAGCTGCGCCAGCACGTCCAGTGGCGCAAGGGCGACGCGGTGCTGCTGGCCGAGGCGAACGTGGAGCCGGACCAGCTGCTGAAGTTCTTCGGTGATGAGGGCGGCTCGAGCAACCGGATCCACATGCTCTTCGACTTCATGCTCAACGCGAAGCTGATCCTGGGACTGGCCCGGGAGGACCCGGAGCCGATCATCGACGCGCTGCGGGACTCGCCGAAGCTGCCGGTCGGCGGGCAGTGGGCCACGTTCCTGCGCAACCACGACGAGATCGACCTGTCCCGGCTCACCGCCGAACAGCGGAAGGACGTCTTCGACCGGTTCGGTCCTGAGGAACACATGCAGCTCTACGGTCGCGGCATCCGGCGGCGGCTGGCACCGATGCTCGGCAACGACCGGCGCCGGCTGGAGCTGGCCTACGCCCTGCAGTTCAGCCTGCGCGGCACCCCGGTCCTGCGTTACGGCGAGGAGATCGGGATGGGCGACGACCTGGCGCTCAAGGGGCGCGACGCGATCCGTACTCCGATGCAATGGTCGATGCTGCCCAACGCCGGGTTCTCCAGCGCCGATGCCGGCAAGCTCAACCGGCCGGTGATCGCCGAGGGCGAGTTCGACTTCCGGAAGGTCAACGTGACCGTGCAGCGGCACGACCCGACGTCGCTGCTGTCCTGGTTCGAGCGCATGATCCGTACGTTGAAGGAGGCGCCGGAGGTGGGCAGCGGCGCCTGCACCCACGTCGACGTGCCGGCGCCGAGTGGCGTGCTGGTCCACCGCGCCGACGACATCACCGGCTCCATGCTCTTCGTCCACAACCTCGGCCCGGAGCCGGGTGTGGTCGACCTGAGCAGTCTGTCCGGGGAGACCGAGTTCCCGAATGACGTACTGGCCGACCAGGAATACCCGGAGCCCGGCGAACTCGACAAGATCAGGGTGGAGGGATACGGGTACCGCTGGATTCGGATGCGCCGGACGGCCTAGCATCGGCGTGCGTAATGGAGATCACTACCGGAGGCCGTGATGTCGCAGTCCGCACCCACCCGGGTGGCCATCGTGACCGGTGCCGCCCGCGGCATCGGTGAGGCGGTCGCCCTCAGGCTCGCCGCCGACGGTATGGCCGTCGCCGTCGTCGACCTCGACGAGGGGGCCTGCGCGAACACGGTGACCGCGATTCACGACGCGGGCGGCACGGCGGCCGCGATCGGTGCGGACGTGTCCGATGCGGCCCAGGTGGCGGCCGCCGTCGAGCGGACCGTGTCCGAGCTCGGCCCGCCGACCGTGCTGGTCAACAACGCCGGTGTGCTCCGGGACAATCTGCTCTTCAAGATGAGCGACGACGACTGGGACACCGTGATGGCGGTGCACCTGCGCGGCGCCTTCCTGTTCAGCCGGGCCGTGCAGAAGCACATGGTCGACGCGGGCTTCGGCCGGATCGTGAGCCTGTCCAGCACCTCCGCGCTCGGCAACCGGGGCCAGGCCAACTACGCCGCGGCGAAGGCGGGCATCCAGGGCTTCACCAAGACGCTCGCCATCGAGCTCGGCAAGTTCGGCATCACGGCCAACGCGGTGGCGCCGGGCTTCATCGTCACCGACATGACACGCGCCACCGCTGCCCGGGTCGGGGTGGATTTCGCCGATTTCGAGAAGGCGACAGTGAAACAGATTCCCGTAGGGCGGGCGGGTCGTCCCGAGGACGTCGCGAACACCGTAGCCTTCCTGGTCAGCGATGGAGCCGGCTTCGTCACGGGGCAGGTCGTCTATGTCGCCGGCGGACCACAGGACTGAGTGTCACCGATGCTGGCAACTTGCTGAGAAGAGTTACAAAGAAATCATGAACCGACGCATGAGTTCCCGCAGCGTGTCGCTGACCAGCACGTTCCTCTTGCTGGCCGCGGGAGGACTCGCGGCGTGCGACAACGACGAATATGTGGACGAGGGCTTCTACTGCGCCGACGCCAACGGCGTGGTCGTCGACGAGGACAACTGCGACGACGACGGTGGCGGCGGAGGTGGCGGCGGGTTCTTCATCTGGCACTCGTCCGGCTACAAGTCCGGCTACAAGGTGGGCCAGAAGCTGCCCTCCGGCGGGCAGAAGTTCGCCTACAACGACGCGGCGGCGCGGTCGCAGTTCGGGCTGCCCTCGAGCGGCAAGATCAGCAACGGCACCGTGAAGACCAGCGTCGTCGGCAAGGGCGGCAGCGGGTCGCGCTCGTCCGGGGGCTGACGATGCGGCGCGTGGCGTACGGACCTGTCCGGGACGGCTGGCAGCTGACCAACTTCAGTCTCGGGCTGACGTACAACGACACCGAGCTGCCGGACGGCACGCTGACGTCGTACTGGCGCGAGGGGCCGTACTACGACTTCACCACGGCCGAGATCGAGGAACTCGAGACGGCCACCTCGACGCTGTTCACGATGTGCCTGGAGGCCGGCGACTGGATGGTCCGCCAGTGCCCGCGGCACACCGTCGAGGGGCGTAAGCAGGGCTTCTTCGCCTCGATCTGCAACGACGAGACGTGCTTCCTGGCTCGCGTCGGCATCCCGGAGTACACCCACGAGCAGATCATCCGGACCTGGTTCGACGGCGACGCGGAGACGTGGACGCACTACGACAAGGACCCGGACATGCGGCTGCCGATGCAGACGCCGGACTACTCGCCGAGCGTCTACGGGCGGTTCGACCTCTGGTACAACGGGGCCGGCAGCACGCCGCGGCTGCTCGAGTTCAACGCGCAGACGCCGACGTCGCTGGTGGAGGCCGCGGTCATCCAGTGGCACTGGATGGATCAGACCGGCGTCACCCAGCATCCGTGGCGACAGTGGAACTCGATCCACGAACGCCTTGTCGGTTTCGAGGCGACGCCGGGTGAGCCGGGCGACCCCGGTGCGTGGCGGCGCAACATCGACAAGTTGCGCGAGGCGCGGACCTGGCTCCCGGAGAAACCCAAGATCTTTTTTGCGTACGAGACGTCGGAGACCTCGGGCGAGGACCGGATGAACGTCGCGTACCTGATGGCGACCGCGGAGGAGGCCGGTTACCCGGTCGAGCTGATCGCGATGAGCCAGATCGGCTGGGACGTGGCCGGCGACCGGGTGGTGTTCGTCCCCGGCCCCGGTCAGGAGCACCGCTCCGAGCCGATTGACGTGATCTTCATGCTCTATCCGTGGGAGTGGTTCTGGCACGAGGAGGGCGGCAAGGCGTTCTTCCGGAACATGGCCGACCCGGAGAAGCGCGGGACCGTCTGGATCGAACCGCCGTACAAGGCCGCGCTGCTCGGCAACAAGGCGCTGCTCCCGGTGCTGTGGAAGCTGTTCGGCTCCGACCCGGAACGCGGAAAGTACCTGCTGCCGGCGTATTTCGCGGACTCGGCCAAGGCGGCGTCCCTCACGTCCTACGCCAAGAAACCCGTCTGGGGGCGCGAGGGCGGATCGGTCACCCTCGTCCGCGACGGCGTCCCGATCACGGCGAACTCCAGCGAGTACGGGTCGGACGGCCGCTACGTCGTGCAGGAACTCCTGGAGCTGCCGTCGTTCGACGGGTTGGAGGGGACGCTGCACCCGGTGATCGGCGCCTGGCTGATCGACGGGGAGCCGGCCGGCATGGGCATCCGTGAGGGCGTCGGCACGGAGGGCCTGGTAACCGGCAACACGTGCAGCTTCGTCCCCCACGTAATCACCTGAACCCGCGTGTGGAGTTGGGGTGCGCACGCGTGCCCAACTCCACACGCAGCTGGGTGGGTGGGTGCGCGCGATTGTGTGTGTGGAGTTGGGGTGCGGAGCGGGGCTGAACTCCACACACGGCTGGGTGGGTGCGCGCGGTTGTGTGTGTGGAGTTGGGGTGTGGAGTGGGGCTGAACTTCACACGTGGTGGGGGGTGGGGCGGTGGCGCCAGATCCACCAGAGGCCGATGAAGGGCAGGATCAGGGGGACGTAGCCGTACCCGCTGCCGAACCGGGACCAGACCGTGTCGTCGGGGAAGGCGACCGCGTCGACGATGCTCAGGGTGCCGACGATCAGCACGCCGACCAGCTCGACGGTGATGCTGACGAGGGCGATCATCCGGCCGCGGGTGCCGCCGCGGGCCAGGCCCACGGTCGCGGCGATGTAGACGAGGCCGGCCAGCGCGGACAGCACGTAGGCCAGCGGCGCCTCGTTGAAGTGGGTGCTGATCTGGACCAGGGCGCGGGCGCTCGCGGAGAGCGCGAAGACGCCGTAGACCAGCAGCAGGACCCGGCCGACGCCGGTGTTCAGCGCGGCGTCGGCGGGACGGGCCTTCGTGGAGTCAGACACCGGTCACCGACGCGATCTGCTGCAGCCGCAGCACGAGGACGGGCAGGATCAGGCAGCCGATGCCGAGGATCAGGCTGCCCCAGCGGGTCGGCTCCATCCGGGCGAGGACGGCCGCGGTCGGCACGAAGCCGAGCGTGGTGATCAGGTATCCGGCGAAGGTGCCGATCTCCAGGGGCCGGCTCCCGTCGAAGAGACCCACCACCGCGACCACGACCAGGACGGCGACCCAGACGCTGAACACCGCGGCGGCCAGCAGGTCGATCCGGCTCGGGGCGCGGTCCAGCGCGGCACGCAACAGGTACCACGCCGCGAGCACGAGTGCGGCGACGATTGTCGCTGTCGAGAGGGGACCGTTCACCCGGCCAGGTTACTGATGCCCCGGCGGTGGTAACTTCCGGCCTGGTGATCTTCAACGGCGAGGGGTGGGCATCCGGTGCGCTTCGGACTTTTCGGTACGGGACCATGGGCGCACATCGCCCACGCGCCGGCGTTGGCGGCGCATGCGGACGTGGAGTTCGTCGGGGTGTGGGGCCGTGACCAGGCCAAGGCGGCCGAGCTGGCCGGGAAATACGACATCCGGGCGTACGAGGACGACAGCGAGCTGCTCGCGGACGTCGACGCGGTCGCGATCGCGCTGCCGCCGCACGTGCAGGGGCCGCTCGCGCTCCGGGCCGCCGAGGCCGGCAAGCACCTCGTGCTGGACAAGCCGGTCGCGCTGACCGCCGAGGACGCGGAGGCGATCGCCGCCGCCGTCGAGGAGCGCGATCTCGCGTCGGTGGTCTTCTTCACCCGCCGGTTCACGCCGGAGACCGAGGGGTTCCTGGCCGAGGCGGTGGCCGCCGGCGGCTGGACCGAGGCGCGGGTGGACCACCTCGGCTCGATCTTCACCGACGACAACCCGTTCGGCGCCTCGCCGTGGCGCCGTGAGCGCGGTGGGCTCTGGGACGTCGGGCCGCACGCGCTCGCCCTGGTGCTCCCGGTGCTCGGCCCGGTCACCGAGGTGGCCGGCATGGCCGGAGAGCGCGATCTGACCCACCTGGTGCTCCGGCACGAGGGCGGAGCGATCAGCCGGCTCACTCTTTCGGTGGACGCGCCGCCCGCGGCGGCGCGTGAGGAGGCGCTCTTCGCCGGCGAGGCCGGTCTGGCCGTTCCGCCCCGGGCGCAGTGGCGCCCGGAGGTGGCTCTCGGCCGGGCCCTGGATCAGCTGATCACGGCAGCCGGAGGCGGGGCCCGGCCGGATTGCGACGTGCGATTCGGCGCCTCGGTGACCGCGATTCTGGCCGCCGCGGACCGTGCGGTCCGGGAGCGGACGACCGTGCGAATCGGCGGCTGAGACCGCTTACGGTACGGTGCGCTCGATCGCGGCCGCGCCGTCCCGTTCCAGCTCAGCGCGTGCGCGGGCGATGTTCTCGGGCGTCGGGTACTTGCCCTGGGCGACGGCCAGATCCTCCGGGTCCCACGGCTGTTCGGCCCCGGTCCGCCACACCGGCGGCCGGCCCGTCCCGGGCGGCGTCTCCTCGATCTTCTGCATGGTTCCCCCTTCAAGAAATCGGTCTCGACTCCTACCTTTTACCCCCCTTTCTGACCGCTAGGCCCGGACGGCCGAAATCGGTCCCGATCAGCTCGATCAAAAACGGTCGGTGAACTCAGAGTGGCCGAACTGAGCGCTAACTGGACAGAACCTGCGCGTTGCGGATGGACGCAAAGTAGCGAGCCGAATACATTTTCGGCTTGTCACGCGCACCGGGTCGGACGTCCGGCGGAGGCCCGGCAGCCTCGCGACGTAACCCCGGGGTGGGTGTGGGGGTGAGGGGATGCACCGCATGACCGACTGCACCGCAGTAGAGCCAGTGACCGTCTCCGCGTGCGGGGGAGCACGAGCGTGACGGGCAGGTGGGACGCCGAGCGGGATGCGTACGAGGTGGCGCAGGCGCTGGCCGGCCTGGCCGCCCTGCTGCGCACGGAGACCCTCGACGACACGGACCGGCACACGTTGCTCAGCCTCGCGCGCAACGGCGAGGTGGCGGCTCAGCGCGTCGTGGCCTACCTGCGCGACCAGCGTGGTGCCGGTGACGGCGACCTGGCCGCGGTGCCGACCCGGCTGGCGCCGTGGCGGGACTGGGTGCCGACGCGTGGTCACCTGTTCGGGGTGTCCACTTCCGGCCCGAGGGTCGGCGAGGCGACCGAGCCGCGGCGGTGCGACCCCGGCGAATGACCGGCGGCGCGCGTCAGGGTGTGGACTTGAGCGTCTCCGAGGGCGACTCGCCGAACCGCTTCCGGTACGCCGACGCGAACCGGCCCAGGTGCGCGAAACCCCACCGGTGTGCCACGGCTGCCACCGTGATGCGGGTGGGATCGCCGCGGCGCAGGGTCTCGCGGGAGCGCGTCAGGCGTACCGTTTGCAGGTAGGTCATGGGCGCACACCCCACATGCCGGCGGAAGCCCTCCTGCAGTGACCGGACGCTCATGCCGGCGATGCCGGCGAGGTCAGCGGCGTTGAACGCGCGCTCCGGCTCCTCGTTGATCGCCTCCACCGCGCGCCGGATGGCCCGGGGCGGACCGGCCGTGACCGGGCCGACCAGCTCGTCGTGATAGCGATGCGGCACGCTCAGCAGCAGGCCGCTCAGCACGCTGCTGCACAGCTGCTCGGCGATCAGCGGCTGGTAGATCAGGCTGGACTCGTGCTCCAGCTCGTCACGGAGCAAACGGATCAGCCGGCCCCAGCTGTGCGCGGGCCCCTCGGTGAGGTCGAAGGACGGCGGCAGGTCGATCGGTCCCTCGATCGGGCGACCGAGGAGGTTGGCGAGTTCGGCCTCCAGCGCCCAGCGTTCGATCCGCACCTCGAGCTCGGCGCTGTTCGCGTCGTGCCGCAGGTGAACGGGGTCGCCGGGGCGGAAGGCCAGCGCGGTGTCGGGGGTGACGGAGACCTCGTGGCCGTCCTGCCGGGCCAGCATCCGCCCCAGCGTCGGCACGGTCACGTGGTACGCGTCCACCTCCGGCGCGTCGAGCGTCGCGCGCCTGGCGTACGTGAGATGGCCGACCGTGAGAGGTCCGAGTTGGATCATCTCGCCGCCGACCGCCACGTCACCGCCGTCGGGCGCGCCGAGCGAGACCGGGTGGTAGAAACGATTCAGAATGTCCCTGGCCTGATCCGCATCGACGCTGTCGAAGTAGACGGTTCCCGGCGCCAGGGTGGCGCGCGGTAAGGCGTCAACCATCGCGCCCGGCGCTCCATCGCATACGGTGAGTATTCGGTCAAAGTCAGTGGACAGTCAACGTGGCCGCCACGCAGTGACCGTTCCAGCACATTCCGGCCATATGAACTACTCTGGCGTTCCGCGCCTACGTGGCGTAACTTGCAGACCAGCGGATTGTTGTAGGAACGCGGGTTCTCCGGTGGCGTCCCCAGCGAGCGCCGCTCGTGCACGGCCCCTTGCGGGCCGGCGCGAGTCCCGCGGAAAGTCGGTGTCAGCTCCGGCTCGACGCCAGGAAGAGGGCAGCTGTGTATCTGCCGATCACGACCCGCCAGCTGGCCGACGGCACCGTCGAGATCGCACCTAGCGGTGAGATCGATCTGGACAACGCTCATGTCATGCGGGACGCCGTGAACGACGTCCTGACCAGCACGACGCCGAGCAAGATCTGCCTGGACCTGCAACGGGTCATGCTCATCGACAGCATCGGGATCGGCATCCTGGTGGCCTGCTTCCACACCGCCGCGGCGAGCGGCGTCAAGCTCGTGGTGAGCCACCCGAGCGCCACGGTCTACCGTCAGCTCTGGGTCTCCGGCCTGGTCGGCCTGCTCGGGTGCGCCGAGCCGCCGTCGCCGCGGACGTCGGTGGGGCTGCGCCCGTCCTGACCGGCGGCCTCTGACAGGTCCCCGATGAGTCCCCGGCGGGCCGATTTCACGCTTCCGAGGGGTGCCGGACGACCGTTTCCGACCGGTCGGCACCCCCGCGCCGGGGAATCAGTGCACGGCGGCGGCCGCCTCCTCCCGCGCCCGGCGCTCGTCTCCGGAGAGCGTGGAGAGCGGCTTCTCCTTGATGAAGACCACCGCGACCAGCGCCAGGAACGCGATCGGGGCGCCGATCAGGAACAGGTCGGCGGTCGCGGTGCCGTAGATGTCCTGGACGACGGTGAGTACCTCGGGCGGCAGTGCGTCCAGGTCCGGCACCTGGGCCGGTCCGTCGGCCGCCGCGGCGCCGAACCGCTCGGCGAACAGCGTGGTGACCCGGTTGGCCAGTACGGCGCCGAGCGCGCTCACCCCGATCGAGCCGCCCATGCTGCGGAAGAACGTCAGCGCCGAGGTGGTGGCGCCCAGTTCCGCGGCCGGCACGTCGTTCTGCGCGGCCAGCACCAGGTTCTGCATGAGCAGGCCGACGCCGATGCCGAGGACCGCCATGTACACCGAGATCAGCGGCACCGAGGTGTCCGCGCCGATCGTGCTGAGCAGCAGCATCCCGGCGGTCATCACGGCACCGCCGGCCACCAGGTACGCCTTCCACCGCCCGTACTTCGTGATGAGCTGGCCGGCGACCGTGGAGGAGACCAGCAGGCCGAAGATCATCGGCAGGCCCATCAGGCCGGCCACGGTCGGCGACTTGCCGAGTGACACCTGGAAGTACTGGGAGAGGAAGACCGTGCCGCCGAACATGGCGACGCCGACCAGCACGCTGGCGACGATCGCGAGCGCGACCGTCCGGTGCCGGAAGATCCCGAGCGGGATGATCGGTTCCTTGGCCCTTGACTCGGCCCACACCGCCACCGCGAGCAGCACCACGCCGCCGGTCACCAGGGCCGCGGTCTGCCAGGAGGCCCAGTCGAAGTGCGCGCCCGCGAGCGTGGACCAGATCAGCAGGGTGCTGACGCCGGCGGTGATCAGCACCGCGCCCAGCCAGTCGATGCTCACCTCGCGGCGGATCACCGGCAGATGCAGCGTCTTCTGCAGCAGCGCGATCGCGGCCAGCGAGAACGGCACGCCGATCAGGAAGCACCAGCGCCAGCCCAGCCACGACGTGTCCACCAGGACGCCGCCGATCAGCGGGCCGGCGATCGTGGCGACGCCGAAGACCGCGCCGAAGATGCCGGAGTAGCGGCCCAGCTCGCGGGGCGGGATCATCGCGGCCATCACGATCATCGCGAGCGCGGTCATGCCACCCGCGCCGACACCCTGCACCACCCGGCTGACCAGCAGCACCTCGACGTTCGGGGTGAGGCCGGCGATCAGTGAGCCGGTGACGAACAGGCCGAGCGAGAGCTGGATCAGCAGCTTCTTGCTCCAGAGGTCGGCCATCTTGCCCCAGAGCGGGACCGTAACGGTCATCGCCAGCAGCTCGGCGGTGACGATCCAGGTGTAGACGGACTGGCTGCCACCGAGCTCGGCGATGATCCGGGGCAGGGCGTTGGCCACCACGGTGGAGGCCAGGATGCTGACGAACATGCCGAGCATCAGGCCGGAGAGGGCCTGGATGACCTCGCGTTGGGTCATCCGGCCGGTGGACGAGGCGTCGGCGGGGGTGGTGGTCATCGTTTCCATTTCTCGCTCGGGGGTGTCGGGGCGGCGAGACCGGCGGCGACCATGACGAAGGCCTCGCGTACGTGGGTGGAGAGGGGCTGCGCGGCGGCGTCGGAGGCCCAGCGCATCACGGCCACCCGCAGGGCGGCGTTGGTGACCGCGGCGACGACCGGCGGGTAGGGGTGGTCCGGTGGCAGGCCGGTGCGCTCGGCGACGGCCTCGGCCAGGTCGCGCTCGGCGCTGGCGGCCGCGGCGATCAGCTGCGGGATGAGCTGTGGATTGGCCTCGATGACACGCATCCGCAGCAGCCAGAGGTCCCGGTCCCGCTGGATCTGGCTCACCGCCGGGGCCAGCGCCTCCAGCAGCGCGTCCAGCACGTCTGCGCCGGGCGCGGCGGCCAGCAGGTCCCGCCGGATGTCGGTGCAGCCCTCCATGGGGTCGCCGACGAGGGCGTCCTCCTTGGTGGGGAAGTAGTTGAAGAACGTGCGCGGCGACACCTCGGCCGCCGCGCTGATCTCGTCCACGGTGACGCGGTCGGCGCCGCCGCGCTCGTCGACCAGGCGGAGCGCGGCGGTGATCAGGGCGAGGCGGGTCTGCTGCCGCTTGCTCTCGCGGCGACCGGGCGGTGGTGGCACCCGGGCAGGCTACGTAGATCTTGCAGTTACTGCAAAGTTTTATCGCGCTAGGAGGAGGTCTGGACCCGCTCGATCTCGGTGAGGGCGGCGGTCAGCCAGGGTGCCGCCGGGCGGCCGGCCAGCAGGTCGGCGAGGAGCGCCGTGGCGTGGGAGGCGAGCACGTCCGGTTTCGGGGCGGGGGCGCCGTCCTCGTCGAGCACGCCGAGCGCGCCGGCCAGCAGCCAGAGCACCACCTGCGGGTCGGCGGCGGGCCAGGACCGTATGCAACTGGCCAGCGCGGCGCGGATGTCGTCGGCGGTGAGGCCGTCGGGGTGGCCGTCCTCCAGCAGCAGCCGGACGGTCGTGCCCAGGATCAGCCCGGAGTGCGCCGGGTCGGTGGCGGCCAGCGTGGCGGTCGCGTCGGCAAGGGCCACCTCGTCGCCGGACCGGAATGCCTCGACCGCCTCGACGGTGGCGGCCGCGATCGGGCGCGCCGCGGGTGGCAGGTGCCGCCAGTTTTCGCTCATGACGGCGACCCTACGGCTCGCATCTGACAGGGTGACGCTGAGGAGAGGAGCGCCATGACGAGTCTCGACGCGGTGACGGCATGGGTGGACAGCTACCGCAAGGCCTGGGAGTCCAACGACCCGGACGACATCCGGGACCTCTTCGCCGACGACGCCGCCTACTTCACCGAGCCGTACGCGAAACCCTGGGTCGGCCGCGAGGCGATCGTGGTGGGCTGGCTGGACCGGCAGGACGAGCCGGGCACCACCGCGTTCACCTGGCATCCGCTGATCGTCACCGACGACCTCGCGGTGATCGAGGCGAGCACGACGTACCCGGACCGGGTCTACCGCAACATGTGGGTGCTGCGCCTGGACCACACCGGCCAGGCCCGACAGTTCACCGAGTGGTGGATGCAGGAGCCGGATTAAATGTGAATGGCATTCGGGGGACTTCGCATGTGCGATTTCCCGAGCCTTTCGGCAAACTGCCTCGGGTGGAGGTGGACAGAAAACTCGGCGGCCGGTACCGGCTCGGCGACGAACTCGGCCGCGGCGGCATGGCCGTGGTCTTCCGCGCGCTCGACGAGGTGCTGAACCGGCCGGTCGCGGTCAAGGTGCTGGCCGGTCGCTACGCCGGCGAGCCGCGCTTCCGGGAGCGGATCCTGCACGAGGCGCGGGCCGCGGCGACCCTCTCGCATCCGAACATCGCGCAGATTTACGACTTCGGCGAATCCGAGGAGGACGGCCGCCCGGTTCCCTATGTGGTCATGGAATTGATCAATGGGCCGACATTGCAGCAACGGGTGGCGCGCGGCCGGATTCCGCCGCGCCGCGTCTTCCGGATCTGCGGCGAGATCGCCTCCGCGCTCGCCGTCGCGCACGAGGACGGGCTCGTGCATCGCGACATCAAACTGGCCAACGTCATGGTCACCCCGACCGGTGCGAAGGTGGTGGACTTCGGCATCGCCGCGGTCGCCGGTCCCGCCACGCCCGAGGACGCGCTGCTCGGCACCCCCGCCTACCTCGCGCCGGAGCGGCTCACCGGCGGTGCCATCGAGCCGGCGTCCGACGTCTACGCGCTGGGCGTGCTGCTCTACCGGCTGCTCGCGGGCGTCGCGCCGTGGACCGTGGAGACCACCACCCAGATGATCAATGCGCACGTCTACTCGGAGCCGGCGCCGCTGCCTCCGCTCCCGGGCGTGCCCGACGAGGTCGCCGACCTGGTCGCGCGCTGCCTGCGCAAGGATCCGGCGGAGCGTCCGGACGCGGCCGAGGTGTCCGGCGTGCTGGGTGACGCGGCCGAGGCCGCGAGTGCGAAGAAACCCGATTTCGTACGCGAGACAGCACCCGCCTGGGCCGATGTCACCCGGGAGGGTGTCGCTTCGGACGGCGCTGTGCGGGACACCACTGTCCTGATGCCACGCGCTGCCGGACCGCGTGCCGTGGCGGTCGACCGTGCTCCGCCCGTACCCCCCTGGTGGAAGCGTCGGAAAGTCCTGGCCGGCGCCGGGCTCGCGGCCCTGCTCATCGCCCTGCCGCTGCTCTGGCCCGGTGCCGATGAGCGGAACGCCGGGCGGGACGTCGCGCCGCCACCCGGATCCTCACCCAGCGTGACCGAAACGGTGCCCGGTGCCAGTTCCGGGACCCGCCCCGCGGCCGCCGCCACCCGGTCCGGCCGCGCCGCCCAGCCGAGCGACGGCGCCTCGGCCGTGCCCGCACCGCTGCCCTCCCTGCCGCAGCCGTCGCTCTCGGCGGGACCGCAACCGGGCCCGATCGACGGCAGCACCGCGCCGTCCGGACCGGGCGTGCCGGAGAGTGCGCGTCTGGAGTCGCCGGGCGGCTCTGTGCTGGCCCGATGCGCCGGCGGCAACGCCGAGCTGCTGGCCACCGAGCCGGCACCGGGGTTCACTGTGGACCGCGTCGAACCGGGCCCGGCGCTGGCGCCCTATGCGGTCTTCGCGAAGGACCTGACGCGCTACCGCATGACCGTCACCTGCGTGGGCGCCCGTCCCTCAGCCGTGGTGCTCCCACTGTGAATACGCCGAACTGAACCCTGACTAAACTGCGCTCCGATGACTACGGCGATCTCTTTCAGGGCCCGGCTGGCCCGGCTGCGGGCCGCGGCCGGCGGCGGCCTCCCGGCGGCGCAACCCTCGGCCCCGAGCACGCCGGCCGTGGTCAATCTCGTGCCCGACCCCGGCTTCCGCGGGCCGCTCGACCGGCCGTTCGAGGCCGGCGGCATCCACGTGCACGCGCACAACTCCTGCGAGAGCGGCGAGGTGCCCGGACGGCCCGGCACGCTCGGCGTGCGGGTCGAGGGCGTCGGACGCAACAACGACACGTTCATCGCGCCCGGCGGTCACGACGCGCCCGGCGCGATGCGGCTCGGCATGCGGGCCGGCGCCACCTACACCGCTAGCGTCTCGGTCTTCCTGCCCGCGCCGCTGACCGGCGCGCTGCACCCCCGGGCGCTGCGGCTGGTGCCGGGCTGCGTGGGAAGCCAGGGGAGCCGGCGGGTCCTGACCACCTCGCCGCCGGCCCGCAACGAGCACGGTCACCACCGGATCAGCGTGACGTTCACGGTCCCGGTCAAGGCCACCAGCGCCTGGATCAGCCTGCACAGCGGGATGGCCGGGGGCGGCGGGGCGGTGCACTGGTACGACTTCGCGCTCACCGAGACCTCCGCGCCGGTCGAGCACTTCGACGGTGCGACCGCCGCTGACGGGTTCCACACCTACGAGTGGCTGGGGGAGCCGAACGCGTCGCCGTCGCGCCGTACGCTGCGGGTCTCGGCGGGTGCGACCCCCGCGGAGATCGCCGCCGAGGCGGTCCGGCTGGCCCGCGCGGGCTCGGTCGAGGAGGCACGGCACCTGCAGCGGCACGTGGCCGGCGACCGGCTGGTGGCGGCACGGATCGCGCTGGCCGAGGGCCAGGAGGCGGCCGCGGTCAAGGCGCTGCGGCGGGTGGTCAAGGCCGGTGACCAGGACGGGTCCGCGGCGTACGAGCTGGGCCTGCTCGCCCTCGCCGGACAGCGCTGGACCGAGGCCGAGCAACTCCTGCGCGAGGCGGTGGCCAAGCAGCCGGAGTCGTGGGCGCGGGGGTACGCCCTGGCCTCGGCGTACGACCGGCTGAAACGGCCGGAGGACAGCAAACGGGTCTCGGCGGCGGCGCTGCAGCACGACAACAAGCTGCCCTTCGACGGCGCGGCCGTGCTCGAACTGGACCCCAAGAACTTCGGTGCCCGCCGTGAGCTGGGCGTCTTCCTCGCCGAGAACCTGGCGCAGATCCGCGTGCAGGCCGAGCAGCGGCTGGCGTCGCCGGTGGTCAGCACGCTCGACCAGCCGATCTTCATGTACTGGGCGCAGGGCTTCACGGCGGCGCCACCGGTCGTGCAGGCGTGCCTCGCCGCGCTCAAGGCCACCAACCCGGGCAGCCGGGTCCACGAGATCACCGACGCGAACATGCGGGCGTACGTGGACGTACCCGAGGATCTGGCCGTGAAGCTGGACCGGCGGCACCTCTCGGACGTGCTGCGGCTGTCGCTGCTGGAGAAGTTCGGCGGGGTCTGGGTCGACGCGACCTGTCACGTGACCGAGCCGCTGCGGCCCCGGGTCGACGCGGCACTGGCGAAGAGCGGGATGTTCGCCTTCAACTACACCGGCCCGTTCATCTCCAACTGGTTCCTCGCCGCCCGGCCGGACAGCCACGTCCTGCACCTGTGGCGTGCGGCGGCGCTGCTCTGGTGGGAGCGGTGCGGCGAGCCGACCGACCACTTCCTGTATCACCACATCTTCGAGATGCTGCATCACCTCGACGAGCGGTTCCGGCTGGAGTGGGACGAGGGCATGCGGCTCAACGCGAAGCCGCCGCACGCGCTGCAGGCCGTGATGCTCCAGCCCTACGACCCGGACACCTTCCAGATGATCCGGGAGGGCGCGTTCGCCCACAAACTCCAGTACAAGTACCCGGAGACGGAGCTGACCAGCGAGTCCTACCTGGCCCGGATCATCCGGAGTGACCTCCCCTGACCGTTCTGCCCTCCGGAGGTGGCCTCCGGGGCCTTCTGTGACGTGCGTCCTGGCACTACGGTTGCACGAAGGGTGACCGGACGGGGACGGAGGATCGCGGCGTGCCCGAACCGGGGATCGCGGGGGCCGAGCAGCAGCTGGTCAAGCTGATGAAGGAGTGCCTCGTGCTGGTCTCCGGGCGGCTTGTCGGAAGCGGCTTCCTCGTCGCTCCCGGAACGGTCGCCACCTGCGCTCACGTGGCCGGCGCGCCCGGTGACGAGGTACGGGTCGCGTGGCGCGGCGAGACGAGGACCGGGATCGTGCGGGCGGCCTCGCCGCTGGGCGAGAGCAAGCTCGTGCCCTATCCGGACATGGCGCTCGTCGAGGTGTCCTCGCTCCCCGGGCATCCGGTGGTGTGGCTCGACGACCAGCTGCCGGCCATGTCGGACCGGCTGGCCGTCTTCGGTCACGGGCGGACCTTCACCCCGGCGGCCGAGCCGAAGTCGGGCTGGTTCACCGCGGGCGGCGAGGACGGCGGTCTGATCCGGCTGACCGGCGACGAGGTGTCTCACGGGATGTCCGGCGGCCCGGTGCTCAACATGGAGACCGGCGGCGTGTGCGCGATCACCAAGGCCACGGCGTACGACGACCCGGGTCTGCCCGCCGGAGGGGTGGCGGTGCCGGTGCGCGCCCTGCGGCAGTTCCTGGAACCGGGGCCGTACCGGGCGATGCGCCGCGGTCAGGAGACCTACCACCGCTGCAACCGCCGCTGGACCGGGCTGGCGCACGCGCTTCCCCGGTGTGGCGGGCCGGTCGGGCGGCGGGCCGAGGCCGAGTTGCGCGCGATCCTCGCCCAGCTGCCCGAGACCGGCCACGAGCAGCATCTGCGGATGTTCCGGGCGGTCGCCGGCGATCTGCCCGACCCGCCACGGCACCCGCTGCACGACCACGGTGACGTGGTTACCGAACTCGCTGGGCTGATGGCCGCGGACGACGGGTTTCCGCACGTGGTCGCGTACGCAATCGAGGTTTCCCGGACCGCGGAGCCGAAGCTGCTCGCCGAGCTGTTGCGGCAGTGGGCCCGGCTCACCCCGCGTCACACCCGTGACCAGGACGAGGTGGTGCGGCGGCTCGCCGCCGAGCGCACCACACCGGCGCCGGCGCAGTCCCGGATCCCGTCGCTGGTGGTGTGCGTACGCTCCGCCGGGCAGGACCAGAAGCGGTTCCACTGTGAACTCTGGCGGTACAACGGACCGGAGGACGTGACGCCGATCGAGGTCGAGGACCCGGATCGCTCGATCGAGGAGCTGCGCCCGCACCTGACCCGGCGGATCCCGGAGCTGGTCGCCGGTGAGCCCGGCCTGATGATCGAGCTTGTCCTGCCGGCCGACCTGTTCGCGGAGACCGAGCACGTGCTGGCCGCGACCGGGCGACGGTCGTACGCGCTCCTCGGCGAGACCAACCCGGTGGTGGTCCGCGACCAGGAGCGCTTCGACGAGCCCGCCGAACTGGGCGCGGAGTGGCGGCAGCGGTGGGACGCGCTGGCCGGCCGGGACATGGGCTCCGCGCTGACCAGGGTGAGCTGCCTGGAACAGCGCGGGCCCCGCGCACTGCACGCCTGGTTCCAGCTGGACCGGTCGCGGGCCGCGCTGGTGCTGCCCCGGCCGTTGCAGGCGCCGATCACGCGGACCGTCATGGAGGTCGGGCTCTTCTGCGGAGTGCCGATCATGATCTGGCGGCGCAACGGCTGTGACGGCGAGCCGGAGAAGTCCCATCAGGACTGCCGAGGCAGCCGGCTCGCGCGGGCTGTCGCCGAGGAACTCGCCGGGGCCGGCCGGGACGACGTCCCGGAACGGATCCTGCGGATGCGCCAGGGTGCCGCCGCCGAGGAGGAGACCGAGGGCGAGCCCTCGTGCGGGCACGACGTCGTACTGCTCTGGGACGATCCGGGCCGGCGCGTGCCGCGTCACCGGATGCTGTCCCCGATGGGGGAGGGGCATGCACGCGGATGACTTTCTGATCTACCGGGGCACCGGTGAGGCCGACCAGAAGGACGACCCGATCCGGCGGCTGCCACCACCACCGCCGTGGCGGGAGTTCGACGGCGAGCCGGTGACGCCGCTGGATCGGGACGCGCCGGTCGGTCAGCGCCTGCAGTACCGGACCAGGGCCGTGCCGTACCAGGCCGACCCGGGCACCGTCACGCTGGTCAACATCGCTCTGCACCTGCGCCGGCCGCTGCTGGTCACCGGCGATCCCGGCACCGGCAAGACCACCCTGGCGTACGCGGTCGCGCACGAGCTGCGGCTCGGCCGGGTGCTGCGCTGGCCGATCACGAGCCGGTCCACCTCGGCCTCCGGCCTCTACCACTACGACGCGGTGGCCCGGATCGAGGAGGCGAACGTCCGCGGCGACGGCCAGAGCGAGGACGGGTACGGCGACATCGGCCGCTTCGTCCGGCTCGGCCCGCTCGGTACCGCGTTCGCGCCGTACGACACCCCGCGTGTGCTGCTCATCGACGAGATCGACAAGGGTGACATCGATCTGCCGAACGAGTTGCTCGACATCTTCGAGGAGGGCGAGTACCGGATCCCGGAGCTGCAGCGGATCGCGGACCGCAAGCCCGAGGTCGAGGTGCGCCCGGCCGACGACGGCTCACCGGTGCTGATCAGCGACGGGCACGTACGCTGCCGCGAGTTCCCGTTCATCGTGATGACCAGCAACGGCGAGCGTGAGTTCCCGCCCGCCTTCCTGCGCCGGTGCGTGCAGCTGGCCCTGCCCGAGCCGGACAAGCGCCGGACCCAGGCGATCGTCCGGGCACAGCTCGGCGACGACGCGGCCGCCGAGGCGGACGACGTGATCGGCGACTTCCTGCTCCGGCGCGAACAGGGCCAGCTCGCGATCGACCAGCTGCTCAACCTGGTCTACCTGCTGCAGGTGGCGGGCGGCGACCGGAGCCTGGACCGGGACGAGCTGATCGACGTGGTCCTGCGGAACCTGAACGGGCCGCCGGGATGACCACCCCGATCGAGCGCCTGCTCGCCGTCCTGGAGGCCTCCGGCGTCCGGCTGACCCCGGCCGAGGTGGCCGAGGCGATCTGGCTCGCGATGCGGGTGGACGTGAGCGGCGCGGTACCCGGGCCGGACCCGCCGCCCGCCGACCCGGACTCGCCGCCCGGCGCCGATCCCGGCCAGGTGGATGTGCGACTGCCGCAGCCCGTGGCGGACGAGCCGGTGCCGCAGCCGCCCGAACCGCCGCCGGAACCCTCGCCGGGTCTCCCGCCGGAGCCGTCGCGGGAGACCGCACCGCTCGGTCTGGACCCGGTGCCGGGCTGGCCGTTGCTGCTGCGCAGCGCGGCGGCGCTCCCGGACAGCGGCCGGGTGCTGCGCGCGTTGCGGCCGCTCAAGCGCAGCTCGCGTACGGGTCACCGGGTCACGATCGATGAGCACGCCACGGCACGCCAGATCGCCGAGCGTCGCGTGTGGACGCCGGTGTGGCGCCCGGAGGCGAACCGCTGGCTCCACCTGACCCTGGTGCTGGACCAGAGCTCGGTCGGCGGCGTCTGGACCCGGCTCGGGCACGAGGTCCGGATCGTGATGGAACGGCTCGGCGCGTTCCGGACCCTGCGGATGGTCACCCTGGGCCTGCGCGCGGACGGCACCCTCGACGGAACCCTGACCGGGGTGGCCGACCGCACCGACGACCACCTGCTGCTGGTGCTCAGCGACTGTGTGAGCGGCCCCTGGCACACCGGCGAGATGGCCCGGCTCCTCGGGCACTGGGCACGCCGGGCACCGGTGGCGATCCTGCAGCCACTGCCGGAGCGGCTCTGGTCCCGGACCGGTATCGGCCCCGTACCGGGCCGGCTCTCCTCGCCCCGGCCGGGCGCGCCCGCCGGCGAGTACACCTTCTTCTCCACCCGCCGCCGCGGCCTCCCCGCCGGTGCCGTGCCGGTGCCGGTCCTGGAGATCGAGCCGCGCTGGCTGCGGCCCTGGGCGAACCTGGTCGCCGGCCGGGCGGTCGGCGGCATCGACGCGGTGGTCATGCCGGTCGCGGCGGACGCTCAGGTCAGCGCGGTGCCGGAGCCGTCCCCGTCCGGGGAGCACCCGCCGGTCGACACCCGCCGCGAGGCCGAGCGGCAGGTCACCCGCTTCCGCGGCAGTGCCACCCCGCCCGCCTACCGGCTCGCCCGGTACCTGTCCGCGGCGGTTCCGCTCAACGTCGCGGTGATCCGCGTGGTGCAGGCCGTGATGGTGCCCGAGTCCGGCCCCTCGCACCTGGCCGAGGTGCTCTACAGCGGACTGCTGGAGCCGGTGCCGATGGGTGCCGGCGCCGCCGACGAGCAGCACTTCGAGTTCCGGCGCGGCGTGCGCGAGGTCCTGCTCGGCACGCTGGAGCATGCCGAGGCGGGCAAGGTGCTCGGCGAGGTCTCCAGCTATGTCGAACAGCACCTGGAACGGGCCGGCGCGTCGTTCACCGCCGTCGTCTCCGCGCCGGTGGGCAGCCTGAACTTCCCGGCACTGCGGCAGCCGTTCGCCCGGGTCCGCTCCGACGTGCTGCGCCGGCTGGCCGGTGACCTGGAACCCGCGGACGAGGTGACGGCCACCGTGCGCCGGGCCGCCTCACCCGGGCACGGCGGCCGTCTGGCGATCCTGCACCTGACCGGGCCGGTGCGCTCCACCAGCGAGATCGTGGCGCGGTGCCGCCGCGACGGCGTCGCACCGGATCTCGTGGTGGCGTCCGGCATCGTCCAGCGGGCCACCCGGACCGAGTACGACACCGCCTCCTCACAGCTGGAGGAGTTGCGCGCCGAGCTGGACCTGCCGACCGGCCGGGTGATCGCCGTGCCGGGGACGGCGGACGTCAACTTCGCGCTCTGCGAGGCGCACTTCCTCTCCCGTGCCGCCGAGGGAGCCGAGCCGATCCCGCCGTACTGGCGCAAGTGGGAGCCGTTCGCCGCGTTCACCGAGCGGCTGCCCGGACCGACCGCGTTCACCGAGCACGACCCGTGGCAGCTGCTGCCGGTGCCGGAACTGCGGACGGTGGTCGCCTCTCTCAACTCCACCATGGCGGTCAGCCACCTGGACTCCTACGGCGAGCTCGGTGACGAGCAACCGCGCTGGTTCGCCGACCGGCTGCGCGACTACGAGCGGCGTGGCTGGCTGCGGGTGGGCGTGCTCCACCACGATCCGGCGGGACTGCGGGACGCCGCGGTGTTCGGCCTGACGCTGGCGCCGTGCCTGGACGTGGTGCTGCACGCCGAGGGCACCGGGGTGCGCGAGATCGCGTTCAGCGGCGTGCCGGCGGTCGGTGCCGCGAGCGGCGGGGAGAACCATGTGGTGGACCTGCGGCCGGGCACGCTGCGGCTTCTCCCCGGCGAGCATGAGTACGCGTACGGCGATCACTGGTGGCCGTCGGAGGTGGCCGAGGCCGTCCCCGAGGCGGTGAGCACCACCGAGCCGGCCGGTGAGACACCGGCCGACCTGGTGGGACGGGCGGCGCAGGCCTACCGGGCGCGGACACCCGGCGCTTCGATCGAGGTGCATCCGTGGCCGGGTGCCGCGCCGGGCGGCCGGACGGCGGGCTATCTGCTGGTCACGCCGGAGGGGCAGCCGTACCGGATCGGGGTCGTCGACGGCGCGCCGACCGCGGAGGTCGTGCGCCGCTTCCGGGACGACGTGCGCGCCGAGGTGCCGGGCTGGGACGCCACGCTGGTCTGCCGCAGCCGGCCGTCCGCCCGCTTGGAGCAGTGGGCGGTGACGCAGGGGGTGCGGGTCGCGGGCTTTGCGGACTTCCAGCTCGGCAGCGACCTGGTCCAGAACGCGGAGCTGCAGGCGGCGGCCCTCGAGGACGACGCCGAGTACCCGGCCGGCGGCTACGTGCCGCAGCCGTTCGAGGTGTTCGATCCGGCGACCAGCGGCTGGACCCCGGACTCGTCCGGGCCGGAGACCGGGGTGCTCGGCCGGCTCCGCGAGTGGATGGCCGCGCCGGACGGCCGGATGATCGCGGTCGCCGGCGCGTCCGGTACCGGCAAGACCTATCTGCTGCGCGAGCTGGCACGCCGGCTGCACGCCGACCGCGATCCGGTCCTGCCGATCCTGGTGGACCTGCGGGACCGCGACTGGCGGGTCGGGCTCGACGAGCTCGTGGCTATCCACCTGTCCCGGGGCGGATTGCGGGAGGTGGACCTGGAACGCGGGCGGTACCTGCTGCGTGAGGGCCGGGTCGCGCTGCTCTGCGACGGGCTGGACGACCTGGCCACGTGGACCGCGCACGACCGGTTGCGGGACTGGGTGGCCGGTTGGGAGGCGGGCGTCCGGGTGGGGCCGGGGCGGGCCAAGGTGGTGCTGGTGAGCCGGGATGTCGAGTTGCTCACCGAGGCGCTGACGCCGTACGCCTCCGTGGTCACCACCCACTGGGTGCGCCTGACCGGTCTGGGGCCGGACGGCATCCTCGACTTCCTGACCCGGCGGCTGGGTGACGCCGGCCTGGCCCGGTCCCGCCTGGAGTTGCTCGGCCGGGTCGGCGGTCTGCTGGGGATGGCGAGCAACCCGCGGATGCTGGCGTTCATCGCCGGCATCGACGAGGCGCTGCTGCGCTCGGCGGCCTCGGGCGGCGGTACGACGACGGTGGCCCGGCTCTACCTCCAGCTGATCACCGAATGGCTGGAGCACGCCCGGGGATTCGGCGCCGCCACGGCCGACGATCTGGCGCGGGCGGTCACCTATCTGGCCCGGCGGCTCTGGGAGTCCGGAAAACCGGCACTCGGCGCGGACGAGCTGGGCGCCGCAGCGGACGTCCTCACCCGGCTGGCCGGTCCGGGCATGCCGGGCCGCCGGGAGACCGCGCGCCTGCTCGGCGCCGGCACCCTGCTGGTCCGCGACCATCAGTACCGCTACCAGTTCGTCGATCACTCCGTCCTGGAGTGGCTGGTGGCGCAGGACATCGCCGCCAACCTGGAGGCGGGCCAGCCGGTCGGCCGGCTGCGGGATCTGCTGCACCGGCGGCTGACACCGCTGATGGTGGAGTTCCTGTGCGACCTGGCCGGTGACCGCATCGCCCGCAAGTGGGCGGCGGCGGCGCTGGCCGATCCGAACCTCTCCGGCGAGGTGGAGACGGCCGCGCACCAGGTCCTGGACCACCTCGGTCCCGGGCACTAGGTCACCAGAGCGGTTCGCCGCCGGACGCCCAGCTCAGGTTCGGAAGGTACTGGTCGAGTTCACCGGGCTCGAACCGGCACATGCCGATGGCGTACCAGTACTCGCCGCTGGGCGGGCCCTCCAGCACGTACTGCTCCTTCAGCAGGACCGCCGAGCCACCCGCCTCCAGCGGCACCAGCAGGCCGCCCGGTCTGTTGTGCACGGCGTCCCAGATCCGGATCGCCCGGTCGCCGCCGGTGCCGGCCAGGTGACGGCCGTCGGGTGACCAGCTCAGCGAGTGGATCCAGCCCGAATGACCGGTGAGCTTGACGGCGAGCCGGCCGCTCTCGACCGCCCAGATCCGGATCACGCCGTCGGATCCGGCGCTGGCCAGCCGCGTGCCGTCGGGTGCGAACGCCAGCGCGTGCACCGCGCCGCCGTGCCCGTCGAGCACCCGCGCCGGATCACGGCTGGTCGTGTTCCGGATCCGGATCGTCCCGTCCTCGTCGGCGCTGGCCAGATGGCGGCCGTCCGGGGAGAACGCGACCGCCAGAACCTTGTTGGCGTGCTGCATCCAGATCTGCCGCCGGCCCTGCCCGAGCGGCCAGATCCGCACGGTGCCGTCGTCGCCGCCGCTGGCCAGATGGCTCCCGTCCGGGAGGAACGCGACGGTGGTGACCGTGCCGTGCTGGCTCGTGAAGGTCTTCGCCACCTCGGCCCGTTCCACGTTCCAGATGTGGATCATGTCGTCGGCGCCGCCGCTGGCGAGGTGCTGCCCGTCCGGGGCGAAGCTGAGCGCGCGAACCGCGTCGATGTGCCCGGCCAGCGGCGGTTCGAGCAGCGTGTCGGTGGTGAGATCCCACATCCGGATCGTGCCGTCGGATCCACCGGCGGCGAGGATTTTGGCGTCGGGGGAGACGGCGACCGCGGCGACGGCCGATCCGCTGCCACCCGGCCGGCTCAGCACGCGCGGCTGGTCGCCGGCCGTGGCGCTCCAGATCCGGACCGAACCGTCGTCCGACCCGACCGCCATCCACGGTTCCGTCTCCAGCGGAGAGAAACAGAGCGCCCGCGAGTCGGCGGCGCCGCCGCGCAGGGTGCGTGTCTGCTTGCCGTCGTTGGCGTCCCACATCCGGACCGTGCGGTCGGTCCCGGCGCTGGCCAGGGTCGGCCCGTCCGGGTAGTAGGCGATCGAGTGCACGATGCCGGCGTGCCCGGTCAGCGTGTGCACCTCGTGACCGCTCTCGCTGTCCCAGATCCGGACCGTGCCGTCGTCACCGGCGCTGGCCAGCCGCCGCCCGTCGGCGGAGAACGACAGGGTCCGGATCCAGCCGCGGTGCCCGGCCATGGTCGCGGTGACCGTACCCTTGGCCGGGTCCCACAGATGGATCTGACGGTCGTCGCCCGCGCTGGCCAGGCGATCCCCGGACGGCGCGTACGCGATCGCGTGAATGGTCCCGGTGTGCCGGATCAGCGTCTGCTCGGGCCGCCCGTTCGCGGTGTCCCAGACGAGCACCTTCTCGTCGTCGCCGGCGCTGGCCAGCCGCTGCCCGTCCGGCCGGTACGCCAGGCTCCGGACGCCGCCGTCGTGGCCGGTCAGCGTGTGTGCGATGCGGCCGGTCGCGGTGTTCCAGATGCGGATCTTCTCGTCGTCGCCGGCGCCCGCCAGGAAGCCGCCGTCCGGGCTGAACGCGACACTGCGGATGCGCCCGTCGTGCCCGGTCAGCTTCCGGACCGTCCGGCCGCTCGCGATGTCCCAGATCCGGACTGTGTCGTCGTCACCACCGCTGGCCAGGAACCGGCCGTCGGTGGTGAAGGCGACACCGCGCACCGGCGCGGTGTGCCCGGGCAGCACCCGCAGCGGGAACCCGCTCGCCGCGTCCCAGATCCGGACCACGCCGTCCTCGCCGCCGCCGGCCAGCAGGCGTACCGCGGAGGAGACCGCGACGGCGTTGACCACCGCGGAGGAGGCGATCTGCGGCTCGGCGACGACGGTGCCGGGCAGGGCCGCGCCGAGCGTGTCGGCCGAGCGCAGCTCGTCGGCGTCGGTGCCGACCGCCGACACCATCGCGGCGCGGCGCAGCCGGGTCCGGGTGAGGTTCGCGCCGGTCAGGTCGGTGCCGAGCAGTTTCGCCCCGGTCAGGTCGGCCGCGGTGAGATCGGCCTCGCGCAGTGACGCCTGGTCCATCCGGGACCACGCCAGGTTCGCCTCGGTGAGGTTGGCCTCGCGCAGGTCGGCGCGCATCAGCTTGGCGTTGGCGAGATCGGCGCCGCTGAGGTCGGCGCGTACCAGGTTCTGATCGGAGAAGTCGTTGCCGCGCAGCCGCTGGCCGCGCATGTCGAGCCGGTTGCTGAACGGCACGCCCAGGTGCATGAGGATCGCCCGGGCGTTGCGGGCGACCCCGCTGCCGGCCGGCTGATCCGCCATGACGCGTTCCGCCCAGCCGCGGATGAAGTCGTGACCGGCCAGGTCGCAGAGGAAGTCGATCATCAGGGGCAGCATCGACTTGCCGACCAGACCGGGTGAGGCGGCGCTGCCCGCGGTGAGCCGCCGGGCGATGTCCCGGGCGATCAGCCACTCGCGTACCGAGTGGTGCACGAAGGTGAACCGGCCGTCCGCGGACCGGACCAGCAGCGTGCTGGAGCCGAGCAGGTGTGCGCTCTCCTCCGGCTCCAGCGCGTTCTCGCCGGTGACCGTGAGCTGGGAGAGGGTGGCCGCGGCGGTACCGAGGTCCCTGCGGCTCAGGCTGTCGTCCGGCGAGTCCCACAGCCGCTTGGCGAGCAGCGTGACCGCCTCCATCAGCTCCAGCGCGGTGGGCGCCAGCGGGCTCAGCCGCTGCAGCCGGTCGCTCTCGTAGTTCAGCCAGCGCTCGATGACCTGCCGGTACAGCTCGGCGGCGGTGATCGGTTCGCGGGTGTCGCCGGGCGCCGCGAGCGGTTCCTCGTCCAGCTCCAGGTCGGTGATGAAGCTCAGCATCCGGGGGTTGCGGGAGAGCCCGAGCAGGTCCTTGACCTCGCGGAGGAACTCCAGGCGCTCCTCCGCCCGGCCCGGGTCGCGCAGCTGGTGGGTGAGGAACGCGAGGATCTGCTCGTCGTCGAAGTCCGCGAGCCGGACCAGCCGGCGGCCCGCGCCGAACTGCGCCCCCAGCGCCGCCTGCACGTCGTCGTCGGTGAGGAAGTGCTGGTCCCGGCTGGTGAGGATGACCTTCGCCCGGTCGGCGGCGGCCTGCACGATGGTGTCCAGGTGGTTGGTGGCCCGGTCGTAGCTCACCCGGGTGGCCAGCTCGTCGAAGCCGTCGAACAGCAGCGCGACGCGGCCCTCGCGCCGCAGGTATCGCAGCTCCTCGAGGTCGAAGTTCTGCTTGCCCCGCCGGGAGAGCTGGACCGCGATGAGCTCGTCCAGCTTGTACGCCTTCTCGAACTCGCGCAGGTCGATCAGCACCGGCACCGCCCGGGAGCCCTCGCGGTGCATCTTGCGGGCCAGTTCGTGCAGCAGGAACGTCTTGCCGTGCCCGAACGTGCCGAGCACCACGACCAGACGGCCCTCCGGGGAGTCGACCCAGTCGCCGAGCCAGCCGAGCAGGTCGGGGGAGGGCGGCGCGTCGGACGCGACCTTCGGGCCGGGGAGGAACTCGGTGTAGCGCTGGGGCACGTACGAGTCGGAGGGATAGACCGGATCGCCGGCCAACCAGGCGGCCTGCCGCTCGGCGAACCGGCCGAAGTCGGCGCCGAGCTGGAAGTCGTCGAACGCGATCAACGTGATTCGGTGCGCGGCGGCGGCCTCGGTCACGTCCGGATCGGCGGCCTCGCCTGAGTACACCAGCGTCGCCGTGCGTGCGGCGCCGCGGAACCGGGCGCGCACCCCGGCGAACCACTCGACGTCCGGCACGGCCGGTGCGCCGGCGCAGAGCCCGACCGGGTGCTGCTCGGCGGGGCCGCGGTCGCCACCCGCCCGGGCCGGTGAGATCCGCAGGTAGCCGACGCGCCCCGAGCCTGGTCGCGGCACGAGCGTGACCTCGGCGTCGGGGTTGCGCAGCAGGCACACCTCGGACACCTGGGCGGACAGCCGACCCAGCTCGGTCTGCAGCTCCGCGGGGGCGGCGGGCGCGCTCGCCCGGCGAGGCAGCGGGTGGGGCAGCGCGATCGCCTCGCCGCCGGCCGGGTGGGGTCCGGCGGGAAGCGCGCGTACGCGTACATGATCGGGGTGTGCCTCGATGAGCTGCCAGGCCGCACTGCCCCCGATGATCGGCGCCCCGTCGCCGGCCAGCCGTGAGATGGCTGGCTCGTCGGGCTGGCCGTGCACCACGAGATCGAGATGGGCGGAGAGCGCCTCGGCGAAGCGGTCCGCGTCGGTGAGGCGCGCCACGCCGACGTCCCGGCCGTCCGGCCGGTGGTGCATCACCCCGATCCGCAGCCACTCCCGGCGTTCCCCGGCACTCAGCCGCCCGGCGAACCACTCGATCTGCTCCGGGCCGAGCAGCCCGTGGTCGTTCTGCGGCATGTGGGTCAGCGCCATCGTGGAGTTGAACCCGGCGACGACCACCCGCAGGCCGGGGACCTCGGTGAGCGACCAGGGCTCGTCCTTGGGCAGCTCGGCGCCGTGGAACCGGCTGAGCATCGTGGAGAACGGCTGCCACTTCTCCCAGTAGGGCGGCGCCGGTTCGCGCTCGTCGCCCTGGCACTCCAGGAAGTAGGCCTGGCACTTGAGCCGGTTGACGTCGCTGCTGCCGGGGACCAGCACGATGCGCTCGTGGTCCAGGTCCAGGCCGTCGCGCAGCGCGCTCAGCAGCTCGTGCGCGATCCCGTATTCGGCGGGGGTCGCCCGTTCGGCGAGATTGCCGGTGATCACTACAAGATCGGGATTGCGCGAGCCCTCGAGTTGATCGAGAAGGCCTCGGATCGTGTCGCTCGCCGACCTGTTCTCGGCGCGTGAGATGCGAGCCGTGGCCAGGAAATCCCGGCAGTGCAGAATCATGATCGGCGGGGGCGCGTTAACCGGCTTTCCTCCCACTCGCGGAAGCCTTTCCCGAACGTTTTCAGCGGTGCGGTGCGACACGCGGTCCGCGTCCGGGAGCGCGGTCAGATGACCATGCGCGGTGCCGAGCTTACCAATTGTCGATGATCCATTAGGTTTGGCATCCCTTAGTTGGGTGAAAATACTTTTTGTCCAAAATGTACGGGCTGCCGGGCAAGTGATGCGAGGGATATGCTTCGGCGCAGCACTTCCTATGGACGGCCGTGCGATCTTGACGGGCGTCGCACGCGCATTTTCCAGGGGGAATCGAACGGTGAGACTTCGACCGCGCCAGGAAATGTTGTCGGTGTGGAAATCGATATCCAAATGGAGTGGCTCACCAGAGTCTTTTCGATGGGAAGACCGCGCGGGACGCAACTCCATCAGCGACGCTGAGCTGCTTCTCTGTCTCCTCCAGCCCCCACAGCGACTGGCCGAGATCTCGTACGACAATCCGGACAAGACCGAGCCCGACGTCCGCGCCGCGCTCGACCGGTTCGGCAGCCCGGTCGAGATTCCGCAGAGCATCATCAAGCTCATCGCGGCCTATCTGGAGCGTTACACCGACGCGGAGTCCGGCGAGCCCGTCTTCGCCGCCGGTCGCTACGTGTCCACGGCCCCGGAGAACCAGATCATCGCCTTCCCCGAGCAGCACGCGCTCGAGGTGGTGGACTCCTACGCGACCTCCGTCGTGTTCAGCCTCGCCGTGATCCGCTTCCTGCGGGGTTACCGTCCGCGTGCCCGGTCGGACCGGGAGAACGAGAGCATCGACGCGGTCGAGACCGGCATCCGGAAACGACTGACCGCGGCGATGGCCGCGCTGCTGCGCAGCTTCACGATCAGCGTGTTCCGCAGCGACAGCCGCCAGGGCCGGGCGCTGTGCGAGACGGTCAGCCCGGGTGAGAGCTACTCCTCGGCGCTCGTCGGCCGGATCCGCGCGAGGCTCGACGAGGTGATGGCGGGTCTCTCCGAGCTGGAGCCGGACGACGACCAGGTGGAGAAACTCCGGGCCGACCCGCAGCTGCTGTTCGAGTGCGGCTGGTCCTGGGGCGTCGTCCGGGACTCACAGCCGGTCTCGGCTGGCGAGACGAAGTTCGACCAGACCGGCTACGCCGAACCCGCTCCGTACCTCTACTTCACCGTGGTGGCGGTCGACGGCATCCGCGACCTGTTCTCCCGTGACGCTCGTCTGCAGGGTCTTCTCGACACCGAGCAGCAGACCCTGGCTCGGCGGCTCAACCTGCAGCTGGACGTGGCGCAGAACTACTGGTCGACGATCGCGACGTTCAACCCGGATCGCTGGCCGGTCGCCAACCTCCCTTGGCGTACCACGGACGAGGAGGAGACCGACTACTACAGCCTTCTCGTGCTCTCCCTGGTGCGGCAGGCCCTCGGCGAGGAGCGCGCTCCCGACGCCGACCTGGGCCGGATCGCGGATCTCCTGGAGGACCTCGCCGACCGCGGCCGGATCCGGCGCCGCCCGCTCAGCGGGGACCCGGCGCTCGCGCTGCACCAGCCCGGCACCTGGATCAGGCTGGTCGGCGCCGAGACCGTCACGCCCGGTGCGCCCGAGGTCGGCTGGCGTCTCGGTGAGCTGGCCACGCTCCTGCTCGGCCGGTCACTGGCGCTCGCCAGGCAGGTGAACGACCACAAGATCCGGGCACAGCTGCTCAACCTGAGTGACGCCGTCTGGCGGCACCTCGACGATCGCCGGATCCGCGGCGGGCGGGCCGACGGGCTCTGGGACGACCCGAGCCAGGTCTTCCCCAGCCTCGATCCACGCGACGAGCCGAGTTGGTACTTCACGACCCGGGTCGTGCAGTGCATGGGTACGGCCGCCGACCTCATCCAGGGTGCGCCGCCGCCCGGCGCGTCACTGTCCGAGATCGCCGCCGAGCTCCTCATCGAGGCCGACGACGTCTTCGACGAGGAGCAGTTGCGGGGATCCGGCCAGGGCGGACCGGCCCTGCGCGACAGCGTGCGGCGGCAGGAGAGCAACCTGCAGCGTGCCCGCGAGTTGCGCAAGACCCGTCCCGGCACGGCATACGCACTCACCCTCGAGGTCCTGCGGGAGCTGGACAAGCTCGCTGCGGCCCGGCAGCCCGAGCTTGGAGAGTAGGGGTGCTGGTCTTCGCGGCGTCCGACAAAGGCGGCACCGGGAGGTCGGTCACGAGCTGCAATCTGGTCTATCGGCGAGCCCTCACCGGTGCCGACGTGTGCTATCTCGACTTCGATTTCGGCTCGCCCACGGCCGGCTCGATCTTTCAGATCGCCGACGCGGCCCGCGGTGTCGCGTCCGGCGGCCTGCACTCCTACCTCATGGAGAACGAACAGAAGCCGGTCTACGAGCAGCCGCGGCGCATCGACGTGTGGAGCACCTCGGCGCGGGCCAGCCTGCGGCACCGCCCGGCGGGCGCCGGCCAGCTGGTGCTCTTTCCCGGTGACCGGGACGGTGGTGAGTTCCGTCCGCACAAGGAGGCGTTGCGCCGCTGCATCCGGCTGCTCCTCGAGCTGGACGAGGAGTTCGACATGTGCTTGATCGACTTGAGCGCCGGCCGGTCGTACGCGACACAGCTCGTGCTGCAGGCGACAGCCGACGACGCGTTGCGCGGTGTGATCTCCCGCTGGCTCGTCTTCCACCGCTGGACCCGGCAGCACATCCCGGCGGCCTCCGGCCTGGTCTTCGGCCGGGACGGCATCCTCGACACCGGCGAGCAGGCCGGTCACAACAAGAAGGAGCTGGCCAAGTCGGTCAAGTTCGTGCGGACCGCGGTGGTCGACCCGAACTCGGCCGAGCTGCGAGGGCTGCGCGCCGCGCAGGTCGCCTGGCTGCGTGACTGCGACCAGGACCTGCGAAAGCTCGCCGGAGATCAGCAGGTCGGCCTCCGGGCGCTGCTCGGCTCGGTTCCGCTGGATCCGGTGCTGCAGTGGCGTGAGCAGTTGCTCTCCGACGATGACGTCGTCGCCCGCGACATCGCCAACCTCAAGACGGTCTCGGCGTTCGACGAATTGGCTCGCAATCTGGTCGACGACAAGCTTTGGGCTCTCGAATGACAGCTAACGCCAGGTTTTCTGAATCGACTGCCGACAGCCCAGTGCAGGAGACGTCGCTGGCGCATCTCTCGGTCGAGGTGGGGCACTTCTACGCCCCGGACCTCGAACAGGGACCGGAATTCTTCGTCAAGCATTTCCGGAAGATCGGCCGATGGGCGGACGCGGCCCGCTCGAGCTGGCGGGAGGACCTGCCCGGTAAGACTCCGCGAATCAGCACGTGCGTGCTGATCGACGATTACTTCGGGAAGCTGGACTCGCCCAAGAAACTCATTCCGAAACTGCTTCGCGCCGCCGACGAAGCCGGTCTGACGATCGATTACCTGGCCCGTGAGTCGGGCTGCGCCGAGGCGGCGGCGCCGATCGAGGCGGAGCTGTCGGAGCCGGTGGCGAAACTAGCCGGCCACCTTTCGCCGGCCGAGCTGGTGCTGGCCCGGCTGGTGGACGATCCGCCGCCGGACACCACCGGCGCCCGGCCCCCGGTGCAGCAGACGGGGTGGCTCTGCAACGGGCAGCGCTCGCCCTCCACGGACGATCATGAGGCGATGAAGCCGCAGGCGCCGTGGTCGCCCCCGGCCGAGAACGCCGCGGTGAACCATTCGATCTTCGCCGACATCGAGTTGTGGCGTGACCAGGGCGGTAAACGGAAGTGGTCCTGCGCGATGCTGGCTGCCGTCTGGCAGTTGCTGCGTCTCGGCGTCCTGCGGGACAACGGCACTCCCGTGGCGCTTCCCCAGCCGATCCTGGCCGACCTGCCGGACGAGTGGCGGTTCCTGCCGGCGGTGGTGCAGGTCAGTGAGTCGCCGTGGCCGTTCAACGCCTACCGAACGATGACCGTGTGCTCGCCCATCTTCCTGCCGGTCGAGAACGCGGTGCGGACCATCCTGCAGCAGGTCGCGGTCGATCCGATCGTGCTCGAAAAGATCAACATGCGCGGCGCCAAGGAGGCGATCGACCTGCACCCAGCAGTGGTCGATCGCATCGAGTATCTGTTCGTCGACACAGGGCCGGTGCAGGGTGCTGCTCCTGGGTGACGTGCAGACCGCGATTCTGCGGCACTCCGGTGGCGTGTCCCGTCAGCTGACGGAGGACGCGCTCTCCCTGCTGCCCGGCGAGCAGGTCCGGGTCTCCGAGCGCCCGATCGGCCACGCGATCAGCCCGAACAAGCTGGTCGGAGTTGACTGCCGCATCGAGGGGCGCAAACGCCGTGTGCGCGGAGTGGGCACCCTGACCGGCCGGGTCCGTCTCACCGGCGGGCGGGTCTTGCAGGGTTCGGCCCGTGCCCGGATCGAGCCGGGGACCGTGAGCTATAGGCACGCGTGGGCGCACTATCTGGCCCGCCCGGGCGTGGTGGAGACGATCGGCCGCAACGATCCCAGGGATCTCGCGGAGGCGCACCTGGCCGCGGGCCGGCAGAGTTCGACCATGGGACTGGGTGCGTTCGCCGGCCGGCTGCTCAGCGACGTGCAGCGCTCATCGGTGATCGACGCGCATCTGCCGATGAAGGCCGGCCGGACGACTCTGCGCTGGGCCGCGTTGGTCGACAAGGACTTCGAGGGGTACGACGTCGGGTTCACCCTCCGCGGGGACGGCACCCGGACGGTGTTGCTGATGCTCGGCCCGCAGCCGGTCGACGACATCGTCGATCTCTGTGAGGACCTGGCTCTGCACGACTGGCTTCTCACGGCTCTCGTGACTGTTATTGATCAGAGCCAGATCGGCGTCGAGGAGCCGGCGCAGGCGGTCAAGCGCCTGCGGCCGGCCGTGGATCACCTGTTGCACCTCTGGATGCCGGCCGCGCGTCTCGGTGCGCTCGGGCGATCGGTATGGGCCGATCTGGAGAGCCACCGCGGGCTCTCCCGGCAGTGGGAGGCATCGGTGCAACGAATTCGTGATCAGATGGCGATGGCGGCGGCGCTCTCCAATGGGCGGGTCGAGGAGCAGCAACTTTTCCCGTGATGGCGGGTTTACTTAAGGCAACCTGGGTAAGCGCAAAAAGTACACCGTTCGGGGCAATCTGACCTTGGTTCGCCACGCCCCGGCGGATCTGTCGTTCAAGATCAATAAATCGGATCTCGGGCCGCATGAGCTGCGAGATTTCGATCCACGGCTTTGCCGAAGGGCATAGCGTGCCGGAACGGTAAGGGTAGGCTGTTTTGAAGGCCGCCACCCATGGCGTAAGGTCGTGCCTCGGCTTTCGGGGAATCAGCCGTACAGGCATTCGATCTACGTCATGACTTCAGGCCCCACAAAGGCCGCGCTCTGCGTTTCGGCGTAGAAACGGTAGGTAGCGGTGTTAGAGACCGGAGGTGCCGTGACGGTACGGCGATCCGCGCTGGCGGTGGGGGCCGAGACGGCTGGCTCACCGGTCCACAATGGGGTCGTGCCGTCCCGAGGCGGTCCGGAAGTGGTCATGCTGCGCGACGGCGACGAGCTCGAGGAGGCCGCCCACCTGTTGTGGCGGGTGTGGGAGGCCGGAAGCGACGCCGAACGCGGCGAGGTGATCAGCACCAGCATGCTGCGGACGCTGGCCTACTCCGGCAACTACGTGGCCGGTGCCTATGTCGACGGACAGCTGGCCGGCTGCACGGTGGGCGTCTTCGGACGGCTGAACGGGCAGTACTGCCTGCATTCGCACATCACCGGCGTCACCGAGCTCGGCCGCGACCGGGGCACCGGCTTCGCCCTCAAGCGCCACCAGCGGCAGTGGGCTCTTGACAACGATTTGGACACTGTTACGTGGACGTTCGATCCACTGGTGTCCCGTAACGGGTACTTCAATCTGTGCAAACTCGGCGCTACGGTCGTTGATTACGTGCCCGACTATTACGGCCGGATGGACGACGGTGCCAACACCAATGACCGCACCGATCGGCTCCTGGTCGAGTGGCCCCTCAAGGCGGAGTGGGTCGCGAAGGTGATGGCCGGCGATTCGGGGTTGCGCAGGCACGTCACTGTCGTGCCCGAATCCCAGCTGATCGCGGTACCGGAGGACATCAGGATGGTTCGAGCAACGGAGCCCGAGCAGGCCGAGAGCGCGCGCTACGCGACTCGTGACCGTTTCCAGTCACTCCTTCAGCAGGACTACCAGGTCGTGGGGATGACCAAGGATCATGCCTACGTCCTGCTCCCCGCCGGCATGATCGCGACGTACGAGTCGTGAGGGTCGCGTCGATCGAGCTCAGGGTGGTTCGACTGCCCCTGGTGACGCCGTTCCGGACGTCCTTCATGACCGAATACCACCGGGATGCCTTGTTGGTGTGTGTGCGCACGCCGGAGGGTGTCGAGGGCTGGGGCGAGTGCGTCGCCATGCGCGAGCCGTTCTTCTCCTCCGACTACCTCAGCGCCGCCGCCGACGTGATCCAGCGCTTCCTGGTCCCGCTGCTCGAAACCATGGACGACGTGACCGCCGAGGCGGCCAGTGCGGTCTTCACCGCGGTCAAGGGTCATCCGATGGCCAAGGCGGCTCTCGAGACCGCGATCCTGGACGCCCAGCTGCGCAGTGCGTCTTCGCCGGTGTCGCTGGCGACCTACCTCGGCGCCACGCACGCGACGGTGCGGGCCGGGGTGTCGGTCGGGATCATGGACTCGATCCCGGAGCTTCTGGAGGCCGTCAGCGGCTATCTCGAAGCGGGTTATCAGCGCATCAAGCTCAAGATCGAGCCGGGCTGGGACCTGACGCCGGTGGCCGAGGTCCGCAAGCGCTTCGGTGGCGACGTGCCGTTGCAGGTGGACGCGAACGGCGCGTACACGTGGGCGCAGGCCGACGATCTGGTCAAGCTCGACGACCACGGCCTGCTCATGATCGAGCAGCCGTTTGCGTACGACGATCTGTGGAGCCACGTGCGCCTGGGCCGCCGGCTCGCCACCACCCCGATCTGCCTCGACGAGTCGGTCGCCTCACCCAACGAGGTGCTCACCGCCGTCGAGATGAAGGCGGCCCGGATCATCAACATCAAGCCGGGGCGTGTCGGTGGCTACCTGCGCGCCAAGCAGATCAGCGAGCTCTGCGCCGAACACGACGTCCAGGTCTGGGTCGGCGGCATGCTCGAGACCGGCATCGGCCGCGCGGCGAACCTGGCGCTGGCCGCCCTCCCCAACTTCAAGCTGGTGGGCGACCTCTCCGCGTCCGAGCGCTTCTTCAAGGAAGACATCACCGACCCGGTCGTCATGAACCATGGCCTGATCAAGGTCCCGGACGGTCCCGGCATCGGCGTGGCGCCGTACAAGGACGTCCTGGACGAGGCGGCCGAGAAGGCCCCGCCGATCGTCATCCCGTTCGTGCGCCGCTCACCCGACCAGGTGCAGAGCCTCCTCGAGGCGGCCTGGATGGGCCCGGACATGCCGGCCCTGGCCGGTGAGCCGGCGTCGGCTCACCGGACGGCCGTGGCCGCGCTGGCCTGAGACCCGCTCCGGGCGGGCGGCCGCCGATCAGGTGAGCATGGGAGCATGCACACGTGCGAGGACGACGCAGGGGCCTTTTCGCCGACGTCGCGGGGGTACTGACCGCGGTCGCGCGAGGCACCGCCGTTCCCGCGCATCTGCGAGGGCGGGGCTGGCAGTTGTTCGCCGTCGTCGTGGCGGTGCTGATCGAGGTGGCGGGCGCGGTCGCCCGTTTCGTGAATGTGCGCGGGCGGCGCCTTGTCGAGGGCACGGTCGCCCGGTTCGAGAACGTGCGCGGCAGGGCCCGCAAGATCGAGGTGGCGGGCCCGGCCGCCCGGTTCGAGAAGGTGCGCGGCAGGGCCCGCAAGATCGAGGTGGCGGGCCCGGCCGCCCGTTCCGAGAAGGTGCGCGGACGGCGCCTGATCGCCGGTCCCGTCGCGGTGCTGACCGGGGTGGCGCTGGGCCTCGTCGTTCCCGCACCGGCCGACGCGCCGGACACCCAGGTCACGAACCAGGACTTCGGCCTGGGCGGCCCGACCCAGGTGGCGGACCCGGTCGGCATGCCGATCCGCATCGCGGTCTCGTGGTGGGCGGTCGAGCACGACGAGCCGGTCGCGGGCCAGGAGCCGGTGCTGAACTGGGCGGCCTACGACAAGACCATCAACGACGCGCACGCCGCCGGGATGAAGATCCTGCTGCTGATGACGTATTCGCCGCCGTGGGCCAGCGGCGACCACGGCTCCAAGGACGGTCTGGACCACTGGTTCCCGACGCCTGAGTGGACCGACGAGTGGGTGGATTTCGTCGGTAAGGTGGCCGACCGCTACGCCGGCAAGGTCGAGGCGTTCGAGATCTGGAACGAGCCGAACCACGCCGAGTTCGGCAACTACGGCTCCGGCTCCGACGGCGAGCGGCTCCAGACGTACTGGGAGCTGGTCCGCAAGAGCAAGGCCAGGATCCTGGACAGCGGTTGCCCCACCTGTCTGGTGGTGGCCGGCGGGTCCGCGGCCGGCACCCGCCCGGAGAACCAGCCGAAGGTGCCACGCTCCGAGCCGAACCCCAACTCCCCGGCCGTGTGGCTGCAGTGGGCGTACGACCACGGCTACGGCGACTCGTTCGACGCGGTGGCGCATCACCCGTACCCGAACTGGACCATCAACCAGGGCCCGTCCCAGAGGAGCTGCGGCCGCCCCGACCGTTCCCAGTTCGGGCCGCCGTACCAGGAGGGCAAGCCCTATCAGCAGCAGTGCGGTCAGCTCGCCGCCCTGCGCGCGGTCCTGGTCG
Organism: Actinoplanes sp. NPDC051861; assembly: GCF_040681145.1. Taxonomy (NCBI): domain Bacteria; kingdom Bacillati; phylum Actinomycetota; class Actinomycetes; order Micromonosporales; family Micromonosporaceae; genus Actinoplanes; species Actinoplanes sp. NPDC051861. Next base: position 659,371 of record NZ_JBFAYE010000001.1, read on the forward strand.
ACCACGGCCACGGTCACAAGAAGATCTGGGGCACCGAGTGGGGTTACCCCACCGAGTCCTTCAGCAACGAACACCCCTCACTCGACGCGATCCGCGACTTCGACGCCGAGGGCATCCACATGTGGCGCGAGCTGGACTACGTCGGCCCGCTCTTCCTCTACCAGTTCCAGGACCTGCCCTGCGCGGCCGGCAACCGCGACCCCGAGTGCCACTACGGCATCGTGACCCAGGACGGCACCCCGAAAGAGCCGCGCTACTCCGAGCTGCTCAAAAAGGTCAACGACGAGATGCCCTCGTCCCTGGCCTCCGGCGAAACCCTCCGACGCTGGTCAGCCCTGCGCTCCCCGAACCGCCGCTTCACCCTCTGGCTACAGGGCGACGGCAACCTGGTCCTCTACGACTCCTGGACCAGCAAGACCCTGTGGGGCATAAACAAACAAAACGGCCGCCGCCTCGTGAGCCACTCCAACGGCAACCTGGTCCTCTACCGCGGCAACGACCCCAAACACCTGATCACCGTCTGGCAGTCAGGCACCTCCGGAGTCGGCCCTACCACCCTCCACCTGCAGAACGACGGCAACCTGGTCCTCTACAGCAACACCACCAACACCCCCATCTGGTCCACCAATACCTTCATCCAGAACTAACGCCGAGCAGTACTGATCTGTGTTGGGCGGGCCGTTGCTCGCCCCAGGAACGCCGGACGTGCGACACTCGCACCGCATTGACTACCCACGGTGCCGCTGGTAAGTACTCACTGTGCCGCATAGGGGGATAGGTCGCCGGAAGCGCGCCCGGTCCTTGATCATTTTCGGCCTCCTCGCGTGTTTTCTATGCGTTTGCGGCGTCGCCTACGTATTGCGACTCAACGGTCTGGGAGACGCGGCCGACGTGGCGCAGCTCGTGTCAATCCCGATTGCCCTCGTCGAGGTCGTGCTGCTGCTCATGGCGGGCTGGCAGCGCCTGCGGCCCCCGCCGGCGGTCACCGCCGATGCGATCACCGAGGGCCGCGAAGTACTCGCCCGGCGGTTGTTGGTGCAATGGCAGGGAGAATCGCGCGCCCGGGCACTGGACGATCCGGACCCCATTCCCGTGCGTTGGCGAATCACCGAGCACGAAGGCTTGATCGACCTGCCGAGCAACCGGACCGTCGACGTGCTCACTGTCGCGTCCAGTGCCGACGTCGACGCCCTGGTGGACGAATTTCGCAAGCTACGACGACGTAGGCTCGTGATTCTCGGAGACGCGGGCGCAGGCAAGACGACGCTCGCGGTGCAGATCCTCTTGGCACTGCTCGATAGCCGGGCGGACCATCCTGGCGAACCGGTTCCGGTGCTCTTCTCGCTCACAGGCTGGCGGCCGGGCCACTACCACGGCGATGTCCGGCGCTGGTTGGCCGACCGGCTGAACTCCGACTATCCCGAGTTGCCGGCCGGTGTCGTCGAGGCGCTTCTTGAGGAGCGCCAGATCCTGCCGATTCTTGACGGCCTCGACGAGGCTCCATACGAGGCGCGTGAACATTTCATCCCCGCACTGCAGAGCTCGCTTGGCGCCGACACCCAGGTCATCCTCACCAGCCGCATCGACGAATTCGCGGCGGCCGTGGAAACAGGGGGTCGCGTCATGCCGTCGGCTGTCGTCATTCAGCCGGACGCTTTGACTCCGGCGGCCGCGGCCGGATATTTGCGCCGATGCCTTCCCCCGGATCCCGGCGCGACCTGGGCTGAAATCCTCGATCGGCTTGCTCGCTCAGTCGTCGGGGGTGGATCGGTGGACGCCTTGGCCGAGGTCGCGTCGACTCCGTTGGGCCTCTGGCTGATTCGTGCCGCCTATATCTCGTCTCAGGCTGACCCGTCTCCGCTGCTTGATGACGCTCTCAGCACCGCATCCGCTATGCAGGCGCATCTGTTCGAAGTGTTGGTGGCGGCCTGCATCACGGCTCGTCAGCCCAGCGCCGACCCGGCGCAGTTGTTCCGGCCGCGGCATGAGTACAGCCCCTTGGCGGTCGAGGCGTGGCTGCGCTTCCTCGCACAGAATCTCCGGCGCTGGGAGACGAGTGATTTCGACTGGGCGCGGCACACCGCCGATCTGGCCGAGCCGCCTCGTTCGATCGGCGCACTCGTCGCTGCTGCGGAGCGGATCTCGTCAGCTGTGGACCGCTTGGCCAAGCAGCCTGTTGGGAATCGCCGCGCGTTGGGAGCCGGGGTGCTGTTCGGCCTGCCGCTGCTGATCTGTGGGTCCGCGAACGCAGGCTTTCTGGTGTTCCTAACGCTATGCGCCGCAGTCGCCTTCGTCGTACGCGTCCTCGTCATCAAGATCGAGCAGGCAGGTTCGGGATCCGTGGACTGGACTGCCGCAGTCGAGGACGATTGGTACACCGCGCGCGCCTTCTTAGTGCGTGTCGGCCCCTCCCTGGCGTTCGGTATCTGTTATGCCCTGCTCGCGGGCCTCCTTGTCGGTGTGATCACCGAATTGATCTTGCGCGGTGGTAGTGGCGTTCCGGTCGGGGTGGTGATAGGTATCGCAGTTGGCATAGTGGCGCTGGTGCTCTACTTGGACGGGCTCACGGTCACCGCAGGCGTTCAACCGAGGCGGCCGTGGTATGGCATAGGGCCAGGCCCCGGTCTGCGTAGCGGTCTCTTCTGGGCTGGGGCATCAGGCGCCCTCGGCGGCTTTCTCCTCATTGGCGCTTACGGCGGCGATGGTCCGTCGTCGACCGTCGCTGGAACGTTCTTTCTTGTTGCGACATTGGCCGGGTGCTTGTTGATCGTGCCGTTCCGCATGGTGGTTCTGCCCGTGCTCCTTACCGTATCGAGCGCGGGGGCGGCGATCGTGGTGAGGCGAAGCAACCTGCCGAATCCCAACGATACGATCTCGATCTGGGAGTCGGAGCGGCTTGGGCAAACGCGACGGTTGGTCCGGGTGGCCATTGCCAGCAGTTTGGCTGCTCTGCTGGGTGCATTGACGTGGCGCTACCTGCGGGATTCGGCGATCGGTGCGGACCTGCTACGGCAAACCCCTATGGTGTTCCTGGCAGAACACCTGCCCGGCTTTAACCTGACATGGTCTGGACGTCTCCGATATGTGGTCGCGGCCATGGTCGCATGGTTCCTCACTGTTCCCCTGGCCAATCCGCACCGGCGTTGGCTGGGCTGGGGCGCCTGGCTGCTGGCTGCCGCGCTGGTGGTGGGCTTGTGGCCGAGGCGGTGGGACGCAGACGAATTCCGGATCCATCTTGTCGGCAAGCTGAACGACGTAGATCCCACCATCACGGCGGCTGCCTCAGCACGGTTCGCCGAGCAATCCAGTTCGGGTTCGGCCTCGTCGCTCCATCTCGCTGAGATTCTGTCGCATGACGACCTGCCCATGGCCGTGATCATTTGGCTAGGAGTCCTTGGGTTCTTCGCTGTGGCCACCGTCGTGGGCTACATCGAGGGCGGCCATTCTCGCGTCTGGTGGTCGACCTGGATGGCTACGCGCTGGCACGCGGCCAGGGGACACCTTCCCGACGATCCGATCGTGTTCCTGGACGACGCCCACCGACTCGGCCTACTTCGCACGATTGGCCCCGTCTACCAGTTCCGGCACGCTGAGTTCCAGGAGCACCTAGCACCGTCCCATACCCCCGACTTCCAGAACCTGGTGCACTAGCGTCGACACTCACCGGGCATGTAGCGCAAGCGGGCACTTGGCCGTACATGAAGGGGGGCCAGCCCAAGCCTCCTAGAAAGCGCAACCGCGTCCCTCGCTCATCCGACGCAAAGGTCGCGACGCGGGTTGGCCGCACGGCCAAGCAGTTCCGCTTTGAGGTCTCCCCAACCGCGCGCAGGCCGGCCCGTCGCCCCGCACCCCCCACCAACCCCACCCGACGTGGGGTCTGGGGCTCGGGCCCCAGGCAAACAAAACGAGCGCCCAGGTCCGCGCTTCCCGCGGACACAAGGCGCCTAAGCTCGTGCCCCCGGCAGGATTCGAACCTGCGCTTTCGCCTCCGGAGGGCGACGCTCTATCCCCTGAGCTACGGGGGCCCAGTGGTTCAGAAGCCTAGCAGGCCCGCCGGAGCCGCCGCCAACCGGTTCCGGCGGGGTGGGTGTCAGGTTGTCTGGAGCTGTTTGAGCAGGGTGTCGATGAGCTGGATCTCGCCCTGCTGGGCGCTGACCATGCTCTGGGCGATCCAGTCGACGTTCTCGTTGTCGGAGAGTTCGACGGCTTCCTGGGCCATGTGTACGCCGCCCAGGTGGTGGGCGCGCATCAGGGTCAGGAACTGGATGTCGAGGTCCTTGCCGGTGGCTTTGCGCAGGGCGGCCATCTGTTCGGGAGTGGCCATGCCGGGCATGAGGCCGTTGACGATGGCGCCGTCGGAGTCGGGCATCCAGGCCATGGGCTCCTCGGTGCCGGTGGGGTCGAGGTGCCAGTCGCGCAGCCAGGCCTGCATGTAGCCGATCTGGCCCTGCTGGGTCAGCGCGATGTCGCTGGAGAGGGTGACGATCTGCGGCGTGGTGGAGCCGGTGTGGGCGATCATGGCCATTTCCACGGCTTGGGCGTGGTGGGTGGACATGTCGCGCAGGAAGCCGGCTTCGACGGAGTCGTCGCGGGGTGCGGTGAAGCGCGGGACGAGCAGGCCGCCCAGGACGCCGAGGAGCAGACCGATCAGAAGGAGGGCGACGCCCAGGTAGCCGAAGCGGCGTCCGCCCGGTGCGGCCTCTCCGGGCGCGTCCACGGCGCCCGGAGAGGTTGCTTGCGAGGTCATGCGGTCGATCAGCCCGCCGCGCCGGAGGCGGCCGGTGCGGGTGCGGTCACCGGGTCGCTGGTGGTGTTGCCGCCGGAGCACGGCGCGCCGGGCTCCATGGAGGCCTTCACCCGGGCGGCCTTGATGAAGTTGTCGATGCGGTCGTCGGTGGCGGTGTCCAGCTTCAGCTGGTAGCCCCAGACCTGGACGGAGACGTTCTTGTCGAGGTTGGCGACGGGCGACATGAACATGAAGTCCTTGCCCTCGACCCGCTTCTGCAGCGCCTCGACCTGGTCGGCGCCGAGACCCTGCTTGTACGTGATCCAGACCGCGCCGTGCTCGAGGCTGTGCACCGCGTGCTCGTTGGCGATCGGCTGGGTGTAGATGTCACCCATGCAGTTCTGCCAGGCCTGGTTGTGCGCGCCGCCGACCGGGGGGTTCGTCACGTACGTCTGCGGACCCTCCTTGTGGGTCCGGTCGTCGATCTGCGCGTTCTTCTGAGCGCGGTAGTTGACGACGCCCTCGATCTCGGCGAGCTGGTCCTCCCAGGGCTGGGAGGACTTGACCGAGGCGAACACGCCGTAGCCGATGATGCCCACGGCGATGAGCACGACGACACCGGCGACCGCGATCGGCCCCCAGTTGCGCCCGCCCGCGACCTTGACCGGTGCGACCGGCTTGCGGCCCTTGCCGCCGCCGCTCTTACCGCCCGGGCGGTTGCCGCCGGGCCGGTTGCCACCGGATTTGGCGGTGGACTTGGCGGGCGGCTTGCCCTGGCCGGTGGTCTTGTCGACCTTGACCGTGGACGGGACCCGCTCGGGACCCGGCGTGCTCATACTCATCGCGCCTCGTCGATTCAGGTAAATAGGCAGGGGCGGGGCTCGGGTGGCCGCCGAACGCTGAAGTCTACCCCCGATAGCATGGCCGGGTGACTCCCGCCAACCTTGCTGACACCGTTCTCTCAGCTGCTCGTGCCGTATTCGAGACGCGCGGCCTCGACGTCGCCGCGCTGCCCGCCACGACAGCGGTGGAGCGGCCCCGCAACCCCGAGCACGGCGACTACGCCTCGACCCTGGCCCTGCAGCTGGGCAAGAAGGTCGGGGTCGCCCCGCGTGAGCTGGCCGCGGCGCTCGCGGAGGAGCTCGGCCGCCGAGACGGGATCAAGTCGGTGGAGATCGCCGGGCCCGGCTTCCTCAACATCCGGCTGGACGCCGCGGCGGCGGGCGTGCTCGCGCGCGAGATCGTGCTGGCCGGTTCAGCGTACGGTCGGACCGACCGCCTCGCCGGAGAAAAGATCAATCTGGAGTTCGTCTCGGCGAACCCGACCGGCCCGGTCCACATCGGCGGGGTCCGGTGGGCGGCCGTCGGCGACGCGCTGTCCCGGCTGCTGCGGACCGCGGGCGCGGACGTCGGCACGGAGTACTACTTCAACGACGCCGGCTCGCAGATCGACCGGTTCGCCCGGTCGCTGCTGGCGAGCGCCAAGGGCGAGCCGACCCCCGAGGACGGTTACGGCGGCGAGTACATCGCGGAGATCGCGGCCGAGGTGGTCAAGTCGGCGCCGGATGTGCTCTCCCAGGACGACGCGACCGCGCAGGAGACCTTCCGCCGGCTCGGCGTCGAGTTGATGTTCGAGGAGATCAAGCAGTCGCTCACCGAGTTCGGTGTGCACTTCGACACCTACTTCAACGAGAAGGACCTGCACGACCGCGGTGAGCTCCAGGAGGCGCTGGAACGGTTGAGCGAGCAGGGTCATGTGTACGAGTCGGAGGGCGCCACCTGGTTGCGCACGACCGACTTCGGCGACGACAAGGACCGCGTGCTGCGCAAGTCCGACGGCGACTGGACGTATTTCGCCGCCGACTGCGCCTACTACCTGGACAAGCGCAAGCGCGGGTTCGAGCGGTGCGTCTACATGCTGGGCGCCGACCACCACGGTTACGTGGGCCGGATGAAGGCGATGGCGGCCTGCTTCGGTGACGACCCGAAGAAGAACCTGGAGATCCTTATCGGTCAGCTGGTCAGCCTGATCCGGGACGGCGAGCCGATGCGGATGAGCAAGCGGGCCGGGACGGTCGTGACGCTGGAGGACTTCGTCGAGGCGCTCGGCGTGGACGCCGCTCGGTACGCGCTCGCCAGGTTCTCCTCCGACTCGCCGATCGACATCGACATCGACCTGTGGACCAGCAGCAGCCGGGAGAACCCGGTCTACCGCGTGCAGTACGTGGCCGCCCGCACGGCGAGCGTCGCCCGTAACGCGGCCGAGGTCGGGCTGACCCGGGGCGAGCCGGACGCCTTCAACCCCGGTCTGCTCGCCCACGAGAACGAGAACGAGCTGCTCAAGGCGCTCAACGACTACCCGGACGTGGTGGCGAGGGCGGCCGAGGCGCGAGCGCCGCACAACGTGGCGCACTACCTGGACTCGCTCGCCGGGGCGTACCACCGGTTCTACGACAAGTGCCGGATCCTCCCGATGGGCGACGAGGAGATCACGGATCTGCACCGCGCGCGGCTGTGGCTCAACGACGCCACCCGTACGGTGATCGCCAACGGGTTGGGCCTGCTCGGCGTCTCGGCTCCGGAGAGGATGTAAGCATGCGCGCACACGAGGCCGGGGCCCTGCACGGCGACCTCGGCAGCCGCGGTCCGGCCTGGCTCCGGACGCCGGAGGACGTGAACGCACTGGTTCCGCAGCTGTGGCCGCGGACCGTCACGCGTACCGGCAGTGGGTCGCTGGAGATCGGCGGCGCGGACGTCACCGACCTGGCCGCCGAGTTCGGCACCCCGGCGTACCTGCTCGACGAGGACGACCTGCGCGCACGCTGCCGGGACTTCGTGTCCGCGTTCGCCGACGCCGACGTCTACTACGCCGGCAAGTCGTTCCTCTGCAAGGCGGTGGTGCGGATCGTCGGCGAGGAGGGCCTCTTCCTCGACGTCTGCTCCGGCGGCGAGCTGGCGGTGGCGCTGGCGGCCGGCTTCCCCGCCGAGCGGATCGGTTTCCACGGCAACAACAAGTCGGAGTCCGAGCTGTCGCGCGCGCTGGACGCGGGCGTCGGCCGGATCGTGGTCGACTCGTTCCACGAGATCGCCCGCCTCACCGAGCTGGCCCGGGCGACCGGCAAGCGGCCGGGTGTGCTGATCCGGGTCACGGTCGGCGTCGAGGCGCACACCCACGAGTTCATCGCGACCGCGCACGAGGACCAGAAGTTCGGCTTCTCGCTGGCCGGCGGTGCGGCCTTCGCGGCGGCGGCGCGGATCATCGACGAGGGCGTGCTCGACCTGCGGGGGCTGCACTCGCACATCGGTTCGCAGATCTTCGACACGAGCGGGTTCGAGGTGGCCGCGCGGCGGGTGCTGGAGCTTCAGGCGCAGATCCGCGACGCTCGGGGGGTGGAGCTGCCCGAGCTCGACCTCGGTGGTGGGTTCGGTATCGCGTACACCACGCAGGACGACCCCTCCGCGCCCGGCGACCTCGCCAAGCGGATCAACAAGATCGTCGAGTCGGAGTGCGAGCTGGCCTCGCTGCGGGTGCCGCGGCTCTCCATCGAGCCGGGCCGGGCGATCGTCGGGCCGTCGGTCTTCACCCTCTACGAGGTGGGGACGGTCAAGGACGTCGACGGGATCCGGACGTACGTCAGTGTGGACGGCGGCATGAGCGACAACATCCGCACCGCCCTCTACGACGCGTCCTACTCGGCGACGCTGGCCAACCGGAGCAGTGACGCCGAGCCGATGCTCGCCCGCGTTGTGGGAAAACATTGTGAGTCCGGGGACATCGTCGTGAAGGATGAATTCCTGCCCGCCGACGTGCAGCCCGGAGATCTTGTCGCGGTGCCGGGCACCGGTGCCTACTGCCGGAGCATGGCCAGCAACTACAACCACGTTCCTCGGCCGCCCGTGGTGGCGGTGCGCGACGGCGCCGCCCGCGTCATCGTGCGGCGCGAGACCGAGGACGACCTGCTTGCATTGGATGTTGGATGAGCCCCACGAGATCGATCCGGCTTGCGCTCCTCGGCTGCGGCACCGTCGGTACCGAAGTGGTCCGGCTGCTCGCCGAGCAGGCCGAGGACCTGACCGCGCGGATCGGTGCCCCGCTGGAGCTGGCCGGCATCGCCGTGCGCCGGCCCGGCCGTGAGCGCGGTGACCTGCCGGTCGAGGAGTCGCTGTTCACCACCGACGCGCTGGGCCTGGTCAAGCGGGACGACGTGGACGTGGTGATCGAGGTCGTCGGCGGCATCGAGCCGGCCCGCTCCTGGCTGGTCGAGGCGCTGCGCGCGGGCAAGAGCGTGATCACCGCGAACAAGGCGCTGCTGGCCGAGGACGGTGGCGCGCTGCACGACGCCGCCGCCGAGGGCGGCGCCGATCTCTATTACGAGGCGTCGGTGGCGGGTGCGATCCCGCTGCTGCGCCCGCTGCGTGAGTCGCTGCACGGCGATCGCGTCACCGCTGTCACCGGCATCGTCAACGGCACGACGAACTTCATTCTTTCGTCGATGGCGAGCACCGGGGCGGGCTTCAGCGAGGCGTTGGAAGAGGCCACCGAGCTTGGGTACGCGGAAGCGGACCCGACAGCCGACGTGGAGGGCTTCGACGCCGCCGCGAAGGCCGCGATCCTCGCCTCTCTGGCATTCCACACCCGGGTGACCGCCGCCGACGTGTTCCGCGAGGGCATGACCGGGGTGACCGCCGGCGACATGGCCAGCGCTCGCGAGATGGGCTGCACGATCAAGTTGCTGTGCATCGCGCAGCGCAACGACGACTCTGTGTCAGTGCGCGTGCACCCGGCGATGATCCCGCTCACGCACCCGCTGGCGAGCGTCGGCGACGCGTTCAACGCGGTCTTCGTGGAGGCCGACGCGGCCGGGCCGCTGATGTTCTACGGCCGCGGCGCCGGTGGCCGCCCGACCGCGAGCGCGGTGCTGGGCGACATCGTGGCCGCCGCGCGCAACAAGCTGACCGGCACCCGCGCGCCCAGCGAGAGTAACTACGCCAAGCTGCGGGTCCGCCCGATCGGCGAGTCCCTCACGCGGTACCACATCAGTCTCGACGTTGCCGAGCGCCCGGGCGTTCTGGCGACCGTGGCCGGTGTCTTCGCCCAGCACGAGGTCTCCATCGCGACCGTGCGCCAGTCCGGCCGGGAGGACGACGCCAAGCTGGTCATCGTGACGCACAGTGCCCCCGACGCCGCTCTGGCGGCTACCGTCGAGGCACTGTCGCGACTGGACATCGTCCGGTCGATCGCGAGCGTGCTGCGCGTCGAAGGGGGAGCCGGCTAGTGCTGGACCACGTGGGATTCCAATGTGCCGACCTGGAGCGCAGCGCGGCGTTCTACGACGCGGTGCTGGCCCCGCTGGGCGGTCGCCGGTTGATGGACTTCAAGGTCGCGATCGGCTACGGGAGTGACCACGCGGACTTCTGGATCGGTGAGTTCAACTCCGGTGAGGGCTTCCGTGAGGCGCACATCGCCTTCGCGGCGGCCGACCGCGCCGCCGTCGACGCGTTCTTCCAGGCCGCGGTCGGCGCCGGTGCGGAGGTGCTGCACGAGCCGCGCCTGCACCCGGAGTACCACGAGCACTACTACGGCGCGTTCGTGCGCGACCCGGACGGCAACAACGTCGAGGCCGTCTGCCATCGTCCTGAATAGTGAGCATCCGGTCCCACGGGCCGGATGACTACGGCACGCTGTCGCACGTTGGTGCCGTCGTTAGTGAGGAGTACGGCCATGTGGCGGGGTCTGATCGAGGCGTACCGGGACCGGCTGCCGGTCACCGACGCCACCCCGGTGGTCACGTTGCACGAGGGCAACACGCCGCTCGTGCCGGCGCCGGTGCTCTCCCAGCGGGTCGGTGCCGACGTCTACCTCAAGGTGGAGGGGCACAACCCGACCGGCTCGTTCAAGGACCGCGGCATGACCATGGCCGTGTCCAAGGCGGTCGAGGAGGGCGCCAAGGCGATCATCTGCGCCTCCACCGGTAACACCAGCGCCTCCGCTGCGGCGTATGCGGCACGGGCCGGGATCACCTGTGCCGTGCTGGTGCCGCAGGGCAAGATCGCGCTGGGCAAGCTCGCGCAGGCGCTGGTGCACGGCGCCCGGCTGCTGCAGGTCGACGGCAACTTCGACGACTGCCTCTCGCTCGCCACCAAGCTGTCGCAGGACTACCCGGTCGCCCTGGTCAACTCGGTGAACATCTTCCGCCTGCACGGGCAGAAGACCGCCTCCTTCGAGATCGTCGAGGCGCTCGGCGACGCTCCCGACATCCACTGCCTGCCGGTCGGCAACGCCGGCAACATCTCGGCGTACTGGATGGGTTACCTGGAGGACAAGGCCGACGGCAACTCCACGAAGCTGCCGAAGATGTACGGGTTCCAGGCGTCCGGCGCGGCACCGATCGTGAGCGGCAAGGTGGTCGAGAACCCGTCGACGATCGCCACCGCGATCCGGATCGGCAACCCGGCGAGCTGGACCAAGGCGCTGGACGCCCGGGACGCCTCGGGCGGCCTGATCTCGGCGGTCACCGACCGGGACATCCTGAACGCCTATCGGCTGCTCGCCCGCGAGGTGGGCGTCTTCGTCGAGCTGGGCAGCGCGGCGAGTGTGGCGGGTCTGCTGCAGCAGGCGGCGGCCGGCAAGATCCCGGCCGGTTCGCGGGTGGTCTGCACGGTGACCGGTCACGGCCTGAAGGACCCGGAGTGGGCGATCTCGACCGCTCCGTCCCCGACCGTCATCGCCAACGACGCCCTGCTCGCCGCGAAGGCACTCGACCTGGCCTAGCCGCCGAGCCTGATCCGCGAGCCTGTCCGAGGGCCCGCGGTCAGGCGTTCTAGCTGCCGGCTTCCGGGGAAGCCGGAGTCAACGGGGCCGGGTCTGGGACACTGGATCCGGCCTCGCGCACGAGCAGTTCCATGGCCTTGGCCACGATCGCGAGCTCCTCGGCTGAGAGCCGGCTGAGGAGTTCACGCTGTTTCGCGACGCCTGCCGTGATGATGCCCTCGATGAGTTCGGTGCCCGCCTTCGTGAGACCGATCCGGCGTACTCGCCGATCGTTCAGATCCTCCGCGCGCGTCACCAGGTCCTGCACCACCAGCCGGTCGATCATGCCGCTCAGCGTCGCGGCGCCGACCCCGAGCATCCGGGCCAGTTCGCCGCCGGCGAGACTGCCGTGCCGCGAGAGCAGCAGCATGATCTTGAGCTGCGACATCGTCAGGTGTGACGAGAAGAGCGGGTCCGACCGATCGTCCGCGAACAGGTGCTCCAGGCGGATCGACGAGCCCATGATATCCGCGATGAGCTGCTCTTTCTGGTTCAGCTCTTGTTGGCTCAGCGCCCGCTCCTTAAGTGACGTACTTGTTGCGGGACGGTACCAGCCGACCCCCATCGAAAACCATTTGTTCGCGTAAGGCAAACTATCAGCATCGACCGAACCTTCTCGGGGGAGTGCCCATGTCAGGTCTGACACGGCTCAGCCTTGCCAACCGAGGTCTAGTCGCACTGATCGCCCTGGTGATCAGCGGATTCGGCCTATACGCGATCCCGTCCCTCAAGCAGCAGCTCTTCCCCTCGATCGAGCTGCCCGCCGCGTTCGTCAGCGCGGTGCTTCCCGGTGCCTCGCCGGAGGCCGTCGAGGAGCAGGTGACCAAGCCGATCGAGGACGCGGTCAAAGGCATCGACGGCATCGACACGGTGACGTCGACCTCCCGCGAGAACGTGTCCAGCGTCGTGGTCCTCTTCGAGTTCGGCACGGACATCGAGTCCGCGGTCAACCAGGTGACCACCTCGGTGAACAGGATCCAGTCCCAGCTCCCGGAGAACGTCGACCCGGCCGTCTTCGCCGGCGGCACCGACGACATCCCGGCGATCGTGCTGGCGGCCTCCGGCGGCGCCGACGAGTCCGACCTCCTCAACCGCCTCAACGAGACGGTCATCCCGGAGCTCAACGGCATCGAGGGCGTCCGCGACACGCAGGTCACCGGTGCCCGCGCCGAGCAGGTGGTGATCACGCCGGACCTGGCCAAGATGGGCGCCGCCGGTGTCAGCCCCGCGTCGCTGACCACGGTGCTGCAGGCCAACGGTGTCTCGATCCCGGCCGGCGCGGTGGTCGAGGGCGACAAGTCGCTGACCGTCCAGGTGGGCACGCCGCTGACGACCGTGGACCAGCTGAAGGACGTCTACGTCACCGGCTCCCGCGGTCCGGTCCGCCTCGGTGACGTCGCCGCGGTGGAGAGCAAGCTGCCGCCCGCGGAGTCGTACACGCGGACCGACGGCGTCGACAGCCTCGGCATCGCGGTCACCGCCCGGCCCGACGGCAACCCGGTGTCGATCTCGCACGCGGTCCGGGACATGCTCGACGACCTGGAGAAGGACTCCGGTGCCACGCTGACCGTGATCACCGACCAGGCGCCGTACGTGGAGCGCTCGATCGAGAGCCTGACCACCGAGGGCCTGCTCGGCCTCCTGATGGCCGTGATCGTGATCCTGATCTTCCTGATGAGTGTCCGCTCGACGCTGGTCACCGCGGTCTCCATCCCGCTGTCCGTGCTGGTCGCGCTGATCGCGCTCTGGATCGGCGACTACACGCTGAACCTGCTCACCCTCGGCGCGCTCACCATCGCGGTGGGCCGGGTCGTCGACGACTCGATCGTCGTGCTGGAGAACATCAAGCGACATCTCGAGTACGGCGAGGAGAAGGTGCACGCCATCCTCGGCGCCGTCCGCGAGGTGGCCGGCGCGGTGACCGCCTCGACGCTCACGACGGTCGCCGTTTTCGCCCCGATCGCGCTGGTCGGCGGCCTGGTCGGCCAGATCTTCTCGTCCTTCGCGATCACCGTGACGGTCGCGCTGGTGGCCTCGCTGTTCGTCTCGCTGACCGTGGTGCCGGTGCTGGCGTACTGGTTCCTGCGGCCGACGGCACCCGGCGCCGACAACGAGGCGGTCCGCAAGGCCGCCGAGGAGAAGGAGCTGCGCAGCCCGCTGCAGCGCGGTTACCTGCCGGTCATCCGGTTCGCCACGACCCGCCGCTGGACCACGGTTCTGATCGGCATCCTGGTCCTGATCGGTACGTTCGCCCTCTCCACCCGCCTGGAGACCAACTTCCTGGACGAGTCCGGCCAGGACAGCATCACGGTCAACCAGGAGCTCCCGGCCGGCACCAGCCTGGCGGCCACCGACGAGGCGGCCAAGAAGGTGGAGACCGTCATCGCCGCCCGCGAGGACGTCACGACGTACCAGGTGACCGTCGGCGGCAACTCGGCCAACCCGTTCGCCGGTGGCGGCGGCGCGGGCACGGCGACCTTCAACGTGGCGCTCGACGAGGACGCCGACGCCGAGAAGGTCACCGACGAGTTGAACGCCGAGTTCGACAAGCTCACCGACGCCGGTGAGATCACAATCGGACAGGAGGGCTCCGGGCTGGGCAGCAGCCAGCTCTCCGTGGACGTCAGCGCCGCCGACAACGAGGTGCTCAAGACCGCCACCGAGCAGGTGCGCCAGGCGATGAGCGAGGTCTCCGGGGTCGCCGACGTCGACACCACGCTGGCCGCCAGCGTGCCCCGGCTCGAGGTCGTGGTGGACCGCAAGGCCGCCGCGCAGGTCGGCCTCACCGAGGCGCAGATCGGCCAGACCGTCGCGGGCATGTTCCGGTCGGCACCGGCGGGCCAGATGACCGTGGACGGCAACACGCAGGACGTGGTCATCTCGTTCGGCAGCGCTCCGGCCGACTCGGCCGCGCTGCGCGCCCTGCCGCTCACCACGAGCACCGGTGTGGTGCCGCTGGACCAGGTCGCCGACGTCAAGGAGGTCGCCGGGCCGGAGACGGTCACGCGTTCCGACGGCAACCGGACCGCCAGCGTGACCGGTGCGGTCACCGGTTCCGACCTGACCCAGGTCAACCAGGACCTGACGAAGAAGCTGGACGCGCTCGAACTGCCGCCCGGCGCCGAGTACACGGTCGGTGGCGTCAGCGCCGACCAGCAGGAGGCGTTCGCGCAGCTCGGCCTGGCCGTGCTCGCGGCGATCGCGATCGTCTTCATCATCATGGTCGCCACGTTCCGCAGCCTGCTGCAGCCGGTGATCCTGCTGGTGTCGATCCCGTTCGCGGCGACCGGCGCGATCGGCCTGCTGCTGATCACCGGCACCCCGCTCGGCGTTCCGGCACTGATCGGTGTGCTCATGCTGGTCGGCATCGTGGTCACCAACGCGATCGTGCTGATGGACCTGATCAACCACTACCGGGCACAGGGGTACGGCGTGCAGGAGGCGGTGATCGAGGGCGGCCGGCACCGGCTGCGGCCGATCCTGATGACCGCGATCGCGACCATCTTCGCCCTGATCCCGATGGCGCTCGGCCTCACCGGCGAGGGCGGCTTCATCTCGCAGCCGCTGGCCATCGTGGTGATCGGCGGTCTGGTCAGCTCCACGCTGCTGACCCTGGTGCTGGTGCCGACGCTCTACACCATGGTGGAGAACCGCAAGGAGAAGTCGCGGGCCAAGCGCGCGGCGAAGCGGCTCCGCAAGAGCGGCGGCGGAAGCGCGGAGGGCGAGGCTCCGGCCGAGGAGCCGGTTCCGGTCACCGTGCCGGCGAAGCAGGAGGGTGGTGCCCTGCGCGGGTACACCGACCAGTTCGAGGTGCTGAAGATGCCGCGTAAGCAGGAGCGGCCCGCCGACTGACGGCGGCCGACCACCGATGCCCGGCCCGTTGCGGCCGGGCATCGGCGTTTCCGGCCCGGCGGTAGGGTGCGGTACGTGCCAGCAGCCTTCTCGGTCCTTACCCGCAACCGTGACTTCCGGCGCTTGTTCGCGGCCGAGCTCGTCGTCTTCGGCGCTGACTGGTTCGTCATGGTGCCGCTGCTGGTCCTGCTGCCGGAGCTGACCGGGAGCGGGATGTGGGGCGCGCTGGTGCTGGCCGCCGACACCGGGATCATCGCGCTGCTGCTGCCGTACACCGGGACGATCGCGGACCGGGTGGACCGGCGCCGGATCCTGATCCTGGCCAACTCGGCGGCCTTTCTGTCGGTGCTGCTGCTGTTCGCGGTGCGGTCCGAGGCGACCGCGCCGCTGGCTCTCGTCGCGGTCGGTGCGATGGCCGTGTCCAAGGCGTTCTACTCACCGGCCGCGTCCGCCGCCATGCCGAACGTCGTGGACCCGGCCGACCTGGCAGCCGCCAACACGATCGCGGGCTCGGCGTGGGGCACCATGACGGTCGTCGGCGCGTCTCTCGGTGGCGTCGTCAGCAGTGCTTTCGGCCCGTACGTCTGCTTCGGTGTGACAGCGACCCTGCTCCTGGCCGGCGCTCTGCTCACGGCCCTGATCCGACGCCCGCTCCAGGCGCCTCGTGGCGATCAGCCGCCGGAACATCCGATGCGGGCGCTGTTCGGGGCGCTGCGCTACATCGGCGGGCGCCCCCGGATCCGTGCGCTGGTGACCGTGAAGTCGGCGGTCGGGCTCGGCAACGGCGTGCTCACCGTCTTCCCCCTGATCGCGGCCGAGCACGGTGCCGGTGCCGCGGGTGCCGGTCTGCTCTTCGCGCTGCGCGGCGCCGGTGCGCTGATCGGGCCGCTGGTGATGCGCCCGGTGCTGAACCGGCCCTCCTGGCTGCTGCCCGGCCTGGCGCTGTCGATGAGCCTGTACGGCATCGGCTATCTCGGCGTGGCCTTCGCGCCCTGGTTCCCGCTCGTGCTCGTGCTGGTCTTCGTCGCGCACTTCGCCGGCGGGACGAACTGGGTGCTCTCCAATTTCGCCCTGCAGGCCGAGGTGCCCGACGAGCTGCGCGGCCGGGTCTTCGCCACCGACATGATGCTGGCGACGCTGGCCATCGCGATCAGCCAGCTGGGTGCCGGCGCCGTGATCGACCGGGTGGACCCGCAGATCATCATCGCCACCTGCGCGCTGATCACGCTCAGCTACGCGATCGGCTGGCGGATCGCCACCCGCAAGCTGGCTCCGGTCCCGAATACCGGTACCGGGGCACTTCCGTTTACTTGATCAAGCCCTAGCATGTGGCGATGGGCCTGTCCTTCGTCTCCGACCCGGTCTCCGTCAGCACGCCGGCGACCAGCGCCAACCTCGGTCCCGGCTTCGACTCGCTGGGTCTGGCTCTGACGCTCTACGACGACCTGACCGCCACCGTGGCCGGGCAGTCGTTCACGGTCACCGTGCGTGGCGAGGGTGCGGACGAACTGCCCACCGACGAGAGCCACCTGGTCTTCCGGGCGATGCTGGCGACCTTTGACGAGCTGGGCGGGCGCCCGCCCGGCGTGGCCCTGGAGTGCCTCAACCGGATCCCGCAGGCTCGCGGCATGGGCAGCTCCTCGGCGGCCATCGTGGGCGGCGTCCAGCTGGCCCGAGGGCTGGTCGAGGGCGGCCTGGAGCGGCTCGACGACGCGGCCGCGCTGCGAATCGCGGCCCGGATCGAAGGCCATCCGGACAACGTGGCACCCTGTCTACTCGGTGGCTTCACCGTCGCCTGGACCGAGGAGTCGGGCGGGCGGGCGGTGCGGCTGTCACCGGCCGAGGGCGTACACCCCACGGTTTTCGTCCCCGCCGAGCGGGGTTACACCGCGACCGCCCGCGCGGCCCTGCCGTCCGAGGTCCCGCATGCGGACGCGGCGTTCAACGCGGGACGGGCGGCGTTGCTGACGCATGCCCTCACGAGTGATCCGTCCCTGTTGTTCCCGGCCACCGAGGACCGGCTGCACCAGGGATACCGCTCCTCGGGGATGCCGGGCACGGCGTCCCTGGTGGCGGCGCTGCGGTCTGCCGGAGTCGCCGCCGTGGTCAGCGGCGCGGGTCCGACCGTGCTGGCGTTGACCGAGGTCCCGGCCGATTTCCAGCCGGGCGCGCACTGGCACAGCGAAGTGCTGGGCGTGGATGACGCCGGTGCGCGTGTGAAAGGGGGTATGGTGGAACACGCCGAGCGGGGTCCTGTTGCCGCAGGTCGCACGAGTTGATTACGCTCTGACCTAGCACCGGGCTTCACAACACCCGCGAAGCAAGTGATCTCTGCGGTTCGGCGCACCCCCGAGATTTCTGGGCCGTCAAGGCTCGTCTCAACTCTCATCAGGCACACGCCGGGCAGCAATCGAATAGATCGCTGCACTCGCCGAGACCTACCCGTCAAGCCCTGACGGGCAGGGATACCGTCGAGCTGCCGTGCTGCACGAAACTCCCGCGCCGCTGTTGCGAAGCGGGTTCCGAGGGCACCCGGCCCTGGCTGCAAGCTCCGGGTGATCTCGGGTTTTTTCCGACGGAAGGAATCCATTGAGCGACACCACCGACGTGACGTCGGGTGTTTCTGACGTCGCTGACGGCGCCGGCACCACCGCGACCGCCACGAAGCGCCGCCGCGGCGGCACCGGGCTGTCCGCGATGCTGCTGCCCGAGTTGCAGAGCCTCGCCGCCTCCCTCGGCATCTCCGGCACCGCCCGGATGCGCAAGGGCGAGCTGATCGCCGCGATCACCGAGCGCCAGAGCGGTGGCTCTGCCGCCTCCGCCGAGCCGGCGCCGCGCCCGCGGACCAACGGCGGCGACGCCGTCGCCGCTGCCGCCCCGGTCCAGGCGGCCCCGGTCGAGACCGCTCCGGCGGCAGCCGCACCCGCGCCGCAAACCGCAGCCGCCCCGGCCGAGAACACTCCGGCCACCCCGGCCGAGCAGACCGCCCCGGCAGCTGAGCGCCCGTCCCGGAGCCGCCGTGAGCGCGGTTCCCGGGATTCCTCGTCCCGCGAGCGCGAGTCGGCGCCCCGCGAGACGGTGGAGACCGCCGCCGTTCCCGCCGTTGTGACGGAAACCACTCCGGCTGCCGAGAGCAACGACCAGCGCCCCGAGCGCGGTGACCGTCCCGAGCGGGGCGAGCGCAACCGCGACCGGCAGCGCAATCAGCGCGACGGCCAGCAGCGCGACGGCCAGCAGCGTGACGGCCAGCAGCGTGACGGCCAGCAGCGCGATGACCGGGACCGCGATCGCGACCGTGACCGGGCCCCGCGCGCCGACCAGGGTCACGACGACGACGACAACGACTCGGGTGACGGCGGCCGGCGGAGCCGGCGCAGCCGCTTCCGGGACCGCCGTCGTGGCCGCGACCGGGACGGCGACCAGCGTGACGGCGGCGGCCAGCGGGAGAGCCGCGAGCCGCACGTGTCCGAGGACGAGGTGCTCGTCCCGGTGGCCGGCATCCTGGATGTGCTGGACAACTACGCGTTCGTCCGGACCACCGGTTACCTCTCCGGCCCGAACGATGTGTATGTCTCGATGTCCCAGGTCAAGAAGTACGGCCTGCGCCGCGGCGACGCGGTCACCGGTGCGGTGCGCTCGGCGCCTCGCGACAGCGGTGACTCCTCGCAGCGCCGGGACAAGTACAACCCGCTGGTCCGTCTCGACACCATCAACGGGATGGAGCCCGACGAGGCCCGGCGGCGTCCCGAGTTCTACAAGCTCACGCCGCTCTACCCGCAGGAGCGCCTGCGGCTGGAGACCGAGCCGCACATCCTCACGACGCGCATCATCGACCTGGTGATGCCGATCGGTAAGGGTCAGCGCGCGCTCATCGTCTCCCCGCCGAAGGCCGGTAAGACGATGGTGCTGCAGGCCCTGGCCAACGCGATCACCCGCAACAACCCCGAGTGCCACCTGATGGTCGTGCTCGTGGACGAGCGGCCCGAAGAGGTCACCGACATGCAGCGCACGGTGAAGGGCGAGGTCATCGCGGCCACGTTCGACCGTCCGCCGCAGGACCACACCACGGTCGCCGAGCTCGCCATCGAGCGGGCGAAGCGGCTGGTCGAGCTCGGCCACGACGTGGTCGTGCTGCTCGACTCGGTGACCCGTCTCGGCCGGTCGTACAACCTGGCTGCGCCGGCCTCCGGCCGCATCATGTCGGGTGGTATCGATTCGACAGCGCTCTACCCGCCCAAGCGGTTCCTCGGCGCCGCGCGCAACATCGAGAACGGTGGCTCGCTCACCATTCTCGCGACCGCGCTGGTGGAGACCGGGTCGATGATGGACACGGTGATCTTCGAGGAGTTCAAGGGTACGGGTAACGCCGAACTCAAGCTCGACCGCAAGATCGCGGACAAGCGGGTCTTCCCGGCCGTGGACGTCTCCGCCTCCAGCACCCGGAAGGAAGAGATCCTCCTGGGCAAGGAGGAGCTGGCGATCATCCACAAGCTCCGCAAGGTGCTCAGCTCGCTGGAGTCCGGCGCGGCTCTGGACCTCCTGATGGACCGGCTCAAGCAGACCCGGACCAACATCGAGTTCCTGATGCAGATCGCCAAGTCCACGCCTGGCGAGTAACCACTCAAAAACGACGCAGTCCGCCTAATCGGGTGGGCTGCGTCGTTTTTGTCGCACAACTTGTCTGATTCGCCCCGCTAGGGGTTGTGCGAACCTCCGGTATCCCCATCCCTCGATAATCCGGAGGCGCCCGATGATCGTGCCCGGCTACCGGGACCACCCGGCGGAGCCATGGGATCCGAGCGCGCCGGTCGACCCCGGCGAGGCCGAGGACTTCCTGCGCCGCTGCTACACCGAGAACCCCCGTCTCGGCCCGGTGGAACCCCGGCTCGCCATCGTCCGCGCGCAGATCGCCGCGACCGGCACCTACGTGCACACCACCGACGAGGTGGCGCACGGTGCCCGGATGGCCTGGCGCAACGCGAGCCGCTGCATCGGCCGCCTCTACTGGCGCAGCCTGATGGTGCTGGATCGGCGGCGGGCGCGTACGGCGGACGAGATCTTCTCGCTGCTCGTGCAACACCTGCAGACCGCCGGCAACGGGCAGATCCGGCCGGTGATCAGCGTTTTCGCGCCGGCCCAACCCGGGCAGCCGTACGCACGGATCTGGAACGAGCAGCTCATCCGGTACGCCGGGTACCGGACCGAGGAGGGGCGGCAGGTCGGTGACCCGAGGCAGGCCGGCTTCACCTCATCCGTCCGCGGGTACGGCTGGCAGGGCAAGGGCGACGCGTTCGACGTGCTGCCGCTGGTGATAGAGACGCCGGGTGAGGGCGTGCGGCTCTACGAGCTCCCGGAGCGGGCGATCCGCGAGGTGCCGCTCACTCACCCCGAGTACGGCTGGTTCGCCGAGCTGGGGCTGCGCTGGCACGCCGTACCGGCCATCGCCAACATGCGGCTGACCGTCGGCGGTGTGCACTATCCGATGGCACCGTTCAACGGCTGGTACCTGGGCACCGAGATCGGCGCACGCAACCTCGCCGACAGCGACCGCTACGACATGCTCCCCGAGATGGCCCGCCGGCTCGGGCTGGACACCAGCCGCGAGTCGACCCTGTGGCGGGACCGGGCGCTGGTCGAGCTGAACCGGGCGGTCCTGTACAGCTTCGAGCAGGCCGGTGTGAAGATGAGCGACCACCACACCGAGTCGCAGCGCTTCATGGCGCATCTCCGCAACGAGGAGAAGGCGGGCCGGCCGGTGCCGGCGGACTGGACCTGGATCGTCCCGCCGATGTCCGGCGGCCTCACCCCGGTCTTTCACCGGTACTACGAGGAGCTCGACCTGCGGCCGGCCTTCTACCTCGACGACGAGGCGGCGGAACTGGCCCGCACCGGGGTGAGGCGGTGCCCGCACCACTAGGGCTCTAGGGTCGAGCGATGACGTCGTTCATCTCACACACGACCGTTGACGCCACCGACGCGTTCGCGCTGAGCCGCTGGTGGCAGCAGGTGCTGGCGTACGTCGACGACCCGGAGGACCCGAACGAGCCCGGTCACGAGGAGTGCCTGATCATGTCGCCGGACGGCGTCCACAGGGTGCTCTTCATCGAGGTGCCGGAGCCGAAGCAGGGCAAGAACCGGATCCACTTCGATCTGCGGCCGGTCGCGGGCACCCGGGACGAGGAGGTGGACCGGCTGATCGGGCTCGGGGCGAAACCGGTCGACGACCTGCGCGTCGCGGACGGCACCGGGTGGGTGGTCTTCAACGACCCCGAGGGCAACGAGTTCTGCCTGCTCCGGAGCGAGGAGGAGGTCAGGCGAACTCGTTGACGGCGAAGTCGTCGCGGTGCCGCCAGGACGCCTCGGTGCGGACGTGGTTGGGTCGGACCCACTTGAGCAGCTTGTGGGAGAACTCGGCGGCCGGGATGCGCCCGGCGGCACGTACCACGAACCCCTCGGAGGTCTTCTCGTCGCGCTGCGCCGCCCAGGCCGCCCGCGCATCGGACAGACTGCCGCCGCGGTAGAGGACCGGCACCATCGGCAGTTCCAGGCGCCGCGCCCAGTCGACCGTGTCGTCCCAGCCCAGCAGGGTGTCGGTCTCGTCCCAGATGCCGAAGACCAGGAAGACACCGGGCAGATCGGAGTACGCCACACTGCGGCGCGCCCACATGGACTCGCCGCAGACCCGCCAGTCGTCCGGGATCTGGTATGCCGTCATGGCCCACAGCGCCTTGGCCGGCCGGTCCCAGGCCTGGGTGCCGGAGTCGAGCGACCGCGCGTACATCGCGTCGCGGGTGAAGGTGAGGTTCCCGCCGTCCATCTTCTCGGTCACCACGAGCTCGCCGTCCAACCACGACAGGTCGTGCTGGACGCGGTCGTCACCGGTCGCGCCCGGTGAGTCGGGCAGATGGAACGTCCGCGGGTACTTCACCTAGAAGTCTCCCTCCGCCACCTGGAAAACGGTCAGTCCGAGCGAACGCCACATGCGTACCACCTGTTGACGGTCGTCGAACACCCCGACGATCCGCCATCGATCCATGACCTCCTGGTCGAAGATCTCGCGCTTCACGACCGAGTCCTTCCGGCTGTCTCCGGCCGGTCGCATGAACAACGCCTCGTACGGCACACCGACGTACAGATCCAGCCAGGCCTCGGTCTCCCGGCGGCACACCTCGTCCCGCCCGGTGCAGAAGACGATCGCGTGGCCGGCCGCGTGCATGGCCCGCACCGCGGCGATCACCGGCGGATTCGGCTCGTCGCCGCCCACCCGCCCCCAGTCGTACGGACCGCGGCCGGCCATCAGCGCGACCGTCCCGTCGATGTCCACCAGCACGGCCGCCGGCAGCTCGGGGTCCGGCCGGTAGAGCGCGTCCGGCCCGTTCCGGGTCACGAACGGCACCGGCAGCGGCAGGTTCCGGCCGGCCAGGTACCGCTTGTGCATGGCGCGGATCGCCCGCTCGCCGACCCGGTCCTGTTCAGGGCGCTCGGTGTCCCGGCGGACGCACTCCTCCAGCGGCACGTCGGTGAAGTCGTGCACCTCGAACGACGCCTCGAAGCGGGCGGCCAGCTCGGCCCACTCCCGTACCGTCTTGGGCCGCAGGTTGGTGTCGTCGACGATGACGCTGCTGTGCGCTCGCAACAGCGCCTCCACGGCCGCCCGCTGTGCCTGGCCGACCTGGTCCTCGGCGCGCTGCGTCAGCAGGCGGCGACCGTGCAGCATGCGCCGCAGGTCGTCACGGTTGACCCGGACGACGCCGGGCTGGAGTTTGCGCGCGAAGGTGGTCTTGCCGGAGGCGGGCAGGCCGCGCGTGATCAATAGGCGTCTCATCGACCCTCGAGGCGGGAATTACGGGAGGGGCGCTCATGTTAACCAGGGCGGATCCAGTTTCGCCGCCTGATTTCCGCGAGGTGCGGGCGGCATGGCAGACTGGTACATCGGCCAGTAGGGGTTCCGGTTCACGTCCGACATCTGTAGGGCGACCCGGCGACCCGATCATCGAGAGGGACCGAGAAGACATGAAGAGCGGCATCCACCCCGAGTACACGACCACCGAGGTCGTCTGCTCCTGCGGCAGCACCTTCACCACCCGCAGCACCGCCAAGGGCGGCGAGATCCGCGTCGAGACCTGCAGCGCCTGCCACCCGTTCTACACCGGCAAGCAGCGCGTCCTCGACACCGCGGGCCGGGTTGCGAAGTTCCAGGCGAAGTACGCCAAGGTCACTGCCGCGAAGAAGAAGTAACTGCTTCAACGGCGCCCGTCCCGGTCACCGGGGCGGGCGCCGTTCGCATGTAGCCGTGTGACCGCTGCTGGGAGAGTTCGATGAGCAACGACCGTTTGACCACGCTTCTCGCCGAGTACGCGGACCTCGAGAAGCGGATGGAGGACCCGTCGATCCACGCCGACCAGGCGCTCGTACGCCGGGTCGGGCGCCGGTTCGCCGAGCTCGCGCCGCTGAACGCGGCGCACCGCGAGCTGGAGGCGGCCCGTGCCGACCTCGCCGCGGCCAAGGAGCTGGCCGCCGAGGACCCGGCGTTCGCCTCCGAGGTCGAGGCGGTCGCGGCGGTGCTGCCCGCGCTGGAGGAGAAGCTCGGCGAGATGCTCATCCCGCGCGACCCGAGCGACGCCAAGGACGTGATCATCGAGATCAAGGCGGGTGAGGGCGGCCAGGAGTCCGCGCTCTTCGCCGGCGATCTGCTGCGGATGTACACCCGGTACGCCGAACGCCGTGGCTGGGCCGTCGAGGTGATCGACTCGCAGGAGTCGGACCTGGGCGGCGTCAAGGACATCTCGGTCGCGGTGAAGACGAAGGGCGTGCCCGAGGGCGGACACGGCGTCTGGTCCCGGATGAAATGGGAGGGCGGCGTGCACCGCGTGCAGCGGGTGCCCGTCACCGAGTCGCAGGGCCGGATCCACACCTCTGCGGCGGGCGTCCTCGTGCTGCCCGAGGCCGAGGACGTCGACGTCCAGATCGAGCCCGGCGACCTGCGGATCGACGTGTACCGGTCGTCCGGCCCCGGTGGCCAGTCGGTCAACACCACCGACTCCGCCGTACGGATCACGCACATCCCCACCGGCACCGTGGTGAGCTGCCAGAACGAGAAGAGCCAGCTCCAGAACAAGGAGTCGGCGATGCGTATCCTGCGCTCCCGGCTGCTGGCTCAGGCCCAGGAGGCGGCGGACGCGGCGGCCTCCGACTCGCGCAAGGCCCAGGTGCGCACGGTGGACCGCTCCGAGCGGGTCCGCACCTACAACTTCCCGCAGAACCGGATCACCGACCACCGGATCGGCTACACCGCGTACAACCTGGACCTGGTGCTCGGCGGCGAGCTGGACGCGGTGCTGGACGCGCTGGCGGACGCCGACCGGAGCGCGCGGCTGGCCGGCGACACGGAGCTCAGCCGAAGGTAGTGACGACGAGGCGGCCGCCCCAGTCGCAGCCCATGTAGTGCCCGGCGGTGCCGCACTGGCCGGCCTCGATGCCGTCGGCCGCGCCGATCCGGGTCATCCGGCCGGTCCGCAGGTCGAGCCGGTCGACCGAGCTGATCGCCGCGCCCTCGCCGAAGATGCGGTTCGTCATGTACACCGCGTCCACGCCGTAGGGCGACGGCATCGGCTGGCCCGGCCCGCCGGAGCCGATCGGTGCCCCGGTGGCCGGGTCGGCCAGGATGTGATGCGGTGTGTCGGGGCCGGACGTCGAGGCGAGCAGCCGATCCGGGGCGACCAGCATGACGTTTCCGCGGCCGGGCAGATCCCAGACCCGCCGCCCGCTGGACGGGTCGACACCGTGCACCACCGAGGTCTCGGAGACGCAGAGCACCGGGCCGCAGTCCTGCGGGTACGAGTACGGCGCCGCGTCGATGCTCCAGACCTCCTCCATGGTGTCGACCCGGTAGGCGGCGAGCTTGCTCGCGTACGCCTCCTGGCGCACGACCATGAGCAGGCCGTTGGCGACGGTCAGATAGGTGAACACCCCGTCGTTCGGCCGGCTGCGGGTCCACGGGATGCGCTTCTCGGCCAGGACGGCACCGTCGGAGTAGCGCAGGACGGTGACCCGGCCGGTCGGGTCGGAGGCGACCACCCGGACCGGCTGCGCGCCGTCCAGCTGGATCGTGAGCTGCTCGGCGCCGGGCACCCGGCGCTGCCAGACCGTACCGCCGTCGCGGGCGCCGACCACCCGGATCGCGGACAGGTCGCCCTTCTTCGTCCGGTCGGCCAGCAGCACGGTGTCGGCGGCGGTGTTCTGCACCTCACCGGGCTGCCGCCAGAGCTCGTCACCGGTGTCGGCGTCGATGGCGGTCGTGGTGCCGTCGTAGACGACCGTGGCCTTCGCGCCGTCCTCGAGATCCACCTCGACGTACTTCTCGTCGCCGGAGAGCAGCAGCAGGCCGGCCTCCGTGCCCTGTGCGAGGTACGACGGGTACTGGCCGAACTTCCGCTTCCACAGGACGTCCCCGGTGGCCAGTTCGTATCGGGTGACAGTCGTCTCGAGGCCCTCGCGCTGGTGCACGTAGACGCCGTCCGAGCGGACCGTGGTCTGGTACTCGGTGCCGAGCCGCACCTCCCAGACGTGGCGCACGGTCGGGGGATCGGGCAGGCCGGACGCGCCGAGCAGCAGCACGCAGGAGAGGGCGACGGCCGATGCGGCCCACCGGCGCCAGGAACGCGGGCTGAACTCGGAACGGGCCGAGTGGTGCTCCGGCTCGGGGCCGGCGGCACCGATCTCGCCGAGCTCGATGACGGTCATCTTCGCACCGCCGTGACGAAGAAGCGGTCCGCGCCGGGGCAGACCAGGTAGCCGGGCACGGTCTGGCAGGTCTGCGGGTCCGGCACCAGCGGGATCGCGCCGAGCAGGTCGCCGGCGCCGGTCGCCATGTCGATCCGGGTGATCGCGGTCAGACCGGCGGGCAGCTGCGACGGGCGCAGGAGAAGGAGCGAGTCCTCGGTGACCTGGTCGAGGAGCGCCGTGCCGCCCAGGCCGGCCTTCAGCTGCCGCCCGGTGCGGCTCTCCACCAGCACGTGCATGCGCCCGTCGGACAGGTCCAGCATGAGCTTGTCGTCGGCGACCATCGACAGCCCGACCACCGAGGACGGCTCCCGCCACAGCTCCTTGCCGGTCATCGGGTCCACCGCGACGAACCGGCCGTCCTCGAAGCGGCAGAGCACGGCACCGCAGCCGGAGAGCGGGCCGTTGCCGGGTTCGCCCCTCATCACCTCGTCCAGCGTCGTCAGGTCGTGAACCGTCGTGTACGTGTCGTCGGCGCGGGAGTGGTACACCAGGAGACGCCCGCCGTCCACCGACATCGATATGTAGCGTCCCAGAGCAGGGTCCTCGACGCCGTCCATGATCCGGCGGCTGAACTCCCGTTTGCCGTCCGAGTATCGCAGGACGCTGACGTCGCCCGTGCTGGTGCGGACCAGCAGGCGTCCCGCCGGGTCCGTCACGATCTCCCGCATGCCCGGCACCAGCAGTGTCCAGTACGGCTTGCCGTCGGCGAGCCCGATACGGGACATCACCATCCGGTCCTCGGCCTGGTACTCGACGAGGAGGGCGCTGTCCTCCTTGATCATGTCGTACCGCAGCCCGCCGGACCGGCGCCAGATCTCGGCGCCGGTGGCCGCGTCGAGCGCGATCGTGGTGTGCGAGACCTCGGTGGCGTCGTCGGTGTCGTTGTCCGCCTGGACCAGTACCAGGCCGCCGGCCAGCACCGGCCGGATGCCCAGCATGTCGAGGTCCATCCGCCAGGCCCAGCGCACGTCGCCGTCGTCCAGGTCGTACGCCACCAGCTGCGAGTCGTTCTGCACGTAGAGCGCGTCGCCGGTCACGGCGAGGATGTTCTCCGGCTGGTAGGCGCCGCTCCACAACCGCCGCACGCCGGGCTCGCCGGCCGGTGCCGAGGCGCCGCACACCAGCAGCGCCAGCGTGACGGCGGCGACGGCGAGTTGTCTGAGGTGCAGGCGTGGCAGCGGCCGGCCGGTGATCGGAGCCGGCGGGGCGTCGGTGAGGTCGCCGAGCTCGATCGTCGCCATTTACGTCGGCTTCCGGTTCGCCGCGGCGGCGGCGAGCGCGGCGCTGAGCCCGCGCCCGTTCGTGCCCACCTCGGACCAGCCGGCGGCCAGCCCGATCGGGCTGCCGGGCACCAGGGTCTGCCAGTTCTCCGAGGTCGCGGCCGCACCGATGCGGCGGGACACCTCGGCCGCCTGGTTCGGCCCGGCACCGGGCAGGATCAGCACGAACTCGTCGCCGGCGAACCGGGCCACGAAGTCGCCGCGGCGCATCACCCGGTGCAGCACGCCGGCGATGCGCTGGAGCACCAGGTCGCCGGTGTGCCGGCCGTGCCGGGCGTTGACCGAGGTGAAGCCGACGACGTCGCAGACGCCCACCGCCGCGCGCTCGCCGCGGGCCAGCAGCGTGTCGACGTATCGCTCCAACTGGCGGCGGTTGGGCAGGCCGGTGAGCGGGTCGACGAGGGTCTCGTCGCCGTACCGCCCGGGGTCGCGGTGGGTCTCCTGCGCGTCCAGCCGCGCCGCGACACCGTCCAGATAGCCGTCGCGCAGCTGGTCGATGCGCAGGGCGGCGAGACGGAACGCGTAGCGGTCGGCGGCGTGCGCCGCGGCGTGGTCGCCGGCGCTGGCGTGGCAGATGCTGCGCAGCCGGGCCGGCTCCGGAGCGCCGAGTACCTCGGCCGAGACCGGGACGGCCTCCAACATGGTCAGTGCCCGCTCCGGTTTGCCGGCCGCGATGGTGAGGCAGACCGAGCCGAGATGGCGCAGGTCGCGGGTGCGTACGCTGTCGCCGCCGCCGGTCAGCCACTGTGCCGCGTCGGCACCGGTCGGCTCGCCCAGCGCGGCGCGGCGGGCGAGGGCGTACCCGTACACCGTGCGGCTGCCGGGCCGCAGCTGATCGGTGGCCAGGTAGCGGGAGAGCTCCGCGTCGATGTCGCGTAGCACCCGCAGGCAGCCGTCGGTGTCGCCCTGGTGGTCCAGAGCCACCGCGTTGCGCAGCCGGATGCCGGGCGCGGCGAAGATCTCCGCGGCCATGCCGGCGCTCGCGCCGACCTCCCTGGCCTGCTCGATCGCGGTCAGCGCCTGGCCGTGAAAGCCCAGATAGGAATAGGCCATGGCGAGGTCGTGCCAGCCCCAGGCGGTCTCCGCGTCCCGGTCCGGCACCGCGGCCAGCGCGCGTGACGCCTGCACGAGGTGGGTGACGCCACGGTCCAGATTGCTCTGCAGATGCGCGCCGAGCGCCGCGAACGCGTGCAACTGGCCGCGCAGATAGGGGTCCGGGACCTCGCGGACGGCCTGGGTGGCGGCGGCCATCGCACCGGCCAGCTCGGCGACCCGGCCCAGGTTGATCAGTGCCCCGAAGCGCTGGATCAACGCATACGCCCTGGTGGTGGGGTCGGTGGCGTCGGACAGGACCGCGTCGAGGATCGGTAGTGCCTGAGCGGACCGCCCGTTCTGTTGCAGGTCACCGGCCCGGCGCAGGTCCTCGACGTGTTCCGCGAGCTGGTCCAACCAACCCACCAGGCGCCTCCCACGGCCTTCTGCGGCGCGCCGCCGGGTGACCCGGCCGACCCTCAGCGTGCGCGACGTCTCATGATTATGCCGTGATGCCGGACCAGGAACACCCCCGCGAAACCGTGGATCGGACCCGCCTCGCGGCGGAACTCGCGGCGGCGGTCGCGGAGCTGGGCGCGGCCGGGGTGGCATCGCCCCGGGTCGATGCGGAACTTCTGGCAGCACACGCGCTGGGTGTGGCCCGTGGGCGGCTGCTTCTGATCGACACGATGCGCACCGCCGAGGCGGAGCGTTTCCGTTCGCTGGTGGCGGAACGGGCGCGCCGCGTCCCGTTGCAACATCTGCTCGGCAGCGCCGCGTTCCGGCATGTGGAACTGGCGGTCGGCGACGGGGTCTTCGTGCCGCGGCCGGAAACCGAGCTGCTGGCCGGGTGGGGGATCGAGCGGACCGGGCCGGGCGCGCTCGTGGTCGACCTGTGCAGCGGCAGCGGTGCGATCGCGGTCTCCGTGGCCGACGAGACCGGGGCCGGGCGGGTGATCGCGGTGGAGCGGTCGGCGGCGGCGCTTCCCTGGTTGCGGCGCAACGCCTCGGCGTACCCGGTGGTCGAGGTGGTGGCCGGCGACGTCACCGATCCCGGGCTGCTGTCCGAACTGCACGGTGCGGTCGACGTGCTGCTCTGCAACCCGCCGTACGTCCCGGACGGCACCGCCGTCCCGCCCGAGGTGTCCGAGCACGACCCGGCCGAGGCTGTCTTCGGCGGCGGCGACGGGCTCGTGGTGATCCGCCCGGTGATCGAGCTGGCCGCGGCCCTGCTCAAGCCCGGCGGCCACGTCGGCATCGAGCACGACGACGTGCACGGCGCAGCCGTGCCGGACCTGCTCCGTGCCGACGGCCGCTTCACCGAGGTGACCGCGCACGACGACCTCACCGGCCGCTCTCGCTACGCGACCGCCCGCCGCCGGTAGGACACCCGATAGTCACATGGCACACTGCATCTCGTGATGCTCTACGACTGTGCCACCGTCGCCGACCGTGACCGTGGCATCGCCGCGGCTGTCGAGGCGGCCAAGAGCGGCGAGCTCGTGGTGATGCCCACCGACACGGTGTACGGCGTCGGCGCCGACGCTTTCACCCCGCACGCCATCACACAGCTGCACCACGCCCGCGGCTCCGACCGCCGGGTGCCGCCGCCGGTGCTGGTCGGCTCCCGGCACACCCTGGACGGCCTGGTCTACTCGCTGCCCCGGGCGGCGCGTGAGCTGGCCGACGCGTTCTGGCCCGGCGCGCTGACCATCATCGTGGAGCACTCACCGAGCCTGCAGTGGGACCTCGGCGACACCGGCGGCAGCATCGCGGTCCGGATGCCGCTGCACCCGGTCGCGCTGGAGGTGCTGCGCGAGGTCGGCCCGATGGCCGTGACCACCGCCAACAAGCTCGGCTCACCGTCGCCGCTCACCGCCGAGGAAGCCCGCGACCAGCTGGAGTACGCGGTTCGCGTCTACCTCGAGGCCGGGCCCGCCGCCGACCCCGCGCCGAGCACGATCGTCGACGTGACCGGTGAGGTGCCCCGCGTGCTGCGGGCCGGCGCCGTCCCGCTCGAGAAGCTGCGTGACGTGGTCCCGGACATCGTCGATGGGCAGGCCTGACGTGGCGCCGTTCACCGTTCTGCACGTCTGCATGGGCAACATCTGCCGCTCGCCGATGGCCGAGCGGCTGCTCGCCCGCGCGGTCCGGGACCGTGCCGGTGACGAGGCCGGCGAGGAACTGGTCCGGAGCCTGAGCGCGGGCACCGGCGGCTGGCACGAGGGCGAGGAGATGAACCCGCCCGCCGCGCGCCAGGTGCGTTCCCGGCGCGGCGTCCCGGACGGCTTCCTGGCCCGCAAGCTGCGCGGCGACTTCATCGACGAGGCCGACCTGATCCTCACCGCCACCGCCGACCAGTTCGACTACGTGGTGGCCCTGCGCCCGGACGCCGCCGACCACACGTTCGTTCTCGGCGAGTTCGGCCGCCTGCTCGGAGCGGTGGACGCGGCCGCCCTGCCGCCGGCCGCGCCGAAGCAGGACGCCGTGCACGCCCGCGGCGCGGCCATCGTCGAGGCGGTCGCCGCTCTGCGCGGCAGCGACGCGCCGCTGGCCGCCGACGACCTGGACGACCCGTGGGGACGCGGCGACCAGACGTTCCAGCGGGTCGGCGACGAGATCGAGGACACCACCGTGCCGTTCGCCGCGCTGCTGCTCCCGTGACCGGCCAGGTCGTCCGCCCGGATGCCGAGGGGCTGCGCCGGGCGGTGGAGATCCTGCGGTCCCGCTCGGTGGTGGCCTTTCCCACCGAGACCGTCTACGGCCTGGGCGCCGACGCGTTCTCCGAGGCGGCGATCGGCGAGATCTACCGCCTGAAGAACCGCCCCAGCTGGAACCCGCTGATTGTGCACGTCGCCGACGTGGCGGCCGCGCGGGAACTGGCCGAGGAGTGGCCCGAGCGGGCCGGCGAACTGGCCGCCCGGTTCTGGCCGGGTCCGTTGACGCTGGTGGTGCGCCGAGCCCGCCATCTGCCCGGCATCGGTGCGGCCAACGACACGGTGGCGATCCGGGTGCCCGCCCACGAGGTCGCGCTGCGGCTGCTGGAGGCGTCCGGTCTGCCGCTCGCCGCACCCAGCGCCAACCGTTCGGAGAGCATCTCGCCGACCACCGCCGAGCACGTGGTCCGCAGCCTGCCGGACGTGCCGCTGGTCCTGGACGGCGGTCCCTGCTCGTGGGGGATCGAGTCGACGGTCCTCGACCTGACCACGCCGGTGCCCACGCTGCTGCGCCCCGGTGCGCTCGGCCTGCGTGCCCTGCGCGACGTCACCGGTGCGATCGCGCTGCCGGACTTCGAGACCACCGACGGCGCGGCCCGGCCTTCGCCGGGCATGAGCAAGCGTCACTACGCGCCGCGGGCCAGGGTCGTTCTGGCGAAGGACGTGGGCGACGTCGATCGGTCCGGCTTGCCGGGGGAGATCGGCATTTTGACGTACGAGGACGCCGGCACCGACGGCACCGAGGTGCTCTCGGCCGACCCACGCGAATACGCCGCCGACCTGTACGCCGCCCTGCACCGCCTCGACGACGCCGGTGTCGGCACGATCCTGGTCCAGGAGCCGCCCCAGACCGAGGACTGGCTAGCCGTCCGCGACCGCCTCTCCCGCGCCGCCGCCAACTGACCCGTGTGTGGAGTTGGGGTGCGCTGTGGTGCCGTACTCCACACACCGGGGTGGGGTGCTGGTTGCGTGTTGAGTTGGGGTGCGTAGCGGGGCGGAAGTCAACACATGGGCTTTTGGGCGGTGCGGGTGATGTTGCGGGCCATGCCGTTGAAGACGACGCCGTGGAAGGGCAGCACCGAGGCCCAGTAGAGGTGGCCGCCCAGCCCGTGCGGCAGGAACACCGCTCGCTGGCGGTACACGCTGCCGCCCGAGCCGTCGGGTTCGGCGCGCATCTCCAGCCAGGCGCGGCCGGGCACCTTCATCTCGGCGCGCAGGCGGAGCAGCTCGCCGGGGACGATCTCCTCGACCCGCCACCAGTCCAGGGCCTCGCCGATCCGCAGCCGGTGGCGGTCGCGGCGGCCGCGACGCAGGCCGACACCGCCGGCGAGCCGGTCCAGCCAGCCGCGCACCGACCAGGCCAGTGGGAACGAGTACCAGCCGTTCTCGCCGCCGATGCCCTCGATCACCCGCCACAGCTGGTCGGCCGGCGCCTGGACCGGCCGCGAGCGGTCGTCGATGTAGACGCTGCCGCCGGACCAGGCCGGGTCGCTGGGCAGCGGCTCGGCGGCGGCGTCCCGGCCGGAGGCGGAGGTCCAGCGGGTCTCCACGTCGGCGTCGCGGATGCGGCCGAGGGCGAGGCGCACGGCCTCGTCGAATCCGAGGGGTTCGGGGCCGGGGAGCAGGCCGGCCAGGTCGTTCTCGTGGGCGACGGCCTCGTGGATCAGGCTCGCGACCAGCGGGCGGGCGATGGCGTTGGGTACCGGCGTGACCAGGCCGACCCAGTGCGAGGACAGCCACGGGCTGAGCACGCGCACCGGCAGGACGATGCGCCGGGGCAGGCCGGCGACCAGGGCGTACCGGCGCATCATCTCGAGGTAGGTGAGCACGTCGGCGCCGCCGATGTCGAAGCCGCGGTTGACCGAGGGCGGCAGGTCGGCGGCTCCGATCAGGTAGCGCAGCACGTCGCGTACCGCGATCGGCTGGATCCGGTTGTGCACCCAGCGGGGCGTGACCATGACCGGGAGCCGCTCGGTCAGGTAGCGCAGCATCTCGAACGAGGCGGAACCGGAACCGATGATCACCGGGGCGCGCAGGACCGCCGCCGGCACGCCGCTCTCCAGCAGGATCCGCGCCACCTCGGCGCGCGAGCGCAGGTGCGGTGACGGGCTCTCGCCGTCGGCCGGTTCCGGGCCGCCGAGGTAGACGATCCGGCGTACCCCGGCGGCGTGCGCCGCGGCGGCGAAGTTCTCGGCGGCCAGCCGGTCGGCCGCCTCGAAGTCGGCGCGGCCCAGCGAGTGGACCAGGAAGTAGGCGACGTCGATCCCCTCGAAGGCGGCCGGGAGCGTCGCCGAGTCGGTGAGGTCGGCCTCGGTGATCTCCACGCGGTCGGCCCACGGCACGTCGCGCAGCCGCCCGGCGCTTCGGGCCAGGCAGCGCACCGAGTGGCCGGCGTCGAGCAGCCGCGGTGCCAGGCGGCCACCGATGTATCCGGTGGCCCCGGTGACAAGGATTCGCATAAGTAGAGACTGTGCCCGCGAACCGCGATTCCAAGCCATATGCTCAGGTCCGGCGGGTTCTCGATGTCGGGAGGCCAGGGGTGGGCACCTTCTGGGGGCCGGACTTCGGCGCGCTGGAGCGCGACGATCCGGAGATCGCGGCTGTGCTCGTCGACGAGGTCGCCCGGCAGCGGGACACCCTCCAGCTGATCGCGAGCGAGAGCTTCATGTCGCCGGGAGTGCTGGCGGCGCTCGGCTCGACTCTGGCGAACAAGTACGCGGAGGGCTATCCGGGTCACCGCTACTACGGCGGCTGCGCCCAGGTGGACCGGGCCGAGGAACTCGCCGTCGCGCGGGCCAAGGACCTGTTCAGCGCCGACCACGCGAACGTCCAGCCGCACTCCGGCGCCTCGGCGAACCTGGCGGCGTACGCGGCGCTGGCCGAACCGGGTGACCCGGTGCTGGCGATGGGCCTGCCGTACGGCGGGCACCTCACCCACGGCAGCAAGGCCAACTTCTCCGGCAAGTGGTTCCACCCGATCGCCTATCGCGTCACGCCGGACACCGAGGAGATCGACTACGACGAGGTACGCGATCTGGCACTGGCTCACCGGCCCAAGCTGATCATCTGCGGGGCGACCTCCTACCCGCGGCTGATCGACTTCGCCCGGTTCCGCGAGATCGCCGACGAGGCCGGCGCCTATCTCATGGTGGACGCGGCGCACTTCATCGGTCTGGTGGCCGGCCGGGCCGTCCCGTCGCCGGTGCCGTACGCGGACGTCGTGACCTGCACCACCCACAAGGCACTGCGCGGACCGCGGGGCGGCATGATTCTCTGCCGTGCGGACCTGGCGCAGCGCATCGACAAGGCTGTCTTCCCCTTCGCGCAGGGCGGCCCGATGATGCACGCCGTGGCGGCGAAGGCGGTCGCCCTCCGCGAGGCGGGCACCCCTGAGTTCCGGGGGTACGCTCAGCAGACGGTCCGCAACGCCCGGGCACTGGCCGCGGGGCTGGTCGCCGAGGGCATGCGCCCCGTCACCGGAGGCACCGACAACCACCTGGCCGTGCTCGACCTGAGCGATCTGGGTGTCCGGGGCCACGAGGCGGAGGCGCGCTGCGCCCAGGCCGGGATCGCGCTCAACAAGAACGCGATCCCGTTCGACCCCGAGAAGCCCGCCGTGGCCTCCGGGATCCGGGTCGGCACGCCGAGCGTCACCTCGCAGGGCATGCGGGAGGGCGAGATGCGGCAGATCGCGGGCCTGATCGGGGTGGCGGTGCGCAGCGATCCGGCGACGGCAGCCGGTGCGGACTGGCTCGCCGAGACGGGCGAAGAGGTGTCGGAGCTGGTGCGGCGTTTTCCGTTCTACACGGAGCAGGAGGTCATGGCGTGAGTCGTGGGGAAGTGGTGGCGGCCGAGCACGGCCCGGACCTGGACGAGGACGAGGGCCCGCTGCCGGATCTGCCTCCGCTGCCGGCCGACCCGCGCTGGCGGGTCGAGCACCTGCCGCTGATCTCCGCGGTCTGCTTCGCCCTGCTCACCTGTGCCGCGTCTG
This sequence comes from Actinoplanes sp. NPDC051861, assembly GCF_040681145.1. Taxonomy (NCBI): domain Bacteria; kingdom Bacillati; phylum Actinomycetota; class Actinomycetes; order Micromonosporales; family Micromonosporaceae; genus Actinoplanes; species Actinoplanes sp. NPDC051861. Next base: position 694,565 of record NZ_JBFAYE010000001.1, read on the forward strand.
TGGGGTTCTTCACCGGCGGGACGGATGCCGCGCTCGGTTCCGCTGCGGGTGTGCTCATCGTGACCGTCAGCTACTCGATGTCCACCCTGGTCATCGCCTGGGCGGACACGGTCCGGCCGGCGTTGTTGATGCCCCTCGCGCTGATGACATATGCCGTTAAATACGCATTGCTGGGCGTAATCCTGGCCTATGGTGTTTCCACGGACTGGCCCGGACGAACCGCGCTGGGACTCGGCATCGTGGCCGGTGTGATGGTCTGGACCGGCGCGCAGGCCTGGTGGATCTATGGCCGCACTGTCAAAAAGTGATCTGAAGCACTCTGTTTGCCCTGCTCAAGGGGGATGAAGTCGGTCAAGGAGCCACGATCTGGTGACCTCTTCCCTCGCGCCGTGTTCCGTTTTGGCGTGACAGGAGTACCGTGTCCTTCCAGTTGCGAGACCCCTGACGCCTGGACAACCTCGGTTGTGCGGGGGGTCCCGCTTAGCTTCGTGTTTCCTGCTGATATCGTTCGGGCCGTCATGACCGGCCAGAAACCTCCCGACAAATCCCGCGGTGACGACGGTTCCAACCTGCCTCCCGATTCGGGTGTGGGCATGGTCGCGTTGTCGTACCTCATCGCGGGGATTTTGGTCTGGGGCGGAATCGGTTGGCTGGTCGACCACTTCGTCGGGACCAAGGGCATCTTCGCCGGAATCGGCTCCGTCCTCGGTGTCGGCGGCGGTGTGTACCTCATCGTGCGCCGGCTCGGCGCCTGACAGGAAAGGGCTACGGTGATCGGTCAGTCGACGGTCCTCGCGGCGGCATTCCCGCCCAGCGTCGAGGACTTCTACCTGCCCAGCATCCTGCCGTGGGGTGAGCACGACAACTACTGGTTCACCAAGATCACGCTGTTGGTCTGGCTGGCCGTCGCGCTCATCATCGTGTTCTTCCTGGCCTCGTACCGGAAGCCGCAGCTGGTGCCCACCAAGAAGCAGTGGATCGCGGAAAGCGTCTACGGCTTCGTGCGCAACAACATCGCCGTCGACATGATCGGCCCGGCCGGAGTTCGGTTCGCGCCGTACCTGACGACGCTTTTCTGCTTCATTCTGCTGAACAACTTCTGGGGCATCGTGCCCCTCGTACAGATCTCCCCGATGTCGCACATCGCCTTCCCGGCGGTCCTCGCGGTGATCAGTTACGTGTTGTTCATCTGGGTCGGCATCCGGCACCACGGTTTCGGCAAGTACTTCATGCACGCTTTGAAGCCGCCGGCGCCCTGGTTCATCCTGCCGCTGCTCGTCCCGATCGAGTTCTTCTCGACCTTCCTGGTCCGCCCCTTCTCGCTGGCGGTTCGTCTCTTCGCCAACATGTTCGCGGGCCACATGCTGCTGCTGGTGTTCACGCTCGGCGGTTTCGCGATGATCGGTGCCAACGCGGCCTTCGCGCCGTTCTCGGTGCTGTCCTGGGGCCTCACCATCGCGCTGACCCTGCTCGAGTTCCTGGTGATCTGCCTGCAGGCTTACGTCTTCACCGTGCTGACCGCGAGCTACGTCCAGGGCGCGCTCGCCGACGAGCACTGAGTAGTTGAGTACCCCGAACCTAGTAACACCCCGTTTGTCGTCCCGCGTGACAGCCACGCGAGATACCAGGAGGAACTGAGAATGATTGTCGCCGACGTTGTTGGTAGCACCGCCGCCATCGGCTACGGCCTCGCCGCCATCGGCCCGGGCATCGGTGTCGGTCTGGTCTTCTCGGCGTACATCCAGTCGACCGCGCGTCAGCCGGAGTCGTCTCGCCTGACCCTGCCGTACGTCTGGATCGGCTTCGCCGTCATCGAGGCGCTCGCCCTGCTGGGCATCGCCTTCGGCTTCATCTGGCAGGGCCAGCTCTGATCTTCAACCTCGACTAGGAGGTTCACATGATCACTCACTATCTGGCAGCCGCCGCGGAAGAGGGCGCCACCGAGCACAACCCGATCATTCCTGTCTGGCAGGAGATCGTGGTCGGCTCGATCGCCTTCGCGGTGCTCTGCTTCGTGCTGATCAAGTTCGTCTTCCCGCAGATGGAGAAGACGTTCCAGGCGCGGGTGGACGCGATCGAGGGTGGCATCAAGCGTGCCGAGGCCGCTCAGGCCGAAGCGAACGAGCTGCTCGAGCAGTACAAGGCGCAGCTCGCCGAGGCTCGTACCGAGGCCGCGCGCATCCGCGACGAGGCCCGGGCCGACGCCGAGGGCATCCGGCAGGACGTGCTGGCGAAGGCTCGCGAGGAGTCGGACCGCATCATCGCGGCCGGCAACGAGCAGCTCGTCGCTCAGCGCGCGTCGATCGTCCGGGAACTCCGCTCCGAGGTCGGCACGCTGGCGGTCGACCTGGCGAGCAAGATCGTCGGTGAGGCGCTGGCCGACGAGGCCCGCACCCGCGGCACGGTCGAGCGGTTCATCAACGACCTCGACTCGGCCGGGCGGCGCTGATGGCTTCGGGCGTGAGCCGCGCGGCCTACGGCGACGCGTCGGAGCAGCTCGCCTCGAGCACCGCGACGGCAACGGCCCCGCAGTTGGCCACGGTCGCCGACGAGATCCTGTCGGTGGCCGGGCTGCTGCGGGCCCAGCCCCGGCTGCGCCGGCAGCTGACCAACCCGTCCCGGACCGGCTCGGACCGCGCCGGCCTGATCAAGGAACTGCTGTCCGGCAAGGTCTCCGAGGCGACGGTGAACGTGCTGGCCGCCCTGGTGAACGGCCGGCTCTCCAGGCCGAGCGAGCTGCTCGACGCGACCGAACAGCTGGGTGTGGACGCCCTGCTGGCCTCGGCCGCCAAGGACGGCAAACTCGGCGACGTTGAGGACGAGCTGTTCCGGTTCAGCCAGATCGTTGCCGGCGACCAGCTCCTGGCCGTCACCCTCAGTGACCCCGGTGCTCCGCTGGAGCGCCGCGTTAAGCTGGTCCAGGATCTGCTCAAGGGCAAGGTTCATGTGACGACGGGCCGTTTCGTCGAGCTGGCGCTCGAGGGTTTCGGCGGACGTGGCTTCGAGGGCTCGCTGAACAGGCTGGTCGAGTTGACCGCCGCGAAACGGGACCGCGAGGTGGCGTACGTGACGGTGGCCAAGGCGCTCACCGACGCCGAGGAGCAGGCCCTGGCCGCGAAGCTGGCCGCGATCTACGGTCGTGAGGTCTCGCTGAAGGTGGGCGTCGACCCCGCGATCATCGGCGGTGTCAGCGTCCGCGTGGGCTCCGACCTCTACGACGGCACGATCCTGCGCCGGCTGAACGCAGCCAAGCAGGCGTTCGCTAAATAGTCCTTTCCCCTCGATTCCTTATCGAGAAGCCCCCTCGGCGGCGGTGACGTCCCGAGCTAGACAGAGAAGGCAGAGGATGGCCGAGCTGACCATCTCCTCGGACGAGATCCGGGGGGCGCTAGAGCGCTACGTCTCGTCCTACACGCCCGAGGTCTCCCGCGAGGAGGTCGGCATCGTCTCCGATGCGGGCGACGGCATCGCGCACGTCGAGGGCCTGCCCTCGACGATGGCGAACGAGCTTCTGGAATTCGCCGACGGCACCCTGGGTGTCGCGTCGAACCTCGACGTCCGCGAGATCGGCGCCGTGATCCTGGGCGACTACGCGAACATCGAGGAGGGCCAGCCGGTCAAGCGCACCGGCCGAGTCCTCTCGGTCCCGGTCGGCGATGCCTTCCTGGGCCGCGTGGTCGACGCGCTGGGCCAGCCGATCGACGGCCTCGGCGAGATCGCCAACGAGGGCTTCCGTGAGCTCGAGCTCCAGGCGCCGAACGTGATGGCGCGCCAGCCGGTGAAGCAGCCGCTGCAGACCGGCATCAAGGCGATCGACGCCATGACGCCGATCGGCCGGGGCCAGCGCCAGCTGATCATCGGCGACCGCAAGACCGGCAAGACCACGGTCGCGATCGACACGATCATCAACCAGAAGGCCAACTGGGACTCCGGCGACCCGGAGAAGCAGGTCCGCTGCATCTACGTGGCGATCGGCCAGAAGGCGTCGACCGTCGCCAGCATCCGGGGCACCCTGGAGGCGCAGGGCGCGCTGCAGTACACGACCATCGTGGCGGCGCCCGCGTCCGACCCGGCCGGCTTCAAGTACATCGCCCCGTACACCGGCTCCTCCATCGGGCAGCACTGGATGTACAACGGCAAGCACGTCCTGATCGTCTTCGACGACCTGACGAAGCAGGCCGAGGCCTACCGTGCCGTGTCGCTGCTGCTGCGCCGCCCGCCGGGCCGCGAGGCGTACCCGGGTGACGTCTTCTACCTGCACTCCCGCCTGCTGGAGCGCTGCGCCAAGCTCTCCGACGAGCTGGGTGGCGGCTCGATGACCGGTCTGCCGATCATCGAGACCAAGGCCAACGACATCTCCGCCTTCATCCCGACCAACGTGATCTCGATCACCGACGGTCAGATCTTCCTCGAGACCGACCTGTTCGCGTCGGGTGTTCGCCCGGCCATCAACGTCGGCACCTCGGTCTCCCGGGTCGGCGGTTCGGCGCAGGTCAAGGCTATGCGCTCGGTCTCCGGCCGGCTCCGCCTCGACCTGGCCCAGTTCCGTGAGCTGGAGGCCTTCTCGGCCTTCGCCTCCGACCTGGACAAGGCGTCGCGGGCGCAGCTGGAGAAGGGCGTCCGTCTGGTCGAGCTGCTCAAGCAGCCGCAGTACTCGCCGTACTCGGTGGTCGACCAGGTCATCGTGATCTGGGCCGGCACCACCGGCCAGCTGGACGACGTGCCGGTCAGCGAGGTGCGCCGCTTCGAGGGCGAGTTCCTCGAGTGGGTCAAGCGCAACCGCAGCGACGTCTACACCTCGATCGAGTCGACGAACCTGCTGAGCGACGACAACGTCGAAAGCCTGAAGTCGGGCGTCGTCGAGTTCAAGAAGGTCTTCCAGGGCGGCGCGACCGAGACCAGCGAAAGCGGTAGCTAGTCATGGCCGGTCAGGTACAGGCGCTGCGGCGGCGCATCCGCACCGTCAAGTCGACCAAGAAGATCGCCAAGGCGCAGGAGCTGGTCGCCACCAGCCGGATTGCCAAGGCGCAGGAGCGGGTGAACGCGTCCCGGCCCTACTCGGAGGCGATCGCCAAGGTCCTGAGCGCGCTGGCGAGCAACGCTTCGGTCGACAACCCGCTGCTGGTCGCGCGTGAGCGCGTCCAGCGGGCGGGTGTCCTGCTGATCACCAGTGACCGGGGCCTGGCCGGCGCCTACAACGCCAACGCCATCCGCGTCGCCGAGCAGCTGATCGCTCGGCTGCGCTCGGAGGGCAAGGACGTGGCGCTGTACATCGTCGGCCGCAAGGGTGTCGGCTACTACCGGTTCCGTGGCCGGCCGGTCGCCGCCAGCTGGACCGGTTTCTCCGAGCGCCCGTCGTTCGCTGACGCCAAGCGCATCGGTGACGCGTTGATCGAGGCATTCGCGGCGGGTTCGGAGACGGACGGCGAGTTCGGCCCGGAGAACATCGTGGGTGTGGACGAGCTGCACATCGTGAGCACCGAGTTCAAGTCCCTGATGACGCAGAGCGCCAACGCCAAGCCGCTCGCGCCCGTGCAGGTCGACGTGCGGGAGGACGAGAACAAGTCCGAGCTGCGCGCGGCGTACGAGTTCGAGCCGGACGCCGACGAGTTGCTCGATGCGCTGCTCCCGAAGTACCTCAACACCCGCATCTACGCGGCGTTGCTGGACTCGGCGGCCAGCGAGTCGGCCTCGCGCCGGCGGGCGATGAAGAGCGCGTCGGACAACGCCGACGATCTGCTCAAGCGGTACACGCGCGAGATGAACTCCGCGCGGCAGGCTGCGATCACCCAGGAAATCAGTGAGATCGTCGGCGGCGCCAACGCGCTTGCCGCGGCGGGAAGTGATGTGTGATGACTGCTGTAGCTGAGCCCACCAAGGCGGAGACCGCTGTCGGCCGCGTCGTCCGGGTCATCGGCCCGGTCGTCGACGTCGAGTTTCCCCGTGACGCCATGCCCGCGATCTTCAACGCGCTGCACGTTGAGGTCACCCTCTCCGGCGGCAGCAAGAAGCTGACCATGGAGGTCGCCCAGCACCTGGGCGACAACCTGCTCCGAGCGATCTCGATGCAGCCGACCGACGGCCTGGTCCGCGGTGCCGAGGTTGCCGACACCGGCGCGCCGATCTCGGTGCCGGTCGGTGACGTGACCAAGGGCCACGTGTTCAACGCCCTCGGCGAGGTGCTCAACGTCGACCCGTCGACGCTGGACATCCAGGAGCGCTGGGCCATCCACCGTAAGCCCCCGGCGTTCGCGGACCTCGAGCCGAAGACCGAGATGCTGGAGACCGGCATCAAGGTGCTCGACCTGCTCGCGCCGTACGTGCGTGGTGGCAAGATCGGCCTGTTCGGTGGCGCGGGCGTGGGCAAGACCGTGCTCATCCAGGAGATGATCATCCGGGTCGCCCGTAACTTCGGTGGCACCTCGGTGTTCGCCGGCGTCGGCGAGCGCACCCGTGAGGGCAACGACCTCATCCTGGAGATGGACGAGGGTGGCGTTCTCGACAAGACCGCCCTGGTCTTCGGCCAGATGGACGAGCCGCCGGGCACCCGTCTGCGGGTCGCCCTGACCGCTCTGACCATGGCGGAGTACTTCCGGGACGTTCAGAACCAGGAGGTGCTGCTCTTCATCGACAACATCTTCCGGTTCACCCAGGCCGGTTCCGAGGTCTCCACCCTGCTCGGCCGTATGCCGTCCGCCGTGGGTTACCAGCCCACCCTCGCGGACGAGATGGGCGAGCTGCAGGAGCGGATCACGTCGGTCCGGGGCAAGGCGATCACCTCGCTGCAGGCGATCTACGTGCCCGCCGACGACTACACCGACCCGGCGCCGGCCACCACCTTCGCCCACCTGGACGCGACCACCAACCTCGAGCGGTCGATCTCGGACAAGGGCATCTACCCGGCCGTGGACCCGCTGGCCTCCAGCTCGCGGATCCTGGCGCCGGAGTTCGTCGGTGCCGAGCACTACACGGTCGCCCGTGAGGTCCAGCGGATCCTGCAGAAGTACAAGGACCTGCAGGACATCATCGCCATCCTCGGTATGGACGAGCTCTCCGAGGAGGACAAGGTCACGGTGCAGCGGGCGCGCCGCATCGAGCGGTTCCTGTCGCAGAACACCTACGCGGCGGAGCAGTTCACCGGTGTTCCCGGCTCGACGGTCCCGCTGAAGGAGACCATCGAGGCGTTCAAGAAGATCGCCGAGGGTGAGTACGACAACTACCCGGAGCAGGCCTTCTTCATGTGCGGTGGTCTCGAGGACCTGGAGAAGAACGCACACGAGCTGATGAAGGGCTGAGCCAGCCCCGGCATCGTGACAGGGAGTCGTATCGGCGCACAGCCGGTACGGCTCCCTTTTCGCTACGTAATGGGTTGAACCGAGCTGCCGGTTGCCTACGTGACCTTGGGTATGCTTGCGCCTCGTTGGCAGGGTCCGGCGACTTCTCATTGGGGATCGGGTGGCTAAATCTTTCAAGCGCCGCGCGCCGTGGTGGGCTCGGCTCAGCGCCGGTTTCGGTGCTGTTCTGATGCTGACCAGCGGCGGCGTGCTGGTGACCGGCCAGACGCTGATCGCGAAGTACACCGGTGCGGTGGACGCGGGCAGCACCATCCTCGGTGACCCGGCGAACGGCGCCACCAAGGCGGCCGCGGACATCAAGGGCCCGGTCAACATCCTGCTCGCCGGCATCGACCCGCGCGACACCAAGACCGCCCCGCTCTCCGACTCGATCATCGTGGCCCACGTGCCGGCCTCCATGGACCAGGTCTACCTGTTCTCCATCCCGCGGGACCTGTACGTGCAGATCCCGGCTTTCCCGAAGACCGGATTCAACGGCGCCAGCCGAAAGATCAACTCGGCGATGTCGTTCGGCAGCTCGGTCGGCAACGGCAAGCACGACGTCAAGCAGGGCTTCACGCTGCTCGCCAAGACGGTGAGCAACCTGACCGGCATCAAGGAGTTCGACGCCGGGGCGATCATCAACTTCGGCGGCTTCAAGAAGATCGTCGAGGCGATGGGCGGCGTCACCATGACGATCGACCAGAACGTCAAGTCCGAGCACCTGCAGCCGAACGGCAAGGCCCGCCCGAAGCGGCCGGAGTGCGCCGACAACGGCTGCGACCACCCGTACATCGGGCCGCAGAAGACGTACAAGAAGGGCACCTACCACCTCAAGGCGTGGGAGGCCCTCGACTACGTCCGCCAGCGCTACGGCCTGCCCAACGGCGACTACGACCGTCAGCGGCACCAGCAGCAGTTCGTCAAGGCGATGGCCAAGCAGGCGATGAGCAAGGACGTGGTGACCGACCCGAAGACGTTGCTGAAGGTGCTGGACGCGGCGGGTGACTCGCTGACCTTCTTCGGCGAGGGTCACAGCGTGCTGGACTGGGGTCTGGCTCTGCGCGGCGTCAACACCGACGACATGACGCTGATCAAGCTGCCCGGTGGGGCTCTCGTCGAGAACGGCAAGTACCTGGGCGAGCAGCTGGGGCCGGACGTGGACGAGTTCTTCCAGGCCGTCCGAGAGGATCGGATCGGGCCGTTCCTTCTCGACCACCCGGAGTACGTGAGCAAGAACAGCTGAATTAGACTTCACCCGTTCGGTTCAGCAGCGTAAAGGGAGACAGCGTGGCCAACCAGCTGCACGTCGAAGTCGTCGCCGTCGAGGAGAAGGTCTGGTCCGGCGAGGCGGAGATGCTCGTGGCGCGGACGACCGAGGGTGAGATCGGTGTCCTCCCCGGCCACTCGCCGCTGCTCGGCCTGCTCAAGGAGCCCTCTCAGGTCAGGGTCAAGCTCGCCGGTGGTGAGCAGCTGACCTACGACGTGGCCGGCGGCTTCCTCTCGATCGACGCGAACGGTGTGACGGTTCTCGCCGAGAGCGCCACGCCCGCCACGCCCGAGTCTCACTGACACCGGCGATGCGGGTTCTGGAGATCGCCGGAATCTGCGTCGTCGCGCTGCTCGCGCTTCTCTTCGCGGTCTTCTTCCGCCGCCGGCTCCTGATGCTCGGCGGCGGCACCATCAAGGTCCAGGTCCGGATCAGCACGATGGTTCCCGGTCGCGGCTGGTCGCCGGGGCTCGGCCAGTTCATCGGCGACGAGCTCCGCTTCCACCGGATGTTCAGCCTGGCGATCCGCCCCAAGCGGGTGCTCGACCGGCGGACCCTCACCCTGCGGGAGCGCCGCCTCCCGGCCGGCCCGGAGCGGCTCACCATGCCCGGCCACTGGGTGATCCTGCGCTGCGAGACCGCCGGGGTGCAGCTCGAGATCGCCATGGCGGAGACCACGGTCACCGGGTTCCTGTCCTGGCTGGAGGCCGGCCCGCCGCGCGATCCCGGCACCCTTCAGAGCCGCCCCGCGTTCGGCTCCCGCCCGATCGAGCCGTAAATGCGGATCCGCGTCGTCGACGCCTTCACCGACCGGCCCTTCTCCGGCGCTCCCGCCGGTGTGGTGCTGCTGGAGGCCTTTCCGGACGACACCTGGATGCAGCGGGTGGCCGCCGAGGTGAACCACGCCGAGACGGCCTTCCTGCACCCCGCCGAGGACGGCTGGGCGCTCCGCTGGTTCACCCCGGCCGTCGAGGTCGCCCTCTGCGGGCACGCCACGCTGGCGAGCGCTCACGTGCTGCGGGAGACCGGCGTCGAGGGCCCGATCCGCTTCAGCACCCGCAGCGGCGTGCTGACCGCGTCCCCCGGCCCGGACGGCACGATCACCCTGGACTTCCCGACGGCGCAGCTGAGCCGCCTCGAGGCGGCTCCGGCGCTGGCCAATGCCCTTCAAGCCAAGATCGAAACCGTCCACCACACCGGCCCGAACACCGACGACCTGCTCGTCGAGGTGGCCGACGAGAAGACGGTCCGGTCGCTCGTCCCGGACCTGCGCGCGCTCGTCCCGCTCTCCCGCCGCGGCGTCATCGTCACCGCCGCCGCGGACCCGGGCGCCGGCTATGACTTCGTCTCCCGGTTCTTCGGCCCCGCGGTCGGCGTCGACGAGGACCCGGTCACCGGCAGCGCGCACACCGCGCTCACGCCGTTCTGGGCGGAGCGCCTGGGCCGCGACGTTCTCACCGGTTACCAGGCGTCACCGCGCGGCGGGCTGGTCCGGGTGGCCCTGCACGGCGAGCGCACCCACCTGAGCGGCCACGCCGTCACGGTCATCGACGGCGAGCTACACGCTTAGCTCCACCTCGTAACCCCAGGCGTCCTCGAGGTAGGCGGCGTAGCCGTCCGGGCCGCCCGCGTGCGGGTGACGGTCGGCGAACAGCGGCGACCAGCCGTGTGCGGGCGCCGTGGCCCACAGCCGGTCCACCTCGGAACGGGTCACCGTGAAGGCCAGGTGGTTCAGGCCGGGCGCGAGGCGGTCGTGTGCCGGGCCGGAGAGCGCGGGGGACTGCTCCAGGACCAGGTAGACGCCGTCGCCGTGCCGGAAGGACCGGCCGCCCGGCCAGTCCTGAAAGGGTGCCCAGCCCAGCTCACCGAGCAGCCAGCCCCACGGGCCGAGCGCGCCGGTCAGGTCGGGCACCCACAGTTCGACATGGTGCAGGCCGCCGGTCACTTCTGGGTGCGGCCCGGGACCCATTTCACGTCACCGTCCGGGTTGGCCACGCGCGACAGGATGAACAGCAGGTCGGAGAGGCGGTTGAGGTACTTCGCGGGCATCACACCCGTACGCGATGGCTCTTGGTCGTAAAGAGCCCACGCCGAACGCTCCGCGCGTCGCGCCACCGTGCGCGCCACATGCAGCAGGGCCGCGCCCGGGGTTCCGCCCGGAAGGATGAAACTGTCCAGCGGGGCGAGCCGTTCGTTGTACTCGTCGCACCAGCCCTCGAGCCGGGTCACGTACTCCTCGGTGACACGCAGCGGCGGGTATTCCGGCGGCTCCTCGGAGAGCGGGTTGCCCAGGTCGGCGCCGACGTCGAAGAGGTCGTTCTGGATGGCGGCGAGCACCACGCGTACGTCCTCGGGAAGAGCGCCCAGCGCGAGCGCGGCACCCAGCGCGGCGTTGCACTCGTCGGCGTCCGCGTAGGCGGCGATGCGTGGTGCCGTCTTCGGCGCCACCTCGTTGTTGACCAGACGGGTCTGCCCGGCGTCGCCGGTACGGGTGTAGATACGGGTGAGATGCACAGCCATGCGCCCCACCCTACGGAGCGGGAGTGGGTCCGGGCCCATACCATGGCCCGCGTGGATGTGATCAGGGTGAAGGGCGGGGCGCGCCTCGCCGGCGACGTCGAGGTCGGCGGAGCGAAGAACTCGGCGCTCAAGCTGATGGCGGTCGCGCTGCTGGCCGAGGGACGCAGCGTGGTGTCGAACGTCCCGCGGATCACCGACATAGCCATCATGGCCGAGGTGCTGCGCCGGCTCGGCTGCGACGTGAGCCTCGACGGCGGTGAGGCGGTCATCGACGTGCCGCTGGAGCCGGGCGCCGAGGCCGACTACGACCTGGTGCGGCGGCTGCGCGCGTCGATCTGCGTGCTCGGCCCGCTGCTGGCCCGCCGTGGGTTCGTCCGGGTGGCGCTGCCGGGCGGCGACATGATCGGCTCCCGCGGACTGGACATGCACGTCTCCGGGCTGGCCCGGATGGGTGCGGAGATCACCAACGAGCACGGCTTCGTGATCGCCTCGGCACCGGCCGGGCTGCGCGGTTCGAAGATCTGGCTGGACTTCCCGAGCGTCGGCGCCACCGAGAACCTGCTGATGGCGGCGGTGCTGGCCAAGGGCGTCACGGAGATCGACAACGCGGCACGCGAGCCGGAGATCGTCGACATCTGCGAGATGCTCAACTCGATGGGCGCCCGGATCGACGGCGCCGGGACCTCGACGCTGACCGTCGAGGGTGTGGACGGGCCGCTCAAGCCGGTCCGGCACACCACGGTCGGTGACCGGATCGTCGGTGGCACGTGGGCGTACGCCGCGGTGATGACCCGTGGTGACGTGACCGTGCGCGGCGTCCGGCCGGAGTTCCTGGACATCGCCCTGGACAAGCTGGTCACCGCGGGTGCGACGGTCGAGCCGGGCGACAACGAGTTCCGGGTACGCATGACCGAACGCCCCCGGCACGTCGACATCGTCACGCTGCCGTACCCCGGTTTCGCCACCGACCTGCTGCCGATGGCGATCGGCCTGGCCGCCGTCGCCGAGGGCTCCTCGCTGATCACCGAGAACATCTTCGACGGACGGTTCATGTTCGTGAACGAGATGGTGCGGCTGGGCGCTGACATCCGTACCGACGGGCACCACGCCGTGGTGAACGGCCGGGAGCGGCTCTCCGGCGCCCCGGTGCGCGCCACCGACATCCGGGCCGGCGCCGGCCTGGTCATCGCCGGTCTCTGCGCGGACGGCGTGACCGAGGTCGGTGAGGTTCACCACATCGACCGCGGCTACCCGGACTTCGTCGCGGACCTGTCCCGGCTGGGCGTCGAGGTGGAACGGACCGACGTGCCGGAGCCGACCTTCGACTTCTAGCTGGAGACCAGCCTGCGGGCCTCTTCCACCTCTTCGCAGAAGACCAGGACGCTGACCCGGCCGTCGCGCCGGACAGCGGTGGTGGCTCTGATGCCCGCGTCGCCGAGGAGCCGCCGGATCTCGTCGGCCACCTCGGCGTCGTCGGTGACGGCGGCCGGCCAGAGCAGGCCGTAGTCCTCGTTCTCTTTGAAGATCGTCAGGCGATCGGTGTCCCCGCCGCCCGGGCCGGTGGGTTGCAGTCCCATGCGCCAGAACACCGCGCCGAGAAAACCGACCAGTCCGACGGCGATCAACGGTCCGATGAGATACCAGCCGTCGCTCGTGGCCATGGGCACAGTGTGGCACCGCGCAGGGCTGATTTCCCCGGATTTGCCCCGATCGGGAACCGTGCTGAACTTCCGTTAAGCAACCCCGTTAGACTTTCTCCGCCTCGAACAAAGGAGTGGAGCATGGCGGGTCGTCTCGCGGTCATCGGATCCGGTTTGATGGGCTCCGGCATCGCGCAGGTCTCGGCGCAGGCCGGATGGCAGGTCACCATGCGGGACGTCGACGACGCCTCGCTCAACCGCGGCATGTCGGCGATCAAGGACTCGCTGAGCCGGTTCGCCGCCAAGGGCAGGATCGCCGAGGCCGACGTCGAGGCCACCCTTGCCCGGATCACACCCACCACCGACCTGGACGCGGCCGGTGACGCCGACGTCGTGGTCGAGGCCATCTTCGAGAAGGTCGAGGCCAAGCACGAGGTCTTCAAGGCCCTCGACAAGATCTGCAAGCCGGGCGCGATCCTGGGCACCAACACCTCGGCCATCCCGATCACCCAGATCGCCACGGTCACGTCACGGCCCGAGTCGGTCGTCGGGATCCACTTCTTCTCGCCGGTGCCGATGATGAAGCTGGTCGAGCTGGTCCGGGGATACCAGACCTCGGACGCGACGCTCGCGGCGGCGCGCAACTACGCCGAGGAGGTCGGCAAGACCTGCGTCGAGGTGAAGCGGGACGTCGCCGGCTTCGTCTCCAACCGGCTCTTCTCCGCGCTGCTCGTCGAGGCGATCCAGCTGGTGGAGTCGGGCGTGGTCAGCGCGGCCGACCTGGACACGGTGATGAAGCTCGGCTTCGGTCATGCGATGGGCCCGCTGGCCACCGTCGACCTGACCGGCCTCGACGTCATGCTCAACGCGGCGAGCAACATCTACCGTGACACCGCCGACGAGAAGTTCTTCCCGCCGGAACTGCTGCAGCGCATGGTCACCGCCGGCGACCTGGGCCGCAAGACCGGCAAGGGCTTCTACAGCTACTAGCGTGACGCGGCGAACGCCAGCGAGAGCAGCGTCGCCGCCACCATCCCGCCCAGCAGCGTCAGCCCGATGCCGCCGATGTCGAGCCGCGCCTGCAACCTCCGATGAGCGAGCAGCGCGGCCACCGGCACCCCGGCCGACGGGGCCACCAGGAACGTCAGCCAGCCCATGCCACGGATCACGACGCCGGCCCAGACGCCGGTACCGCCGAAGGTCACCAGGCCGGCCGCGATCAGGCCGGTGAGTGCCGCGCTGACCGCGCCCACCACCGGGAGCAGGGGCAGCATCCACCGGGAGAGCGCGCGCCGGCCGACCGGGCGTACGGTCACGTCGATCCGGTCGGCGGCCTGCGACAGCAGCGTCCGCGGCGACTGCCGTCCCGGTGCCGGCGCGTCCTCGGTCGACGGGCGCCGCTGCAGGGCCACCCGGGGAAGCGCCTCGACGGGGGCCGGCTCCGGCACCTCGCCCAGTGCGCGGACCCGCATCCCGCGCGCCCGGCGCAGCTGGTCCCAGAGCCGGGCGGCCTCCCGGTCCACGTCCAGCACCTGGGCCGCGGCCGCGCCCGCCCAGCGGTCCGCCGCGAGCGCGTCGCCCTCGGCGCGGGCCAGCTCGCCCGCCGCCCGGGCGGCGCTGTCCTGGTACGCCTGCTCCGCGTTCTCCAGCTCGCTGTCGCGCCGCCGGGTCACGTCGGCGAGGGCGCTCACCATCAGCTGGTAGTCGCGGCCGAGAGGCTGCCGGTCACGTGTGGTCACTGTTCACCTCGTACGGGATGATCACTTCGGGTGTGCGGTGCACGGATCGGTCGAAGAACAGGGCGCGCCGGGTCCGCGGGTACCAGACCGGCCCGCCGGGCTGCGGGTGCAGTGGTGCGAGGTCGGCGCCCTGCACGTCCAGCGCCACCCAGGCGCCGATCGCGTCGAACCGGGCGCCCACCCCGCCGAGGTCGTCGCGGAGCCGGGCCACCGAGCGCCACCAGCCGAGGACGTGGGTGCGCCGCTCCGGGCCGTCGGTCAGCATCGCCCGCAACCCGGGGCGGTGCTCCGAACCGGCCGCGTCCAGCGCGTATCCGAGGACATAGCGCGGGACGTCGGCGGGCTGCAGGTCGAAGTGGACGTCGGAGGAGTCGTACCAGTCGGCGGTGGGCAGTTCGGCGACCAGCCGGGCCGCCGCGCGTTCGGCCTCCGGCGCCAGGCAGATCACGCTGAAGTGCGCGGGCCCCTGGGCGGCCAGGCTGAGTGCGGCGGCGGCGAGCACGTCACAGGCTTCATCGGTACGCGTACCGAGCACCGCCAGATTCCGCCCCGGCATCCGGCCGAGCCGCAGGCGGGCCGGTTGTGCCGCCACGTCGATCCGCTCGCCGAGCACCGCACCCGGCGACGACCCGACCGGGGCGTCCGCCGACGGAACCCGGCCCGATGGCCGGTACACCGACGGCAGGCGGGGCACCGCGTCCCCGTCGAAGAGCCGGGGCTCCTCGCAGCCCGCCGGCCGGGTCCGCCACAGCTTGCGCTGCACGGCGCGCCAGGTGTTCCGGTCGCCGGCGTCCGGCAGCCGGACGATCCGGTTCGCCCCGGCCACGCCCGACTCGGTGTTGACCACCGCGTGGTGGCGGGGGATGACCGCCGCGGCCAGGTTGTCCTCGGCCAGGATCCGGCGTGCCTTGGGCAGCGCGATCCGCAGGGTGAACTGGCCGATCAGGCCGGGACGGCCCCACAGCGCCTGGATGCCGGCCACCTCCTGGGAGGCCAGGATCAGGTGGATGCCCTGCGATCGGCCGCGTCGGGCCAGGTCCTCCAGCAGCGCCACCGCCTCGTCGGCGACCGCGTCCCGGCCGTCGAGCAGCACCTGGAACTCGTCGATCACGGCGACGATCCGCGGCCAGTGCCCGTCCGGGTCCTCGGCGCGCAGTTCGGCCAGCTTCCCGGCGTCGTACCGTTTCGCCGCCTGTGCCCGGGTCCGCAGCTCCTCGCCGAGGTGGCGCAGCATGGCCAGGCCGAACTCCCGGTCACCGTTGACGTTGATGCCGGCCAGGCGCACCTGCGGCAGCCAGGAGGGGTCGCGCGGGCCGGGGGCGTACCGCGCGAACGACACGCCCTCCTTGAAGTCGAGCAGGTAGAGCGCGAGTTCCTCGGGCCCGTACCGGGTGGCGAGCGAGCCCAGCCACGCGTGGATCAGGTTGGTCTTGCCGGATCCGGACGGCCCGCCGATCAGCGCGTGCGGCGGGTCGTCGCCGAGCGGCACCTCCACCAGCGTTCCGTCGGTGCTGTCCCCGATCGGCGCGCTCAGCCCGTGCCGGGACGACTCGGCCCAGAGCTTGGCAGGCTCCAGGTCGGACAGTCGCGCCGGGCCCGGGTCGGCGCGCAGCCGCTCGGCCGTGCTCTGGCAGAACGCCGCGATCCGCTCGGCCGGCGGCGGCGGGTCCAGGCGGATCTCCAGGTCGCCGAGCGAGTGGCAGGTCGCGGTCTGTTCGCGGACCATGATCCGTTCCACCGTCGGGTCGTTCTCCACCTCCAGGCCGCGGACCACCAGGTGCACCCCGCAGGACACCCCGGTACGCACGATCCGGTCCAGCTGCGCCCGCTGCGTGCCGGTGAGCTCGGCGGCGGTGGCCCGGTCGGCGAGCAGTACGACCAGCCGCCACGGCTCGGGTCGTGGTCCCGGCGTCGCCGCCACCAGGTCGGCCAGGCAGCCGTGCCGTCCGGCCAGGACCGTTTCGTTGACCTTGCAGATGTGCTCGACGAGCTCGTCCAGGAGGGAGCCGAGCCCGCCCGGCCCGACGAACGCCGGCCCCAGCGGCGCGAACGGCGCGAGGGTCCCGCCCAGGTGCTCGGGGTCGTAGATGGTGAGCTCGATCTCGCCGGGCCGGGTGCTGCCGAGCGCCCGCAGCAGCACACCGGTGATCACGTCGTCCAGGTTCGGCGCCGGGCCCGCCAGGTGCAGGTGGGCGGCGTCGAGCAGCGGAACCAGGCCGGGCAGCGCGATCCGGTCGTCGAACGTGATGGTGCCGATGCGCAGCAGACCGGGCCGGCCGCCGGGCTCGGGCTCGCTCGGCGCCCAGAGCCGCCAGGGCGCGCCGGCCGCACCGGTCGCGCTGACCGTGGCCAGCCCGCGCAGGTGGCCGGAGAGCCGGGACGCCTCGTCGCGGTACCGCCGCTCGATGTCGTCGCGGGCCGCCTCTCGGGCCGCCACCAGCTGGTTGAGGCACGTGGCGTACGCGTCGCGGACCAGCCGCCGCCGGTGCTGCGCCTCACCACGCGCCGACTCCGCGGCGGCCAGGACCGCCCGCGCCGTCCCGCGTGCCTCGGCGAGCTCCTGCCGGACCGCGGCGACCAGCGCGTTGCGGTGACTGCCCATGGTGGGGGATTTTAACCAGATACGCCCCTTTTGGGGCTTTAGCCGTTGCGTGTCGTGATCTCGTCCGCCGGTCGCGCGGGCAGCGCCCGGTGCCGCCCGCCCATCTCCGTCCACAGGCGCTCGGCCACGATCATCGCGGCTTCCCGCTGCCACTGCTTGTTGACGTCGCGCGACACGTACCGGCGGAACCAGTCCACGGCCAGCCGCGCCTCCCGGCTCATCCCGTCGCCGCGTGGACGTCGCACGTACGGGTTCAGGCCGAGCACGCAGCAGAACTGGAGCACGTTGTAGTAGCGCCAGTCGTCGGTGGTGCTGAACGGTCCCGGCGGCCGCAGCGCCGACACGCTCTCCCGCAGCACCGCCCGCAGTTCACGCGCGCGGGCCCGCGGCTGGTCCTCCCGCCCGGCGAGCCGCCGCTCCACCACCGGCAGATCGGTCAGCGGGCTGCGAGCCAGCCGGTCGAGATCACCGAAGTCGTTCAGCGCCCGGCGGGTCAGCCGCAGGAACTCCGGCTCGCTGATCGAGGCGAGCCGCCGCCGCTCCCGGCGGCGCAGCAGCGCGTCCGCGTTCAGGAACAGCGAGTCCCGGTCCGACCGCAGCGACGCGTCGTCGTGCAGCGCCACCCGGTCTATCAGGCGCCGCACGGGTCCGCCGAGACCGGCCAGCGCGGCCGCCACCGCGAGCATCACGAACTGCAGAGCGGCGACACCCTGATGGCCGTTAGTGATCATCATGGTGGCGGCCGCCGGGACCCCGATCAGCACCAGCGCGGTGATCGCCGCGGCCAGTGAACGGCGCAGATCCGGGCGCAGCCGCTCACCGGCCTCGGCCGCGTGCGCGACCGCGATGAGATAGCCCACCACCACGAGGTCCACGCCGATCGCGCCGACCAGTATCGCCCCGTCACCGACGTCCGCCGACGAGAGCAGCAGGGCGAGACCGGCCGCGTAGAGCAACGCCATCACGGTCAGCGCGGCGGGCAGCGTGCGCGGCGTCACCTGCGGCCGAAGGCGCCAGAGCATCACCAGGCCGCCGATCAGAGGGCTGAGCGCGACGAGGCGGCCCACCCCCGGCAGGGCGATCACCATGACCAGGAAGAGCACGCCGAGCACCAGGGCGCCACGGTCCACCGGCCGGCGCTCCCGCGGGGTCAGCGGCAGCAGCGCGACGACGGCGCCGGCCCAGCCGAGCGCGGGAAGGCAGAGGAGGACCTCGGCGGCCATGCTTGCGGGAGCGAGGGTCCAGGCGGCGACACCGATCGCGTACGCCCAGAGCGCGGCTGCCGTCCACCGGAGCGCCCACCGCCCCGGATCGCGCCCGATCACATAGCAAGCCAGCCACCAGGAGAGGGCAAAAGCGGGTACGGCGACAGCGGGCACCCGAGCAGTCAACCAAACAACTGGCGTGTCTCGACACCGGAGATTCGCTCACGCTTGCGACGGCGGCGGCGCCGCACCACCCAGAACGCCGCCCACAAGAGAATGACCAGGCCGAACAGAACCAGGATCGGCAGCAGGACCGCCACAATCGACATCACCACGCTGCCGATGTCCTCGGCGGTGCTCGCGACCGGAGCGCCGAAACCGGCCGTGCTCGCGTTCACGACCGGGCGGGAGGCGCTCTTCACGCCGTGCACGACGAGCGCGATCAGACCGCCGGCGACGATCGGCACCCACTGGTGCGAGGTGAAGAACGAGCCCGGGTCGGCCACGGTCACCGTCTCCGAGGCGGAACCCGCGCCGAACGCCAGGCCGCCGGCGGTCGGCCGCACGAACGTCTGCACCACGTCATTCATGTGATCGACGATCGGCACCTTGTCGGCGACCACCTCGATCGCCAGCAGAAGTCCGAGAATGACCAGGGTCCAGCCGTTCGTGAGCCAGGCGAAACCGGACGGCAGGCTGATCGCCTCGGTGTATCTGGCGAGCAGGCCCATCGTGAGCAGCGGGATGTACGCGTTGAGGCCCGCGGATGCGGCCAGACCGGTCCCGGTCAATGCTTCGAACACGAATCCAGCATGGCACCGGCATGCGAACCCCGCCGGGCGGGAGTCGGGTAGTGTCGCCCGGTGCGTCTGGTCATCGCGAAGTGCTCCGTGGACTATGTCGGCCGTCTCTCCGCCCACCTGCCCCCGGCGGTGCGGCTGCTGATGGTCAAGGCCGACGGGTCGGTGTCGATCCACGCCGACGACCGTGCCTACAAGCCGCTCAACTGGATGAGCCCGCCCTGCAAGCTGCAGGAGGCGCCGGGCGTCTGGAAAGTGGTGAACAAGGCGGGCGAGGAGCTGCGGATCACGCTGGAGGAGATCTTCCAGGATTATTCGTACGATCTCGGGGTCGATCCGGGTCTGCAGAAGGACGGCGTCGAGGCGCACCTGCAGGAGCTGCTCGCGGCGCACCCGGAGACGTTCGGCGAGGGCTTCACGCTCGTCCGCCGCGAGTTCATGACGGCGATCGGGCCGGTGGACCTGCTCCTGAAGGACCCGTCGGGCGCGTCGGTGGCCGTCGAGGTCAAACGCCGGGGCGAGATCGACGGGGTCGAGCAGCTCACCCGCTATCTCGAACTGATGAATCGGGATCCGCTGTTGGCTCCGGTCTCCGGTGTCTTCGCCGCCCAGGAGATCAAGCCGCAGGCCCGTGTTCTCGCCACCGACCGTGGGATCCGCTGTGTCGTGGTGGATTACGACAAGCTCCGCGGCATGGAGCGCAACGAGCTGACCCTCTTCTGACCGACGACGCGGTGGGCGGCCATGTCGGTGGCCGCCCACCACTGTCCTACGGGAAGTAGGTCTTCGGGGCGCTCCGGCTGAGCGTGACCCCCTCCGAGGCGTCGAAGACCCGGGCCTCGGTGAGCAGGATGCTGGCTTCGACGTAGTTCTTGCTGCAGTAACCCCAGGTGCCGTTGCCGAGCGAGTTGAGGCAGCGGCCGCTGCGCGCGGTCTTGGAGTTGACCACGTTCTGCCAGTAGGCAGCCGCCGACGCGCTGTCGGCCGCGGTGTCCCGCACCCACCAGCGGTCACCGTCCGCTACGAAGCAGACCGTCGCACCGGGGTGCACGATGCAGCTCGAGTTCGGCAGGCCCGCCGGCGGAGTGCCCGCGACGGCGGTGTTGTACTCGAACGCGGGCGGCACCGGCAGATCGTCGGCCGACGCGGCGGTGACCGGCCCGGCCAGGGTGGTGACCAGGCCCATCAGGGCCGCTGCAGCAATGGTGATGATCCTGTTTTTGGACAAAGTTCTCCCTCGTCGCATTGATGCGAGTAACTTTCGTGTCCGGGATCGTATACGATGTGGACGGTCGTGGGGGGATCCCTCAAACAGATTTCTGCGCGACTTCGGCGCTGCGGAGGTGGTCCAGCTCGGCGAGATACATCTCCTGAAGGCGGTGATGGTGCCGGACCAGCAGCTCGACCTCGTCGGAGGTGTAGCCCTCGACGAGCCGCCCCGCCCGTTCGGCGAACCCCTCATACGGGCGGTCCAGTTCGGCGGCCCGCTCCGGCCGGAGGGTGACGATCACCCGGCGCCGGTCCGCCGGGTCGCGTTCGGCGGTGACCCAGCCGGCCTGCTGGAGGCGGCGGAGCATGCTGGTCACCGCGCCCGTGGTGAGGTTGGTCCGCTCGGCGACCTGGCCCGCGGTGGCGGATCCGGCGTCCGCAAGGAAGTCCAGGCACTCCAGGTCGCTCACGGTCAGGCCCAGGCGATCCGCGATGGCGTACCGCAACACCGTCGAGAGCCGCGAGGTCTCCCGGCCGGCGCGCATGAGATCGACGATTGTGGACGTACGGGCCGGCTCGTGGGGCATGCCCGCAATCATGCCTCCGGCACGGTGACCCGGTGCAGCCGAGGTAACACGCGGGTCAGCACCCAGTGCGGCGCGGCCGCGGCCCCGGTGAGGCGGCGCATCAGCCCGGCGGCCGTGTCGACGGCGCGGAAGGCGTACGGCACCATCTCGTCCTGGTAGCGGGCGATCGCGTCCTCCACCGGCGTGCCGAACGCCCGGGCCTCGACCAGCCGGTGGCCGAGCAGGGCGGCGTCGCGGAGCGCGGTGTTGCCGCCCTGAGCGCCGAACGGCGGCATGACGTGCACGGCATCGCCCATCATCGTCGCCCGGGGTACCGCCCAGCGGTCCGGGCGGCGGCCGGTGGCGAACAGGTTGAGCACCGTGGCGTCCAGCTCGGCCGTGTCGACCAGCCGCTGGACGAGCGGGTGGAAGTCCGTACTCATCCGGGCGGCCAGGTCCCGCATCGCCAGCAGGTCTCCGCGGGCGCCCATCGGCACCTCCTCCTGCCGGAGCAGCATCCCCCACATCACGTAGTCGTGGCCGGTGGGCGCGTAGCTGCCCGGTGCCAGGCGCGCGAACGCCTCCCGCGGGCTCTCGCCGAACCGCATGGAGGTGAAGAAGAAGGCACGGCCCGGCTGGTTGGCGATGGCCAGGACACCGCTGGTACGCAGCACGTCCGGGATGATGCTCGCGCCGTTGCGCTGCAGGGGCGTCCGGCCGTAGACGCCCGCCATCGGGGTGTTCTCCGGGTCCGCGTCCGGGATGAGCTGCGCGCGCAGTGCCGAGCCGATGCCGTCCGCGCCCACGACGACGCTCGCCGGGACGGCCCCGCCGTCGGCGAACCGCAGCCGCAGTCCCGCCGGGCCGCGGTTGTCCACCCCGACGGCGGCCTTGCCGTAATGGATGCGCCCGTCCAGCCCGGACATCAGGATCGACCGCAGGGTCATCCGGTCGACCTGGCGGGTCGCGTGTGGCTCGATCTTGAAGTTGATGGTGAACGCGTCCCGCAGGCGGCTGTCGGTGAAGCGCAGGTGCCCGCCGGGTTCGTCGCCGGTGGTCAGCGCCAGTCGGTAGAGCGGACGGGGGAGGCAGTCGCGCAGTGCCTCCAACCCGTACCGGTCGAGGATGATCCGGTAGCCCTGCTGCCGGACGAAGGGTCCGAGGTCCCGCTCGTAGACGTGCACGTCGATGCCGGCGCGCATCAGGTACTGGGCGAGACAGAGGCCGGAGAGTCCGGCGCCGGCGATCGCTACCGAGAAGTCGGTCGATGTGGCCATGGCCGATTATCTTAACGACTAAGATGATTTCGGCAAGGGCGCGGGCGAACTCAGCGGCGGGTCAGTTCGGTGCGGTCGTCCGAAGTGGAGACGGTCACGTACAGGCGGACGACCATGGCGGTGACCGCGGCCTGGAGCAGCACCCCGGAGAGTGACAGCGGCTTCCCACCGGCGACGGCGATCACGAAGGGCAGGCCGAGGAGCAGCAGATCCGGGCCGGCCACCGCGTTGACCAGGGGACCCGTGGAGACGGTGCCCATCGGGGTGTCCAGGGGGAGGAGGTCGTTGCGGACGAAACCCACCCGGGCACGGCGGACGGCGGCCGTGGCGGCGAGCGGGCCGACGGCCAGGCCGAGCAGCGGCCAGGGTCCGGCGGGGAGGTGGCCGGTGACCTGGAGCAGGGCCAGGGCCGCGGTGGTCCAGGCGGTGGACAGCACGGCCGGGAGGCACAGCCGCTGGATCAGGATCTGGCGTGAGGTGAGGCCGAGCATCCGGAGCAGGACCGGGTTGCCGGCGTCGGTCTTCACGGTGGCGGTGGTGGTGCCCGCGGCGATCATGGCGCCGAGCAGGACGGCGATGCCGAGCAGCCAGCCCGGTGCGGCGGTGAGCAGCAGCGGCAGGGTGGCGGAGGCGGCCAGCCAGAGCAGGTGGGGCAGGCGGCGCCGGGCCAGCTGGTAGTCCTGGCCGATCAGCACCGGCAGGCGGGCCGGTGGGCGGGACGAGGTCAGTCGGCGGGTGGACCAGTAGCGGCGTTCGATCATGTCGGTGACCCACGACGGTTCCATGCCGAACGCGGCGTCGAACAGGGTGCCCGCTGTCTTGGCCGACTCGAGGATGCGGTTGTTGGGAACGTGCGCGAGGTCGCGTACCGATGAGAAGGAAGCGATGGCGACGATCACCGCGAGCGCACCGGTGAGGGTGACCAGCGACGCGGCGGGGGGCCACCCGGGAAGCGTGGGCGGCGTCCAGCCGGCCGCCTCGGCAACCAGCTCGGCCAGCGCCGCAGCAAGGGCGAAAGCGGTCAAGCGGTCGATCAGCGTGGCGCGGCGTGGATCGGACTGGGCGAAGGCGGCGATCAGGACGAGGGCCGCGCCGGACAACGCCGCGGTGACGATGAGCAGGGCCACCGGAGCCGTGTCGCGGGTAGCCGCATGGCCGAGCAGGGCGAATGCGGCTGCGGAGGATGTCACGGCGGTGGCGAGCGCGGTCAGGCGGAGGGAGGGCAGGAGGAGGCGGCGCCGGCTCACGGGTGCGGTCAGCAGGAAATAGGCTGCGGGGCGGCTGAGCGAAATCGGTCCGATGCGGCGCAGTGCCATCAAGATCAAAGCCAGGATGAGTACGGCTGACGCGCTCGCGGCCAGCCCGGTGAGTGCCGGTCGGGCGGGCCAGAAGAGGGCGGTGAGCTGGTTGTGCAGCATCGCACCCGTGATCGCCACGAACAGCACGCCGACGTAGATGCTGCCCAGCGTCTCCCCGCGATCACGATGGGACGACTGGGTGCGGGAGATCCAGCGCCGGACCGGCCGGAGCGGGACGGCGGCGGTCACTCGTGTGCCTCGCTCAGCGACTCCATCGTGGTGATCTCGGCGCCCGACGCGACGGCGAACTTGTCGTCGTGGCTGGCCATCAGCAGGGATCCGCCGGAGCTGACGTAGTCGGCGAGCATCGCGGCCACGGCGGCCCGCCCGTCGGGGTCGAGGCGCTGCTCGGGCTCGTCGAGGATGAGCAGCGAACTCGGGCGCACCAGGGCGAGCACCAGCGTGAGCCGCTGCTTCTGGCCGGAGGAGAGCGACGGCGGGATCGCGTCGGCGTGCGCGGTGAGGCCGAACCGGTCGAGCGCCTCGTCGATGCCGGCGCCGTCCGGGTCCTGGCCGTGTGCCCGGCAGACGAGTTCGGCGTGCTCGCGGGCGGTGAGCCCGGGGTACCAGGTGGGCGGTTCGACCGTGGTGACCACGGCGCGCCAGAAGTCGGGGGTGTCACCGGGCTCGGCGCCGAAGACCCGGATCGTGCCGGAGTCGGCCTGCTGGAGGCTGCTGACGCAGCGGAGCAGCGTGGACTTGCCGATGCCGTTCTCGCCGGTCACGCAGACGCCGGCGCCGGCCGGGACGACGAGCCCCACATCGACCAGCACCGGCGCCGAGCCGTAGCTGACGTGCAGACCGCTGACCTCGACCGCCGGGTGATCGACCACCCGAACAGACTAGGGCTTACGGCCGTAGAGAAGGCGCAGGGCCTTCACGATCTGGTTGACCTGGGCCGGGGTACGTTCGAACGTCATCGCGGGGAGCAGGGATTTCGCCCGGCGTACGGTGATCGCCTTGGCGCGGGCGAACTCGCGCAGGCCGTCCTCGCCGTGGATGCGGCCGAACCCGGACTCGCCGACGCCGCCGAACGGCAGGTTGCCCATGCCGACGAAGGTGAGCGTCCCGTTGACGGCGACCATGCCGGCGCGCAGCCGGCGGGCGATCCGGATACCGTCACGCTTGCCGAAGACGGCGCCACCCAGCCCGTACGGTGTGTCGTTGGCCCTGGTCACCGCGTCGTCGGCGTCCCGAACCTTGGTGATCGTCAGCGTCGGGCCGAACGTCTCCTCGCGGATCTCCGACGAGTCCGCGGGAACGTCGACGAGTACGGTCGGGGCCACGTACGGCGCCTGCACCGCCTCTGCACCGCCCAGCACCGCCCGGCCGCCCTTGGCCAGCGCGTCCTCGATGTGGTCGCGGATGATGTCCAGCTGGCGCGGCATGGTGATAGGCCCGATCTCCTCGCCGGTACGCAACTTGCCGGCCTTCTCCACGACCGCCTCGACGAACCGGTCGTAGACGGGCTCTACCGCGTACACCCGCTCGATGCCGATGCAGGTCTGCCCGGCGTTGGTCATCGCACCCCAGACGGCCGCCTCGGCGGCCGCCGCGACGTCCGCGTCCTCGTCGACGATCAGCGCGTCCTTGCCGCCGGCCTCGATCACGACCGGCACCAGGTTCTCCGCGCAGGCCGCCATCACCTTCTTACCGGTCGCGGTGGAGCCGGTGAAGGCCACCTTGCCGACGCCGGAGCGGCAGAGGGCGCCGCCGACGTCGCCGAGCCCGTGGACGACCTGCAGCACCGGGTGCTCCGGGACGATCTCGGCGAACGTGTCGGCCAGCCACTGACCGACCACCGGCGTGTACTCGCTGGGCTTGAACACCACCGCGTTGCCGGCGGCCAGCGCGCCGCTGATCGGGCCGACCGGGGTGAAGATCGGATAGTTCCACGGCCCGATCACGCCGACCACGCCGAACGGTTGGTACTCGAGGTGACCGGAGTGCTCGGCGACGAGCAGCCGCGTTCGTACCCGTCGCGGGCCGAGCACGCGCTTGGCGTTCCGGGCCGCCCAGTCCAGGTGCTCGACGGCGGCGGCCACCTCCATGACGCCGTCGGTGACCGGCTTGCCGGACTCCCGGTGAGCCAGCTCGGCGAGTTCCTGGATGCGCTCGACCAGCAGCGACCGCCAGCGCAGCAGCCGGGTCTTGCGGCCGTCCCAGCCCAGGCCCTGCCACCAGACGGCGGCGGCGCGGGCCTGCTCGACCGCGGCGTTGACCGCGTCGGTGTCGGCCACCTTCACCCGGCCGGCCTCCTCGCCGGTCGCCGGGTTCGTGGAGATCAACTGCCCGTCCTCGAGCACGGGCTGGCCGGGAACGTGAGTCGCCGTCATATCCGGAGTCTAGGGTGATTGTTACTGATCAGTCACTACGTACTCTTGAGTTGTGAGCCCCCGCCGCAACCACCCCCGCCGCCGTGACGCCGAGGACCCTCGCCCGGATCGTCCCGGAATCACCGAGGAGCGCGTCCAGCAGTGGCAGGACGGTGAGTGGATGGTGCGGAACATCTTCGGTGCGGCGGCGTCCAAGACCTACCGGTGCCCGGGTTGCATGCAGGACATCCGGCCGGGCGTGGCGCACGTGGTGGCGTGGCCGGCCGACGGTTACGGCGACGAGAGCGACCGGCGGCACTGGCACACCGGGTGCTGGCGGGCACGGGACCGGCGTGCCCCAGGGGTGGAGCGCTCGCGCAACGCCCCGCGCTATGGGTGATGATCGAAGCTATGAGCAACCAGATCCGTGCCAACTCCATCCTGCCCGCACACCGGGAGGACATCGAGTTGCACACCGCGGACGGCGTCACCCTCGTCGGTGAGCTGGCCCGGCCGCTGGACCGCGACCCGGTGGCCACCCTCGTCTGCCTGCACCCGCTGCCCACCCACGGCGGGATGATGGACAGCCACGTCTATCGCAAGGCGGCCTGGCGGCTGCCGGCCCTGGCGGGGGTCGCGGTGCTGCGGTTCAACACGCGAGGGACGAGCAGCGTACGCGGAACAAGCGGCGGCTCCTTCTCCGCTGCCGTCGACGAGAAGTTCGACGTGGCCGCCGCCATCGAGTACGCGGAGTTCGCCGACCTGCCGAACATCTGGCTGCTCGGCTGGTCGTTCGGCACCGACCTGACCCTCATGTACGGCCTCGACCCGGCCGTCACCGGCGCGATCCTGCTCTCCCCGCCGCTGCGCTTCTCCCGTCCCGAGCACCTGGCCGCCTGGGCCGCCGACGGCAAGCCGGTGACGGCGCTGATCCCGGAGTTCGACGACTACCTGCGCCCGGCCGAGGCGAAGGAGCGGTTCGCCGCGATCCCGCACGCCGAGGTGGTTCCGGTGCCCGGCGCGAAGCACCTGTGGGTGGGCGACGCCGAGACCGTCCTCGACGAGGTCGTCCGCCGGGTGGCGCCGGACGTGCCGGTGCCGCTCCCGCGCGAGTGGGACGGCCCGATGGAGACCGGTGACGCGGGAGCCTATGCCGACCGCACTGTCGCCGCCTTCTCCGACGTCGAGGTCCCCAAGCCGCTGGCCTAGCGTTGTGCCTGGGCCGGTTGGACCACTTCCCGCACGATCAGCTGGATGGCGGCCACCATCGGGATCGCGACGAGCGCGCCGGTCACGCCGAAGAGCCCGACCCCGACCAGGGCCGCCACCAGCGCCGCCACATCGCTGACCTTGACCGAGCGGCGCATCACGTTCGGATAGATCAGGTAGTTCTCGATCTGCTGGTACACGATGAAGAAGACGATGCAGACGATTCCGTCGGTGACCGAGGACGCGAGCCCGACGAGGCTCACGATGATCGCGCCGAGGGTGGCGCCGATCTGCGGGATCAGGTCGAAGACGGCGATCACCACGGCGAGGGCGAACGGGTACGCCAGACCGAGCGCCAGTGCCAGCGCGAACGTGCTGAGCCCGGCCAGGATCGCGATCGCCAGCGCGCCCACCATGTACGCCCCGACCTTAGTCAGGATCTCGTCGGTCAGCAGCCGCACCCGCTCGCGCCGCGACGACGGGACCAGGGAGTAACCGGTCTCCTTGATCCGCTCGAAGGCGGCCATGAAGTAGATCGTCAGGACCAGCACGGTCAGGATGTTGAAGATCGTGCCGAAGAGCAGCCGGGCGCCGCCGACCACCCCGCCGAGCGCGTTGCCGATGGTGCCCGCGTTGATCGCGGCCTGCACCTTGTTGACGATGTCGTAGCGCTGGACCAGCTCGTTGACCGTCTCACTGCGGCGCAGGCTGTCGATCGTGTCGGGCGCGTTGTTGATCAGCTCGGTGGTCTGGGTGACCAGCGGCGGGATCAGCGCGACGAAGCCACCGACAAGCAGCCCGACGACGGCGAGCGCGACGATCGCCACGGCGGCACCGCGCGGCAGGCCCCACTTGCGCAGCCGGGTCACCGCCGGGTTGAGGCCGATGGCCAGGAACAGCGCGATGAAGATCAGGACCAGGATCGAGGCGGCGTTGCGGAATCCCAGGAAGAGGGCGTACGCCAGGATGACGCCGAGGCCGAACAGGAACCCGTACAGAAAAGGGCTGCGACGGTTGAGCGGCGGCCCGGGCTCGCCGAACCGCGTCTCGTCGTCGCTCTCCTCCACCGCGGGCTTCTCCGGCTCGTCGGCAGCGGGCCGGTCCGGCTCGTCGGCAGTGGGCTGGTCAGCGGGCGCCTCAGTCGACATCGGACCTCCACCAGCTCCGTCAGGGAATCCGGAGAGTAACGCCACGATGCCCGCACCGCCACTCGGCGTGCGGGCATCGGTGATCAGCGTTACTCGGCGTCGGCGGAGACTCGGCTGCCGGACGGTCGCCTTACTCGGCGTCGGCGGAGACCCGGCTCGGCTGCGGGACGGTCACCTTGGCCGAGGCGGTCACCTTGCCCGGCTGCGCGGCCGGCGTGGTCGTGCCGGGCGGAGGGGTGGGAGCCGTGGCGGTGGAGGACGCCGGGGCCGGTGCGGCGGCGACGACCTTTCCGTCCGGCATCGTCTCGACCTTGGTGTCCAGCTTGGTGTCGACCTTGGTGTCGGCGAGCTCGGAAGGGATGTCGTGGTCCTCCGGTGAGGCGGCGGCGGCCAGCACCGCGGCGGCGGCCAGCTCGGCCACCCGCTTCGCCTCTTTTTGCACTTGACGGCGAACCTCGGCGGCGTGCCGCTCGGCGGCCTCACCGGCGCGCTCGGCCTCGCTGACCCGCTTCAGCTCCGCGTCGAGCTGCTGGTGCACCTCGGCGAGGCGCTGCTGGAGCCGCTCGTCCTCGGCCTCGGCGGACTCGGCCTGCTCCTCGGCGGCGACGCGGCGCTGCTCGGCCTCGCCGATCTTCGCCTGCGCGGCCTCCAGATCGCGGCCGGCCTGGGCGATCTTCTCCTGCTGGGACGCGATCTCCTTGCGCACGGCAGTGGCCTGCTCGTCGGAGCGGCGGAGAACCTCCTCCGCATATTTGTCGGCCTCGCTGCGCAGGTCGGCGCACTGCTTCTCGACGCCGGACCGCATCTGCGCGAGCTCCTCCAGCACCCCGTGCCGGCGCAGAGCCAGCTCGTGCTCGACCGACGCCTTCAGGTCGGCCTGCTCGCGCTCCGCCTCGGCCCGCTTGGCGTTGATCTCCTGCTGGGTCTTCTCCCGCAGCGCCTTGAGCTCCTGCTCGGCCTGCATCCGGGTGGACTGGACCCAACCGTCCACTTCGGCCCGGGTGCGCTGGGCGTCCTGAGTGGCCTTCTCGGTGAGGTGCTTCGCGTCGCCGCGCGCCCGGGTGAGCACGGCCTCGGCCTCGGAGCGCAGCTGCTCCGCGTTCTGCCGGGCGGTGGCGAGGGCCTTGTCGCTGGCGGTGTGCCGGGCGGCGTCGGCCTTCTCCTCCTCGGCCCGGCGGGCGGCCAGGGCGATCTCGAAGTCGCGGATGCCGTCGTGGGCGTGCGCCTCGGCCTCGGCCCGGATGCGCTCCGCCTCGGCGAGCCGGCTGGCGATGTCGTCGGTGGCGGAGGCCTTGATCGCCTCGGCCTGCTCCTCGGCCAGGGTGAGGATCTGCTCGACGCGGGGCCCGAGGTGACGGAAGGAGACCTCGCCGCTGATCCCGGAACTGCGGCGCGTCTCGGAGAGCTCCTGCTGGAGTCCCTTGACCTGTGCGGCCATCGCCTGGATCTGCGAGTAGGCCTGCTCGCGCTCGGCGCTCAGGGCGGCGATCTCGTTCTCCGCGCGAGCGACGTAACGCTCGACCTGCTTCCGTTCGTAACCCCGCAGGGCGGTCTCGAAGTTGGGCTCGGTGGACGCGTCCCCGCCGAGACCGAGAATTTCACCGCCGTGCGACATGCTGTCCATCCTCACATACGCATCGTCCCGAGCCGTACCGTTACACACCGCTTGGCGGGGACTGTGCGGGTAGTCACTTTTTGTCGGACCCCGGTAGCCAAAACCAGGCTACGCGCGAAAACGAGCAAGGCCGTCCCGGAGAAACTCCGGCACGGCCTTGAATCGTCTCGACCTCCCGGCCCGCTTCACCGTCGCGTACTCGCGGCGGCTTCGCAACCGGAGGGGCCGACCTCTCAGGAGTTGGTCTTGGCAGCCACCGGCGCGTCGCCGGGTCCGGCCTGCTCAGGCTGCTCGGCGGCCGGCTGAGCGCCCTGTTCGCCGGCGCGCTGGGCCGGCGCCTCGCCGGCCGGCTTGGGCGCCGCTTCGGCAACCGCCTTGGCGGCTGCCGCGCCACCGACACCCGGAACGAGGCCGGACAGGCCGGACAGCATCTGCCCGAGCTGGTTGGTGACGGCGTCCTTCTGACGGGTCAGGTCCTCGACCTCGCGGCGGGCGGCCTGGGTGGTCAGCTCGGCCTCGGTGCGGGCGTCGCTGAGCAGACGGTTCGACTCGGAGCGGGCCTCGCTGACGGTCTTCTCGGCGAGGGCACGAGCCTTCTCGACGGCCTCGGCGGCGCTGCGCTCGGACTCGACCCGGCGGGTCTCGGCCCGCTGCGAGATCTCCTTGGCGCGGTCCTCGGCGGCGCGGGCGCGCTCCTCGGCCTCGGACACCATCTTCTGCGTGGCGGTGACCTGGGCGGCGTGCCGCTCGGACTCCTCGCGCTCCGCCTTCTCCCGGCGCTCGGCGATCTCCAGCGCGAGGGCCTGCAGGTCCTTGTCGCGCTTGTCGCGGGCGTCGGTGAGCAGCTTGGTGGCCTCGGCGCGCTTCTCCTCGGCCTCCCGGGCGGCCTTGGCCCGGGCCTGGGTGATCTCCCGCTCGGCGGTGGCGCGCAGCGAGTTGACCTCGCGCTCGACCGTCGACTTCAGCTCGGCGACCTCGTGTGCGGTGACCGTGCGCAGCTGCTTGGTCTCGCGGTCGGCGTCGGAGCGCAGCGTGTCGGCCTCGCGGCGGGCCTGGACCCGGGTCTCGGCGGCCTCGCGCTCGGCGTGCGTGCGGACCTGGCCGGCCTCACGCTCGGCGGTCGCCTTCATGGCGGCGGCCTCGGCGCGCGCCTTGTCGGTGATCTCGCGGGCCTCGAGCCGCGCCGCGGAGAGGATGCCCTCGGACTCCCGCTTGGCCTCGCTGCGATGGTCGTTCGCCTGCTCCTCGGCGAGACGCAGGATCTGCTCGACCCGGGTGCCCAGCCCGGAGAGCGTCGGACGGTTGTTCTCCTCCAGCAGCTTGTTGCTGTCGGCGAGCTTCTGCTCCAGCGCGTTGAGTCGTTGCTCGGCCTGCCGCAGGCGACGCTGAGCGTCGTTCATGCGCTGCTCGGCCTCACCACGGGCCTGTTCGGACTGATTCAGTGCGGCGAGCAGCCGACCGATGTGTCCGTCCACCTGGTGACGGTCGTAACCACGCAGGACGACGGTGAAGTCGTGCTGCGAGTTAGCGGTCTCGAAGAAGGCCAGGTTCTGATCCTGCTGCTGGGGCATTGCGCCATCCTGGCGAGAAGGGAACGGACATGCAAGAGCCGACGGGCATCCGAACCGCATCGTAGATCAGCTTTGACCTGGACCGTAGCCGGGTCCTGAACCGAACGGCCCGCCGCCGGTCGACTTCCCGGTCGGCCGTCCGTCGTCCGTCGCCACCTGGTCACTCGGGACTTCGGACGATGTGGGCTCGGCCGCCGGCGTCGTCGGCCCTGCTCAATGGCCACGATCCTGCCAGGCGACCGAGCCCGAGTCAGGAGGAATCACCCGACCGGCGTACGCGTCAGACCGGCTCCACCAACTCGACCAGGACCCCGCCGGCGTCCTTCGGGTGCACGAAGTTGATGCGCGAACCGGCGGTACCCCGCTTCGGCTCGTCGTAGAGCAGGCGCATCCCCTGGGCCCGGAGACGGTCCGCGGCGACCTCGACGTCGGCCACCGTGTATGCGAGTTGCTGCAGGCCGGGGCCGCTGCGGTCGAGGAACTTGGCGATCGCCGAGTCGGCTCGCGCGGGCGCGAGCAACTGCAGCCGGGGCCCGGTGCCGTCGCCGACCGCGAGCATGGCTTCGCGGACGCCCTGTTCGTCATTGGTCTCTTGGTGCACACACCGCAAACCGAACTTTTCCCCATAAAAGCGGATGGCGTCGTCCAAGTCCGCTACGGCGATACCGACGTGGTCGATGCGTAGCAGTTCGACGTCGGAGAATGTGACATTCTCGGTGCCAACGGCACTCGGTGAGTCGTCTGTCATGCGATTAGTCTCGACCTGACCCATCGTTAAGGCCATTCCGGGTTCCCCTGACCCGGTCGTCGTCAGATCGGATCCCAGACAGTGACCAGCTCCGTGATCGTCAGTGGCGCCCGGACCCCCATGGGCCGCCTGCTCGGCAACCTCAAGCACCTGCCGGCCACCGCGCTGGGCGGGCACGCCATCAAGGCCGCGCTGGAGCGTGGTGGCGTCGCACCCGAGCAGGTGGAGTACGTGATCATGGGTCAGGTGCTGCAGGCCGGCTGCGGGCAGATCACCGCTCGCCAGGCCGCGGTCGCCGCCGGGATCCCGATGAACACCCCGGCGCTCACGGTGAACAAGGTGTGCCTCTCCGGCCTGGACGCGATCGCCCTGGCCGACCAGCTGATCCGGGCCGGCGAGTTCGACGTCGTGGTGGCCGGCGGCATGGAGTCGATGACCAACGCGCCGCACCTGCTGCCCGACGCGCGGCAGGGCCGCAAGTTCGGCGACGTGCTGGTGCGCGACCACGCCGCGTTCGACGGCCTGATGGACCCGTGGGCCGGGATCTCGATGGGCGAGTCGACCGAGGCCAGCGGGGTGCGCCTCGGCATCACCCGCGCCGAGCAGGACGCGTTCGCCGCGCTCAGCCACCGGCGGGCCGCGGCGGCGCAGCGGGAGGGCCGGTTCGCCGAGGAGATCGTCGCGGTGCCGGGCGGTGGTCGCGGCAAGGTCGCCCCGGTGGAGACCGACGAGGGCGTGCGCCCGGACGCCACCGCCGAGTCGCTGGCCGGTCTGCGCCCCGCCTTCACGCCGGACGGCACGATCACCGCCGCCAGCGCCTCCCCGATCTCCGACGGCGCCGCCGCAGTGGTCGTGATGAGCCGGGCGAAGGCCGAGGAGCTCGGCCTGACCTGGCTCGCCGAGATCACCGCGCACGGTAACGTGGCCGGGCCGGACAGCTCGCTGCAGTCGCAGCCGTCGAACGCGATCAAGCACGCGCTGGCGAAGGCCCGGCTGACCGTCGAGGACCTCGACCTCATCGAGATCAACGAGGCCTTCGCTCAGGTCGTGATCCAGTCGATGCGCGAGCTGAAGGTGGAGGAGGGGATCGTCAACGTGAACGGCGGAGCGATCGCTCTCGGACACCCGATCGGCATGTCCGGCGCACGGCTGGTGCTCACCCTGGCGCTCGAGCTCCAGCGCCGCGGCGGTGGCCTCGGCGCGGCCGGCCTCTGCGGCGGTGGCGGTCAGGGCGACGCTCTGATCATCAAGGTGCCATCAGCGTGACCGACTGCACCGAGCGGCACCCGGCCGCACCAAGACGCGGCATCGCGGGCGAGGGCCAGGCTGGCACGCGCCGGAGGGCACAGTTGTGACCGGTCGGTCCCGGGATGTGCCGACCCTGGTCGCGAAGGCCCGCGAGGGTGACCCGCGGTCGGTGGCGCGGCTGATCAGCCTGGTGGAGAACGGCCATCCGGCGCTGCCCGAGGTGGCCGCCGCGATGGCGCCGTACGCGGGACGCGCCCAGGTCATCGGCCTGACCGGCGCGCCCGGCGTCGGCAAGTCGACCACCACCAACGAGCTGGTCCGCGCGCTGCGCGAGCAGGGTGCCCGGGTCGGCGTGCTGGCCGTGGACCCGTCCAGCCCGTTCAGCGGCGGCGCGATCCTCGGTGACCGGGTGCGGATGACCGACCACGCAGCCGACCCCGGCGTCTACATCCGGTCCATGTCCAGCCGAGGCCAGCTGGGCGGCCTGTCCGCCGCGACGCCCCAGGCCGTCCGCGTGCTGGAGGGCGCCGGCTGCGACGCGATCGTGGTCGAGACGGTCGGTGTCGGCCAGGCCGAGGTGGAGATCGCCTCGCTCGCCGACACCACGCTGGTGCTGCTCGCGCCCGGGATGGGCGACGCCATCCAGGCCGTCAAGGCGGGTGTCCTGGAGATCGCCGACGTCTTCGTGATCAACAAGGCGGACCGGCCCGGCGCCGACGCGACCTACCGCGACATCCAGGGCATGCTCGCCCTCGGCGAGCGCGCGCCCGGCGACTGGCGTCCCCAGGTGGTCCGCGCGGTCGCGGTCAAGGGCGAGGGCCTCGACGACGTGGTGGCCGCGATCGGCAAGCACCGGGACTGGCTGGAGAACAGCGGCAACCTGCGGGTGCGCCGGGAGAAGCGGGCCGCGGCCGAGGTGTCGGCGCTCGCTCTGGGTACCCTGCGGGCCAGGATGGGCGACCTGCGCGAGGGCACCGCGCTGAGCGATCTGGCGGCCCGGGTCGCGGCCGGCGAGATCGACCCGTACGCCGCCGCCGACGAACTCCTGAACAACCTCAACCTCTGATCTAAATCAGTCAGCTGAACCGCGCGAGCGTCTCCTCGATCATCGCCCGGTCCCACGTGAGGGTGCCGTCCGCCAGGTCGGCGATCAGCCCGCGCATCCACTCGGTCTCGGCGCGCAGCACCGCCGACCGGTACTCGTCCTCGACCAGGAAGAGGCGGGGCAGCCCGGGTGGCGCCTGCGCGTCGATCGCCGCGATCCGCTCGGCCTGCGCGGCGAGCCGCCGTTCGAGGAGTTCCCGTGCCTCGGCCGGGGTGAGTATCGGCAGGAACGCCAGGGCGACAGGGAACTCCGGGAACTCCCGGGCCGGCTCGGGCAGCATCTCCAGGACCCAGCGGCGCAGGGTCGCCGCGCCCTCGTCGGTCACCTCATAGACCGTGCGTTCCGGCCGCCCGGCCTCCCGGCTCGTGCCGCCCGGCCGTGCCAGCCCGTCCCGGACCAGGCGATCCAGCATCTGATACACGCTGTTGCGCTGCGCGACGTTGACCAGCTGGTCCTGACCGCGCTCCTTGATCACCTGCTGCATCCGGTACGGGTGCATCGGTGCCTCCACCAGCAGCGCCAGCAGAACCATCGCCAGGGGAGACCGCTTCATGGCGGTCAGCTTAGGGGTCGTCTCAGGGTTGACGGCGATTAGTCATCTCATCAATAGTCATCCCATGACTAACGAGAGAAGCGCCATCGTCGCCGGCGGGGGCATCGCCGGCACCGCCACCGCCATCGCGCTGCGGCACGCCGGGTACGCACCGGTGATCTACGAGGCCAAGGAGCGCGGCGCCGACGAGCGCGGTGTCTTCCTGACGATCGCCGCGAACGGCGTGCACGCCCTGCGCTCGCTGGGCATGGATCCGGCCCGGGTGCTCGCGGGCGGGTTCTCCACGCCCACGATCGCGCTGCGCGGTGCGCGCGGTCAGATGCTGGCGGAGGTGCCCCTCGGTGGGCCGGAGACGACCACGATCCGCCGGGCGGACCTCTACACCGCGCTGCGCGCCGAGGCGGAGGCCCACGACATCCCGATCGTCTACGGCGCCCGGCTCGCGTCCGTCACGGCCGGATCCGGGGCGGTGACCGCGGGCTTCGAGGACGGCCGGGACGCGACGGCGGATCTCCTCGTGGGCGCGGACGGGCTGCGGTCGCGTACCCGAAAGGCTCTTGATCCTGATGCTCCTGAGCCGCACTATCTCGGCCTGCTCAACACCGGTGGCTTCACCGCGGGGCCGGTCGGCCCGGATCTCGCACCGCCGCGCGGCACCATGCAGATGTCCTTCGGGCGCCGCGCGTTCTTCGGCTGGGTGACCGCGCCGGACGACTCGGTCTGGTGGTTCGCGAACCCGCCGCGCAAGCAGCCGGCGCGGCCCGGAGAGTTCACCGACGAGACCTGGCGGGAGTATCTGCTGGACCTCTTCGCCGGTGAGCCGGCCGGCGACCTGATCCGGGCCTCGGACGAGATGGTCGGGCCGTGGAACACCCGTGACCTGCGGCGGGTGCCGGTCTGGCGCGGCGAGCGTGTGGTGCTGGTCGGCGACGCGGCGCACGCGGTGGCCCCGTCGTCCGGGCAGGGCGCGTCGATGGCGCTGGAGGACGCCGTGGTCCTCGGGCACCACCTGCGGCGGCAGCGCGACGTGTCCGAGGCACTGGCCGGTTACGAGGCCGAGCGGCGGCCGAGGGTGCAGAAGGTGGTGGCCTACGGCCGGCGGTCGAGCAACGGCAAGGTGCTCGGGCCGGTCGGTGCGGCGATCCGGGACGCGATGCTGCCGATGGTGATGCGCCAGCTGCACCGCAAGGGCGACCCGCAGGCGTGGATCCTGGAGCACCGCCTGCCGGCCCTCGCCGGGTGCTGAGAGAGCCCCGGCAGCGTGGCGGACGCCGCCGGGGCGAGGGGGGCTGATCTCTCAGACGACACTCTCCCGATCGGACGGTCCCGGTGCCAGAGCGAACTCAGGAATATTTCCGGCAACGGTCCCATCCTGGTCATCCTGTTCAGGTCATAGCCTTAATGATCGTTCAGCTCTGCTCTACGATGGCGGGCATGGATGCTGCCGAGATCTCCGCCGGCCGGGAGCGCTGGCAACGGCGCTATGACGCGGCCCGCAAGCGGGACGCCGACTTCACCACGCTTTCCGGCTCGACGGTCGAACCCGTCTACGGGCCGCCCGACGGCGTCACCTACCCGGATTTCGAGCGCATCGGATGGCCGGGCGAATATCCGTACACCCGGGGCCTCTATCCCACCGGTTACCGCGGGCGCACCTGGACCATCCGCCAGTTCGCGGGGTTCGGCAACGCGCGGCAGACCAACGAGCGCTACAAGATGATCCTCGCCGCCGGGGGTGGCGGCCTGAGCGTCGCCTTCGACATGCCGACTCTGATGGGGCGCGACTCGGACGAGCCGGAGTCACTCGGCGAGGTCGGGCACTGCGGGGTGGCCATCGACTCGGCCGCCGACATGGACGTCCTCTTCGACGGCATCCCGCTGCAGGACGTCACGACGAGCATGACCATCTCCGGCCCGGCCGTCCCGGTCTTCTGCATGTACCTGGTGGCTGCCGAACGCCAGGGCGCCGACCTCAGCAAGCTCGACGGCACCCTGCAGACCGACATCTTCAAGGAGTACATCGCGCAGAAGGAGTGGCTGTTCGAGCCGGAGCCGCACCTGCGCCTGATCGGCGACCTGATGGAGTACTGCGCGCGGGAGATCCCTCGTTACAAACCCCTGTCAGTCAGCGGTTACCACATCCGCGAGGCCGGCTCGACCGCCGCGCAGGAGCTCGCGTACACGCTCGCCGACGGCTTCGGCTACGTCGAGCTGGGACTCTCCCGCGGGCTCGACGTCAACCAGTTCGCGCCGGGGCTCAGCTTCTTCTTCGACGCGCACGTTGACTTCTTCGAGGAGATCGCCAAGTTCCGGGCGGCCCGCCGGATCTGGGCGCGGCACCTGCGCGAGGACTACGGCGCGACCAGCGAGAAAGCGCTGTGGCTGAAGTTCCATACGCAGACCGCCGGTGTCTCGCTGACCGCGCAGCAGCCGGTCAACAACGTGGTGCGCACGGCGGTGGAGGCGCTCGCGGCGGTGCTGGGCGGGACCAACTCGCTGCACACCAACGCGCTCGACGAGACGCTCGCGCTGCCCACCGACGAGTCGGCCGAGATCGCCCTGCGGACCCAGCAGGTGCTGATGGAGGAGACGGGTGTGGTCAACGTGGCCGACCCGCTGGGCGGTTCGTGGTACGTCGAGGCGCTCACCGACCGGATCGAGGCCGAGGCGGAGGAGATCTTCGACCGGATCCGCGAGCTGGGACACGACGGCAGCATCACGGCCGGCATCCTGCGCGGGATCGAGGACGGGTGGTTCACCGCCAACATCGCGGAGGCGGCGTTCGCGTACCAGCAGGCTCTGGAGAAGCGCGACAAGAAGGTCGTGGGTGTCAACGCGCACACCGTCACGGTCGCCAAGGAGCTCGAGATCCTCCGCGTCTCGCACGAGGTCGAGGTGGTGCAGCGGCGCGAGCTTTCCGCTCGCAAGGACAACCGCGATGAGGTACGGGTGAAAGCGGCCCTGGAACACCTGGTGGCGGTGTCGCGTACCGGGGCGAACATGATCCCCGCGATGCTCGACGCCGCGCGTGCCGAGGCGACTCTCGGCGAGATCTGCGGCGTTCTGAAGGGCGAGTGGGGCATTTACCGCGAACCGGCTCGTTTCTGAAGCTCTTCGGGGCATGCTCCGGGACTAGTCCTGGAGCATGCCCTGTGACGTCCGATATCGGCGGCCTGGTGGCGGCGCGAACAGCCATGACTGCGTGCGAGACTAGGTAACCATGAGCGACCCACGGACCACTCCGTCGATCTTCACCCGCGGCGCGGTCGATCTCAGCGCGTTGCGGCCCACGGCGCCCGCCAAACCGGCCGCGCCCAGTTCCTCCGCGCCCAGTTCTCCCGCGCCGGCCGGTGCGGCCCCGGCAGCCGGTGCGCCGGCCGCGGTTCCCGGCCTCGCCCCGGACACCGTCATCGAGGTCACCGAGGCCAACTTCCAGTCCGTCCTGGAGCGGTCCCTGCAGACACCGATTCTGCTGGACTTCTGGGCCGACTGGTGCGAGCCCTGCAAGCAGCTCTCGCCGGTGCTGGAGAAACTGGCCGCGGAATACGAGGGTTCCTGGATCCTCGGCAAGGTCGATGTGGACACCAACCCGCGGCTCGCTCAGGTCTTCCGGGTGCAGGGCATCCCACAGGTCACCGCGCTGATCGGTGGCCAGCCGGTCGAGGGCTTCGCCGGGGTGCTGCCCGAGTCGCAGGTCCGGCAGTACATCGACGCCGTCCTCAAGGCGGCCGGTGTCAGCGTCGAGGCGCCGGCCGACCCGCGGCTGGACGCCGCCGACGACGCCCTGATGACCGGCGACCTGGACGCGGCCGAGGCGGCGTACCGGAAGATCCTTGCCGAGTCACCGGCCGACGCGGCCGCCGAGTCCGGCCTTGCACAGGTCGAGCTCTACCGCCGGATCGACGGCGCCGACGCGGCGACCGCGCTGGCCAAGGCCGAGGCCGACCCGGACGACGTCGCGGCACAGCGACTCGCCGCCGACGTCGAGGTGATCTCCGGGCAGGCCGACAAGGCATATGCGCGGTTGGTCGCCCTGATCAAGCGGACGGCCGGGGACGACCGCGATGTCGTACGCAAACACCTGCTGTCGCTGTTCAGCGTGGCCGGCCCGGACGATCCCGCGGTGGCCGGCGCGCGTCGCGCCCTGGCCAGCGCACTCTTCTAGGCAGGGGAGGGCGTCGTGCGCCGCATCGCCGTTCTGGACGCGCCGTCCAATCTCGGCCTGCGCCCGCCGACCGCGACGTCGGTGCCGGGCTGCGCCAAGGCGCCCGGCGCCCTCCGCGACCAGGGCCTGCTGACCCGGCTCGCCGCCCGCGACGCCGGCTGCCTCACCCCGCCGCGCTACGACCCGGGCGACTGGCGCCCCGGCGACGGCGTGGCGCACGCGCCGGAGATCGCCGCCTACTCCCGCGCCCTCGCCGACCGCATCGGCGCCATCATCGACGGCGGCGAGTTCCCGGTCGTCCTCGGCGGCGACTGCTCCATCCTGATCGGATCCGGCGTCGCCATGCACCGCCTCGGCGAGGCGGTCGGCGGCCGGATCGGACTGGTCTTCGTGGACGGTCACTCCGACTTCCGCCACCCGGGCAACGCGTCCTACGTGGGCGCGGCGGCGGGCGAGGACCTGGCTCTGGTCACCGGCCGCGGCCAGGCCGACCTGGCGGCGATCGAGAGCCGCCGGCCGTACTTTCGCGACGTCGACGTGGTGGTCCTGGGCATCCGCGCCCAGGATGAGTACCGATTGGACCTCCAGGCGGCCGGCATAGTGACCCGCCCGGTCCCGGCCCTGCGCGCGGAGGGTGCGGCCCGCAGCGCGCAGTGGGCCCGCGATCAACTCGTGGACTGCGCCGGCTACTGGGTGCATGTGGACGTGGACGTGCTCGACCCCGCGGTGATGCCGGCGGTGGACGCGCCGGACCCGGGCGGCATCGCCTTCCCCGAACTGGAACTACTCCTGGCGGGCCTGGTGGAGTCCCCCCACTGCCTGGGCGTCGAGATCACGGTCTTCGACCCGGACTACGACCCGGACGGCCGCTACGCGGCGGAGATAACGTCGGCGGTGGTCGCGGGCCTGGCCCCGGTGAAGACGACAACCCTCCGCCCCGACCTGGTCAAGGCCCGCCGAGACCTGGCCGCAGCGGTAACCGGAACACCGGAGCCTGAGTCGCCAGTCGCCGAGCCCCCCACCGCCGAATCCGCTACGGCCGAATCCACTGCCGCCGCCGAATCCGCTGCAGCGGAGCCCGCTGCCGTGGAGCCCGCTGCGGCCGAGCCTGCCGCTGAGCCCGCTGCCGCTGAGCCCTCCGCCGCCGAATCCGCTGCCGTGGAGCCTGCTGCGGCCGAGCCTGCTGCGGCTGAGCCCGCTGCGGCTGAGCCCGCTGCCGCCGAGCCCGCTGCGGCTGAGCCCGCTGCCGCCGAGCCCTCCACCGACCAGCCCGCCGCCGCCGAAGCGGCCATCGCTGGGTCGGAACATCCGGGCACTCGGGCGGGTCTTCAGGACGCTGGGTCGGGTCTCCCGGACTGGGAGGAGCAACTCTCGGCAGCGGAGGAAGCGGCTCTCTCTCAGCGGCAGCCTGTGGCCGAGGAGCCGGAGAAGACGGAGTCCACTGAGGCGGTCGAGCCGGAGACCACGCGGGACCCCACCTCGGAGTCGCCGGTCCCGGATCTAGCCGAGGACGCCGCCAAGGAGCAGGTCGAGCCAGACACCCCACCCGAACCGTCAGACGAAAACCTCACAACCGACACCCCCGACCCCCTCGACGAAGCGGGCGCGGCCGGCGCCGCTTTGGAATCGCCGGCCGACGAGACCGATGCTTCCTCCGACGTCACCCTTCCTGCCGAAGCCGAAGCCGAAGCCGAAGCGGAAACCGAAGCGGAAACCGAAGCCGAAGCGGAAGCCGAAGCCGAAGCGGAAGCCGACGCGGAAGCTGAAGGCGACTGGGAAGCTGAAGGTGGCGCTGCGGCGGAGGCGGGTGACGAGACCGGTTTGGATCAGGTGGAGCCGGTGCGGGAGGCGCTGAACGGGGCGGCTGTCGCGGCTGCTGATGACGATCGGGGTGAGGTGCGGCTGCTGTCCCGGCCGCTGGGCTCCGCGCCGCTGCTCGACTCGGAGCCCCTGCCCGCCACCCGGCCCGGGATGTTGCGCCCGCGGCCGCCGCTGGACCCGCCGGCCGCTGGCGCGCTGCACCACCCCGGCCCCGGCTTCCCGACCGGCACCAACTGACCAGCGCGCCGGACGGAGCCGCACCCCCAGACCTTGGGCGTCCGAGCCGCTGCCCACCGTCCTAGGTGCCCAAGGCCGCGGTGCGTCGCTCGATTTTGGGCGTTCGAGCCGTGCGGTGGGCTTGGGTCCCAAGATCGGTGCGGGTGGGAGCGCGGTGAGGGTGAGGGTGCGGGTGGGAATGCGGCGAGGGTGAGGGGTGTGGGTTACCTGTTCAGGGTTGTCAGGAAGCGTTTGACGATGGGGACTGCTGCCTCGGAGCCGGCGCCGCCTTTTTGGACCATGACGGCGAAGGCGATGTCGTCCTGGTAGCCGATGAACCAGGAGTGGGTGTCCTCGGAGCCGGTTTGGAACTCGGCTGTGCCGGTTTTGCCGTGGACCGGTTTGCCGGGGACGCTGCGCAGCGACGTGGCCGTGCCGTCCGTGACCACCTCGCGCATCATGTCGCGCAGGGCCTTGACCGCGCCCTCGTTGAGCGCGGGGCCGGGGGCACCGGCGTCGGCGGGAGCCGGGTCGAGGACGAGCTTGGGGGGCTGGAACTGGCCCTTGGCGATCGCGGCGGTGGCGGCGGCCATGGCGACGGGGCTGACGATGGTGCTGCCCTGACCGAAAGTGGCCGCTGCGAGCTCGGTGGCGGTGCCGCCGTCGGAGATCTGGCCGGGGAAGGACTCCACGCCGGCGTTCCAGGTGGTGCCCAGGCCGAGCGCCTTCGAGGCGTCCTGGAGGCCGGCCGAGCCCAGCTTCGACGACAGGCTCGCGAACGCGGTGTTGCAGGACTTGGCGAAGTCCACATGGAACTGCACCTTGCCGAGCGCCTCGTCGTGTGAGTTCTTGAACTCGCGGCCGTCCACCGTGTACGTCTTCGGACAGTCGACCACCGTGCTCGCCTGCACCGCGCCGCCAGCGAGTAGCCCGTACGCTGAAATGGCCTTGAATGTCGAACCGGGCGGGACCTGGCCGGTGAACGCCGTGTTCACGCCGCCCGGATCGGGCCCGTTGGCGGCAGCCAGCACCGCGCCGTCGCTGACCCGGATGGCGACCAGGGAGCTCGGCTGCTTCTCGGCCGCGAGCGCCTGATCGGCAGCGTTCTGGACGGCCGTGTCCAGGGTGACCTTGATCGGCTTGCCGTCGACCGGTTCCGAGGTGAAGATCGGCGACTCCTCGACCTCGCCGTCGGCGGCCTCGCGGGAGATCGTCACGGAGAGGCCGGAGGTGCCGCGGAGCGTCGTCTCGTACGTCTGCTGCAGCCCACCGTGCCCGACCTGATCCCCGGCCGTGAGCGTGTCGGGGTTCTTCTCGATGTCCTCCTTGGTCGCCGCGTCGACCGTGCCGAGCAGCGCGCGTGCGAACGCCCGGGTCGGCGCGAGCTGGCGCTCCTCGTTGCGGAACACCGTCCCCTTGAGCGGGTAGATCTCGGGCTTGATCTTGAGGTAGTCCGCCGACCGCAGGGTGACGAGGTCGATGAAGGCGCCCTCGTCGGCCTGGTCGACCCGTGCCTTGAGGTCGTCGAACTTCACCTCCACGCCGATCTTCTTGAACGACCTGTCGAGATCCTTCTGCAGCTGCGGCAGGTCCTTGATCTTGACGGGGCTGACCCCGACGACCGTTACCTTCTGCGGGCCGAACAGCGGCTTGCCCTCGGCGTCCTGGATGGCGGCGCGCTTCGGGGCCTCCCGGCGCAGCCGCAGCTTGTCACCCGGCGCGAGTTCCGGCTGCAGGACGGTGGGCTCCCAGATCACCTGCCAGCCGTCGCTCTTGGCCTTGGTGGTGCGGACCGCGCTCTGGTACTCCCAGTTCACGCTTCCGGGCAGCGTCCACTTCACGTTGATCGGCGTCGTGGACGTGTCACCGGTGGTTTTCGGGTCGCCGGCCACGGAGACGTCGAGGGGTGCCTGGTCGAGGTCGCCGTACAGCTCGCGGAGACGGCTCAGCACGTCGTCGGCGGCGAGTCGGGTACCGTCCGCGCCGACGAAGCCGACGTCCTTCAGTTCGCCCTTCTTCCAGCCGGCCAGGAACGCCTCGACAGCGTCCTCCGGCGGGTCGTCGGAGCATCCGGCCAATCCGCCGGCGGCGAACAGGAACAGGGCGGCCAACCCGGCGGTGGTGCGGCGCATGACGGTCCTTTCCATGGGTAGCTGAACGA
This sequence comes from Actinoplanes sp. NPDC051861, assembly GCF_040681145.1. Lineage (NCBI taxonomy): Bacteria > Bacillati > Actinomycetota > Actinomycetes > Micromonosporales > Micromonosporaceae > Actinoplanes > Actinoplanes sp. NPDC051861. The sequence continues at coordinate 737,960 of NZ_JBFAYE010000001.1, forward strand.
ACGGTAGTCGGGAAATGCACGTCATGGGGGGCCGCAGTGGGTGATAATCCGCCAAATCCGCACGTCAGCGGGCTGGCACACCCTGGGTGTGAGGAGTCCCGGGGCATCCGTTCTAGGCTGTGCTCGACATGTTCGAACCCACAGTGCCGTGGGTGAGGGGAGCGCCAGAGCCATGGCTGTCGCCGATGAGGCAGCGTCCGAATCTGATCAGACCGTGCCCGATGATCGGGGCACCGGCCCGGGACTCGCCCTGACAGGGCATCTCGGTGCGTCCATCGACACAGGAGAGCTCGACGAGCCTCTGCCCGACGCCGAACGGCTCGTCGCGCAGGCCGTGCAGCGAGCCGGCGAGGACCACATCACCGCGTCACTGGTTGACCGGTTCTGGAGGTTCGCACCGGACGAGGAACTGGTCGGCTACACGCCCGAGGAGATGTTCGCGGCCGCGGTCGAGCACCGTGAGCTGGCCCGTAACCGGCTTCCCGGCGAGGTGAAACTCGCCATCACCGAGCCGTCCGGGCCGCAGGGACACACCGTTCTGCAGATCGTCACCGACGACATGCCGTTCCTGGTGGACTCGGTCATCGCCCTGCTGACGGCGCACAACCTCCAGGTCTATCTGCTGGTGCACCCGCTGATCGTGGTGCGTCGTGAGCCGCTCGGCGCGCTCGCCCAGCTCGAGGCCGAGGTGGAGCCGGACGACGCGATCGAGGGCGACCTGGTCGAGAGCTGGATAAGGATCGAGATCGATCCGGTACGCCGGGCGGAGGCGCGCGACCAGCTGCTCAACGAGGTGCGGCGGGTGCTCACCGACGTACGGGACGCGGTCGAGGACTGGCCGCGGATGCGTCAGCGCGCCCTGGTCATCTCCGACGAGCTGGCCGCGGCCCGCGGTTCCGACCACCACCTGCCGGTGCCGGACAAGGACGTCACGGACACGATCGAGCTGCTCAAGTGGCTGGCGCACGACCACTTCACGTTCCTCGGCTACCGGGAGTACCGGTTGGACGATGGTGTCCTGACCGCGGTCGAGGGCACCGGGCTGGGCATACTGCGCGGCGCGAGCAAGCCGCGGCGGCTGGCGTCGGAGATGGCCGCGGAGGCGTACGAGCGGGCGCTCGAGAAGCGGCTGCTGGTCATCACGAAGGCGAACTCGCGGGCGACCGTGCACCGCTCCGCGTACCTCGACTACATCGGCGTGAAGGTCTTCGACGGCGACGGGAACGTCACCGGGGAACGGCGCTTCCTCGGCCTGTTCTCCTCCTCGGCGTACCGGACGAGCGTCCGCCAGCTTCCGGTGGTCAAGCGCAAGGTCCAGGAGGTGATGGACCGCTCCGGCCTGTCACCGCGCGGGCACTCCGGCAAGGACCTGCTGCAGATCCTGGAGACGTACCCCCGCGACGAGCTGTTCCAGATCAAGACCGACGACCTGTACGAGGCGGTCATCGGTGTGCTGCGGATGGCCGGGCGCCGGCAGCTGCGGCTGTTCCTGCGCCGGGACGGGTACGGCCGGTTCATCTCCTGCCTGATCTACCTGCCCCGGGACCGGTTCACCACCGGGAACAGGCTGCGCATGCAGGAGATCCTGCTGCGCGAGCTGAACGGCGTGGGAGTCGACTACACCACCCGGGTGACCGAGCGGATGCTGGCGCGGGTGCACTTCATCGTGCGTACCGACCCGGCGGCGCCGCCCGGCCCGGTCGACCCGAACGAGCTGGCCGAGCTGCTGGCCGACGCGACCCGGATGTGGGACGACGACTTCTCCCTGGTCCTGGAGCGCAAGCTCGGTGACGAGCCGGCGAAGACGCTGTTCGGCCGCTACTCGACGGCCTATCCGGAGAGCTACAAGAACGGCCACACGCCGTACGAGGGCATGCAGGACCTGGCGAAGCTGGAGCTGCTCGAGGAGCCCGGCCAGCTGGCGATGCACCTGTTCCGGCGGCGCCGGCTGGGCGCGGACGGCACCCCCGAGCCGGACGAGCGCGACGTGCGTTTCAAGGTCTACCGGTACGGCGAGCCGATGATGCTCTCCGCGGTCCTGCCGGTGCTGCACTCGCTCGGCGTGCGGGTCACCGACGAGCGGCCGTACGAGATCCGCCGCTCCGACGGTGTCATCTACCTCTACGACTTCGGCCTGCTCCCGCCGTCCGGCCACCGTGAACTGGCCGAGGTGCGCCCGCAGGTGGAGAACGCGTTCGCGGCCGCCTGGCGGGGCGAGGCGGAGGTGGACGGCTTCAACGAGCTGGTGCTGCGTGCCGGGTTCACCTGGCGGCAGGTGGTCGTGCTCCGCTCGTACGCCAAATACCTGCGCCAGGCCGGCAACGTCTTCTCGCAGCGCTACCTGGAGTCGACGTTCACCGCGTACCCGGAGATCGCCGGGCTCCTGCTCCAGCTCTTCGAGACCCGGTTCTCGCCGGCCCTGCAGATCGACGCCGCCGAGCGGGCCCGCCGCTCGACCGGCATCCGCGACCGGATCACCGAGCTCCTCGACCAGGTGGAGAGCCTGGACCAGGACCGGATCCTGCGGTCGTACCTGACGCTGATCGAGGCGACCCTGCGGACCAGCTTCTACCAGCGCGGTCCGGACGGGCGGCCGAAGTCGTACGTGGCGTACAAGCTGGACCCGCAGGCGATCCCGGACCTGCCGCAGCCCCGCCCGAAGTACGAGATCTTCGTCTACTCGCCGCGCTTCGAGGGCGTACATCTGCGGTTCGGTGCCGTTGCTCGGGGTGGCCTGCGCTGGTCGGACCGGCACGAGGACTTCCGCACCGAGGTGCTCGGCCTGGTCAAGGCTCAGATGGTGAAGAACGCGGTGATCGTGCCGGTCGGTGCCAAGGGCGGCTTCGTGCTCAAGCAGAAGCCGGGCGACCGGGACGAGGCGGTGGTCTGCTACAAGCGGTTCATCACCGCGATGATGGACGTCACCGACAACATCCAGAGCGGCAAGATCGTCCCGCCGGTCGACGTGGTGCGGCACGACGGCGACGACCCCTACCTGGTGGTGGCCGCCGACAAGGGCACCGCGACGTTCAGCGACATCGCGAACGAGATCTCGGTCGGCAAGGACTTCTGGATGGGCGACGCGTTCGCCAGCGGTGGTTCGGCCGGTTACGACCACAAGAAGATGGGCATCACCGCGCGCGGTGCCTGGGAGTCGGTGAAGAAGCACTTCCGCGACCTCGGCGTCGACACGCAGACCCAGGACTTCACGGTGGTCGGCGTCGGTGACATGTCCGGCGACGTCTTCGGCAACGGCATGCTGCTTTCGCAGCACATCAGGCTGGTCGCGGCGTTCGACCACCGCCACATCTTCGTGGATCCCGATCCCAACCCCTCGATTTCGTACGCGGAACGACAGCGCCTGTTCGACCTTCCCCGTTCCTCCTGGGCCGACTACGACAAGTCCCTGATCAGCGAGGGCGGCGGCGTCTTCGCCCGCAGTGCCAAGTCGATCCCGGTCAGCCCGCAGGTCCGGGCGGCTCTCGACCTCGGCGAGGCGACGGCGATCAGCCCCGTCGAGCTGATGCGCGCCATCCTCAAGGCGCCGGTCGACCTGCTCTTCAACGGCGGCATCGGCACCTACGTGAAGGCGGCCTCCGAGTCGCACGCCGACGTCGGCGACAAGAGCAACGACGCGATCCGGGTCAACGGCGCCGAACTGCGCGTCAAGGTCGTCGGCGAGGGCGGCAACCTCGGCCTCACCCAGCGCGGGCGCATCGAGTTCGCCCGCGCCGGCGGCCGCGTCTTCACCGACTTCATCGACAACTCGGCCGGCGTCGACTGCTCCGACCACGAGGTCAACATCAAGATCCTGCTCGGCGGCGCGGTCACCGACGGGGAGATGACGATCCCGGAGCGCGACGAACTCCTCGCGGCGATGACGGACGAGGTCGGCGCCCTGGTGCTGCGCGACAACTACGAGCAGGCCACGGCACTCGGCAACGCCCGGGCACAGGCACACTCACTCCTCCCGGTGCACCGGCGCATGCTGACCGCCCTCGAACACCGTGGCGAGCTCAACCGCGAACTGGAGGCGCTCCCGACCGACAAGGAGTTGCAGGCTCGCTCGGAGGTGGGCGAGGGACTCACTCCGCCTGAGTTCGCGGTGCTTCTCGCGTACGTCAAAATCAGTTTGGAGCGCGAGGTCCTCGCCGATGAACTGGTCGACGAAAGCTGGACCACCGCCGTGCTGACCAGGTATTTCCCCACGCCGCTGCGCGAGCGCTTCGCCAGCCGCATGGCCGGGCACCGCCTCCGCCGCGAGATCATCTCGACCGCGCTGGTCAACGAGGTCGTCAACCGGGGCGGTACGTCGTTCGTCTACCGCGCGATGGAGGAGAGCGGCGCGTCGGCGGCCGACGTCGCACGCGCCTACGTCGTGGTCCGCGACGTCTACGGCCTCGACAAGATCTGGGCGGCGGCCGAGGCACTCGACAACCAGGTGCCCACATCCGCGCAGACCCTCGTCCTGCTCGAGACCCGCCGACTGCTGGACCGCGCCACCCGCTGGCTGGTCAGCACCCGGCGCTCCCCCCTCGACGTGGCCGGCGAGATCGCCAAACTCCGCCCCGGCATCTCGACCCTCCTGCCCCAACTCCCCGACCTGGTCGTCGGCGCCGAACGCCGCGCCCTCGAAGGCCGCGTCGAGACGCTGGCGGGCAAGGGTGTCCCGGAGGAACTGGCGGGCGCGGTCAGCCGCGTCTTCTACGGCTTCGGCCTGCTCGACATCCTGGAGACAGCGGCGGCGATCGGGCGCGAGGCCATCGAGGTGGCCAAGGTCTACTTCGTGCTCTCGGAGCGCTTCGGCGTGGACGCGTTGCTGTCACACATCTCCCGCCTCCCGCGCGGAGACCGCTGGCAGACGCTGGCACGCATGGCCCTGCGCTACGACCTGTACGCAGCCCTCGCCGCCCTGACCGCCGAGGTCCTGCAGTCGACGCCGTCGACGGCCACCCCCGAGGACCGGGTCTCGGAGTGGGAACAGGTGAACGCGGCCTCCATCGCCCGAGCCTCCAACGCCATGGGCGACGTCGACGACTCACCGGCCGATCTGGCGGCACTGTCGGTGCTGCTCCGCCAGATCCGAACCCTGGTGAAGACCTCGTCGGCGGCTTGATGCGGCGACGGCTGCCCGGCACCTCGCAACGGCGCGGCGGGTGCGGCGCCGGTTGTGCGGAAGCCTGATGCTGTCGGGGCCGCCGTGAGTTTCCGCGTTGTGGGTGGAGGTCGGCTTTCTCTGCGGCGGTGGCTCACGGCGGCGGTTGTTCATGGGGGTTCCGGTCTGGGAGGGGTGGGTCCGGGGAGGAGGGTGTCGCAGGTTGGTGAGCAGGGGGCGGCCACGCCGTCCCAGCCTCGGGAGCGGAGCACGGTGGCGACCTGGTGGGCCACTTCGCAGGGGTGTTCGCGGATGTCGGAAGTGCCGTAGCGCAGGACCACCTCGCCGTGTTCGGCGGCGGCGTTGTCGCGGCGGAAGTCTCGCCATCGCAGCTCGGGAGGGTGGGCGGCCAGGCCGTCGAGTTCGACGAGTACGCCGAAATCCGTGTAAGTGACGTCGTCATATCTCGTGGTGGTTGCTTCGGGGCGGCGCCGTTGTCGCACGCCTGTGGGCAGGTCGTGAGCTCGCTCGACGTGTCTTAGGTAGCGGTGTTCGAGGACGGAGTGGCAGCCGGACCGGACGTCGTCGAGCAGGGCGGCCAGGTCCCGGCGGTGGGGGACACGATGTCGGGCGGCCAGTGCTTTCGCGACGCGGTCGGGGGTGGTCAGGCGGCGGGTGCACGCTGCGGCGATCCAGGCCATCGCGGTCTCGTCGGAGGTGGCGGTAAGGGCCAGGTCCAGGACGGTCTCCTCCACTCGTGTCTGGGGTGGGCGCCGGGTCGGATGCCGTCGTCGCGCGAGCTGCCGGGAGCGGTGCACGACTATCCCGGGTGTGGGCCGCACTCGTCGCCTCTCCGGGATGGTGATGTGGATGGTGCCTCCCGAACTCGCGGTCGGGCCGACGTCGGCGTGGCCCCCGAGACCGGCGGGGTGGTCCCCGAGGCCGGCGGGGTGATCGGCGAGGCCGGCCTCCTCGGCTGCGGAACGGTGTGACAGCACGGCGTCGTGTCCGGCCCAGAGCACGGCGGCCCACCGCCGGGCCGGGGGTGGCACTCCTCCGGTGAAGGTCGCGTAGACACCGTCGAAGACCCGCTGCCACCGACCCGAGTCGAGGCGGTGGCGGAGGGCGGCCGGAGTCAGCCCGGCGTCGAAGACCTGGGAGCGGGCCACCACGCCGCGCTGCCGACGGGTGATCTGGTCGAGTCGCGTCATGCGGTTCACGGTGCCGTGGGTTCGGGCGTTCCGCGAACGGCCCTGTGGACAGCCGGAAATTGTGGATAACCAGCGATGCGGAGACCCGCTGCGGCCCTGATCGCAGTGAGTTTCCGCAGACGAGGGGGCCTGTGCCTGCCACGCGCAGGCCCGGCTGTCGCCGGGCGGCCCTGGGTGGCAGGTGGTCGCGTGACTCCACGGGACTCTTCGACGAGCGTACGAAACAAGAAGCGTGATCCAGATCGCTCACATCTCCCCAACGGGTTTTCTTGAACGTGTTCAAACAAGGGCCTACTCTCAGAGGCGAGAGTTTTGAACACGTTCAAGAGGGGCTCTGATGGACTACAAGGCTGTGATGTACCTCGTCTACCTGGTGGTCAGTATCGGTCTGACCGTGTGGGTGGCGACGACGCTCTCCCGCAACGGGCAGATCTTCCTGGAGGAGGTTTTCGCTGACAGCAAGCTTGCGCGGGCGGTGAACCAGCTGTTGACCATGGGGTTCTATCTGCTCAATCTCGGCTACATGTCGGTGGCGATGCGCTCGGCGGCGACCGTTGCCAGCACCAGTGAGGTCCTCGAGACACTGTCGCTGAAGATCGGGCTCGTGCTGCTGGTGCTCGGGGTTCTGCACTTCTGCAACGTGTACTTCCTCGGCCGCTACCGCCGGGGTCGCCTCCGCCAGGCTCAGCTCGCGCCGCCGCTGCCGCCCGCCGCTCGGCTGCCGATGCCGCCGCAGATGCCGCCGCCGGCTCGGGCATGACAGAGGGCATGACAAAGGGCACCACAGAGAGCACCGATCCGGCCGGGCGAGGGGCCGGCCGGATCGGGTCCTTCACCGTGCTCTACGACGCGGGCTGTCCGATTTGCCGGACCGCGCGGCGCTGGCTGGAGTCGCGGCTGCAACTCGTGCCGCTGAGCTTCGTCGCGGCCGGGTCGGCTGAGGCCCGGAGCCTCTTCCCCGGGCTGGACCACGACGCCACGCTGCGGGATCTCACGGTCATTTCCGACACCGGAGAGGTGTACGCGGGCGACGGCGCCTGGCTCGCCTGCCTGTGGGCCCTGGCCGACCACCGCGGGACGGCCGAGCGGCTCAGTACTCCCGCGCTGCTCCCGCTGGCCCGGCGCGTGATCGCCACGGCGGCGGCCGTGCGGCGGTCGACGCGGGACCACGGATACGGTGACGTCTGTGACGAAACCTGCCGCTGACGGGAAACCTCTACGTGCCCGGGGTGAGCAGACCCGGCAGGTGATCCTGGAGACCGCGCTGCGCATGTTCCGGGAGCGGGGATACGCGGACACGACCATGCGTGCCATCGCCAAGGAGGCAGGGGTCGCGGTCGGTAACGCCTACTACTACTTCGACTCCAAGGAACACCTGATACAGGGGTTCTACGACCACATGCAGGGCGCGCACCGAGTGGCGGCGGCTCCGGTCCTCGACGGGGAGCGGGAGTTCGCGGCCCGGTTGCGCGGGGTGCTGCACGCGGGGATCGACGTGAACGCGCCGTACCACTCGTTCGCGGCCACCTTCTTCAAGACGGCGGCCGAGCCCACGTCGCCGCTCAGCCCGTTCTCGCGGCAGTCGTCGCCGGCCCGGGACGCGTCGATCGGGATCTTCCGGGATGTGATGGAGGGCTCGACGGCGAAGATCGATCCGGAGCTGCGGGTCCATCTGCCGGAGCTGCTCTGGCTGGCCTGGATGGGTGTGACGCTGTTCTGGGTCTATGACAGCTCGCCGGAACAGCGGCGCACCCGGCGCCTGATCGACGGGGTGGTGCCGCTGATCGATCGGCTGGTGGGTCTGTCCCGTTTGAGGGTGTTACGGCCGGCGCTGCGCCAGGTGCTCGAGCTGTTGGACAACGTGCGGCGCGACGATTAGCGACATTACGCAGCGTGACTAGCTTGGGTCTTTGCCCCGATAAGGGCTGATTTTTCGGGCTAAGGTGGGGTAACCGATCGGGCAGTTTGGTTACGCAGCGCTTCCGAAGGCCGGTGATCGTCACGTAGCGTCATGTCCGCAGGTGGGTCTGGGGACGTCGCGGGACTCCACTCGGGACCAGTAGGAAACCGCGACGCAGACGGTGAGCCGGGCACGGCAGGGCTTCGGGAGCAGCCCGCCGAGCCCGGCTCGCCAGCCTTCCTCTAGTGAGCGGCCAGGCCCAGCGCCTCGGCGGCGGCGCGGCTGTTGGCGAGGCTGGCGCCGTGGGTGACTACGAAGGCGCGTACGCCCTCGGGCCGCCAGGACGACGGCCAGCCCATCTCGACCACGCCGACCGGGCGGGTGGCGGCCAGGCGCTCGACGATGTCGCGGGCGGCGGGTGAGTTGTGGATGCGACGGCCGACCACGACGACGGGACGGTCACCGGCGCGGGCGGCGAGCGCCTCCGGTGAGCTCTCGCCGGCCACCACCTCGACGAACTCGGTTCCGTTGAGGTGCGGCTTCAGGCCCCACGGCACCCGGCCCTCGGCGATCGAGTGCCCGGCGACGAACTGCACGACCAGCGGCGAGCCCAGGTCGCCCGGCGAGCCCTCGACGACGACAGCGCGGCGGGCCGCGGCCACACCGAGTCCGGCGTCGCGGGTGGCGGGCAGCCGCGGGGTCGAGCTCCACGAGGCGAGGGCGGCGGTGCGAGCGGCGGCCTCCTCCAGCCGGGCGGCCGGCAGGCGCCCGTCCTGGACCGAGGCGGCGATCTCGCTCGCTACCGATTCGACCAGCGCGCGGTCCACCTCGGCGCCGATGCAGAGCAGGTCGGCTCCGGCGGAGAGCGCGGCCACCGCGGCCAGCGGGATGCTGCCCGCCGCACCGGCAGCGCCGCGCATCTCCAGGGCGTCGGTGACGATCACGCCGCGGAAGCCGTACTCGCCGCGCAGCAGACCGGTCAGCGCGGCCCGGCTGAACGTCGCGGGCAGGTCGCCGGTGAGCGCCGGCACCCGGATGTGCGCGCTCATCACCGCCTGGGCGCCGGCCGCTACCGCGGCGGCGAAGGGCGGCAGGTCGCGCTCGCGCAGGACGGACAGCGGCACGTCGACGGTCGGCAGCTCCAGGTGCGAGTCACTGACCGTGGCGCCGTGGCCGGGGAAGTGCTTGGCGCAGGCCGCCACGCCGGTCGACTCCAGGCCGGTGATCGCGGCGCCGGCGTGGCGGGCGACCAGGGCCGGGTCGGCGCCGAACGAGCGGGTGCCGATGATCGGGTTGTCGTCGGCGGTGTTGACGTCGACGGTCGGCGCGAGGTCGAGGTTCACCCCTGCGGCGGCGAGGTCGGCGCCGATGGCCGCGTAGACCAGACGGGTCAGCTCGGGGTCGTCGACCGCGCCGAGTGCCGCGTTCCCGGGATATGGACTCCCGGTCCGGTGCCCGAGGCGGGTGACGTCGCCGCCCTCCTCGTCGATGGCGATCAGCGCGTCCGGCCGTGCCGAGCGCAGCGTCGCGGTCAGCGCCGCGAGCTGGGCGGAGTCGGCGACATTGGTCCCGAACAGGGTGTGCCCGGCGAGTCCGTCGGCCAGCAGTTCGAGTGCCCAGTCCGGCGCGGACGGGCCCGGAAAAGCGGCGAGGAGGGTGTGCAGAGCGAGTCGGCGAAGGCCGGGGTCGGTCGACATCTTGTCCTTCCGATGGCACAAATCTGGTCGAGGAGGCCTCCGAGCTGCCATGATCGCTCGGAGTCGATGAGCCACCCTCCGGCCCGGCGCCGTTGCCTACCGTTACGCTGCGGCTGCGTGTCGTGCGTCGACACTGTAACAGGAAAGAATCTTTCTTATTAGGGGAACGAACGCTATGGCGACCACCCGCCTCCCGGGCACGCCCCGGCTGCTGCGCGCACTCAACGACCGTGCAGCGCTGGATCTGCTGCTCACGCGTGGTCCACTGACCCGGGCACAGCTCGGCGAGCTGACCGGCCTGAGCAAGGTCACCGCCTCGCAGCTGGTCGAGCGGCTGGAGGAGCGCGGGCTGGTCCGGCGGGTGGGCGAGCAGGCCGGCGGCCGCGGCCCCAACGCCCAGCTGTACGCGGTGACCCCGAGCAGCGCCCACGTGATCGGCGTCGACGTCGGCCCGGACTGCGTGGTCGCCGCGTGCGCGGACATCACCGGCACGATCATCAGCCGGGTCGAGCAGAGCACCAAGGACACCGACGACCCGGTCGGCGTCGTGCACAACGCGGTGGTCCAGGCGGCCGGCGAGGCGGGCGCCGACATGTCCTCGGTACGCCGAGTCGTCCTCGGCACGCCGGGTCTGGTCGACCCGGAGTCCGGCGAGATCTCGTTCGCGCACGACCTGCCCCGCTGGCACCGCGGCCTGCTCGCCGAGCTGCGCCGCGACCTGAGCACGCCGGTCGTCTTCGGCAACGACGTGAACATGGCGGCGGTCGCCGAGTCCGGCACCGGCGCGGCGACCGGGGTGAGCGACTTCGCGCTGATCTGGATCGGCCGCGGTGTCGGTCTCGCCACGGTCATCGCCGGCCGTCTGCACCAGGGCGCCACCGGCGCCGCCGGTGAGATCGGCTACCTGCCGGTGGCCGGCGCGGAGGTCCCGCACAACGCGTCACGCCGCGGGGTGAAGGGTGCCTTCCAGGCGATCGCCGGCGCGGACGCGGTGAAGGCGATCGGCAAGCAGTTCGGCTTCCGCGGCGCCGAGGCGGCCGACGTGGTCCGCGCGGCGGTGGCCGCCGGCCCGGCCGGCGAACCTGTCCTCGACGAGTTGGCCCGTCGCCTCGCGCTCGGTGTCGCCGCCACCTGCGTGGTGCTCGACCCGCCGCTGGTGGTGCTGGCCGGCGAGGTCAGCCGGGCCGGTGGGCCGGCGCTGGCCGAGCGGGTGGAGCGCGAGGTCTCGGCGATCACACTGGTCTCGCCGAAGGTCGTGGTGACCAGCGTGCCCGCCGAACCGGTGCTGCACGGCGCCCTGCGGACGGCCCTGGAGGCGGTCCGCGACGAGGTCTTCGGCTCCACGACCGACTAGCGGGTCACGGGAGGTGGCTCGGGCACACATGGTTGGATGGACGCGTGCTGGAGGCTGTCGTAACCGATCCGCCCGGCGAGGACACCGTCATCGCCTTCGACCGTGTGAACGTGGTCCGCGGGGGCAATCACCTGGTCCGTGACCTGTCCTGGCAGGTCGAGCTCGATGAGCGGTGGGTCGTGCTGGGGCCGAACGGCGCCGGCAAGACGACCCTGCTCAACCTCGCGGCCGGCCGGTTGCACCCCACCCGCGGTGTCGCGTACGTGCTGGGCGAGCGCCTGGGCCGCACCGATCTGAACGAGTTGCGCACCCGAGTGGGCTACACCACCGGCCGGTTCGCCGATCAGGTGCCGCCCGGCGAGCGGGTGATCGACGTGGTGCTCACCGCCGCGTGGTCGGTGGTCGGCCGCTGGCGGGAGGAGTACGACCCGCAGGACGAGGCGCGCGCCCGGCAGCTGCTGGACCAGCTCGGCGTGGCCTCCTTCGCCGAGCGTGAGTTCGGCACCCTCTCCGAGGGCGAGCGCAAGCGCACCCAGATCGCCCGCGCGCTGATGACCGACCCGGAGCTGATGCTGCTCGACGAGCCGACCGCCGGTCTGGACCTGGGCGGCCGGGAGACCCTGATCGGGCACCTCACCGAGCTGGCGCTGGACCCGGACGCCCCGGCCATGGTGCTGGTCACCCACCACGTCGAGGAGATCCCGCCGGGCTTCACCCACGGCCTGCTCCTGCGCGACGGCGTCGTGGTCGCGGCCGGCCTGCTCGGCGAGGTGATGACCGCCGAGAACCTGACGAAGACGTTCGGCCTGCCGCTGGTCGTGGACCGCTTCGGCGACCGTTACGCGGCGCGGGCGGGTTAGGCCCGAGATGCCGACCCGGGTCGTCGTCGCGGGAAGCGCGAACATGGATCTGGTCGGGCTGGCGCCGCGCCTGCCCCGGCCGGGCGAGACCGTGCTCGGTGACGACTTCGTGATGGCACCGGGCGGCAAGGGGTCGAACCAGGCCATCGCCGCCGCGCGGGCGGGCGGGACGACGGCGTTCCTCGGCGCGATCGGCTCGGATTCGTTCGGGGTCACCCTGGGCGCGCGGCTCACGGCCGCGGGGGTGAACACCAGTCGGGTACGCACGAGCTACGGCACCTCCGGCGTTGCCGTGATCATGGTGGATCGCGACGGGGAGAACTCGATCCTGGTCAGCCCGGGAGCGAACCGGACGTTCGTCGACCTGAGCGCCGGCGAGAAGGCCGCGATCGCGGAGGCGGACGTGCTGCTCTGCCAGCAGGAGATCCCGCTGTCCACGGTGTATTCGGCCCTGCGCGCCGGCCGGGCGGGCGGCACCCGGACCATCCTGAACGCCGCGCCCGCCATGGATCCGCCGCCGGGCATGCTCGACGAGGTCGACCTGCTGGTGGTCAACGAGATCGAGGCCCGCGCCATCACCGGCGCGACCGAGCCGGACATGGCCGGGTTGCTGGCTCTCGTGCCGCGCGTGGTGCTGACGGCTGGCGGCAAGGGCGCGCGGTACGCGGATCGTGACGGCCGGGATGAGCACGTCCCCGCGTTCCGGGTTGCGGTCGCGGACACGACCGCTGCCGGTGACGCGTTTACCGGTGCTCTCGCGGTGGCCTGGGGTGAGGGGCGGGATCTGGTGGACGCGGTTCGGTGGGCGAATGCGGCCGGCGCTGTGTGCGTGCGGAAGGTCGGGGCCAGTGGTGCGCTGCCGGAGCGGTCTGAGATTGAGGCGCTCTACAACGCTTGAAGTTGGTAGAACGAACGTTCTCTCTCTGGTTTGATGCCCCGCGCGCCCCGCGCCCCGCGCGCCCCGCGCGCCCCGCGCGCCGATGCGGCGCCTGGCCGCAGATAGAACGTTCGTTCTCCCTAACGCCTCACGACTCCCGGATCGTCGTCACGAAGCGGGACACCTCGGCCCGCAACACCTCGGCGAGCTGGGACAACCCCACATCAGCCGCCTGAGGCCCGCCGTCCACCGCCACCGCGATGCCCTCGACCAGCCCGCTCATCTCGCGGATCCGGGCGGTGACCGCCTCCAGCACGGCGATGGCGTCCGCCGCCGCCTGCTGCACCGTGTTGACCTGGCCCATGATCTCCTCGCTGGACGAGCTGGTCTCGTTGGCGAGTGTCTTCACCTCGTTGGCCACCACGCCGAACCCGCGTCCCGCCGTGCCCGCGCGGGCCGCCTCGATCGTGGCGTTCAGTGCCAGCAGCCGGGTCTGCGCCGACACCTTGTTGATCAGGTCGACGGCGTGCCGGATCTGTTCGGAGGAGGTACGCAGCGACGACACCGTGCCCAGCCCCTGCTCCGCGTTGGTCACCGCGTCGCGGGCGAAGTCGGCCAGTCCGTTCGCCGACCGGCCCATCTCGGTGGCCGCGGTGGCGACCTGCTCGGAGACGGTCAGTACCGCTGACTCCAGCTCGTCGGCGAGCGCCAGGCGGCCCCGGGCGGCGTCCGCGAACTGCTCCGCGGTCCGGTTCATCACCTGGTTCGAGTGGGTGATCTGTTCGGCGGCCGCCCGGTACGCGCCGTCCAGTCCCTGTGTCAGGAAGCGCCGGTGGAAGCGGCCCTGTGACGCGGCGGCCGAGGCGGCGCCGGCCTCGCGTACGAAGGCGTCGACGTGGTCGAGCAGTCCGTTGACGGCGATGCGCAGTCCGGCGGCGAGGTCCGAGTCGCCGATCGCCGGTATCCGCGCCTCCAGATCGCCGTCGGCGGCGCGCGCGCAAACCTCGGTGGCGGTCCGGACCGCCTGTTCGAGGTCACCCCCGCCGACGCCGGAGGGGAGTCCGGTCCTCACCGCCCACCGCCGTCGGTGATCGCCCAGACCAGCTCGTCGTACGTCTGCCCGTGCTCCTCCAGCATCCGGTTCAGTGCCGCCGCGCCGGCCGTGACAGCGTCCGGGGTGTGGCTGTGCCGGCGTTGCTCGGTGAGCAGCCGGTCGTAGACGGCGCTGATCGCGGTGACCGCCGCGGGGCGGGGCAGGCGGCGGTTCGAGTGGAAGCCGAGCAGCCTGCCGGACCGGTCGTAGGAGGGCGTGATGTGCGCGAACACCCAGTAGTGCGCGCCGTCGGCGGCGAGGTTCAGGACGTACGCGAAGATCTCCTGGCCGTCCTTGAGGGTGTCCCAGAGCAGCTTGAACACGGCCCGCGGCATGTCCGGATGGCGGATCACGTTGTGCGGGCTGCCGACCGCTGCCTGCTCCGGCAGCGCCGAAACCCGGAGAAAGACATCATTCGCGTACGTGATGACGCCGCGCGGGTCGGTCTTGCTGACGATCAGCTCGTTCTCGCCGAACGTGCGCTCGACACCGGTGGGGCGTACCTCGGTGGCTCTCATGATGTCTTGATCGTCGGCGACCGGCGGGGTTCTGAACGGGGAAATCGGCGAATCAGCGAGCCACCCGCAGCGCCCAGACGATCAGTGGCACCTGCAGCGGCAGCCGGCCGTAGGCGATGGCGCGACGGGCCGGTGACGCGTGCCTCCAATCGGCGGCCATCTTGACGTTGGCCGGGAAGACGGCGGCGAAGAGGGCCGCGGCGGCAAGACCGCCGGCTTTGCGGGTGCGAGGATGTGCGACGGCGGCGGCGACTGCCAATTCGGCAACCCCGCTTGCGTACGTCCACGCGCGTGGCGATCCGGGCAGAACTCCCGGCACGATGCCGTCGAACGGCCGGGGTGCCACGAAGTGGAGTGTGCCCATGGCGGCCAGGAAACCGGCCAGGCTCGCGGCGTCCCGCCTCACCGGTGGACCGCCGGCTCCAGGGCCCGCTGGAGCGCGCGGTAGATCCGGCCGAAGCGCTGTGCGTTGTCGGTGCGCAGCAGCAGGACATCGCCGCCGTGCACGTGGCCCCAGATCTCCAGGCTCCGGCTGCCCCGGTCGTACGACGCGTCCATGCGCTCCAGCAGCAGGTCGGCGACCGGCACCACGGCCAGGCCGATCAGGATGCCGGCGACCAGGACGGTCAGCACGGTGGTCAGCGCCGCGTCCATCAGCAGCGCGACCGTGATCGCGAACCCGCCGGCGAGCAGCGGCAGGAGGATGGTCAGGCCGAGCGCTCCCCGCCAGGCGATGACGCCCCACGAGCGGGAACCGCGGGTGTACCAGACCCGGATCAGGTCGGGCAGGCGGAAGTCGCGGCCGTTCATCCGTACGCCGGATGACGTGATCAGGACTTCCGGATCCCGGTAATAGGTGGTCATCTTCTCCTCCCCAGAGGACCCAATGTATCCCTTACCCGTCGTAGGGTGGCGGGGAAACGGCTCGATGCGAGGAGGCACGGGGTGGGCGAGTTCGTACGGCTGGAAGCCGCGGACGGAATCGGGACGATCCGGCTGGAACGGCCGCCGATGAACGCCCTGAACACCCAGGTGCAGGACGAGCTTCGAGCGGCCGCGCAGGCCGCCACCGCCGACGACTCGGTGCGCGCCGTGGTGGTGTGGGGCGGGGAGAAGGTGTTCGCGGCCGGCGCCGACATCACCGAGTTCACGACCGTGTCGTACCAGGAGATGGTGGCCCGTTCCGCCGCGCTCTCCAGCGCGTTCGACGCGGTGGCCCGCATTCCGAAGCCGGTCGTCGCCGCGATCACCGGGTATGCGCTCGGCGGCGGCTGCGAGCTCGCGCTGGCCTGCGACTGGCGGGTGGTGGCCGACGACGCCAAGCTCGGCCAGCCGGAGATCAAGCTGGGGATCATCCCGGGCGCCGGCGGCACCCAGCGGCTCGCCCGGCTGATCGGGCCGGCCGGCGCCAAGGACCTGATCTTCTCTGGTCGGATGGTCGACAGCGACGAGGCGCTGCGGATCGGTCTCGCCGACCGGGTCGCGCCGACCGCCGCGGTCTACACGACAGCCGTCGAGCTGGTCCGGCCGTATACGACCGGGCCCGCGATGGCGTTGCGCGCCGCCAAACAGGCCATCGACGGTGGGCTGAGCGTGGACCTGGCGGGTGGCCTGGCGTTGGAGTCGCACCTCTTCGCGGCCCTGTTCGCCACCGACGACCGGGTGGAAGGAACCACCGCTTTCGTCGAGAAGCGCAAGCCCAAGTTCACCGGCAGGTAGTGGATCAACCGGTCGCGGGGCGCGATTGCCTAGACTGCGTTCATGTCCATCGACCAGGGTGGTCTGAAGCGCTATGCCCTCGGCATCGACTTCGGCACCTCGAACACCGTCGCCGTGGCGCGATGGCCGGACGGCCGTGCCCGGCCGATCCTGGTCGACGGCTCACCGCTGCTGCCGTCCGCCGTCTTCGCTGACGCCGGGGGAGACGTGCTGGTCGGCCGGGACGCGGTGCACAGCGCGCGGCTGGATCCGGCCCGCTTCGAGCCGAACCCGAAACGCCGGATCGACGACGGCCTGGTGCTGCTCGGCGAGCGCGAGTTCGAGGTCGTCGAGCTGATCGCGGCGGTGCTGGCCCGGGTCACCGAGGAGTGGCACCGCGCCGTGGGGCCGTACCGGCCGCAGACCACGCTCACCTGTCCCGCCTCGTGGGGCGCGACGCGCCGGACGCTGCTCGCCGAGGCCGCCGCGCGGGCCGGGCTGGAGGGTGCCCGCCTGGTCGCCGAGCCGGTCGCCGCGGCGACGTACTTCGCCGAGGTGCTCGGGCGCGACGTGCCGATCGGCTCGGTGGTGATGGTGCACGACTTCGGCGCCGGCACCTTCGACGCCAGCGTGGTGGCCCGGACCAGCTCGGGCTTCGAGGTGCTGGCCGTCGACGGCCGCGACGACCTGGGCGGCCTGGACGTGGACGCGGCGGTCGTCGAGCACCTGCGCACCGACGACTGGGCCCGGCTCCTGGAGCCGTCCACGGTCGAGGAGCGCCGGGCCCGCCGCCAGCTCTGGGACGACGTGCGCATCGCCAAGGAACGGCTCTCCCGCGCCCAGTCGGCGGACTTCGTGGTGCCGCTGCTCGACGTCGAGGCGCACCTCACCCGCGAGGAGCTGGAGACCGTCGCGCGGCCGGTGCTGGACCAGACCGTGCAGGTCACCAAGAACCTGCTGCGCTGGGCCGACCTGCCCGAGGGCCGGCTGGCCGGTGTCTTCCTGGTCGGCGGCGCGAGCCGGATCCCGCTGGTCGCCACCCTGCTGCACCGCGAGCTGGGCGACCCGCCGGTGGTGATCGAGCAGCCCGAGCTGGTGGTCGCCGAGGGCAGCATCCTGGCCGGTGCCGCCCTGCTCTCCACCGAGCCGGCCGCACCCGGGCCGACCGAGGAACTGCGGCTGCCGTCGAAGTACCTGCCGAGCGCGACCGGGCTGATCGTGCGCGAGGAGCCGGCGCCGGCCACGACGCTGATGCCACCGGAGACCGAACCGCAGCAGGAGACCGTGGTGGCGGCCGTCCCGAACGTGGATCAGGGCCCGACCGTGGAGACCGAGCGGATCGCGCGGCCGGCTGCGGCGGATCCCGAGGCCGGCGAGGAGCCGGGCGAGCCGATCGAGACCCCGGGTGGGCCGCTGTCGACCGAACGGCTCGGCGACAGGGCGGCCGAGGCCGACGAGGTGCCCGAGGACGCGCCCGATCCGGATGACGGCACCCCGCCGCATCTGCGCCCGCCGGTCGACCCGTGGCCGCACGCCGACCCGGCCACGTGGCGGACCGACCCGGACGCCACCGCCGCCGCGCCGACCCCGTCGAGCGAGGGCTGGGCTCCCGTACCCCAGAGGAAAGCCGGACCACCGCAGCGCGCGAACCGGCCCACGACGCCGGTGGTGGCACACGCCCGGCCCATCGCCCCGGTGTCGGCGCAGCCGGTGACCTCCCCGGTGATGGGCTCGGCCCGGCCCATCCCGTCGGCCCGAGCCGTCGCCGCCGCGCCACGCACCCCGCAGCCCGCGCCGCAGCAGAGGCAGCGCCCCGCGAAACGCCCCAAGAAACGCCGTCGCGGACGGTTCCTGCGGTTCCTGCAGGTCATGCTGAGCCTGTTCACCATGGTGATGGTGCCGCTGGTCGCGCTGGTGCTGGCGTACGGATACGCGAACGGCGCCCCGCTGCAGCAGGACGCGATAAACGTCTTCCAGGACCTGGCGGAGCTGCTCGGACTGGCCTGACAGAGGGGAACGCGGGTGACCGGAACGATCGAGGGCCACGGCGGCGAGCTGGCCCTGGCCGCACTGCGCGCGTTCGGGGTGAGCGAGATGTTCACCCTCTCCGGTGGGCACGTCTTCCCGCTCTACACCGCGGCGCACGAGTCCGGGTTCCCGATCTACGACGTGCGGCACGAGCAGTCCGCGGTGTTCGCCGCCGAGGCGGTGGCCAAGCTGCGCCGCCGGCCGGGCCTGGCCGTGCTCACCGCCGGGCCGGGCGTCACCAACGGCATCTCCGGGCTGACCAGTGCGCACTTCAACGCCTCGCCGGTGCTGGTGCTCGGCGGGCGGGCACCGGCGTTCCGCTGGGGCTCGGGCAGCCTGCAGGAGCTCGATCACGTGCCGCTGGTCGCCCCGGTCACCAAGTACGCGGCCACGGTCGCGGCCACCGAGTCCATCCCCGGTGAGATCGCCGCCGCGCTGACCGCCGCGCTCACCCCGCACCGGGGGCCGGTCTTCCTCGACCTGCCCCTCGAGGTGATCTTCTCGACGGCGGAGGCGGCCCGGCCCGGCGAACCCGCGGTGCCCGTCCTGGAGCCCGATCCCGACGAGGTGCGCCGCGCGGCCGAACTGCTCGCGGCCGCCGAGCGCCCGGTGATCGTGGCGGGTTCGGAGGTGTGGAGCGGCGACGCGGTGGCTGAGCTGCGTGCGGCCGCGGAGGCGTTGCGCGTACCGGTCTTCGCCAACGGGATGGGCCGGGGCTCGCTGCCGCCCGGGCACCCGCTCGCCTTCGCCCGCGCGCGGCGGGTCGCCCTCGGTGAGGCGGACGTGGTGGCGGTGATCGGCACGCCGCTCGACTTCCGGCTCGGGTTCGGCGAGTTCGGCGACGCCCAGGTGGTGCACGTCGTGGACGCGCCCGACCAGCGGGCCACCCACGTCACCCCGGCCGTCTCGCCCGCCGGTGACCTGCGCCGGATCCTGGCCGGGATCGCGTCGTACTCCGGCGATCGGGCCGACCACGAGGAGTGGCTGGCGGGGCTGCGGACCGCCGAGGACGCCGGGCGGGCCCGCGACGAGGAGGCGATGGCGGCCGAGACCGACCCGATCAGGCCGGCCCGGATCTACGGTGAGCTGCGCAGGGTGCTGGCGAGCGACGCGGTGACGATCGGCGACGGCGGTGACTTCGTGTCGTACGCCGGCCGCTACCTGGAGCCCGCCCAGCCCGGCACGTGGCTGGACCCCGGCCCGTACGGCTGTCTCGGCACCGGCCTCGGCTACGCGATGGGTGCCCGGGTCACCTACCCCGACCGGCAGATCTGCGTGCTGATGGGTGACGGCGCGGCCGGCTTCTCCCTGATGGACGCCGAGTCCCTGGTCCGGCAGAACCTGCCCGTGGTGATCGTGGTCGGCAACAACGGCATCTGGGGCCTGGAGAAACACCCGATGCGCGCGATGTACGGGTACGACGTGGCGGCGGACCTTTCGCCCGGACTCCGGTACGACGACGTGGTGCGCGCGCTCGGCGGTGCCGGCGAGACCGTGGAGAAGGCCGCCGAACTCGGCCCGGCTCTGCGGCGCGCGTTCGACGCGGGCGTGCCGTACCTGGTGAACGTCCTGACCGACCCGGCAGACGCTTACCCGCGTAGCTCGAACCTCGCTTAGTTCTTCTGTTCGTCGTCCTTGTTGAGCTCGCGCTCCCACTGGGCGAGCGTCTCGCGGTCACGGCGGGACTGCTCGGTGTCCATCGAGCGCAGGAAGTCGGGATCGTCGTCGGGGGAGGAGGGGCGCCGTGCGGGGCGGCGGGACGTGCGGGTGACCGGGCGGCCCCACACGAGGTAGGCGAGCGGCCCGGCGATCGGGATGAGAACGATCACCAGGACCCAGAGCCAGCGCCGCATGTTGCGGACCCGTTCCGCGGCCAGGCAGCTGATCAGCGCCAGGATGAGCAGGACGAGTGCGACAGCGGCCAAGAAGATGAACAACCGGACCATGCCGCAATGATGCCCCGCGTACGCCAAGACGGCGACGATCAGAGCATGACAACCAACCCGCCGAGGACCGCCATAGCGGTGGTGATCAGCGCATAGGCCCGGATCGCGCGCGGGACGGGTTCGGGAAATCGGACACGGAGGCCGCGTGCGCGGTCGAGAGCCAGGGCCACCAGCGCGGTCCAGCAGATCATCACGATCGCGGCGGTGAGCCACTCCGGAGGCCCGGCGTCGGGCGCGAAGGCGGGCCGGGCGGCGAGCAGGGCCACGGCGGCGGCGGAGAGACCGGTGCGGCGCCAGGCGAGACGCGTCCGCTCGGGTGAGGCGCCGGGGTCGCGGTCGACGCCGGGGTCGCGGTCCACGCCGGGGTCGCGGTTCATCAGAAGACCTGGACCAGGACGGCGATCACCAGGGCGACGGCGCCGAGGGCGACCACGATGGCGAGGATCGCGGGGAAGCGGGAGCGGGGCAGGGCCGTGCCGAGGCGCATGGCGCGTTCGGTGCGGGCCCAGTGGTCGACAGCGCGGAGGGCCACCACGCCGCCGAGGACGAGGAGCAGGATCGCGATGATCTCGCGGAGGTGGGTGACCGGCAGCGGCGGCAGGAACTGGGCGCAGGCCAGGCCGCCGGCGATCAGTGCGAGGCCGGTGCGGATCCAGGCCAGGAACGTCCGTTCGTTGGCCAGTGAGAACCGGTAGTCGGGCGTGGAGCCCCGATCCTGCTCACGGTCCGGGTCGAACCACTGGGCCAGCGCACCGAACACCCGTCGATTATTGACCTATCTGGTCGACAACAGGGCGCCAGAGGATGCGGACTTCATCACTGACACAGGCCTCTCGCGGGCGCCCGCACAGGCACCATGGGGAGTCCGGGCCGGCGCGACCATGGGTCTGCGGCTCGACAGGTGCCGGGTGTGGGGGAATATGGGACGCGGGCGAACGGACAACGTCCACCAGCGAGGCGTTTTGGCCGGACATGTCTGACACCTCCTCATCGCCCACTGTAGCGATCCTGATCGCGCCGTGGGTGAGGTGTGTCACTCTGGGTGGCCGGCAACGAGGAAGCTACTGACGGGTAACCTGGCTGACATGTCCGCCGCCGGGCGAGCCCGGGCCGGCGCACACGGCCGATCGCAACGGTGCGTTCAAAACAGGAGGGTCGTAGGAGCGCGATGAACATCGTCGTACTGGTGAAGCAGGTACCCGACTCCGGTGCCGAGCGCACTCTGAGCGCTGACTTCTCGGTGGACCGGGCGTCCTCGAGCAATGTCATCAACGAGATGGACGAGTACGCCATCGAGGAAGCGCTGAAGATCAAGGAAGCGCACGGTGGCGAGGTGACCGTGCTGACGGTCGGCCCCGCGGGCGCGACCGACTCGATCCGCAAGGCGCTCTCCATGGGACCCGACAAGGCGGTCCACGTGCAGGACGACGCGCTGCACGGCTCCTGCGCGGTGGCCACCTCCAAGGTGATCGCGGCCGCTCTCGGCACGCTGAACGCCGACCTGATCATCTGTGGTGCGGAGTCCACCGACGGTCGGGTGCAGGTCCTCCCGCACATGCTGGCCGAGCGCCTGGGTGTGGCCGCGCTGACCGGTGCCCGGAAGCTGACCGTGGACGGTTCGCAGCTGACCGTCGAGCGGCAGACCGACGAGGGCTACGAGGTCGTCACGGCCGCCACCCCGGCGATCGTGAGCGTGTGGGACACCATCAACGAGCCGCGGTACCCGTCGTTCAAGGGCATCATGGCCGCCAAGAAGAAGCCGGTGGAGAGCGTCTCCCTCGGTGACCTGGGCGTGTCGGCGGACGAGGTGGGCTTCGCCGGGGCGACCAGCCAGGTGCTGGAGTTCTCGAAGCGGCCGCCGCGCTCCGGTGGCAGCAAGATCACCGATGAGGGCGACGGCGGCGAGAAGCTCGTCGCGTACCTCGCCACCGAGAAGTTCGTCTGAGAGGGGACGGTCATGGCTGAGGTTCTGGTTGTCGTCGAGGCCGGCGTCAAGAAGGTCACCCTCGAGATGCTGACGATCGCCCGCGGGCTGGGGTCGGTGTCGGCGGTGGTCTTCGGTGACGTGGACACGAGCAAGCTCGGGGAGTACGGCGCGGAGAAGATCTACGTCGCGTCCGGTGAGGACATCGAGGGATACCTGGTGGCGCCGAAGGCCACTGTGGTCGCCGACCTGGTGAAGCGGGTCGAGCCGGCCGCCGTGCTGCTCGGTTCCACCCAGGAGGGCAAGGAGATCGCCGGCCGGCTGGCGGTCAAGCTGGACAACGGGCTGCTCACCGACGCGGTCGCGGTCGAGGCGGACGGCACCGCCACGCAGGTGGTCTTCGCCGGCTCCACGATCGTCAAGTCCAAGGTCACTCGCGGGCTGCCCATCGTGACCATTCGCCCGAACTCGGTCACCCCTTCGCCCGCGGCCGCGACGCCCGCGGTCGAGCAGTTGACCGTCGCCGTGTCGGACGCGGACAAGCTGACCAGGGTGGTCGAGCGGGTCGCCGAGCAGAAGGGCTCCCGCCCGGAGCTCACCGAGGCGTCGATCGTCGTCTCGGGTGGCCGAGGCGTCGGCAACGCCGACAACTTCAAGCTGGTCGAGGAGCTCGCCGACCTGCTCGGTGGCGCGGTCGGCGCGTCCCGCGCGGCGGTCGACTCCGGCTACTACCCGCACCAGTTCCAGGTCGGCCAGACCGGCAAGACCGTGTCGCCCCAGCTGTACGTGGCGCTCGGCATCTCCGGCGCGATCCAGCACCGGGCCGGCATGCAGACCTCGAAGACGATCGTCGCCGTCAACAAGGACGCTGAGGCCCCGATCTTCGAACTCGCCGACTTCGGCGTGGTCGGCGACCTCTTCAAGGTCGTCCCCCAGGCCGCCGACGAGATCCGCAAGCGCAAGTGAGCTGACGCTCCGACAACGGCCCGGCTGTCGCCGGGCCGTTTCGCGTCCACGCTCCCTCGTTGTGTGGAGTTGGGGTGCGGTGGGGGGCCGAAATCCACACACGGGGTGGGGGTTTGCTTTTGGGCGCAACCACTCACGCAGAATGAAGGGCCAGGGCCGCCGAAGGTGGGCCCCGGCCCGGCCTCGGCGGGAGCGACGTCCTGTACCCCCCACCCCGCTACGACATCAGGCTCTTGATCTTGATCTTCCGCTGAGAGAGACGGCACAAAGCGCATCGAGAAGAACGGCCTAAGCTGAATCCGATGGCCTACTTGGATCACGCTGCGACTACGCCGATGCTTCCCGCCGCGCTTGACGCCTACGTCGCGGCGGCGCGTGAGGTCGGCAACCCGTCGTCCCTGCATGCTGCCGGTCGCGGTGCCCGGCGCCTGGTGGAGGAGTCGCGGGAGCGGATCGCCGCGGCACTCGGAGCGCGCCCCTCCGAGGTGGTCTTCACCAGCGGCGGCACCGAGAGCGACAACCTGGCCGTCAAGGGGATCTTCTGGGCGCGGCGTGCGGCCGAGCCTCGGCGCAACCGGGTGGTGGCCTCGGCGATCGAGCATCATGCCGTGCTGGACGCGGTCGACTGGCTGGGGCGCCAGGAGGGTGCCGACGTCACCTCGCTGCCGGTGGACGAGGCCGCGCGGGTCGCGCCGGAGACCCTCGCCGAGCTGATCGAGACGCGCGGTGACGAGATCGCGGTGATCAGCGTGCAGTGGGCGAACAACGAGGTCGGCACCGTGCAGCCGATCGCTGAGCTGGCCCGGGTCGCGGCCGCCGCGGGCATCCCGTTCCACACCGACGCGGTGCAGGCGGTCGGGCAGATCCCGGTGGACTTCGCCGAGAGCGGCGCGGCGGCGCTGACGCTGACCGGGCACAAGGTGGGCGGCCCGGTCGGGGTGGGCGCGCTGCTGCTGGGCCGGGACGTGCCGTGCACACCGCTGCTGCACGGTGGCGGCCAGGAGCGCGACGTGCGCTCCGGGACCCTGGACACCCCCGGCGTGGTCGCTTTCGCCGCGGCGGTCGAGGCGGCGGTCCAGGGCCGGGAGGAGTTTGCGAACCGCCTCACCGCCCTCCGCGACGACCTCGTGGACCGGGTGCGTGCCGCGATTCCCGACGCCATCCCCAACGGTGACTGCGCCGACCGGCTGCCCGGCAACGCCCACTTCTCCTTCCCCGGTTGCGAGGGCGACGCGTTGCTGCTGCTCCTCGACGCCCAGGGGGTGTACTGCTCGACCGGCTCGGCGTGCTCGGCCGGTGTCGCCCAGCCGAGTCACGTGCTGCTGGCGATGGGTGCCGACGACGCGCGGGCGCGGTCCTCGCTCCGGTTCACCCTCGGCCACGACAGCACCAAGGCGGACGTCGACGCGCTGCTCGCGGCGCTGCCGGGCGCTGTCGAGCGGGCCCGCCGGGCGGGAGCCTGGAAGACGCCCAGATAGGCTTGTCGGTATGCGAGTTCTTGCGGCCATGTCGGGCGGTGTCGATTCCGCGGTCGCCGCCGCGCGCGCCCGGGACGCCGGCCACGACGTGACCGGTGTGCACCTGGCGCTGGCGCGTAATCCACAGACGTTCCGGACCGGAGCGCGCGGCTGCTGCACCCTGGAGGACTCCCGGGACGCGCGCCGGGCGGCCGATGTGATCGGCATCCCGTTCTACGTGTGGGACATGGCCGAGGAGTTCCACGACAGCGTCGTCGACGACTTCGTGAACGAGTATGCGGCGGGCCGCACCCCGAACCCGTGCCTGCGCTGCAACGAGAAGATCAAGTTCGCGGCCGTGCTGAACCGGGCGGTGGCGCTCGGCTTCGACGCGGTGGTCACCGGGCACCACGCCCGCCTCGGCGCGGACGGTCTCCTGCGGCGCAGTGTCGATCTCGCCAAGGACCAGTCCTACGTCCTGGCCGTCCTGACGCGTGCGCAGCTGGACCGGGCGATCTTCCCGCTGGGGGACTCGACCAAGGAGCGCGTGCGGGAGGAGGCGGCGGAGCGTGGTCTGGCCGTCGCCGACAAGCCGGATTCGCATGACATCTGCTTCATCTCCGACGGGGACACCCGCGGGTTCCTGGAGAAGCGGCTGGGGTCGGCGCCCGGGGACATCGTGGACGGGCGGACGGGCGAGAAGCTCGGCACGCACAACGGGGCGTATGGGTTCACCATCGGGCAGCGCAAGGGGCTTGACCTGCGGGTTCCGGCTCCTGACGGTCGTCCCCGCTACGTGCTGTCGATCACGCCGGTGAACAACACCGTGACCGTCGGGCCTCGGGAGGATCTCGAGGTCGACGTGGTGAGCGCGGAACGCCCGATCTGGCACGAAATTTCGTCTGATGTCTCGTGTGAGGTGCAGTTGCGCGCCCACGGCGAGGTTGTCGGGGCGGAGGTTTCGGTGGCCGACGACGGGACTCTGACGGCACGACTGGCGTCCCCGGCGCGAGGCGTCGCGGCGGGACAGGCGATCGTTGCCTACCGGCCGGACCCCGACGGAGACATCGTGCTGGGGTCGGCGACGATCACCGCGGGCGTCAGGGCGTCGGTCGATGTCTGATTTTCCCTGGCCGGCGGGGGCGGCGAGCGGGATCGGCTCGCTGCCCGGCACCGACATCGCCGAGGCTCAGCGGATCGTCTTCGGCGAGCTGCCCGACCTGCCGCACCTCGCCGAGCTGCCCGGCCGCGGACCGGGTTCGGAGATGATCGGCCGCACCGCCGGGTTCCTGGTCGAACTGCCGGTGCAGGTCTACGCCGGCCGGTGGCAGATCGCGTCCCGGCCGAGTAGGGACCTGCGCCGCACCGCCGATCTTCTGGAACGCGACCTGGACCAGCTCACCGAGCAGGGCGACGGCTTCACCGGCACGCTGAAGGTCCAGGCGGCCGGGCCGTGGACGCTCGCCGCGAGCCTGGACCTGCCGATCGGCGGGCGGATGCTGCGCGACCCGGGTGCGGTGCGCGACCTGACCGACTCGCTCGCCGAGGGGCTCCGGCGGCACGTCGCCGATGTTCGCAAGCGCGTGCCGGGCGCCACCGTGCTGCTTCAGTTGGACGAGCCGTCGCTGCCCGCCGTGCTGGCCGGGCAGGTGCCGACCGAGAGCGGGCTCTCCGCCTATCGGGCGGTGGACGGGCCGGACGCCGCGACCAGGCTGCGGACCGTGGTGGAGGCCGTCGAGGCGCCGGTCGTGGTGCACAGCTGCGCTCCGGACGTGCCGCTGCAGGTGGTGCGGGACGCCCGTGCGGCGGCCGTCGCGCTCGACCTGTCGCTGGTCAAGGATCTGGACCCGCTGGGTGAGGCGATCGAGGCGGGGCTCGGTGTCTTCGCCGGGGTCACTCTGCCCGACTCCAAGAAGATCGCGGACAGGGTGAGCGCGCTCTGGCAGCGGCTTGGTTTCCCGGCCGCGCGGCTGCCTCAGCAGGTCGTGATCACGCCGGCCTGTGGACTGGCGGGAGCGACTCCCGCGTACGCAAGAAAGGTTTTGAAAGCCTGCACCGAAGCCGGCCGCCGGATCGCCGAGGTCTGACACTCCGTTTTGTCAGGGGGTGCGGTTACCGTGCCCTGTAGGTGTTGCTGACACGGAGGTTGGTCCGGTGCTCGAAGAATCCACGCCCACCGCGGAGCAGGAAGCTGCTGCGGGCAAGGACCCCACATCGGAGGCGAGCGCCCGGCACGCCGAGCTGGCCGACGAGATCCGCGGCCATCAGTATCGGTATTACGTTCTCGACGCCCCGACGGTCTCCGACCACGACTTCGACGTGATGCTGCGCGAGCTGGAGGCGCTGGAGACCGAGTTCCCGGCGCTGCGCACCCCCGACTCGCCCACGCAGAACGTGGGCGGCACGTTCTCGACGCTGTTCACCTCGGTCGAGCACGCCGAGCGGATGATGTCGCTGGACAACGTGTTCGACGACGGCGAGCTCGCCGCGTGGGCCGAGCGCACGGTGCGGGACGCCGGTGGGCCGGTGCAGTTCCTCTGCGAGCTCAAGGTCGACGGCCTGGCGATCAACCTGACCTATGAGAAGGGCCGGCTGGTCCGCGGCGCGACCCGTGGTGACGGGCGCACCGGTGAGGACGTGACGCCCAACGTGCGCACCATCCGGGAGATCCCGGAGCGGCTCTCCGGCGACGACATCCCCGACCTGCTCGAGGTGCGTGGCGAGATCTACTTCCCGGCCGAGGCCTTCGCCGACCTCAACGCCTCGCTCGTCGAGCAGGGCCGCGACGCGTTCGCCAACCCGCGCAACGCGGCCGCCGGCAGCCTGCGGCAGAAGGATCCACGGATCACCGCGTCCCGCGGGCTGCGCATGGTGGTGCACGGCATCGGCGCGCGGGACGGGTTCACGCCCACCTCGCAGTCGCACGCCTACGAGGCGCTGAAGGCGTGGGGCCTGCCCACCAGCGAGCGGTGGAAGCTGGTCGACGGGATGGACGGCGTCCGCGACTACATCGCGTTCTACGCCGAGCATCGCCATGACGTCGAGCACGAGATCGACGGTGTGGTCATCAAGGTGGACTCGGTGGCCATCCAGGGCCGGCTCGGTTCGACCAGCCGGGCGCCGCGCTGGGCGATCGCCTTCAAATATCCGCCGGAGGAGGTCAACACCAAGCTCCTCGACATCGCGGTCAACGTCGGCCGGACCGGCCGGGTCACGCCCTACGCGATCCTGGAGCCGGTCAAGGTGGCCGGTTCCACCGTCGCGCAGGCCACCCTGCACAACGCGCAGGAGGTCGTGCGCAAGGGCGTGCTGATCGGCGACACCGTGGTGCTGCGCAAGGCCGGTGACGTGATCCCGGAGGTGCTCGGCCCGGTCGTCGACCTGCGGCCGGACGACGCGCGGGCGTTCGTCATGCCCACCGAGTGCCCGGCCTGCGGCACGCCGCTGGCGCCGGCCAAGGAGAGCGACGTCGACATCCGGTGCCCCAACACCCGCTCCTGCCCGTCCCAGCTGCGCGAGCGGGTCTTCCACCTGGCGTCACGCAGCGGGCTCGACATCGAGGTGCTCGGGTGGAAAGCGGCACAGGCGCTGCTGGACGCCGGGATCATCGTCGACGAGGGCGACCTGTTCGCGCTGACCGAGGAGGATCTGCGCCGGTCGCCGTTCTTCGTCAACCAGGACGGCAGCCTGGGCACGAACGCGGTCAAGCTCCTGGAGAACCTGGAGCGGGTCAAGGGCGACCGGCCGCTGTGGCGGGTGCTGGTGGCGCTCTCGATCCGGCACGTCGGCCCGACCGCGGCGCAGGCGCTGGGCCGCGAGTTCCTGAGCATGGACGCGATCGAGGAGATCGTCGCGGTCCAGCCGGTCGCGCCCGAGCAGGTCGAGGGGGAGAAGCGCAGGCCCAAGCCGGTGGACCCGCTCGCCGCGGTGGAGGGTGTCGGCCCGACCATCGCGGACAGCCTGCGTGAGTGGTTCGCCGTCGACTGGCACCGTGAGATCGTGCGCAAGTGGCGCGCGGCCGGGGTGCGGATGGCCGACGAGCGGGTGGACACCGGTCCGCGCCCGCTGGAGGGCCTGACCCTCGTGGTCACCGGCACGCTCACCGGGTTCACCCGCGACCAGGCAGCCGAGGCGATCACGTCGCGCGGCGGCAAGGTGAGCGGCTCGGTGTCGAAGAAGACCGGGTTCGTGGTGGTTGGCGACAACCCCGGCAGCAAGTACGACAAGGCCGTCGCGCTCAAGGTGCCGGTGCTCGACGAGGCGGGGTTCGGCGTGCTGCTCGCCGAGGGTCCGGAAGCGGCCAGGGCGGTCGCCGAACTGGCGCCCTAGATCACCCGTGCGGGGGAATTAAGCCGGTTCTCGCGTCTGGAGCAGTATGTCGGTTTAGTAACGCATAGGTGCTTTGGCCAAAAAAAGACCATACGGATCTATGGTGTAGGCGATCGGTGATCGAGGCCATCGTGGAGGTCGCATGGATGCCGCTCGCCCGCGCATGGCCGGCTTTCGCACCGGAGAGGCGGCCGGCTCTCGCACCGCCGGAGAGGCGGCCGGGTTGACGCCCCGGCACCGGCGGACTCTGCTGGTCAGTTCGGCGCTCGCCGGTCTCGGCGCGCTCGGGCTCTGGGCGGGTGATCCGGGGGCCTTCGCCAGCCTGCCCGCCGGCTTCTGGGTGATGGCGGTGCTCGCGCTGGTCGCCGACGCCCGGCCGTACCTGCTCCCGGGCAAGCGGGCCAGCGCCCTGATCCTGCCGTCGATCTGCTTCACGTTCGCGATCCTGCTGGCCTGGGGTGGCCCGCCCGCCCTGGCCGTCCAGCTGGTGGCCGTGACGTTCGCCGGCGTGCGGATGCGGCACTCCCTGCGCCGGACCCTGCACCTGGCCCTGCAGCACGCCGTGGCCCTCGCAGCCGCGGCGGCCGTCGCGACCGTGGCGCACATCCGCATCTGGCCGGACCCGGGCTGGCTGGACGCCGCGCTCACCTGCGCCGCGGCCGCCGCCTGGATCCTCGCGCGCTACACGGTCGCCGCCCTGGTCGGCCGCTGGATCAGCGACGCGCGGCAGGCGCGCCGCCGCGGCCACGCCGACCTGCTGGCGACCACGGCCCTGCTCCTGCTCGGCCCGGTCGTGCTGGTCGCCGCCCAGGTCAGCCCGGCTCTGCTTCCACTGGCCCTGGTCGCCCTGCACGCCGTGCACCGGATGGTCCGCTGGGCCGGCGAGTCCGAGCGCGCCGCCCGTTTCGACCCGCTCACCGCCCTGCCGAACCGCAAGGCGCTCCAGGCCGCGATGATCGAGCGCTCAGCGGACCGCCGCCGCGCGCTGCTGCTGCTCGACCTGGACCGGTTCCGCACGGTCAACGACGCCCTCGGCCACGGCGCCGGCGACCGCCTGCTCAGCCGGGTGGCCGACCGTCTCACCGCCGCCGTCCCCGCACACGACCTGGTCGTACGCCTCGGCGGCGACGAGTTCGCCGTGCTGGCCACCCGCGTCGACGGCCCCGCCTCGGCCCGCCGGATCGCCCAGCACCTGGCCGAGGCGCTCAGCCGCCCGTTCCCGCTGGACGGCACCACGGTCGAGCTGAGCGCCTCGATCGGGATCGCGCTGCAGTCCGGCCGGCGCGACGGCGGCACGCTGCTGCGCGAGGCGGAGGCGGCGATGTACGAGGCGAAGCAGCGCGGCGACCAGATCGCCGTACACGGCCCGGACGCCGCGCACCACTCGCCCGAGCGGCTGGCCCTGCTCGCCGATCTGCGTACCGCCCTGCGGGGGGACACGCCCGACGACGGGATCGTCCTGTACTACCAGCCGCAGATCGCCATCGCGACCGGCGAGGTGGTCGGCGTGGAGGCGCTGCTGCGCTGGCGTCACCCGCAGCGCGGCACGGTCGGCCCGGAGGAACTGCTGCGGGCGGCCGAGCCGACGCCGGTGATGCGGCTGCTGACCGCGCGGGTGCTCGAGGACGTGATCGCCCAGCTGGCGGCCTGGCGGCAGGAGAACCGGCCGTTGCGGGCGGCGGTCAACGTGAGCGCGCGGGACCTGCACGCCGGTGACATAGCGGACCGGGTCGCCGCGCTGCTGCACCGCTATTCGGTGCCGGCCGAGTTCCTGCAGCTGGAGATCACCGAGAGCGCGCTGATGGCCGATCCGCACCGGGTGCTCGACACCACGACCCGGCTCAGCCGGATGGGGGTGGCGATCTCGCTGGACGACTTCGGCACGGGGTACTCGTCGTTGCAGCACCTGCGCCGGCTCCCGCTCTCCGAGGTCAAGATCGACCGGTCGTTCGTCCTCGGCATGGCCTCGGACCGGGGTGACGCGGCGATCGTCCGGTCGGTGATCGGCCTGGCCGAGGCGCTCGGCCTGCGCGCCGTCGCCGAGGGTGTGGAGGACGAGGCGACCTGGCGCCTGCTCGCCGCCGCCGGATGTCACACCGCGCAGGGCTGGTTCCACGCGCGGCCCATGCCGGCCGCCGAGCTGGCCGAGTGGCTGGGCCGGTACCGCCCGGTCCAGCCGCGGAATCGCGGCGAAATAGACTCTGGGTTTCCAGGAAGACCGTCGAACAATGAGGGGGCAGGATGGCCGCCATCTCCCGCGAAGAGGTAGCGCATCTGGCGCGCCTGTCGCGGCTCGCCGTGACCGAAGAGGAGCTCGATCGATTCGCGGGTCAGCTTGACGTGATCCTGCAGTCGGTCGCGCGGGTCGGTGAGGTGGCCGCGGAGGACATCCCGCCGACCTCGCACTCCGTGCCGCTGACCAACGTGTACCGCGACGACGTCCCCACCCCGAGCCTCACGCAGTCGGAGGCGCTGTCCGGCGCTCCGGACGCGTACGAGGGCCGGTTCCGGGTTCCGCGGATCCTGGACGAGGAGGACTGACCGACGTGAGTGACCTGACCAGGCTTTCCGCCGCGGCGTTGGCCGGACTCATCAGCGCCAAGGAGGTCTCGGCCGTCGAGGTGGCCACCGCACACCTCGACCGGATCGACGCTGTCGACGAGCGGGTGCACGCGTTCCTGCACGTCGACCGCTCGGGCGCCCTGGAGGCCGCCGCAGCCGTGGACCGCGGCGAGATCACCGGGCCGCTGGCCGGTGTGCCGATCGCGGTCAAGGATGTGGTGACCACCAAGGGCATCCCGACCACCGCGGCCTCCAAGATCCTCGAAGGATGGCGGCCGCCCTACGACGCGACGATCGTCGAGCGGCTTCGTAAAGCCGGCATGCCGATCCTGGGCAAGACCAACATGGACGAGTTCGCGATGGGCTCGTCGACTGAGTACTCCGCCTATGGCCCCACCAACAACCCGTGGGACCTGGGGCGCATCCCCGGCGGCTCGGGTGGTGGCTCGGCCGCGTCGCTGGCCGCCTACGAGGCGCCGCTCGCGATCGGCACCGACACCGGCGGTTCGATCCGCCAGCCCGGCGCGGTCACCGGCACCGTCGGCGCGAAGCCGACCTATGGTGGGACGTCGCGCTACGGCCTGATCGCCTTCTCGTCCTCGCTGGACACTCCCGGCCCCTGTGCCCGGACCGTCGAGGACGCGGCCCTGCTGCACGCGGTGATCGCCGGCCACGATCCTCGGGACTCGACCTCGATCCCGCAGCCGGTTCCCGATGTGGTGCGCGCAGCTCAAATCGGTAAAAATGGTGATTTGTCAGGCGTGAAGCTGGGCGTCGTCAAGGAGTTCAGCGGCGACGGCTCCGAGCCCGGAGTCCTCAGCGCCTTCCGGGAGTCCCTGGAGGCGCTGGTCAAGCTCGGCGCGGAGATCGTCGAGGTCTCGTGCCCCCATTTCGAGTACGCGCTGCCGGCCTACTACCTGATCGCGCCATCCGAGTGCTCCTCGAACCTGGCCCGGTTCGACGGCGTGCGCTACGGCCTGCGGTCCGGCGACGACGGCAACCGCTCGCTCGAGGAGGTCATGTCGCTGACCCGCGAGGCCGGCTTCGGTGCCGAGGTGAAGCGCCGGATCATCATCGGCACGTACGCGCTGTCCTCCGGGTACTACGACGCCTACTACGGTCAGGCGCAGAAGGTCCGTACGCTGATCACCCGGGACTTCCAGTCCGCCTTCGACAAGGTCGACGTGCTGGTCTCGCCGACGACCCCGTTCGTCGCGTTCCCGTTCGGCTCCCGGACCAGCGACCCGTACCAGATGTACCTCGCCGACCTCTTCACCATCCCGACGAACCTGTACGGCGGCCCGGCCATCTCGGTCCCCTGCGGTCTCTCCGAGGGCCTGCCGGTCGGCTTCCAGATCATGGCCCCGACGCTGGCCGACGACCGGATGTACCGGGTCGCGGCCGCGCTGGAGTCCGCTGTCGGCTCGTTCACTCCTCCGGAGCTGTGAGATGACATACGAAGAGATCCTCACCAGGTACGAGCCGGTGATCGGCCTCGAGACGCACGTCGAGCTGGGCACGAAGACCAAGATGTTCTGCGGCTGCAAGACCGACTTCGGTGCCGAGCCGAACACCCAGGTCTGCCCGGTCTGCCTGGCGCTGCCGGGTGCGCTGCCGGTGGCCAACCGCGCCGGCATCGAGGCGACGATCCGGATCGGCCTCGCGCTGAACTGCGACATCGCCGAGTGGTGCCGGATGGCCCGGAAGAACTACTTCTACCCGGACATGCCGAAGAACTTCCAGACCTCGCAGTACGACGAGCCGCTCTGCGTGGACGGCTACGTCGACGTCGAGGTGGACGGCAAGGAGTACCGGATCGGCATCGAGCGGGTGCACCTGGAGGAGGACACCGGCAAGACGCTGCACGTCGGCGGTGCCACCGGCCGTATCCACGGTGCGACCGAGTCGCTGGTCGACTACAACCGGGCCGGCATCCCGCTCGTCGAGATCGTCACGAAGCCGGTTCCGGGGCTGGGTGCGCTCGCTCCCGAGGTGGCCAAGGCCTACGTGGCCGAGCTGCGCGACATCATCCGCTCGCTCGGGGTGTCCGACGTGCGGATGGAGCAGGGCTCGTTGCGCTGCGACGTGAACACCTCGCTGAACCGGCCGGGGGAGGAGTGGGGCACGCGTACCGAGACGAAGAACGTCAACAGCCTCCGCTCGGTCGAGCGCGCCGTCCGCTCCGAGGTCATCCGGCAGTCGGCCATCCTCGACGAGGGCGGCAAGATCTTCCAGGAGACGCGGCACTTCCAGGAGACCACCGGCGACACCCGGCCGGGCCGGTCCAAGGAGACCGCGACCGACTACCGCTACTTCCCCGAGCCCGACCTGGTGCCGATCGCGCCGGACCCCACGTGGGTGGCTTCGCTGCGTGAGAGCCTCCCGGAGAAGCCCAGCGCCAAGCGGGCCCGCCTCCGCGTCGACTGGGGCATCTCCGAGATCGACATGCAGTCGGTGGCCAACGCCGGCGCCGTCGAGCTGATCGAGGAGACCATCGCCGCGGGCGCGTCGCCGGCCGGTGCCCGCAAGTGGTGGATGGGCGAGCTGGCCCGTCGCGCCAACGAGCAGGACATCGAGCTGGCCGCGGTCGGTGCCACGCCGTCCCAGGTCGCGGCGCTGCAGAAGCTGGTCGACGACGGCAAGCTCAACGACAAGCTCGCGCGGACCGTCCTGGAGGGCGTCGTTGCGGGCGAGGGCGAGCCGGCCGAGGTGATGGCCAAGCGCGGCCTGGAGGTGGTCAACGACACCGGTGCGCTCACGGCCGCGGTGGACGAGGCGATCGCCGCCAACCCGGACATCGCCGCCAAGATCCGTGACGGCAAGGTCGCTGCGGCGGGTGCGCTGGTGGGCGCGGTCATGAAGACCACGCGGGGCCAGGCGGATGCCAAGGCCGTCCGCGACCTGATCTTGGAGCGTCTTTCTTAGGGGTACGCTCCTCGCGCCCTGGCCAGGAATGACTGGCCAGGGCGCTGCCGTTCCCGACCCTTTGCCGCCCGTTCCGGGCGGAGCTGCCACTCAACCCGCGTGTGGAGTTGCGCCTCTCCTGGCACCCGAACTCCACACGCGGAATGGCTTCGGGACCGTGTGTGGAGTTGCGCCTCTCCTGGCACCCGAACTCCACACGCGGGAGGGGTTAGGGGTGGAAGGTGATCTCGGGATAGTGCGGTGACGGGCCGTCGAACAGGCGGGTTCGCTCGTGCCGGAGGTGGAGGTCGGCGAAGGCTGCCACGTACGCCCGGGTGATCTCCACGACGCGATCGCCGGGCAGGGGCTGGACCGGGATCCCGGCTTGCTGGCCGAAGACCGCGTAGTCGCAGAACGAGGCGTGCTCGGTCCCGCTGACCGTGACCCAGCGCCGCCAACCGGTGAGGTTCTGCCAGGTGGTGTCCCAACTGTCGTCGGTGCCCGGCGCGCCGTGGTCGTTACCGTTGCCGACCATCAGGAACGGCCGGGACAGGCCGGTCACCGCCGGGTGGAACGTACCGTCCAGGTTGATGCCCGCGTCGAACCGGCGGTCCCGCTGCATCGCCGCGGCGGCGGCCGCACCGCCGATGGAGTGACCGGCGACCGCGACCCGGCCGGCGTCGACCCGGGCGCCCCGCACACCGCGCCGGCTCAGCTCGTCAAGCACGAACGAGAGGTCGGCGGCCCGCCCGGCGGTGACCTGGGAACCCTGCACGAGATCCTGGTCCAGCAGGTCGCAGACCGTGCACTCCGCGATCCGGCCGTCCGGGAAGGTGACCGCCGCCGCCTCATACGTGTGGTCCACGCCGGCCACCACGTAACCCCGGCTGGCCAGGTCCTCGCCGAGCGCGGTCAGCGAACTGCGCGGGTAGGAGAACCCCGGCGACAGCAGGACGACCGGCCAGCCGTGCGGCCGCTTCAGTGCCGGGACACCGGTTCGCGCGTTGGTGCGGACCCTGCTGAGCAGGTCGGTGGGAACGCCCTCGATCCTGCTTCGTTCGAGGATCAGGCGTGACTCCTCGGCGCTGACGTAGGGGTCCTCCCCGCCTTGGCCGCCGCCCGCCGGGTACCACACCGAGACCATCAGCTCGCGCCGTCGCTCCGGCACCCAGAGGTCGGCTCGTTTCCGGTCGATCAGGTGCAGTTCGGTGACACCCACCCGGTGCGGCCCGGTCGGCGCGGGCACCACAAGGTCCGGAATCGTGTCCGGCGCCGCGTTCGCCACCGCCGGGACGCTCAGCGCCGCCGTGGCGGTGAGTCCCGCGGTCAGGATCGCCATCAGTCGTCTTCCCCGTCTGACCACTTCGGCCACTCCTCTCGATCGATGTCTTGACCCTGCCGGGTAAGCGGCGCGGACGCCTCCGGGGATGTCACCTAATGGCTCCATGGGAGCGTTCCCACAATTTGCCCCGTTTTCGTTAACAGGGAGCTTTCAGGAACGTTGTTGCAGCAAAAAGCTGCAACAAAATGCAAATACCGAACGGGTTGACGGTCACATTTGTGAACGACAACATCGATGGACATCTGTTCGTTCGGAGAGAAGGAACCCCATGCGAGAACCACGAAAGCGGCGAAGCTGGGCAGCCGCCGCGATCACGGTGCTGACCACCGCCGGACTGGGTGCCGTCGGTCTGGTCACGGCACAGCAGGCGAGCGCGGCGACCATCGACCTGAACGCGTACTACGTGTTGAAGAACCAGCACAGCGGCAAGGTGCTGGACGTCTGGAACCTCTCCACCGCCGACGGCGCCGTCATCAACCAGTGGACGCAGAACAACGGCGACTGGCAGCAGTTCAAGTTCCTGGACATGGGCAGCGGCAACTACCGCCTCCAGGCCAAGCACAGCGGCAAGGTCCTCAACGTGCAGGGCGCGTCGACGGCCGACGGCGCGCAGGTCATCCAGTCCAACGGTGACCGGAACGCCACCAGCCAGCAGTGGAAGATCCAGGACATCGGCAGCAATATCCAGCTGATCAACCGGAACAGCGGCAAGGCGCTCGAGGTCTTCGAGTGGTCGACGGCCGACGGTGGCAACGTCGTGCAGTACGCCGACCAGAACTTCGCCAACCAGCAGTGGCAGCTCATCAAGATGGGCAGCAGCGGCGGTGGCGGCGGCACCGGCCCGACGACGCCCTGGCCCTCGGAGACCGGCAGCGTGAAGGTGAACGCCACCATCAGCGTCTCGTCCAGCGGGCTCGACGGTGGCAACAAGCGGTACTACGGCATCGGCGACGGCGGCCAGAGCGAGAGCCAGGACCCGATGTTCAAGCTCGCCAACGGCGCCACCCTGTCGAATGTGATCATCGGCGCTCCGGCCGGTGACGGCGTCCACTGCGACGGCAACTGCACGCTGCGCAACGTGTGGTGGCTGGACGTGGGCGAGGACGCCGCGACGTTCCGCGGCGGCAGCTCGACGGTCGCCACCGTCGACGGCGGCGGCGCCCAGTCGGCCTCCGACAAGGTGTTCCAGCACAACGGCGGCGGCACGCTGACGATCAAAAACTTCCAGGTCTCGAACTTCGGCAAGCTCTACCGCTCGTGCGGCAACTGCTCCACGCAGTACAAGCGCACGGTGATCATCCAGAACATCCGCGCCACCGCCCCCGGCACCTCGATCGCCGGCATCAACACCAACTACGGCGACACCGCGACGTTCAGCGGGATCACCATCGTGGGCGACAGCTCCCGGAAGATCTCGATCTGCGACCGCTACACCGGCAACAGCAGCGGCAACGAGCCGACCAAGACCGGCTCGGGTGCGGACGGCACCTACTGCAAGTACTCGTCCTCGGACATCACGTACTCCTAGATCTTTATCCAGGGAGGGAACTGGGCTGGTGCGGTCCGTCCAGGCCGCACCAGCCCACCCACGCGTCCACCGCGGTCAGCGGCTGAGGGAGGGTGTTGGCGTGGGGGTGGTCTCCTCGCCGAGGCCGACGACGTTGCGCTGCATCTCCACGTTGGACTGGCCGGTGCCGCCGAGTTGGATGTCGTCGTATGCCTTGAGTTCGTTGTTCTCGTCGAAGTAGAGCACCGACAGGCTCAGCGGCGTCGGCTCCTCCGGCTCCAGTCCGCGCAGGCCCGCCCCGCCGGTCGACCCCTCGATCATGAGTCGCGTGGTCATCAGCGGTGGTGCGGGAGTGGACTGGAGTGGCGCCGGAGTCGCGGACGCTGACGGGTCCGGTTCCGGTGTCTCCGGGGCGGGTAGCACGCTCACCTCGCGCTGGTGGCGGTGACCGGCCAGCACCAGCGGCACCACGCCGGAGAGTGGCTGTGCCATGGCCGGGTCGTGCACCAGGGCGATATCCACCTTCTTGCCGGAGTCGCGGATCGTGGTGGCCAGCCGCTCGCCGGCGCGGGTCAGCAGCTCCGGGGCGGCGTCGTCGCCGGCCTCGTTCGTCTCGCTCTTGTCCGGGGTGAACTGCGGGTCACCGATGCCGGCGATGGTCAGGCCGTCCACGGTTGTCAGCGCGTTGTCCAGCACGACGGCGTTGCGCTGGGCACCGACAGCGGCCTGGATGCTCGTCGAGTCGTGGTTGCCCCGCACCCAGATGTAGGGCACCTGGATCGACGGGATCGACGCGACGTAGCCCACCTCGGCGCTGCTGCCCCAGTCGACGATGTCGCCGGTGTCGATCACCGCGTCGATCTCGAAGGTCTCCACGACGGTCCGGATCAGGCCCCACGACGCCGGGTTGAGGTGCAGGTCGGAGACGTGCAGCAGGCGGGTGGTGTTGCCGGCCGGCTCGTAGACCGGCAGCGACGAGATCGTCGAGTAGACCCGGCTGACGTTGCCGAGGATGGCCTGGAGCTGTTCGGCGTAGCGGCCGTAGTTGTCGGCGATGCGCCGGGCGTCACCGACCACCGCGGGCGCGTTGACCAGCAGGCCCTCGTAGCGTGGCTCGCTGATCGCGTCGGGGCGCAGGGTGCCGGCCGCGACACCGAAGCTGCCGGCGGTGACCACCAGCGCGGTGACGCCGGCCGCGGCCGTCCGGCGTACGTCGCGGAAGATCAGGGCGGCGCAGATCAGCGCGCTGAGCACGGCGATGCCGAGGGTACGCAGGCCGAGGCGGGACACGCCGTCGACGACCTCGTCGACCGCTCGGTCACCGGCCGAGGTGATCGCGGACGGGTTGTCGATCAGGGCTTCCGTGCGACTCTGGTCGAGCGAGCCGAGAGCGACCTTGAGATGCAGCGGCCCGCGATGGCTGTCCAGGTGCAGGGAGCCCAGCGGCGGGATGTCGACCTCGGTGCCGCCGGTGAGCGACGGCCTGATGGACATCTCGGCGCCGAAGGGCCCGACGTTGATGGCGGCCTGCGCGAACAGCATCACGCCGAGCATCGCCCCGACGACGCTGACCAGCCCGACCTTTACCCCGACCCCGACTCGCCGGGTCCAGCGGTGCCGGAGCACCCGGCCCGCGCCGTGCCGGACCGGGCCGGCGGCGCCACGGAGCCGGCCGGCTCGGGTGAGAAGATCACGCGGCTTCATCAGGCTCACCTGCCCGGCCGGGCCGGGCGCGAAACAGTCATCGGATCAGCTCAGCTTCGGCCGGCGCCGCCGTCCGAGAAGACCAGTCTGATGATGCGGTCGTCCTCGGGGTTCGGCTCACCGGCGTCCTCCTGGTTGGAGGTGCTGACCCAGAACGAGCCGTCCGGTGCGGCGACCATGGCGCGCAGCCGGCCGAACTCGTCGGTGAGCAGCTCCTGCGGGTTGCCGAGCACCGTGCCGTTGCCGGTGACGTTCAGCAGGTAGATCCGCTTGCCGAGCAGGCAGGCGGTGGCGACGAGGCTCTCCAGCACGCCCACGCCGCCGCAGGACGACTGGTCGGTCGGCCAGGAGGCGAGCGGGTTCGTGTACTTCTTGTCGGTGCTCGCGCCGTCGGCACGGGGCCAGCCGTAGTTGCGGCCCTTGGCGATCACGTTCAGCTCGCCGAAGCGTGGTTGGCCGTTCTCCGTCGCGTACATCTTCTTGGTTTTGTCCCAGGCCAGGCCCTGCACGTTGCGGTGCCCGGACGACCAGACCGGTGAGTTCTTGACCGGGTTGCCGGATGCGGGCTTGCCGGCCGTGGTGATCCGCAGGATCTTGCCGCCCAGGCTTTTCGGATCGGACGCCTGCGTGCCGCCGGTCGTGCTGTCGCCGGTGCCCACGTAGAGGAAGCCGTCCGGCCCGAAGGCGAGCGCACCGCCGTTCTGATTCGGCGAGCGGGGGATGCCGGTGAGGATCGGCTGGAGCTTGCCGCCAATCACCAGCTTGCCGACCCGGTTGTCGCGCACGGTGGAGTAGTAGACATAGAGCGTCTTGTCGGTCGCGTATTTCGGGGAGACCGCGATGCCGAGCAGCCCGCCGTCGCCGGAGGCCTTCACCTCGTCGAGCCGCTGCAGCTCGCTGACCTTGAGACCGTCGGCGCCGGACTCCGGCCCGACCTTGAGGATGCGCCCGGTGTCCCGCTCGGTGACCACGCCCGCGCCGTCCGGCAGGAATGCGACGCCCCACGGCACCTCGAGGCTCTTGGCCAGCACGGTGACCGCGATCTCGCGGTCGTCGGAATCCTCACCGGAGGTCGGCGCGGCCGACGGGCGGGGCAGATTGGGCGGGGAACCGGCCTGGTCCGGGCCGGGCGGCCCGAAACTGCACCCCGAAGTCAGGACCATGGTCAGCGCCAGCACGGCACCGACCGTCGCGACCGCGGCGCGGCCCCGGCGGAAACCCACGACCAAACCACCCCCTCAGGCTCTGCGGACCAGCGTAGCCGCGCCGGCTGAGAGTCTCCGGGGACGGTTGTTACTCGGCGGTGGCCGGAGCGCCGAGGGGGTGACCGCTCGCCGCCAGCACGAGTGGAAGATTCTTCCGGTCGACGCCGGTCAGCCGGATGACGTTGCCGTTGTCGAGCAGGGCGGAGACCCGGCCGCGCTGGTCCGGTGCGAGCTCGACGATCCGGCTCCACGGCACGCGGCTGCCGCCGATCAGGGCGCGCACCCGCAGCTCGTCGGCGTAGACGTCGGTGCCGGCCCGCCACGCCCACACCAGGACGGCGAGCGGGATCAGCAGGATCGGGGCCAGCGCCCAGGTCGCGCCGGCCAGCGGCACCGCGCTGACCAGGGCTATCAACGCCGCGACCAGGACAGCGCCGGATTTGCGGACGCGAAGGACGGGACGACTGCTCACGTCACCATCCTCCCACTGCCGGGGCGGTGAGGGTTCGACGGGTACCGGCGGGTAGCCCTTCGATTTGACCATCGTCACTGGATGAACCACGATTTCCTCCGTGGGAAGGCAACGCGCCGTACCGTAACCCGATCTTGGGGACAGTCGTTGACCGGGTGCATGCCCGGGTAACCCCGCGCCCCGGGAAAACCGCAGAGGACACATCGTGGCTGTGCCGCCCCCCGAGCCGGCCCCGCCCACCAGCACTGGCCGGGCGGCCATGATCGCTGTCCCGGTGCTGTCCGCTCTGGTCCTGATCGCGGGCGCCGCCGGCCTGCTGCCCGGCCCCGCGGCTCTGGCTGTTGCGGTCGGTGTCTGCGGCCTGTGGGCCGGAACCCTCCTGATCCGCGCCGCGCTGGAGATCCACCACGCCGAGCGCGCGTTCGCCGCCTGTCGCGGCGCCGGTTTCGTCGGCTGCGGCACGCTGGCCACCGCCGCGACCGGCCTGGTGCCCTGGTGGGCGCCGGACGGACAGGTCGGATGGCTGACCAGCGGCCTCACGGTGGCCGCCACCTGTTACGTGGTGGGCACGTCGCTGCTGCCCGGTGCGGCCCGCAACTGGCCGATCCGGCTCCGGCGGGCGTTCGACGGCGTCGGCCTGGGGGTGAGCCTCGGCTTCGCGCTGTATCTGGTGCCGGGTGCGGCCACCCGGCCCGCCGCGGTGCCGGCCATGCTGGTCGCGGCCGGCGGCGTCGCCATCGTCACGGTGATCGTGCTGCGAGCCCGGCCACGACCACGACCGGCTGTGTGGTGCGGCGCCGGCGCCGTCGTGGTTCTGCTCTCCCTGGGTACGCTGACCGAACTCGTCGCCTTCGGCGTGAGCGGTCCCGCCGTACCCTTGGTGGGTCTTCCGATCGTGGCCGGACTCGCCGCTTCCGCGGCCGGCGGCACCCGGCGTGACCTGCCGTCCCCGCCGCTGGAACCGCGCCACCCGGATCAGTACCTGGCCAGTTATCCGCTCCTGGCGGTCCCCGCCGCCGTCGGCGTGATCGCCGCGCTCTGGCACGTCGTCACCGTCCGGGACTTCAGCACCAAGGCGATCGTTTTCGGTCTGGTGATGGTCAGCGTCCTGGTGATGCGGGAGCTGCTCGTGGTCCGCGACATCCGCCGGTACGCCGGTCGCCTGCGCGTCGCCGAGGCACACTTCCGCTCGCTGGTGGCCGGCGCCACCGACCTGACCCTCGTGCTCGACGAGCGGCTCACCATCCGGTGGCAGTCGCCGGCCGCGGCACGGCTGTTCGGGCTGCGCGACGAGGCGGTGATCGGCCGGGAGTTCCGCGAGCTGATCCACCCGGACGACGCGGCGGACGCCCAGGCGGTGATCGAGTCGGTGCTCGCCGGTGAGCACGAGGGCGGCCCTCCGGTGCTGGTCAGCGCGCGCCTGCGGGACGGCGCCCGGCTCTGGCGCGACACCGAGTCGACGATCTCCGACCAGCGGTCGGTGCCCGAGGTGGCCGCGCTCGTGGTGCACGTCCGCGACGTCGGTGAGCGCGTGCACCTGGAGCGCACCCTGCACCGCCTGTCGCACCTGGACCAGCTCACCGGCCTGGCGAACCGCCCGGCGCTGATGCGTGACCTGCTCGCCGCCCGGCGCCGGGCGCCGCAGCGCGGCACCCTGCTGGTGATCGACCTGCACGGGCTGGCCGAGATCAACGACAGCCGCGGACGGGAGATCGGCGACGCGGTGCTGGTCGAGGTCGGGCGGCGCATCCGCGGCCTGCTCGGCGCCGAGGACGTGCCGGCCCGGCTGGGCGGTGACGAGTTCGCGGTGCTCACCTCGGAGTCGGCGGTTCCGGCGTACGCCCTGGCCACCCGGATCGTGACCGCCCTCGGCGAGGCCTATCCGCTGCCCGGCGCCACGGTCGAGCTGCACACCAGCGTCGGCCTGGCCGAGCTGTCCGGCGGCGCCGACTCCGACGAGGTGCTGCGCCACGCGGATCTGGCCCGGCAGCGGGCCCGTCAGCTCGGCAAGGACCGGGTGGAGTGGTACGACCCGGACGTCGAGATCCAGCTGCACCGCCGGATGGAGCTGGAGAAACAGCTGCTCGGCGCGGCCGGTCGCGGCGAACTGGACCTGGTCTTCCAGCCGGTGTCCGGGTTGCGCGACGGCCGTCCGGCCGGTGTCGAGGCGCTCCTGCGCTGGCGGCACCCCGACCTGGGCACGATCCTGCCGGAGGAGATCCTGCCGATCGCCTCGTCGCTGGGCATCACCGCCGAGCTGGACGAGTGGGTGCTCGACGAGGCGTGCCGGCAGCTGACCACGTGGTCCTCGGAGGCCGACTTCTGGCTGTCCGTGAACGTGGGACCGCGGGAACTGCTCACCGCCCGGTTCCCGGAGCGGGTCGCGGAGACCCTGAGGCGGCACCGGCTCGCCCCCGAACGCCTGATCGTCGAGGTCGCCGAGACCTGGATCGCCGAGGACGTGCCGGCCATCGTGGCCGCGCTGATCGGGCTGCGCAAGCTGGGCGTCCGCGCCGCCCTTGACGACTTCGGCTCGGGCCAGACCTCGCTGTCGCACCTGCGGCGGCTGCCGGTCGACATGCTCAAGCTGAGCGCCTCACTGGTGAGCAATCCGTCCGAGGCGACCGTCGGCGGCGGCCCGGCGATCCTCGACGTGGTGGTCAGTCTCGGTCGCCGGCTCGGCATGGAGATCGTCGCCAAGGGCCTGGAGACGCCCGAGCAGATGGAGCGGGCCACCGCTGCGGGATGCCGGTACGGCCAGGGGCACGCGCTGGGCTTCCCGGCGCCGGCCGAGCGCATGGAGGCGTACCTGGAGAGCCACCGCGCTTAGCGAGGTGGTGCGGTACTCCCACGGGGGGTGAGGTGGACGCGGCCGGCCTCGACGTTGCCGACCCGCTTGCCGTCGATCGCGTTGAGCAGCTCCCGGGCAGCCTGTGCGCCATAGGCCGAGATGTCGCGGCTCAACGCGGTGAGCGGCGGGTGCACGAGGCTGCACAGTGGCGAGTCGTCCCAGGCCACGATGGACAGATCGCCCGGCACGGCCAGGCCCATCTCCTGCGCGACGGCCAGTCCGGCCACCGCCATCACATCGTTGTCGTAGATGATCGCGCTCGGCCGGTCGCCGCCGATCAGGAGCCGCCGGGTGGCCCGGCTGCCCTCCTCGCCGGTGTAGTCGGCGGGCACGGTGATCACGTTGTCGAGCCCGAGCGACGCGCAGATCTCGTTGAACGCCTTCGTGCGGACCTGAGTGTGCAGCAGGTCGGGCACACCGCTGACCCGGGCGATGCGGGTGTGGCCGAGCGCCACGAGGTAGCGCACCGCCTCAGTGATCGCGCCGGCGTCGTCGGACCAGATCTGGGCGATGGAGCCGGTGTCGCCGGGACCGCCGATCACCACGGCCGGCAGCTGGAGCTGCTGGAGCACCGGGATGCGGACGTCGCCCTCGCGGATGTCGGTGACGATCACGCCGTCGATGCGGCGCTCGCCCCACCAGCGGCGGTAGACCTCGATCTCCTGCTCGGGAGTGGCCACCACCTGGAGGGTCAACGCGTACGACTGTGCGCCGAGCTCGGCCTCGAAACCGCTGATCAGGCCCATGAACCAGGGCTCGATGCCGAGGATCCGGGCGGGGCGGCACAGGGTCAGCCCGACGGCGCGGGCGCGGGCGCCGGAGAGCGCCCGTGCGGCGCTGTTGGCGTTGAACCCGATCTCCTGAGCGATCGCGAGGATGCGTTTGCGGGTCGCTTCGGAGACGCCGGGTTGGCCGTTCAGTGCGTACGACACGGCGCCCTTGGACACACCCGCTC
This sequence comes from Actinoplanes sp. NPDC051861, assembly GCF_040681145.1. Classification (NCBI taxonomy): domain Bacteria; kingdom Bacillati; phylum Actinomycetota; class Actinomycetes; order Micromonosporales; family Micromonosporaceae; genus Actinoplanes; species Actinoplanes sp. NPDC051861. The sequence continues at coordinate 782,415 of NZ_JBFAYE010000001.1, forward strand.
GCCGGGCGATGTCGGCGATCGTGGGCCGCTTCACTCAGTCTCCTCTGGTCCCCACTGCTGCCGAGCTTAACCGGCGCTGAACAGCGATCAGCGCCCTCCCTCGGTGCGTGGAGGCCGCTTGAGCGGTTAAGTGTTACGGCACACATCGATGCATGTAAAGTGTGGGAGCGCGCCCATGTCCGTTTCATCCCGCATATGCGTACTCATGGCTCCGCGGAAAACATAGCTGTAACTCGCTATTGACAGACACCGAAGCCCCACATAGCGTCGCTGAAACTTACCCGGTTCAGTGACTTACCTCTCCGCACTGGAGGAAACTATGGAACGGTTCGGACGTCGTGCCCTGCGCACGGCCGTCGCCGGCGTTGCCGCGACGCTGCTGCTCGCGAGCTGCAGTGGCGAGAAGCTCGCGGGCAACGACACCAGCGAGGGTGGCGCGGAGCAGATCACCCTGAAGGTCAACTTCTTCGGTGACATGGGCCAGGAGATGCTCAAGGAGCGCTTCGAGAAGGCCAATCCGAACATCAAGATCACGTTGAACTCGGCCGAGTACAACGTGCACCACGAGGACCTGCAGAAGAAGCTGGTCGCCGGCTCCGGCGCCCCGGACGTCGTCGCGATCGACGAGGGCTTCATGGTGCAGTTCAAGAACCAGTCCGACAAGTTCGTCAACCTGCTCGACCAGGGCCTGGGCAGCGCCGAGTCGCGTTACCTGCCGTGGAAGTGGAAGGCCTCGATGTCTTCCGACGGCAAGCAGATCGGCCTCGGCACCGACGTCGGCGGCCTGGCCATGTGCTACCGCACCGACCTCTTCAAGGAGGCCGGCCTGCCCACCGACCGCGAGGCGGTCTCCGCCCTGTGGCCGACCTGGGACAAGTTCATCGAGACCGGGAAGACCTACACCGCCGCGACCAAGAAGAAGTTCATCGACTCCGGCACCAACCTGTTCAACCCGGTGCTCGGCCAGCAGCCGGTCGGCTTCTACAGCGAGCAGGAGCAGCTGCAGATGGAGGGCGGGCCGAAGGTCGCGTTCGACGTCAGCATGAAGGCGATCGACGCCGGCATCTCCGCCAACCTGGTCAGCTTCCAGCCGGGCTGGAACCAGGGCTTCACCGGTAACAAGTTCGCCGTGCTCGCCTGCCCGGCGTGGATGCTCGGCCACATCCAGCAGACCGCCCCCAGCACCAAGGGCAAGTGGGACATCGCCGCGATCCCGGGCGGCGGCGGCAACTGGGGCGGCTCGTGGTGGAGCATCCCGGCGCAGACCAAGAACGCCGAGGCCGCCGCGAAGTTCATCGACTTCGCGACCCAGCCCGAGCAGCAGATCGAGGTCTTCAAGACCGTCGGCAACCTGCCCTCGCAGCCGGCGCTCTACAAGGACCAGGCGGTGCTGGACTTCAAGCACGAGTTCATGAGCAACGCGCCGACCGGCCAGATCTTCGCCAAGACCGCGGAGAGCCTGCAGCCGCAGTACCTGGGCAAGAAGAACGGCAAGACCCGTGAGGGTGTCGAGGCCGTCATCACCCAGGTGCAGCAGGGCAAGGTGAAGACCACCGAGGCGTGGCCGAAGGCCGTCGCGGCAGCCGAGAAGGCCGCCAATTCCTGACCCTCTGCTTGAACGGCGGGGCGACGCGAGTCGCCCCGCCTTCGCCCTAGGAGTGCCTCGTGTCCCTCACCCAGGTCCGCCCGTCGCCACCCGCCGCTCCGCGGCACTCGGCGTCGGGCGGCAAGGCGAAGCAGTGGTGGTACCGCTTCGACACCAGAACCATGCCGTACTTCCTGATCGCGCCGTTCTTCGTGCTGTTCGCGATCTTCGGGCTGTTCCCGCTGATCTTCAACGCCGTGGTGTCGCTGCGGCACTGGCGGATCGACGAACCCGACAAGACCGGCTGGGCCGGCGCCGAGAACTTCACCCGGCTCTTCTCCGACGGTGACTTCTGGAACGCGCTGCTCAACACGTTCGGCATCTTCATCCTGTCGACCGTCCCGCAGCTGCTGTTGGCGCTGATCCTCGCCAACCTGCTCAACCACAAGCTGCGTGCCACTGTGTTCTGGCGGGTCGCGGTGCTGCTGCCGTACGTCACCCCGGTGGCCGCCTCCACGCTGCTGTTCGCGATGTTCTTCCAGACCGACAGCGGCATGGCCAACTGGTTCCTCTCCCTCGTCGGCTTCGGCGAGGAGGAGCCGCTGAACTGGCGGGCCGAGAAGTGGAGCTCGTGGATCGCGATCGCCACGATGGTCAACTGGAAGTGGATCGGCTACAACGCGCTGCTCTACCTGTCCGCCATGCAGGCGATCCCGCGTGACGTCTACGAGGCGGCGGCGGTGGACGGCGCCGGTCCGCAGCGGCAGCTGTGGCAGATCACCGTCCCGATGATCCAGCCGGTGGTCATCTTCACCGTGGTGCTCTCCACCATCGGCGGCCTGCAGCTGTTCAACGAGCCGATGCTCTTCGACGAGAACCCGGCGCTGGCCAGCGGCGGCTCCGACCATCAGTGGCAGACCATCGCGCAGCTCATCTATCGCGTCGGCTGGCGTGATCTCAACCTGGGATACGCGGCCGCCATGTCGTGGGCGCTGTTCCTGATCATCCTGGTGGTGGCGGCGATCAACGCGCTGCTCACCCGGCGCCTCGGAGGTGGCAAGTGAGCACGCTGACCACGGGCGCGCCCCAGGACACCCGCGGCGGCTGGAAGACGTACCTCGGCCTGGCCGCGGTGCTGCTGCTCTCGGCGTTCCCGCTGTACTGGATGTTCGTCATCGCCACCAGCACGGACGAGGCGCTGGGCAAGTACCCGCCGGTGCTGATCCCGGCCGACCAGTTCCTGGTCAACCTGCGGGAAGTCTTCACCCTGCAGAACGTCTATTTCGCCGCCTCGCTGATCAACAGCGTCATCGTCGCGGCGGTCGTCACCGCCTCGACGCTGTTCTTCTGCTCGCTGGCCGGGTTCGCCTTCGCGAAGCTGCGGTTCAAGGGCCGCAACCCGCTGATGTTCGTGGTGATCCTGACCCTGACCGTGCCGAACCAGCTCGGTGTGGTCGCGCTCTACATCCTGATGGGTGAGCTGCAGTGGAACGGCACCCTGCTCGCGGTCATCGCACCCGGCCTGGTCAGCGCGTTCGGCGTCTTCTACATGCGGCAGTTCATCGATCACGCGGTGCCCGGTGAGCTCGTCGAGGCCTCACGGATGGACGGCGCGTCGACGCTGCGCATCTACTGGAGCATCGTGCTGCCGGCCATCCGGCCCGCGCTCGCGGTGCTCGGCCTGCTCACGTTCGTGGCCACCTGGAACGAGTTCCAGTGGCCGCTGATCACCCTCGGCGGTACGGAGTTCCCCACCTCGATGGTGGCCCTCTCCGACCTGGCCAGCGGAAACTTCGTCATCTACCGGCGGGTGCTGGCCGGCGCGTTCGTGGCCACGGTGCCCCTGCTGCTGCTTCTGCTCCTCGGCGGGCGGCAGATCGTGCGAGGGATCATGGAAGGCGCGATCAAGTAGCGGACCGTATTTTCAGCGATTACTCAGCTCGTTCGGACGGCGGCTTAAGCCGGACGTGAGCCGGACGACCGGTCATCCCACCAGGGTGACCGGTCGAGTCGTCTCCGGTCACCGGCGGCGACCTCCGCCGACGTCTGAGGAGTTCGATGAAGAAGACGCTGAGCCGCTGGGCGGTCACCGCGGGGGTGATCGTGACGGTGGTCGCGCCGCTGGCGAGCACCGCCGCCGCGGTCGTGGTGACGCCGCCGACGGGCCGGACCGGTTCGCTGACCCAGGTCGGGCCGATCGCCGAGCACGGCTTCCCGGCCTGGTACCGGGACAGCAACGGGCTGCGGCTGGAGGCCTGCACCACGCTCGACGACCCGCTCTGCGCCACGCTGCCGGACGAGGTTCCGGACCCGGACGCGCCGGTCTCGTACCCGGACAACTTCCCGGGTGAGTTCTTCTACCAGCTCGCCGGCGCGGAACTGACGCTCACCAACGGTGCCGACGTGTCGGTCGGCATGGACCTGGAGGGCGCCTGGGCCGCCGAGGAGGTCCGTCCGGGCGACCAGATGGTCTTCGGCCGGATCCGGATCCGGCTCGACGCGAACCCCGGCGACCGTTTCCTGGTCACCCACCCGTACGGCATCGACGACGTGGTCGCCGACGACCGTGGCCGGGTCCGGATGACCGAGGACATCGGCACCACGCCGGGCGCGTTCGGGCAGGCCATGACGAGCCGCGTCGGCCCGTTCCTGAAGTGGGACCCGGCCGTGGCCCCGGCTGCTCCGGCCGGATACACCGGTGACCCGGGTACCGATCACCGGGTGGTCGGCAGCCCGTACAACACCAACTTCGTCCGGGTCGAGCAGCTCGACCCGGCGACCGGCGCGGTGACCGCCCAGCTCGGTTTCACCGACCTGTTCAGCGTGCAGGGCCGGTACGCCACCAACTCCGGCGTCGACGTCCAGCAGGCCACCTACACCACCAGCGGCTCGGACGGGTCCGGCGTGATCGAGGTGTACGCCACCAGCGAGCCCGGCCAGTCCATCGAGGTGACCGGAAACGCTCAGCTCGGGTTCCGTACCACCCGGATGCGCGGCAGCAACGGCAGCTACTACGCCCGTCTCCCGCTGACCGGCCCGCTGCCGTCCGGCGCCGCGATCGAGGTGGTCAACTCCGGTGACCGGCCGGTCGCCAAGAAGACCGAGAAGGTCATCGACGTCGTGCGCGTCACGTCGGCCCTCTACGACTCGCAGGCCCGTACGCTCGCGGTCTCGGCCGTCTCCAGCGACAGCGACCACACCCCGCCGGTCCTGACCGTCACCGGCTTCGGCCCGCTCACCGGCGCGCCGTTCACCGGTGTCGACGCGCCGCCGCACACCGTCACCGTGACCTCCTCGGCCGGCGGCTCGATGACCGCGCCGATCACCGGCACCGGTCCCGTCTTCGGCCCGGCCGTCCCGGTCGCCGCCGCGGTCGCGGACCGCAACGCGGTGGCCGGCCAGACCGTGCGCCTCGTCGGCACCGGCTCGACCGGCGTGATCGACACCTGGTCGTGGACACAGACCAGCGGCCCGTCGGTGGCGCTCACCGGCGCGTCCACCCCGACCGCGACGTTCGTGCCCACCCAGCCCGGCGACTACACGTTCCGGCTGACGGTGAGCGGCCCGGGTGGTGCCGGCGAGCCCGCCACGGTCACCGTCACGGTGGGCGGCGCAGCTCCGGCGCTGGCCAACGCGGGCCCGGACCAGACCGTGGTCCGCGGGCGCACCGTCACCCTGGACGGCACCGCGTCCACCGGCGCCGAGTCGTACGCGTGGCGCCAGATCTCCGGCCCGGCCGTCACCCTGGCCGGCGCGACCACCGGCAAGCCGTCGTTCGTCTACCCGAACCAGGCGCTCCCGGCCTCGCCCGGCCCGAACCCGGCGTACGTCTTCGACAACAACCCGGTCGTCCTGGAGCTCGAGGTGCGTAACGCGGCCGGCGCCGGCACCGCCCGGGTGACCGTCCGCCCGCAGGCCGAGACCCTGACCGGTCTGGCCGTCCGCTACCGCACCGGCAACAACGAGTGGCGCATCTCCGGCACCAGCAGCCTGCTGGCCGGACAGCGGGTCACCGCGGTGCTGGGCAGCACGCTCACCGGCCGGGTGATCGGCACTCCGGTGACCGTGGACGCCGCCGGAGCGTTCAGCATCCGGGTCACCGGCCCGAACCCGGGCACCGTGCGCACCATCAGCCTGGTCACCTCGACCGGGGCGCAGACGCTCGGCTTCGCGGTGAACGTCACCAACTGATCCACCGGCAGTTTCCCCTGGCAGCGGTCTCCCCTAGGAGGCCGCTGCCAGCTGTTTGCGCAGGTAGAGCGCGGACGCGGCGGACACCTGACCGGCCACCGCCGCGCAGATCAGGGTGCTGCGGTGCCCGACCCGGCCGTCCGCGGTCTCGGTCAGCAGGTGCGCGTGCACGAGGCGGTCGACGCAGCCGAGCAGCTCCGGCACGGAGTAACCGGTGAGCCTGCTCAGCTCCGCCATGCCGAGCTCACCGAGCACCGCGCAGAGCCGGAGGATCTCCCAGGCCGGCTCCGGCATCCACCGGGTGCGCTGGCGGGCGATCTGCATGGCCACCGCGTGTGTCACCTGGTCCGGCCGGTGTGCCACCGCGACCAGCGCCGGGATCCCGCCGGTGCGCTCCAGCACCGTGCTGTCGGCGAGCGGCTCCAGCTCCTCGGCGCGCAGCGGTTCCAGGCGCAGCACTACCGGGGTGCCCAGGCCGGACAGCGGCCTGTCGGCGATCTCGGACGGGTAGCAGTAGGTCAGCACGATCCGCAGCATCGGGCAGTGCCGGCTCAGCCAGGACAGCTCGGCCACGCTCGCCGCGTCCAGGTCGGCCGCGTCGTCGACGGCCAGGACGACCGGTTCGGGCCCGTCCAGCGCGGTGCTGATCAGCTCCAGCTCGGAGCGGCGCAGCGGCTCCACCGAGCCGGCGGAGTCGACCACGGCGAGCACCTGCGGCGGAGCGCCGAGCCCGGCGAGCGCGGTGCCCAGCCAGGCGTGCCGCAGCACGCCGACCGAGGAGGCGCCGTGCCCGATGCCGACCTGTCCCGGCCCGTGCCGTTCCAGCTCGGCCAGGAAGGCGGACTTGCCGGAACCGGCGGGCCCGACGATGTGCACGACCGGCGGTGTGTCCGGTTCGACGAACACGCGCAGCTCGGTGAGGCGGCCGAGGAACCGTTCCCGAGGCGGCTCCGGCGCGGGCGCCGGCTTGTTGATCACGCGAGCGGGTGGGGGAGGCGAGTCGCCTCGGGTGGAGAGGACGCTGCGCTGCAACCGGACCAGCTCGGCCGACGGCGCCACGCCGAGCTCCTCGTCCAGCAGCTGGCGGCAGCGCTCGAAGATGCGCAGCGCGTCGTCCTGCCGGTCCAGGCAGATCGCCGAGGCCATCGCGGCCCGGTAACCGGACTCCAGGAACGGGTTGAGCTCGATCACCTCCTGTGCCAGGCGCAGCGCGCGGGCGGCGTCGGTGGGCAGCACCGCGGCGGAGTGCTGGAGCAGCGCGTTCACCGCCGCCTCCTGCACCTCGGAGCGGACCGGCTCGGCCCATTCGGCGTACGGGTCCTCGGGAAAGGGCAGCTGCCGGGCCAGGGCGAGGATGCTCTCGTGCGCGGCCAGCTGCTCGGGTCCGTCCGGGCCGTACGAGTCCAGGCTGCGGACCAGGCGGCGCAGGTCGGCCAGGTCCAGTCCGGCGCGACTGGTGTCGAAGAGGTAGCCGCCGCTGCGGGTGACGATGAACCAGGTCGCCGCGGAGCCCTGGGGCTGGAGCCGCCGCCGGATCACCGAGACGTAGTGCTCGAGCGCGGCCACGTGGTTGCCCGGCAGGTCGTTGCCCCACACCGCGTCGGCCAGCGAGTCCTTCGACTGGATCCGGTCGTGTTTGGCGGCGAGCACCGCCAGCACCTGCCGGGCCCGCCGGGGCAGCTCACCGGCGGGCAGGGGACTGCCGTCCGTGTCGGTGACGGTCAGCTGCCCGAGCACGCTGACTCGCATCTGGCCTCCTCGTGACTTCGTCCCGGGTTTGTTCGGCGTCGCGAGCGGGTGAGTTGAGCCGTTTTTTCAGCTTTTCCAACGGCCGCCCTCAGGGCGGGTCCCTAACTTCGGCGCTCGGTCTGACGTTCGGAAACTAGGGAGTTCGATGTCACGCGGGAGTCTGAGCCGGCGAGACCTGCTCAAGGGCGCCATGGCGCTCGGTGGTGGCGGTCTCATCGTGGCGGCCGCCGGCGGCGCCGTCGTCGCCAAGTCGAGCAAGCTGAGCACGAAGAACACGCCGACGCCGTACACGAACATGTTCCGCCGCCCGCCGGTGCTGACTCCGGTCGCCGAGGGTGTCGACGACTACGGGCCCTTTCAGAAGTACCGGCTCACCCAGAAGGAGGGCCGGGCGAGCATCCTGCCCGGCCTGACCACCACGATCGCCGGGTACAACGGGATCTTCCCGGGCCCGACCATCCGCGTGCCGCGGGGCACCCGCAGCGAGGTGCGGATCGCGAACGCGCTGACCGTCAACCGGGTCAGCGGCAACCCCTTCTCGACCGTCACGCACCTGCACGGCTCGGCGTCGCTGCCGCAGTACGACGGGTACGCGAACGACCACACCGCGCCGGGCCAGTGCAAGACCTACAAGTACCCGAACTGGCAGCCGGCCCGCACGCTCTGGTACCACGACCACAACCACCGGACCACGGCGGAGAACGCCTACGTCGGCCTGGCCGGCATGTATCACCTGACCGACGAGTACGAGCGGGCCCAGCTGCCGCAGGACGAGTACGACGTCCCGATCGTCGTGAACGACATGGCGTTCAAGTCCGACGGCTCGGTCGACTTCGACGACGACTCGCACGAGGGCTTCATGGGCGACGTGATCCTGGTGAACGGCGTGCCGTGGCCGAAGATGCGGGTCAAGCCACGGGTCTACCGGTTCCGGATGCTGGTCTCCTCGATCTCCCGCTCGTACCGGTGGCAGCTCAGCACCGGTGAGCCGTTCTACGTGGTCGGCACCGACGGCGGCATGACACCGAAGGTGAACGCGGTGACGACGTTCCGGCAGGCGCCGGCCGAGCGGTACGAGGTGCTGATCGACTTCCGGAAGTACCGGGTCGGCCAGAAGATCGAGCTGCGGAACCTCAGCAACAAGAACAACGAGGACTTCAACAACACCGGCAAGGTGATGCAGTTCGAGGTCGTCGCGGACTCGGGTGCGCCCGACCCGTACCAGATCCCCACCACGCTGGACGCCGGCCCGGTTCCGTGGGCGAACCGTGGCGCCATCGACGTCATGAAGCTCAAGCCGGAGATGGCCAAGGCCCGCCGGACGGTACGCGTGGAGCGCAAACACGGTCTCTGGACGGTCAACGGCGAGACGTGGGACGACGTCGAGCGCAGCGAGTTCAAGCGGGTTCTCGGCAACCCGCAGCCGTACGAGGTCGAGATGTGGGACCTGGTCAACGAGTCGGGCGGCTGGTTCCACCCGGTGCACATCCACCTGATCGACGGCCTGCTGCTGTCCCGCAACAACACCTCCGGAAACAAGCCGTACGCCTGGGAGAACGGCCCGAAGGACGTCTTCTACCTGGGCGAGAACGAGACCGCCACGGTGCTCATGCAGTTCAACACCGGCGACGGCAACGACGGCGGCCGGTACATGCTGCACTGCCACAACCTGGTGCACGAGGACAACGACATGATGATCCAGTTCGCGGTCGGCGGCCTGGACAACAACGACCCGATCCACGCGGACCCGGCGTACCCGGACACCGAGCCCGAACAGCCGGTCGTGTACGGCGCGAGCCGCCCGCTGGGCACCTGATGAAGAGCCGCCCCGCGCTGCTCTCGCTGGCACTGCTGCTGCTCGTGGCCGGTGTCGTGGCCCGCCTCGGCGGCTGGCTCGACTCGCCCGAGCCGGTGCCGGTCGCCGTGACGACCCACGGTGACGCCGGTGACGAACTGGCCACCACCACGTACGACGGGCCGATGGTCCGCAAGCGCACCGCGATCGCGATCCACCCGGCGGCCGGCGCCGACCGGGCGGCCATCGCCCGTGACCTGCGGGCCGCCGCGGAGCGGGAGAACGTCGGCGAGCTGAGCGACGCGACGTTCGCGGTGTTCAGCGGCGCGATGCTGGAGTACCTGGTGCCGGAGCTGACGCTGGTCCTGCCGGAGGGCGTCTCGGCGCGCCACGGCGAGGCGTTCATGCGCGATTTCCGGCCGGACAGCGTCGGGTTCTACGTGGTGGAGCCGGTGCTGATGCACGATCTGACGTTCTGCGTGCTGCCCGCGCCCGGCGTCACTCCCTCGGCCGTCGCCGAGCACGCGGAGGCCGAGGGTGTGCTCGCCGACTCGCTGAACCGGTACGAGACCACGCTCCAGCCGGCCGGCCTGACGATCCACTACCTCGGTGCGGTGCTCAGCGACCGCCAGATCGAGGCGGTGCGGGCGTCACTCGGTCGCGCCGCCGGGATCTCCGCCGACCGTGTGCTGGTGGAGGCGAGTCAACCGGGGCCCGGCGTGGACCTTTCCAACGGCGTACCCGATCTGACCGAGAAGCCGCACGGACACTGACTTCCGAAAAAGTGAGGCCCGGCTGGGGAGACCCCCAGCCGGGCCTCTGCTTTTCCCCAGGAACGACTCAGCCGGACCAAACCAGCAGATCCCAATATGTACGGAATACCTGCCCTAACCGGGCAATCCCGTCTCGTTGGTGAGGTCCCCTTGCGCAGACCCTGGCTAGTCACCGCGCTGCTCGCCACCACGGTTCTCGCCGTGCCGGCACCCGCCCAGGCCGCTCCCATCGGCCAGGGTTTCACCATCACGAAGGCCGACCTGGCCTACATCCTCAAGCAGATCAAGGTCGCTGAGGCGCACGCCGCCGCGACGACCAGCGAGACCGGCCCCTGCGGCGCGCTACTCGGCACCGGGCCGAACCAGCTCGCCAGCCCTCTGCTCTCGATGGGCCTGCGCACGGTCGACGGCACCTGCAACCACCTCACCCCGGGCGAGGAGACGTACGGCGCGGCCGACCAGCTCTTCCCGCGCCTCGCACCGGCCCAGCTCGCCCCCAAGTACGACACAACCGCGCCGATGGTCAGCGACGACGAGCCCCGGCTGATCAGCAACCTGATCGCCGACCAGACCGCGGCCAACCCGGCGGCGGTGGCGGCGGCCGGCAGCCGCACCGAGGGCGCCACGCTGTTCATCCCGAACGTCACCACCGACTTCGGCCTGTCCGCGCCGTACAACTCGTGGTTCACGCTCTTCGGGCAGTTCTTCGACCACGGCATCGACCAGACGGTCAAGGGCACCAGCATGGTGGTCGTGCCGCTGCGGGCCGACGACCCGCTCGTCGCCGGAGCGGACCGGATCCCGGGCAACGCCGACGACCCGAAGCCGGGCGACGCGAAGTACGTGCCGCCGTCGATGCGGTTCATGGCGCTCACCCGGGCGGCGATGACGGCCGACGGGAAGCGGGAGGCGAAGAACACCGACACGCCGTACGTCGACAACTCGCAGACGTACACCTCGCACGCCGCCCACCAGGTGTTCCTCCGCGAGTACGACGCGCAGGCGCACGACACCGGCCGGATGCTCGAGGCTCCCTCCGGCGGGCTGCCGACCTGGGCCGACGTGAAGCGGCAGGCACGAGAGGTGCTCGGTCTGGAGCTCAGCGACTCCGACGCGCTCGACGTGCCGATGGTGCTGGCGGACGCGTACGGGAACTTCGTGCCCGGACCGGTTCGCGGCCTGCCGCAGTACGTCACGGCGACCGGCCTCGTCGAGGGCGATCTGGCGAACCCGGTGCGAGTCCCGGCGAACGTGGTGCACTTCGACACCCCGTTCCTCACCGACATCGCGCACCACGCCAACCCGCTCAGCTCGCGGGGCGCCCCGCTGCTCAAGGACGCCGACACCACCGCGTCGGCCGACTTCGCGGCGCAGCCGGCCGGCACGTACGACGACGAGATGCTGGCCGCGCACTACATCGCCGGTGACGGCCGGGCCAACGAGAACATCGGCCTGACCGCTGTGCACCACGTCTTCCACTCCGAGCACAACCGGCTCGTCTCGGACATCCAGCGGGTCGCCGACGGCGACCCGGAGTGGACCGGTGGCCGGCTGTTCCAGGCCGCCAAGTTCATCAACGAGATGGAGTACCAGCACCTGGTCTTCGAGGAGTTCGCTCGTAAGATCAGCCCGGCGATCAACCCGTTCCAGCCGTTCGCGTTCACCCAGACCGAGCTGAACCCGGCCGTCTACGCCGAGTTCGCGCACGCGGTCTACCGGTTCGGGCACTCGATGCTCACCGAGTCGATCTCGCGTACCGCCGCCGACGGCACCGATCAGTCGCTGCCGCTGCTGGACGGCTTCCTCAACCCGCCGGCCTTCACGAACAACGGCACCCTCTCGCCCGAGGAGGCCGCCGGCAACATCGTGCGGGGCATGACCGAGCAGACCGGCAACGAGATCGACGAGTTCATGACGGACACCCTGCGGAACAACCTGCTGGGCCTGCCGATGGACCTCGCCGCCGTGAACATCGCCCGGGGACGGTCGGAGGGCGTGCCGACGCTCAACGAGTTCCGCCGGTCGGTGTACGAGAGGACCGGTGACGGGCGGCTCAAGCCGTACGTCAGCTGGATCGACTTCGGCGAGCACCTCAAGCACCCGGACTCGCTGGTGAACTTCGTGGCCGCGTACGGCAAGCACCCGACGATCACCGCGGCGTCCACGGTCGCCGGGAAGCGGGCCGCGGCCGAGGCGCTGCTGGAGTCCCCGGCGGCTGCCGACTTCCTCAACGCGAGCGGTTCGTGGGCCACGGCCAACTCCGGCCTGGACAGCATCGACCTCTGGATCGGCGGCCTGGCCGAGACCACCGAGCCGTTCGGCGGTCTGCTCGGCACCACGTTCGACTACGTCTTCGAGAGCCAGCTGACCAGCCTGCAGAACGGCGACCGGTTCTACTACCTGGCGCGTACCACCGGCATGAACCTGCGCAGCCAGCTGGAGGGCAACTCCTTCGCCGAGCTGATCGGGCGCAACACGAGCGTCGGCAACCTGCGTGCCGACACGTTCGCCACCAGCGACTGCAAGTTCGATCTGGCCGCGCTGGACGGCACCGAGGCCGGCTACGAGCGCTACGGCAACCGGGTCGCCGACGACCCGGCCACCGAGTGCGACGAGACGTTGCTGCTGCTGCGCCGGCCGGACGGGACCATCGCGTACCGGGCCCGCAACAGCGTCGACCAGCCGGGCATGAACGCGCAGTCGGTCTTCGCCGGTACCGAGGGCCGCGACCTGGTCGTGGCGGGCAACGACAACGACACCGTCTGGGGCGCCGAGGGTGACGACGTCCTGGAGGGCGGTGCCGGCGACGACGTGACGATCGGCGGCGAGGGCGACGACATCCTCACGGACTCCGGTGGCGCTGACTTCGTCAAGGGCGGTCCCGGCTCCGACGCGCTCGACGGCGGTCCCGGCCTGGACATCGTCCTCGGCGGTGACGGCGACGACTTCACCAGCGGCGGTGCGAACGCCAACGACACCTTCGGCGGCGAGGGTGACGACAAGATCTTCGCCGGCGACGGTGAGGACGCGGCCTGGGGTGACTCGGGCGACGACTGGATGGAGGGCGGCGACTCGCCGGACCTGCTCCAGGGCGACAGCGGCAACCTCTTCTTCCTCGACGACTCCAACAAGCCCGGCCATGACGTGCTGATCGGCCAGGGCGGCGACGACGACTACGACATGGAGGGCGGCGACGACATCGGCGTCCAGGGCCCCGGCATCGAGAAGAACGCCGGCGGCTCGGGTTACGACTGGTCGATCGCGGGCGCCGAGAATTCCGTAGACGCGGACCTGGACCTGCCGCTTCTCCCGCTCGACGGCCTCCAGGTGGGTGTCCGCGACCGGTACAACGAGGTCGAGGGCCTGTCCGGCGGTGCGGGCGACGACAAGCTCTACGGTGACGATTTGACCCCGTCCACCGGTGGTGACGGCGGGTTCGTCGGCTGCGACGCGCTGGACGCCGCGGGCATCGCCCGGATCCGGGGACTCGACCGGGTGGTCACCGAGCTGCCCACGCCGGCCAGTGCGGTGGCGAACCAGACCGGGCGTCCGTGCGACCTCACCGGCAACGTCTGGGGCGAGGGCAACATCCTTCTCGGCGGCGGCGGCAGCGACGTCATCCAGGGCCGCGGCGGCAACGACATCATCGACGGCGATCGCTATCTGGCGGTCCGGCTCTCGGTCCGCGACGCCTCGGGTCAGGAGATCCGCTCGGCGCAGAGCATGGCTGAGCTGCGCGCGGACGTTTTCGCGGGCAAGATCAACCCCAAGGACATTTTTACCGTACGGGAGATCAGCACAGTTTCCGGCGGAACGGACACGGCTGTCTTCAGTGGGCTCCGCAGCGACTACGCCGTCACACCGATCACCGGTGGCGTGCTCGTCTCGGGTCCCGACGGCAACGACATCGTCCGCAACGTGGAGCTGCTGACGTTCGACGACCAGACCGAGGACATCAGCGGACTGCAGGCTTTCCTCGGCGTGACGGCGTTCGCCGGCGACGCCCAGGCGACCGTGCTGCTGACCGTCCCGGACGCGACCGGTGGCGACCCGATCACCGGCTTCACCCTCGAGCGGACCGGCTCGGACGGCACGACGGTGGCGACGGAGCTGGGCGCGAGTGCTCGCAGCCTGATCGTCACGGGCCTGGTCAACGGGACGAACTACTCGTTCCGGGTACGCGCCAACACGGCGGCGGGTCCGGGCGTGTTCTCGGCGCCGTTCGGGCCGGTTACGCCGGTTGCGGTGGTGCCGGGTGGCGAGCAGGAGCCGGAGGAGCCGGGCGAGGGCGAGGACGGCGGCGACACCGATCCGCAGCCGACCGCGCCGCCGGTCACCACTCCTCCAACCACTCCTCCCGCCACTCCTCCAACCACTCCGCCGGTCACGACTCCTCCCGCTACGACTCCTCCGACCACCACTCCTCCGGTCACGACTCCTCCGGTCACGACTCCTCCGACCACGACTCCTCCGGTCACGACTCCTCCGACCACCACTCCGCCTGCGACCACTCCTCCGACCACTGCTCCTCCGCGGCCGGTGACGCCGGTCGCGCCGGATGCCCCGGTGATCGGGACGGCCACGAGTGGTGACGAGAGTGTGATCGTGCGGTGGACGGCTCCGGGCTACGACGGTGGCAGTGCGATCTACGGCTACGAGGTGCAGGCGCTCGACCCCGAGACCGGCATCGTGGTGGGCGTGGACGTGGCCGAACCCGGCGCCACCGACATGACCATGACCGGCCTGGCGAACGGTCTGCCCTACGCCTTCTGGATCCGCGCGGTCAACGCCGCCGGCGCCAGCGAGTACTCGGGCATCTCCAACACCGTGATCCCTGGCGGCTCGGTGACCGGCGGCCCGTCACCCACGGCGTCGCCGACCGTCACCCCGACGGTCTCCGCATCCCCGACCGTCTCCACCTCTCCGACGGTCCCCGGCAGCACCTCCGGCCCAGGCGGCACTTCCGGCCCTGGCAGCACTTCCGGCCCTGGCGGCACGACGGGTCCTGGTGGCCCGGCTGGTCCCGGCACCTCCGGTCCCGGTGGGACAACCGGACCGACGACCAACCCGACGACCAACCCGACCACCAACCCGACCACCAACCCGACCGGTAACCCGACGACGACGCCGACCCACCCGGGTGGCGGCGGCACGCCGACGCCAACGCCGTCGGACGGCACTCGCACCGCACCCGGTGCTGCCCGGATCGGTGTCCCGGCGGCCGGGAACGGCCTCGCCGTGGTCCGCTGGACCGCGCCGGCCGACAACGGCGGATCGCCGATCCGGCGCTACGAGATCCAGGTGCTCGACGCCCGGAACCGGCCGATCGGGGCCCTCCGGACGGCCACGGCCGGCGCCGCGGTCGGCACCGTCACCGGGCTGACGAACGGCACCGCGTACCGCTTCCGGGTCCGCGCGGTCAACGCCGTCGGCGCGGGTGCCTGGTCCGGCACCAGCGGAGCGGTCACGCCTCGTACCGTGCCCGGCAAGGTCCGCTCGCTGACCGCGCAATCCGGCAAGTCCGGCGGCGCGCTCACCGCGACCGCACGCTGGACGGCGCCGTCGTCCACCGGTGGTTCGGTGGTCAGCGGGTACCGCGTCACCTACCAGCGACTGACCGCGAAGGGCGCGAACCAGGGCGCTCCCGTGGTGGTCACCCTGCCGGCCTCGGCCCGCTCGGCGACCCTCACCGCTCCGCGCGGGGTGAGTGCCGGCACCCGGTACCGGATCACCGTCCAGGCGGTGAACGTGGCCGGATCGGGCACGGGAAGCGGGGTCACCATCAGCGTCCGCTGACCCGCTGGGACAACGGCGCGGCCGTCCTCCGATGTGGAGGGCGGCCGCGCTGTTCTCGTTGTGGTCTGTGCCTACCCTGAGAGCCTGCGGACATCTGGCTCAGGAAGGGCTGGCCGACGATGGTGCAACCGAGGAAGCGTCCCCGTCCCCGCATGAGGAACCACCCGCTCGCCGAGACGCCTCCCTCGCCCGAATCGTCCGAATCGCCGCACCCTCCGGAACCGCCCGCCGACGCGCCCCGCCCGTGGGAAGCCGGCCGGGTCACCACCCGCGAACTGGTGACGGTGGGCTCCGCGCTGCTCATCCTGCTGTTCCTCATCAAGATCTACGGCGTCGGCCACTACTCGCTGACCACCACGACCGCGCTGCTGGCCGCCACTCCGGTTCAGGTCGCCCTCGGCACGGTGACCATCTACGCCTACTACGTGCTCCCGGCCGTCGCGCTCGGCACGGTCTGGTTCGCCGTGCGGTACCGCAACCGCATCCAGCCCGCGCTCTGGCCCCTGGTCGCGATCGTCGCCGTCGTGACGGCGCTCGCCTCGCCGTACAAATATCTGCTCCGCGGCCTGGCCGTGGTCGCGCTGGCCCTCGGTGCCGAGGCCGTCATCCGTCATTTCCGCAGGCGGTGGGAACACTCCGCCGACGAGCAGCACATCCGCAGGCGCAAGACGCTCGCCGGCTGGCAGGGGCTCTCGGTCGTCTACCTGGGCGCCGCCGCGCTCGCCTTCCAGTTCCTGCACAGCCTGGACGCGCCCTGGGTCTCCGCGCAGGCGTTCCTGCTGAGCACGCCGGCCGTCTCGTACACACAACAGATGACCGTCGACCGCAACCAGCTCCGCGTCGTCCCGGAGAGCCGCTTCGTCGGCTACCCGATCGCCGAGACCGACGAGTGGCTGACCGTCCTGCACGCCGACACCCGCTACATCATGCGCATCCCGCAGTCCGCCGTCGACACCCGCCTGACCTGCCACAACGAGGACGACCAACTGGCCGGCGACCACCCGCTGCTGGAGGCTCTCAAGGGCAACGCCTACAACTCACCCAACCTCGACTGCCGCCGCATCATCGAATACCTCGGACACAAAGCCCCCGGCCAACCCCTCCCCGTCCTCAAATAACCCAACCCGTGTGGAATTGGGGCGCCCCCACAGGCGCAACTCCCCACACAAACGGGGCGTGCAGTTCCGTGTGGAGTTGGGGTGCGCTGATGGGCGCAACTCCCCACGCAGGCGGATGTGCTGTTGCGTGTGGAGTTGGGGTGCGCTGATGGGCGCAACTCCACACGCTGGGGGGTGGTGTTGCGTGTGGAGTTGGGGCGCCCCCACGGGCGCAACTCGCCACGCGGGCGGGGTGTGCTGTTGCGTGTGGAGTTGGGGTGTGTGGGTGGGCGCAACTCCACACGGTGGGGTGGGGGTGGGCCGGCGGTCGCGTTGTGGCATGGGGTTGCAGGTGGTCGCGTTGAGGAGCAGCGGACGCGGTGGTCCGGTGGGGGAGTGGTGTCGCGTACCGGAAAAGGGTGAAGGCCCGGCACAGGGCCGGGCCTTCGCAGAAAGGGTGAGTTTTCCGCAGCCGGATCTACTCGGGGACCTTGCGGTAGGCGCCGTCGCTGGCGCTGGTGGCCATCGAGGCGTAGGCGCGCAGGGCCGCTGAGACCGGGCGCTGGCGGGCGACCGGGGTGTAGGGCTTGGTGCGGCGTTCCTGTTCGTGGCGGCGCTGGGCGAGGACGTCGTCGTGGACGTTGAGGGTGATGCTGCGGCCGGGGATGTCGATGGTGATCTCGTCGCCGGTCTCGACCAGGGCGATCAGGCCGCCGCCGGCCGCCTCGGGGGAGACGTGGCCGATGGAGAGGCCGCTCGTGCCGCCGGAGAAGCGGCCGTCGGTGATCAGGGCGCAGGCCTTGCCGAGGCCGCGGCCCTTCAGGAAGGAGGTGGGGTAGAGCATCTCCTGCATGCCGGGGCCGCCGCGCGGGCCCTCGTAGCGGATGACCACGACGTCGCCCTCGACGACCTCCTTGCCGAGGATGCCGGTGACGGCGTCGTCCTGGGACTCGTAGACGCGGGCCGGGCCGGTGAATTTCCAGATCGACTCGTCGACGCCGGCGGTCTTGACGACGCAGCCGTCGGGGGCGAGGTTGCCGAAGAGGATCGCCAGGCCGCCGTCGACGGTGTAGGCGTGCTCGACCGAGCGGATGCAGCCGCTCTCGGCGTCGGTGTCGAGCGTGGCCCAGCGGTTCTCGGTGGAGAACGGCTGGGTGGTGCGCACGCCGCCGGGAGCCGCGTGGAACAGTTCGAGCGCCTCGGCCGACGGTGATCCGCCTCGGATGTCCCAGTTGCCGAGCCAGGACTCCAGATCCGGCGAGTGCACCGATCGGACTCCTGGGCGAAGGGCGCCGCCGCGGTGCAGCTCGCCGAGCAGGGCGGGGATGCCGCCGGCGCGGTGCACGTCCTCCATGTGGTACTTCGGGCTGTTCGGAGCGACCTTCGACAGGCAGGGCACCCGGCGGGAGATCGCGTCGATGTCCGAGACGCTGAAGTCGAGCCCGGCCTCGCGGGCGGCGGCCAGCAGGTGCAGCACCGTGTTGGTGGAGCCGCCCATCGCCACGTCCAGGGCGACAGCGTTCTCGAAGGCGTCCCGGCTGGCGATCGAGCGCGGGAGGACCGACTCGTCCTCGCCCTCGTAGTACTCCTTGGCGATCTGCACGATCAGTCGGCCGGCCTCGGTGAACAGAGCCTTGCGGGAGGCGTGCGTGGCCAGCGTCGAGCCGTTGCCGGGCAGCGACAGGCCGATCGCCTCGGTCAGGCAGTTCATCGAGTTGGCGGTGAACATGCCGGAGCACGAGCCGCAGGTCGGGCACGCCGAGCGCTCGATCGTGTCCAGCTGCTGGTCGGTGACGTTGTCGTTGGCCGCGGCGCTCATCGCGTCGACCAGGTCGAGCTTCTCGTGCACGATGCCCTCGATGGCGATCGTCTTGCCGGCCTCCATCGGGCCGCCGGAGACGAAGACCGTCGGGATGTTGAGCCGCAGCGCGGCGATCAGCATGCCGGGTGTGATCTTGTCGCAGTTCGAGATGCAGACCAGGGCGTCGGCGCAGTGCGCGTTGACCATGTACTCCACGGCGTCGGCGATCAGCTCGCGGCTGGGCAGCGAGTAGAGCATGCCGCCGTGGCCCATGGCGATGCCGTCGTCGACCGCGATGGTGTTGAACTCGCGCCCGACGCCACCGGCCGCGGCGATCGAGTCGGCGACCAGGCCACCGAGGTCCTTGAGGTGCACATGCCCGGGTACGAACTGGGTGTAGCTGTTGGCGATCGCGACGATCGGCTTGCCGAAATCGTCGTCCGTCATGCCGGTGGCGCGCCACAGGGCGCGCGCGCCGGCCATGGTGCGACCGTGGGTCGAGGTCCGGGAGCGCAGCTCAGGCATTCCCCCATACTGCCACCGTCAGGGCCCTTCACCACGGCGGACGTCCACAGCGCGGGACGCCGGGGGTGTCGGAATCGACGAAGATCCGGCACAGTGTGTCCGTGCATTCACCGTCCGGATTGGAGTTGGCGGGTCTCGTGTGCCTGCTGGCCGCCGTTCCGGCTGTGGTGTACCTCGGGCAGTCCGGACGCCGGCACACCGGCGCGGCCCGGCGGGCACATCTTCTGCTCGCCGCCGGTGGCGCGCTGACCACGGCCGCGGCGCTGGCCGGGCTGGCCACCGCGGCACTCACCGGGCACCACGAAACGGCCGGGCACACCCGGACGCTGGCCACCGCGGTGGCGGTCGGCATGAGCATCGGCATCCTGACGCTCCTGGCCGGGACGGTGGCGCTGCCCGGTGCCACCCGCGGTCCGGCCGCGGCGGTCCGGCACGTGCTGGACGGCCTGGTGATCGCGGCGGCCATCTGGTTCGTCGGCTGGGTGCTGCTCTCCGAGCCGACCCGCATCCTCGGCGAGGCCACGCCGTACCCGTGTGCCGCGATCCTGGTGCCCGCGGTGCTCGTCTGCCTGGCGCTCGGCCTCACCGCGGTGCTGTCGCTGCACGCGCACCGGCCGCGGCGCAACACCGTACGGGTCTCGTCCGGCGTCAGCGTCGTGGCGATCGCGACAGCGCTGCTCGCGACCGGGATATGCCGCCAGAAAAGCGGATTCGCCCTGGTCAGCATGTTTGTGCTGACAGCGGGACTGGTTCTGGTGGCGTACGCCGTACGCGCCGCCGACCGCCCCGTCCAGGTCAGCGGCAACGTCCTGGAGCGCGGCGGCGGTTATGCCGTGATCCCGATGCTCGCCGTCCTGACGGCCCTCGGGCACCACCTCGGCGTCGGCGGCCAGCTCGACGCGTTCGGCTACTTCGGCATCGCCGTCGAGGGCCTCGCCCTGGTGGCCAGGCAATATCTCGCGCTCGACGACGTCCGGCGGTACACGGTCCAGCTGCGCCAGCGTGAGTCCCACTTCCGGGAGCTGGCACACACCGACCCGCTGACCGGGCTGGCCAACCGTCGCGGCCTCATGCGGGCCCTGCGCGAGTCGTCCGACAACGCCGCCCTGATCGGCATCGACATGGACGGCTTCAAGACCGTCAACGACATGCGCGGCCACGACGTCGGCGACGCGGTCCTGGCCGAGGTCGGCTCCCGCCTGAAGCGCAACCTGCTGGAGGGCGACGTCGCGGCCCGGCTCGGCGGTGACGAGTTCGCGGTGCTCATGCACGGCGACGCCGACGAGGCCGTGCTCGCCGCGCACCGCCTGCTCGCGGTGCTGGGCGAGCCGTACGAGGTGGACGGCGGCCCGATGTTCCTCTCCGCCAGCGTCGGCGTGGCCGACACAGGTGAGCTGCTCCACGACGCCGACCTGGCACTGCGCTACGCCAAACAGCGCGGCAAGAACCGGGTCGAGCGCTACCAGGCCGGGTACGACGAACTGCTCCGCCGCCGCGGCACGCTGCAGGGCGAGTTGCGTCACGCGATCGCCCGCGAGCAGCTGCGCCTGGTCTTCCAGCCGGTCGTGGCGCTGCCGTCGATGCGGCCGGTCGGCGCCGAGGCGCTGCTCCGCTGGACACACCCCGACCTGGGACCGGTACGCCCGGACGAGTTCATCCCGGTCGCCGAGGAGTCCGGCCTGATCAACCGGATCGGCGCGTGGGTCCTCGAGCAGGCCTGCAAGCAGCTCGCCGACTGGCTGGCCAAGGGCCACGACGTCTGGGTGTCGGTGAACCTGTCGCCCAAGGAGCTGCACAACGCCGACTACGCCGCTCAGGTCGCCGACGTGCTGGCGGAGTACGGCGTACCACCGCAGCGCCTGGTGCTGGAGGTGACCGAGCACGCGGTCGCCACCGACATGGACGAGCTGGTCCGCCGCCTCGCCGAGCTGCGCGGGACCGGGGTGCGGATCGCGCTGGACGACTTCGGCGCCGGGTACTCGTCGCTGACCCAGCTGCGGACGCTGCCGGTGGACATCCTGAAGATCGATCACGCGCTGGTGGCGGAGCCGGAGTCGCGGACCGGGACGGCGGCGCCGCTGGTCGACGTGGTGGTCCGGCTGGGTCACCGGCTCGGCCTGGAGGTGCTCGCCGAGGGCATCGGCACCCCGGCGCAGCGCGAGATCGTCGAGGAGGCCGGATGCCGGCTCGGCCAGGGCTCGCTCTTCGGCTGGGGCGTTCCCGCCGAGCACTTCGAGACGCGGTTGCGTACGTTGCGGCCGGGCGGCCAGCGCCCGCTGCCGGCACCCCGGTCCACCCCTCCGAGTGACGCGCCCGCGCGGAGCCAGGTGGTGCGGCTCGGCCCGGGAATGCGGCAGGTCAGGGCGCTTCTGCCCAGCGATCCGGATTTCGCCGGAGCACGTGGTGATCAAAATGTGGGATCAGTTGACTCAGGCCGTGAGATGGGGCAAGGTTAGCCGCATGTGCTTCCAGTCCCGAGTACTTATCTGAGCGCACTCTCCACAGCTCCACGGAGGGTGCGCTAGGTCCCGTGCTTCTGCACGAGGGCCTTTTTTGTTGCTCAGAAGTTGCTCATCGACTGGACCGACCAACCCGAAAAGGTCTGAACTGCCATGACGAGACCCACTCCCGAATCTCTCGCCCAACGGGTCACTCCGGCCACCGTCGCTGCGGCCGTGAACACCGCTTCCGTCGCCGTGGCGCCGGTAGCCACCACCGGCGCCGGCGCGCTCGTCCGGTCGCTCGAGGCGCTCGGGGTTGAGGTCGCGTTCGGCATCCCCGGAGGCGCGATCCTCCCGGCGTACGATCCGCTCTTCGACTCGAAGGTCCGGCACATCCTGGTCCGGCACGAGCAGGGCGCCGGTCACGCCGCTACCGGGTACGCGCAGGCCACCGGCAAGGTCGGCGTCTGCATCGCGACCAGCGGCCCGGGTGCGACGAACCTGGTCACGCCGATCGCCGACGCGTACATGGACTCGGTCCCGATCGTCGCGATCACCGGGCAGGTCGGCCGTCCGTACATCGGGACGGACGCCTTCCAGGAGGCCGACATCCAGGGCATCACCCTGCCGATCACCAAGCACAACTTCCTGGTGCAGACCCCGGAGGAGCTGCCGCGGGTGCTCGCCGAGGCGTTCCACCTGGCGGCCACCGGCCGTCCCGGCCCGGTCCTGGTCGACGTCCCGAAGGACGTGCTGCAGGCGCAGACCACGTTCGCGTGGCCGCCGACGCTGGACCTGCCCGGATACCGCCCGACGCTGCACCCGCACGGCAAGCAGATCCGCGAGGCGGCCCGCCTGATCGCGGGGGCCAAGCGGCCGGTGCTCTACGTGGGCGGCGGCGTGCTCAAGGCCGGTGCCACCGACGGGCTGCGCAAGCTCGCCGAGCTGACCGGCATCCCGGTCATCACCACGCTGATGGGCCTGGGCGCCTTCCCGGACTCGCACCCGCAGCACCTGGGCATGCCCGGCATGCACGGCACCGTCCCCGCGGTGTACGCGATGCAGAAGTCCGACCTGCTGATCACCCTGGGCGCCCGCTTCGACGACCGGGTCACCGGCAAGCTGGACTCGTTCGCGCCGGACGCCAAGGTGGTGCACGCCGACATCGACCCGGCGGAGATCGGCAAGAACCGGCACGCGGACGTCCCGATCGTCGGCGACGCCCGGCACGTGATCGACGAGCTGATCGCCGCGGTCTCCGCGACCGCCGGCGGCACCGAGCAGTACGCGTCCTGGTGGGCGACGCTCAACGACATCCGCGAGCGCTACCCGCTGGGCTACGAGGAGCCGACCGACGGCACCCTCGCACCGCAGTACGTGATCGAGCGGATCGGCGAGCTGGTCGGCCCGGACGCGATCTACGTGGCCGGCGTCGGTCAGCACCAGATGTGGGCGTCGCAGTTCATCAAGTACGAGAAGCCGGGCACCTGGCTGAACTCGGGCGGCGCCGGGACCATGGGCTACGCGGTCCCGGCCGCGATGGGCGCCAAGGTCGCGCAGCCGGACACCCAGGTCTGGGCGATCGACGGTGACGGCTGCTTCCAGATGACCAACCAGGAGCTGGCCACCTGCGCCCTGGAGGGCATCCCGATCAAGGTCGCCGTGATCAACAACGGCAACCTGGGCATGGTCCGGCAGTGGCAGACCCTGTTCTACGACGGCCGCTACTCCAACACCGAGCTGGGCACGCACAAGCACCGGATCCCGGACTTCGTGAAGCTGGCCGAGGCGCTCGGCTGCATCGGCCTGCGCTGCGAGTCGAAGGACGACGTCGACAAGGTCATCAAGCAGGCCATGGAGATCAACGACGCCCCGGTGGTCATCGACTTCACGGTCGGCAAGGACGCGATGGTGTGGCCGATGGTTGCGGCCGGCACCAGCAACGACGAGATCATGTTCGCCCGGGACGTGCGCCCGACCTTCGACGAGGACGACCTCTGATGACGAACAAGCACACGCTTAGCGTGCTGGTGGAGAACAAGCCCGGTGTGCTCGCCCGGGTGAGTGGGCTGTTCTCCCGGCGCAGCTTCAACATCGACTCCCTGGCGGTGGGCGAGACGGAGAACCCGGAAGTCTCCCGCATCACGATCGTGGTCAACGCCGACACGTCTCCGCTGGAGCAGGTCACCAAGCAGCTCAACAAGCTGGTGAACGTCCTGAAGATCGTGGAGCTGGACCCGGCCCAGTCGGTCCAGCGTGAGCTCCTGCTGGTCAAGGTGCGTGCCGATCGGGCGCAGCGCGGCCAGGTGCTCGAGACCGTCGAGCTGTTCCGGGCCCGAGTGATCGACGTCGCTCCGGACACCCTGACGATCGAGGCCACCGGCAATCCCGACAAACTGGATGCGTTGCTGCGCGACCTCGAGCCGTACGGCATCAAAGAGATGGTTCAGTCGGGTCTCGTGGCCATCGGCCGTGGTTCTCGCTCCATCACCACCGGTCCCGCGCTGCGGGCAGCCTGATTAAGAGAAGGAAGTCATGACCGCGGAAGTGTTTTACGACGACGACGCCGACCTGTCGATCATCCAGGGTAGGAAGGTCGCCGTCATCGGCTACGGCAGCCAGGGCCACGCCCACTCGCTGTCGCTGCGCGATTCGGGCGTCGAGGTGGTGGTCGGTCTGAAGGAGGGCTCCAAGAGCCGTCCGAAGGCCGAGGAGCAGGGCCTGACCGTGAAGACCCCGGCCGAGGCCGCCGCCTGGGCCGACGTGATCATGGTGCTCGCGCCGGACACCGCACAGCGCAAGATCTACGCCGAGTCCATCGCCCCGAACCTGTCCGCGGGCAAGGCGCTCTTCTTCGGCCACGGCCTGAACATCCGCTTCGAGCTGATCAAGCCGCCGGCCGACGTGGACGTCGCGATGGTCGCGCCGAAGGGCCCGGGCCACCTGGTCCGCCGCCAGTACGTGGACGGCAAGGGCGTGCCCGCCCTGATCGCGGTCGAGCAGGACGCCTCCGGTGGCGCGCAGGCGCTCGCCCTGTCGTACGCGAAGGCGATCGGCGGCACCCGCGCCGGCGTCATCAAGACGACGTTCAAGGAGGAGACCGAGACCGACCTCTTCGGCGAGCAGGCCGTGCTCTGCGGCGGTACCGCGGCGCTGGTGCAGACCGGCTTCGAGGTGCTCACCGAGGCGGGCTACGCCCCCGAGATCGCGTACTTCGAGTGCCTGCACGAGCTCAAGCTCATCGTGGACCTGATGTACGAGGGCGGCATCTCCCGGATGCGGTACAGCGTCTCGGACACCGCCGAGTTCGGTGACTACGTCTCCGGCCCGCGCGTGATCAACGCGTCGGTCAAGGAGGAGATGAAGAAGATCCTCTCCGAGATCCAGTCGGGTGAGTTCACCCGTCGTCTGATCGCGGACGACGAGAACGGTGGCGCGGAGCTGAAGAAGTACCGTCAGCAGGGCGCCGAGCACCCGATCGAGATCACCGGTGCTCAGCTGCGCGGCATGATGAGCTGGGTGGACCGGCCCATCACCGAGACCGCCTGATTCCCGGTTTACAAACGCCCGGCCGGATTCCCGGCCGGGCGTTTTCGTGAGTGAACTGAACCTCACGATGGCTCTCGTTCGTATCAGACGGCATCGTCAAAGGCGACGATCCCGGATGGAGAGCCATGACCAACGTTGTCCTGGTAACCGAGGAACTCGCAGAGGCCGCGATCGATGCACTGATCGAGGATCATCACGAGGTCCGGCACGTCGACGGCACCGACCGGCCCGCGCTGCTGAGCGCGCTCGCGGAGGCTGATGCGGTCATTGTGCGCAGCGCGACCCGTATCGACGCCGAGGCGCTGGCGTCCGCACCGCGCCTGCGAGTGGTGGCCCGGGCGGGGGTGGGCCTGGACAACGTCGACCTGCTCGCCGCGACCGCACGGGGTGTCCTGGTCGTGAACGCCCCGACCAGCAACATCGTCTCGGCTGCCGAGCAGGCGGTGGCCCTGCTGCTGGCGGTGGCCCGGCACACGGCGACGGCCAGCGCCACGCTCAAGGCGGGCGCCTGGCGGCGCTCCGCGTTCACCGGCGTGGAGGTGCACGGCAAGACCGTCGGTGTGGTCGGGCTGGGGCGCATCGGCGTCCTCTTCGCGCAGCGCATGGCCGCTTTCGGGGTACGCCTGATCGCGTACGACCCGTACGTGCAGCCGGCTCGGGCGGCGCAGCTCGGTGTGCGGCTCACGGGACTCGAGGAACTGCTCCGGGAGAGTGACTTCATCTCGGTGCACCTTCCGCGTACCCCGGAGACCCTGGGCCTGATCGGCGAGAAGGAACTCAACCTGGTCAAGCCCACGGTGCGGATCATCAACGCGGCCAGGGGCGGACTCGTCGACGAGCGGGCACTGGCCGACGCCCTCGCCGAGGGTCGCGTGGCCGGCGCCGGGCTGGACGTCTACGAGACCGAGCCGATCACCGACTCGCCGTTGTTCGGCTTCCCCAACGTGGTGGCCACCCCGCATCTCGGCGCCTCCACGTTCGAGGCGCAGGACAAGGCCGGGATGGCGGTGGCCCGCAGCGTGCGCCTCGCGCTGCGCGGCGAGTTCGTCCCGGACGCGGTCAACGTGCGCGCCGGCGGCGCCGTGGACGAGGACGTACGCCCACTTCTCCCGCTCGCCGAACGGCTCGGCCGGGTGTTCACCGCGGTGGCGGGCGGCATCGCGGCCCGGGTCACCGTCGAGGTCCGCGGCGGCGTGGTCGACCACGACGTCACCGTCCTCGAACTGGCCACCATGAAGGGCCTGTTCACACCGGTCGTCGAAGAGCCGGTGACCTATGTGAACGCGCCGCATCTGGCCGTCGAGCGCGGCGTCGAGGTGGAGCTCGCGACCGTCGAGGACGCCGGCGAGCACGCCAACCTGATCACCGTGCGCGGCGCGCTTCCGGACGGCCGTACGGTCGCGGTGGCCGGCACCATGGCGACCACCGCCAAGCTCGTCGAGGTGGACGGTTTCACGCTCGACCTGGCACTGGACGGGGTGCTGCTGTTCTTCCGCTACACCGACCGTCCCGGCGTGGTCGGCCGGATCGGCACGAAGCTCGGTCAGGCTGACGTGAACATCGCCGCCATGCAGGTGGCCCGCCTGGCCGCAGGCGGGGAGGCCCTGATGGTGCTGACCGTGGACTCGCCGGTGGACCCGGACGTGCTCACCACCGTGGCGAGCGGCATCGGCGCCTCACGAGCGGCCGTGGTCGACCTCCGCGGGGACTAGTTCCGCACCGGTGGTGGATAGACCGTGCCGTCCTGGAGATCGAGCAGATCGAGGTTGAGCTCGGCGGCGAGCTTCTCGATGGTCTCCAGGACGACGTCCGGGCAGTTCTCGTCCAGGCGCATCTGGATGTGGTCGGCCGCGGCGTGCAGTGGCGCGCTGGCCCAGGGCGATCCGGCCTCCGTGGCGCGTGGGCCGCGGTCCGGATAATGGCTGGTCAGGGCGTCGTAGAAGGCAACGACGCGGGGGTCGGCCGGCCGCTGCGGATGCTCGCCCTGGGCGCAGCGGGCGTTGGCGGCGCGTACCGCGTCCGGGGCGGCCGTCTGGTCCATGGCCCAGACCACTAGGTCGAAACTCACCGGCGCATGGTGCCATCACTACGGGCACATGACCGCAACCGGTGGCCCGACACGCGGGCGCGCGTCTTGCGCGTCATTAGTCCGCATCGCTAGCGTTGGTCCCAGCCGCACGTTTCGTGTCGGACACGTCTTCGGGTGACGCGGTCCGTCCGGGCCGAGCGGTGGCAATCCCGGCGGGACCGAACCACGCGTACTCGTCGCAGCAGCCCCCGTGACCGTTTGCCGCGGTTCCGGGGGCTGTTCGCATCACTGGGTGCTCATTTGATGGGACCGCCGTTCCGTGTTTCGGGACCGCCCGCTACCGTGTGTTGGTTGCCTGACTGTTGGGGAGTGGACGTGAGCGTGGCGCGGATCGCGGTGGTGGCCGGTGACGGCATCGGGACCGAGGTGACCGCGCAGGCCCGCAAGGTGATCGACGCCGTCCTCCCCGGTGCCGACTACAACGAGTACGACCTGGGCGCCCGCCTCTACAACCGGACCGGCGAGGTGCTGCCGCAGGCCGTGCAGGACGAGCTGGCCGGACACGACGCGATCCTGCTGGGCGCGATCGGTGACCCCAGCGTCCCGCCGGGTGTCCTGGAGCGCGGCCTGCTGCTGAAACTCCGCTTCGACTTCGACCAGTACGTGAACCTGCGCCCCTCGAAGCTGTGGCCGGGCACCACCAGCCCGCTGGCCGGCGTCAAGGCCGGTGAGATCGACATGGTCGTGGTCCGCGAGGGCACCGAGGGCCTCTACGTCGGCGCCGGCGGCGTCCTGCACAGGGACACCCCCGCCGAGATCGCCACCGAGGAGAGCCTCAACACCCGGCACGGCGTCGAGCGGGTGGTCCGCGACGCGTTCGCCCGCGCGCAGCGCCGCGACCGCCGGCACCTGACCCTCGTGCACAAGACCAACGTGCTCACCAAGGCCGGCAGCCTGTGGGCGCGCACCTTCGCCGCCGTCGCGGCGGAGTACCCCGAGGTCACCACGGAATACCAGCACATCGACGCCGCCAGCATGTTCATGGTGAGCAACCCGCAGCGGTATGACGTGGTCGTGACCGACAACCTCTTCGGTGACATCCTCACCGACATCGCCGCTGCCGTTACCGGCGGCATCGGCATGGCGGCCAGCGGCTCCGTCAACCCGGAGCGCGTCTACCCCTCGACGTTCGAGCCGGTACACGGCTCCGCGCCGGACATCGCCGGCAAGGGCATCGCCGACCCGGCTGCCGCCATCCTCTCCGCGGCCCTGCTGCTGGAGCACCTGGGCCACACCGACGAGGCACGGCGAGTAACCGAGGCGGTCGCGGCTGAGGTCGCGTCCCGTGCTCCGGGCGCGCCGCTGCGTACCGCCGAGGTCGGCGACCGGGTCGCCGCCGCCGTCTGACCGGGCGGCGCACCTCCAGCCCTTCGGGGCTTCGTCACCCGCGGTCATTGTTTTAACGACCGTTCGGGGTAAATTCATGGGGCACTACGGGTGCCCCTCGCATGCTTCGATCTTTTACCGCAGAAAGCAGGTCTCCTTGTCATGAGCGGTGGTGACAACCTCGAATTCGAGATCCGTCCGAACCCGGCACCCGTAGGCGACGCAGAACGCGCCGCGCTGCTGGCCAACCCCGGCTTCGGCCGCATCTTCACCGACCACATGGTCACCGTGCGCTACGCCGACGGTAAGGGGTGGTACGAGCCTCGCGTCGAGGCGCGGGCGCCGATCCCGATGGACCCGGCCAGCGCGGTGCTGCACTACGCCCAGGAGATCTTCGAGGGGCTGAAGGCGTACCCGCTGCCCGACGGCGGCGTCGCGATGTTCCGGCCGGACGCGAACGCGGCCCGTTTCAACCAGTCCGCCGCGCGGATGGCGATGCCGGCGCTCCCCGAGAATCTCTTCCTCCAGTCGCTCCAGGAGATCATCTCGATCGACCGGGACTGGATCCCGCAGGGCGAGGACGGCAGCCTCTACCTGCGCCCGTTCGCGTTCGCCAACGAGGTCTTCCTCGGCGTGCGCCCCGCCACGGAGTACCTCTACCTGGTGATCGCCTCGCCGGTCGGGCCGTACTTCTCCGGCGGCGTCAAGCCGGTGACGATCTGGGTCTCGCCGGACTTCACCCGGGCGGCGCCCGGTGGCACCGGCGCGGCCAAGTGCGGCGGCAACTACGCGGCCGGACTCTCGGCGCAGGCCGAGGCCGCCGAGCACGGCTGCGACCAGGTCGTCTACCTGGACGCGGTGGAGCGCAAGTACATCGACGAGCTGGGCGGGATGAACGTCTTCCTGGTCCTCGACGACGGCAGCCTGGTCACCCCGCCGCTGACCGGCACGATCCTGCCGGGCATCACCCGGGACTCGCTCATCAGGCTGGCCGAGCGAGCCGGCCGCCGCGTCGAGGAGCGCCCGATCAGCCTGGAGGAGTGGCGCGAGGGCGCCGCGTCCGGCCGGGTCCGGGAGTCCTTCGCCTGCGGTACCGCGGCCGTGATCACGCCGATCGGCACGGTGCGCAGCGAGGACGGGGAGTTCTCGATCGCCGGTGGCGGCACGGGCGAGGTCACCACGGCGCTGCGCAAGGAGCTGGTCGACATCCAGCGCGGTCGCGCCGAGGACCCGTTCGGGTGGGTGCACCGGGTTCTCTGAGTTCGCTGTCGGAAAGGGCCACGGGCGAGTGCCCGTGGCCCTTTCTTGTGCACGCAACCTTTATGGAGGGTTGTCGATACGATGCGGGCTTCCGGGCTTCGTCCGATACGGGGGAGGAAGTACATGCATCACCGAAGAGGCCGGCGACTGCTCGCCGGCACGGCCGCGGCTCTGGCCGTCATCATGGCCGTGACCCCACCGGCTTTCGCGGCCGCCGACACCCAGATCCAGGTCGAGCTGTCCGCCGCCAGCGTCGGGGTGGGCGCCCAGATTCCGATCGACCCGATCCTCAGCGCCGACACCCAGGTCGTCCTGACCGGCGCGACGATGACCTTCGAACTCGCCGGTGACCTGACCGGCGTCAGCCTGGCCGCGGCGGACGTCGGCGTGCCCGAGTGCGTCAACGACTCGCCGGTCCGGCTGGTCTGCACCTCGTCGTTCGAGGTGGAGTTGACCCCGGAGCGGGCATCCGGTTGGTTCGACATCGTGGTGCGCGCCGACGAGACCGCGGTGGCCGGCTCGGCCGGCACGGTCAGCGCCACCTTCAGTGCCGACGGTGTCCAGCCGGCCGGCACCACCGCGACGATCCAGGTCGCCGAGAGCGTCGACATCGCGGCGGGCGCGTCCAACCAGGTGCGCCGTGCTCCGGGCGCGGCGTTCAAGGCCGATCTCGCGGTGACCAACAAGAGCGACGTGGTCGTCCGGGGCGTCGGGGTGGTGGGTTACACCGACTACGCCTTCCAGGTCGCCAAGCAGTTCTCCAACTGCCGGTATCGAGGTAGCGGCGTGAGCTGCCTGTTCGAGCAGAACTTGAAGCCGGGTGTGACGTACCGGGTCGAGCTGCCGTTCCGGCTGCGCACGGACACCCAGGCGCCGAGCACCTCGGCCGGTGAGTTCGAGTGGCTGACCGCCGCCGACTACGCGAACCACCACTACGGCCCGGGCGCCGGCACACCCGGGACGGGCGGGAAGCTGCGGCTCACGCAGGTGACCACCGCGACGACGGCACGAGCCGCGCAGACCGACACCAACCCGGACGACAACTGGGAGAACGTGACGGTGCGGGCGACCGGTGTTCAGGGCATCGACATCGCCGCCCTGGGCGCGAGTGTCTCCGGCGACGCCGGGACGACGGTCAGCGCCACGGTCGGCGTGCGGAACAACGGACCGGCCACGCTGGACCGCAGCCGGGTCGGTGAGCCGGCGACCGTCGCGATCGTCACGGTGCCGCCGGGCACGACGGTCGCCGCCGTGCCGGACGGATGCGCACCGGCCGAGCCGGACACTCCCGGCACCGATCCGAGCCTCGTGCAGTTCGTCTGCCGCACGAGCTACCTGCACAAGGCAGGTGAGACCGTGAGCTGGACGTTCGGGCTGCACATCGACGAGGCCACACCGAACGCGACGGGCTCGATCGTGGCCAACCCGCCGTGCGAGTGCATGTACTTCTCGAACGACATCGACAAGTCCAACGACAGGGCGCTGCTGCTCGTGAATCCGGCGGCCGCCTGAGACCACCCTTTCGGGGACGGCCGCTGACGGGTTTCCGACCCGGCCGTGGCCGTCCCCCCTTCCGGCGAGATGCTGTGGCTCGGGAGGGCGGACGGTATGGGCGGGCGGCGGCTGGCACTGGTGGTTGCGGTCGACAACTACGACGTCGGCGGGCTGCAACAACTGACGTCGCCCGCCGCCGACGCGGACGCGCTGGCCGAGGTGCTCGGCGATCCGGGCCTCGGCGGCTTCGAGATGGACATCCTGCACAACCCCACGTCGTCGGCCACCTGCGAGCGGATCGAGCGGCTGCTCGCCGAGCGCAGCCCGGCCGACCTCGTGCTGCTGCACTTCTCCTGCCACGGGCTCAAGGACGAGTCCGGCGAGCTGTACCTGGCGGTCGCAAACACCCGCCCGGACCTGCTGGCCTCCACCGCTGTCGACGCCGGCTGGATCAACCGGGTCATGCAGCGCAGCCGGGCCGAGCGGGTCGTCCTGCTGCTGGACTGCTGTTACGGCGGTGCGTTCGAGCGGGGCGTGGTGGCGCGCTCCGGCGGTGCCGTCGACATCGGCGACCAGTTCGGGCACGGTCACCCCGGCGAGGGGCGTGGCCGGGTGGTGATCACGGCGTCGACCGCGATGGAGTACTCGTTCGACGGCGCCCAGCTCGCCGAGAACGGCCGCGTGCAGCCGTCGATCTTCACCGGCGCGCTGGTCGACGGCATCCGCACCGGCGAGGCGGACCGCGATCAGGACGGGCACGTCACGCTGAGCGAGCTCTACGACTTCGTCTACGAACGGGTACGGCAGCGCACACCCAACCAGACGCCGAGCAAGTGGGAGTTCGGCCTGCGCGGCGATCTCTACGTGGCCCGCAACCCCTACCGGCGTGTGCGGCCGGCGACCCTCCCGCCGGAGCTCACCGACCTGCTGCGGCACCCGCTGCCCGCGGTGCGGCTGACGGCTGTACGCGAACTGGCACCCCTGGTCTCCGGCACCGACCTGATGCGGGCGACGGCCGCGCGGCTCGCCCTGGCCGACATGGAGGACGACGACAGCCGCTCGGTCAGCACGGAGGCCGCCGCGGTGCTTGCCGAGACCGCCGTGCGAGTCACACCGGACGTTGTGGACCTGGGCGAGGTGGCGGTGGGCGCTGCCGCGGTGGCCGGTGAGGTGACGGTGCAGGGGAGCCCGCTCGCGCTGGCTTCCGGGGTGGTGGCGGGTGCCGGTCTGCGCGCCCGGATCGAGGGCGAGACGCTTCGCATCTTCTGGTCACCGCAGTCGCCGGGCGAGCTCGACGAGACGGTCACCCTGGAGGGAGCGGCAGGGACAGCGAGGGTACGCGTAACCGGCCGCACACCGGTCCCGGCACTCCCGCACCCCGCCCCGCCCGAATCTGATCAGCCGCCCACTGAGTCAAGAACCTGGTGGAGGTCTCCGATCCGGGAGATCGCGCTGGCGCTGGCCGGTGCGGCACTGGCGGGACTGGGGATCTGGGCCGCCCAGGCCTGGTCCGGGGAAAACCCGCCGGCGGACGACGCGGACTACCGGGCGTTGCTGGCGAAGCTGCCGGCCGCGGTACAGGGCAGTTGTACCCCGGAGCAGCCCGACGAGGGCGCCCTCGCCCAGGCGAACTGCTCACCCGGCGTCTACACCACCTGGCGCACCAGGGCAGCGATGGACGCCGACACCGGCATCTCGTCGAGCATCGAGGGCGACTGCACCTACGCGCCGTCCGGAGCACGGCGGATCTCGTCCGGCCTACCCGGCGGCGCCGAACTCATCTGCGACCTGCTCCAGCCCGGCTCCAGCCAGCGCCAGTACGTCGTCCGCTGGATCCACGACGACCGACTCCTGACCGGCGCGTTCTTCACCGAGCCCGGCGCCGACTCGAGCGCCTACCCCGAGATACATCGCCAGGCCATGACCGCTTTCGAGCAGCTGCCATGAGCGACCGTCGGCTGGCTCTGGTGGTCGCTGTGGACACGTATGTCGACGCGGCGCTGAATCGGCTCGCCGCGCCCGCCGCGGACGCCGCCGCGCTGTCCGAGGTGCTCGGTGATCCAGCGCTGGGCGACTTCGAGGTGGAGGTCCTGCACAACGCGACGTCGTGGGCGACCGCCGAGCGGGTGGAGCGGATGCTCGCCGAGGTGCATCCCACCGATCTGGTGCTGCTGCACTTCTCCTGCCACGGACTCAAGGACGAGTCCGGCGAGCTGTACCTGGCGGCCGCCAACACCCGGCCGGACCTGCTCGGGTCGACCGCGGTGGACGCCGCCTGGGTCAGCCGGCTCATGCAGCGCAGCCGGGCCGAGCGGGTCGTGCTGCTGCTGGACTGCTGTTACGGCGGCGCGTTCGAGCAGGGCATGCTGGCGCGGGCCGGCCGGACCGTGGACGTCGGGGACCAGTTCCGGCAGCGGTCGCTCGGCGGCGGCCGGGGCCGGGTGGTGATCACCGCGTCGACCGCGATGGAGTACTCGTTCGAGGGCACGCATCTGACCGGGGGCGGTGCGGCCCAGCCGTCGATCTTCACCGGTGCGCTGGTGGAGGGCATCCGGACCGGCGGGGCGGACCGGGACGGGGACGGGCAGGTCGGGCTCGGGGAGCTCTACGACTACGTCTTCGACCGGGTGCGTGAGCGGACGCCGAGACAGACGCCGAGCAAGTGGGAGTTCGGCCTGCGCGGCGACATATATCTGGCGCACGCCCCGGACCGGGCGCCCGCCGCGCCTCCGCCGCCCGAGCCCGCGCCAGCCGTGCCTCCGCCGCCCGAACCGCCGCTCCCGGACCCGGACCCGCCGGCCACGAGGATGTCCGCGCGGGTGAAATCGCTGGTGGCGGCCGGGCTGGTCCTCCTGGTGGCGGCCGTGGCCATCGCCTTCGACTGGATCAGCATTTGGAGCGACGACAACGGCGGCGGCGAGCAGCCTCCCTCGGCCTACACGAACCTGGTGAACATGCTTCCCGAGGAGATGCGGGCGACCTGCAGCGAAGGGAAGCCGACTGCCGGGAACAGCGCGCGGGCCTACTGCACGCCGGGTGTCTACACGGTGTGGAACACGAAGAAGGGTCTGGAGTCCGAGTTGCGCATCGTGGGGAGCAAGAAGGGCGACTGTGCGGCCACCCCGACCACGACACGGCGGATCGAGGACACCATCACGGCCGGCGGCCGGACCGCCCGGATCACCTGCGAGGTGGTCGCACCGGGTTCGTCCGAGCACTACTACAACATCCAGTTGGGCCTGGACGACGTGCTGCTCACCGGCCGGTTCCTCACCGGTCGCGGCGTCGGCTCGGCCGGTTACCAGGAGGCTTACACACAGGCCCGCGAGGTGCTAGCCGGCCTCCCCTAACAGGTGGGCGCGCATCGAGGAGAGCTCGTCGTCGGTGAGTCCGATCTCCTTGGCGTACGCCTCGACCGAGCCGTGCAGGTCGCGCAGGTCGGTGAGGAACATGAGCATCGCCTCGGGCGGTGAGTCGAACATGTGCTCGTTGCCGACGATGGCGTCCGGGTTGGCCCTCATGAGGTATTCGGTCAGCGGCCGCATCGCCTCGGTGGTCAGGGCGTAGTCGGCGGCGATGTCCTCGTCGGAGACCCCGAGCAGCGACAGGGTGAGTGCGCAGACCGTGCCGGTGCGGTCCTTGCCGGCCATGCAGTGCACCACCACCGGGGCGGCCGACGGGTCGGCGATCAGGCGCAGCGAGCCGGCGATGCCCTCGTGACCGTCCTCGGCGAAGTTCAGGTAACGGTCGGCGAGCCAGCGCTCGTGCGCGATGCCGGCGTGCTCGAGCCCGTCCCACTCCACGTGGCGCAGCACCAGGTTCCGGTAGTCGACGCCGTGTTCCTCGGCCACCCGCCCGAATTTCTCGACCTCGAACGGCCGTCGCAGGTCGATCACCGTGCGGACCCCCAGCTCGGCGAACGCCTGGGCGTCTCCCTCGTGGAGGCGGTGCAGCGAGTCGGCCCGGAAGAGCCGCCGCCAGCGCACCACCCGGCCGTCGAGTCCGGTGTACCCACCGACGTCGCGGAAGTTGTAGGCCTTGGCGAAGGGGAGGTTACGTGAGAACGATTCGGCCGGCACGCACCCAACTTAGTCTCGATACGTGGAACAGCGCTTCCCGCGAACCCGGTTAGTGGCATGCTTCATCTCGTGACCCACTCCGTGCTCATTATTGGCACCTAGCGCGCCGGCTGACTTCTCGCCGACGCGCAGACCTCCCGCATCCGCGGGGGGTCTTTTTGTTGTTGTCGTAGTGGGTGCCAAGCGAAAGGACTTCCCCGATGGACTACCAGGTGTTCGACACGACTCTGCGCGACGGCGGCCAGCGCGAGGGCATCAGCTACACGGTCGCCGACAAGCTTGCGGTCGCGCGCCTGCTGGACGAGTTCGGTGTGGGTTTCATCGAGGGCGGGTGGCCGGGCGCCATGCCCAAGGACACCGAGTTCTTCGAACGCGCGAAGACCGAGTTGGAGCTGCGCAACGCGCTGCTCGTCGCGTTCGGCGCGACCCGCAAGGCCGGCGTCGACGTGACCGAGGACCCGCAGGTCAAGGCGCTGCTGGACGCCGGGACGCCGGTCGTCTGCGTGGTGGCGAAGTCCGACATCCGGCACGTCGAGCGGGCGCTGCGGACCACCGGCGACGAGAACCTCGCGATGGTCCGGGACACCGTGCGGCACCTGGTCGCGAACGGCCGGCGCGCGTTCGTCGACTGTGAGCACTTCTTCGACGGCTTCCGGTACGACCCGGCGTACACCGCGAGTGTGGTGCGCGCGGCGTTCGAGGCCGGCGCCGAGCGCGTGATCATGTGCGACACCAACGGCGGCATGCTCCCCTCGATGGTCACCAAGGCGGTCAACGAGGTCGTGGAGCGCACCGGGGTGAGCGCCGACCGGCTCGGCATCCACTGCCAGAACGACACCGCCTGCGCGGTCGCGAACACGGTCGCCGCCGTCGAGGCGGGCGTCAAGCACTTCCAGTGCACGGCCAACGGCTACGGCGAACGGCCCGGCAACGCCGACCTGTTCGCCACGGTCAGCAACCTGCAACTCAAGCTCGGGCTGAAGGTCCTACCGGACGGATGCCTCGAGAAGGCGACGCGGATCTCCACCGCGCTCGCCGAGATCGCCAACATCGCCCCCGACACCCACCAGGCCTATGTCGGGGCCGCCGCTTTCGCTCACAAGGCGGGGCTGCACGCGAGCGCGATCAAGGTGGATCCGCTGCTCTACAACCACATCGACCCGTCGGTTGTGGGCAACGACATGCGGATCCTGGTGACGGAGATGGCCGGCCGGGCCAGCATCGAGCTCAAGAGCCGTGAGCTCGGGCTGGACCTGGCCGGCCACCCGGACGCCGTCACCAAGGTCACTCAGAAGGTGAAGGACCTGGAGGCGGGCGGCTGGTCGTTCGAGGCCGCCGACGCCTCGTTCGAGCTGTTGGTTCGCAGCGAGCTGCCCGGCGCGGACGTGGCCCGGCCGTTCACCCTGGAGTCGTACCGGGTGCTGGTCGAGCACCGGGAGGACGGCGCGGTGATCTCCGAGGCCACCGTCAAGGTCCGGGTACGCGGCGAGCGCGTGATCGCCACGGCCGAGGGCAACGGCCCGGTCAACGCCCTGGACGAGGCGCTGCGTGTGGCGCTGTCCAGCCACTACCCGCAGCTCAAGTCGTTCGAGCTGACCGATTACAAGGTGCGGATCCTGGAGGGCAGCCACGGCACGAACGCGATCACTCGGGTGCTGCTGGAGACGAGCAACCACACGGGCGAGTGGACCACGGTCGGGGTCCACGAGAACATCGTCGAGGCGAGCTGGACGGCTCTCGTGGACGCCCTGACCTATGGCCTGGCAAGGTCCACCGCGAACGTCTAAGGAAGCAGCTCCTGGCTCCGGGCGGCGGCGATCGACGCGATGAGCGCGATCGCCTCCGCCTGCGGCATCGGATCCAGCTGTCGCCCGTCGCGGAGCCGGAGCGCCACCAGGCCGTCCGGCGCCTCACGGCTGCCGATCATTCCGATGTACGGGATCTTGCGTCCCGCGGCGTCGCGGATGCGGGCGCCGATCGAGCCGTCGTGCACGGACTCCGCCCGCAGCCCGGCGGCGAGCGCGTCCGCGGCGAACGACGAGGCCGCGTCATCCTGGTCGGCGCCGACCGGCAGGACGGCCAGCTGAACCGGCGAGTACCAGACCGGGAACGCGCCGGCGTGCACCTCGATCAGATGCCCGAAGAGCCGTTCCATCGACCCGGCAAGGCTCCGGTGCACCATCACCGGCCGGTGGCGGCGGCCGTCGGCACCAGCGAACTCCAGGTTGAACCGTTCCGGCTGGTGGTAGTCGATCTGGATGGTCGACATCGCCCAGCTGCGACCGGCCGGATCGGCCACCAGGACGTCGATCTTCGGGCCGTAGAAGGCTGCTTCGCCGCGCGCGTCCGCGTACGAAATCTTTGCCTTTGAAAGCGCGCCGCGCAGCAGCTCCTCGGATCGCACCCAGCTCGCGTCGTCCCCGCCGTATTTGCCGCCGGGGCCGCGCAGCGAGAGCTGATAACTCACCTCGCCCATGCCGAGTGCCTCGTGCGCCTCGCGCATGAGGCGCAGCACACCGGCCACCTCGGCGGACGCCTGATCCTCCGGGCAGAAGATGTGCGCGTCGTTGAGGGCGATCGAGCGCACCCGGGAGAGGCCGCCGAGGACCCCGGAGCGTTCCGCCCGGTACATCTGGCCCAGCTCGGCGATCCGCAAAGGCAGATCACGGTACGAGCGACCGCGCGCCTTGAAGATCAGCGCGTGATGCGGGCACATGCTGGGCCGCAGGACGAGCTCGTCGTCGCCGATCCGCATCGGCGGGAACATGTCGTCGGCGAAGTTGTGCCAGTGGCCGGACATCTCGTACATCCGGCGTTTGCCGAGAGCCGGTGAGTAGACGTGTTGATATCCGGCTCTGCGCTCGAGTTCGTAGAGATAGGACTCCACCTCGTGGCGCGCGGCGGCACCGCCCGGCAGCCACAGCGGCAGGCCGGCGCCGACGAGCGGGTCGGAGTCGAAGAGGTCCAGCTCGCGGCCGAGCCGGCGGTGGTCGTTTGACATGGCTTTTCTCCTCGTGCGGGGACGACACGCACGAGAAAGCCCCGGGCGAGTCGCCCGGGGCTGTCGTCACTGAGATGCGGTCAGCGCGATCGAACGCCGGGACGTGCCGGCGTCGTCGTGTTCGCGTTGAGAAGCATCATGCGGCCGATGCTAGGCGCCGCTCTCGCGGGCGGCGAGCCAATTTTCGGCGAGGAGCTGGAACAGGTAGTGGTCCTGCCACTCGCCGGCGATCTTGAGGTAGCGCGGGGCCATCCCGAACCGCTCGAAGCCGTTGCGCGCCAGGACCCGCTGGGACCGGACGTTGTGCAGCAGCGTCCCGGCCTCCACCCGGTGCAGTCCCTGATCGGTGAAGGCGACCTCGAGGATCTGGGCCACGGCGGTGGTTGCGACACCGCGGCCGGCGGTGTCCTGCGCCACGAGGTAACCGAGGCTGGCGGAGAGGAACGGGCCGCGGACGATGTTGTTGAGGCTGATCCGGCCGACGATGCGGCCGCCCTCGACGATCGCGTGCGGCAGCGTGTTGCCCGCCGACAGGTGCTCGTTGATGATCTGCCGCTGGCCCTGCTCGGTGTAGAAGCTCGGGTCCCGGATCGGATCCCACGGCTGCAGGTACGACCGGTTGGCTCGCAGCAGGGCGGCCAGTTCTCCCGCGTCGTCGGCGGTCAGCCGCCGGATGGAGATCATGACGCCGCCGGGACGGTGAGGGAGGCGATCAGCGAGCGGTGGTCGGAGTCCGTCACCGCGTGTGTCGAGACCTTACGTACGCCGATGCGTTTGTCGACCAGCACGTGATCGATGGTGACAGGCGGGATCGGATCACCGTCGTACGGCCCCCAGCTCCCGACCAGGCCCTCGCCGACGGTGTCGGCGGCGTCCCGGTAACCGGTGGCGATCAGGTCGCGCAGCCTCTTGTGGTCGAGCGTCGCGTTGAAGTCGCCGAGCAGGATCTTCGGGGTGGCGTCCGGGTCGGCGGCCGGCTGTTCACGCAGGTCGGCACGCCAGCCGGGGAGCATGGACGTGGCCGCCGGCGCGAGCGGGTGCGCCGACTCCACGAACAGCGGGCCCGCCCCTGGCGGCTGGATGATCGCGAACGCCTGCTGGAAGCCGCCGTCGTTGCGATGCGCGCCCGGATCGGTCAGCGGGTAGCGGGAGTAGAGGCCGGAGCCGCTCGCACCGGGCTCCGGCGCCAGCTGGTGGTAGGGCAGCAGCTCACCGAGCCCGGCGGCGGCCAGCGCGGACTCGCCCTCGGCGGTGAACTCCTGCAGAGCGAGGACGGCGACGTCGTGCTCGCGGACCAGCTGGACGATCTCGTCCGGGTCGGCGCCGCCGAACAGCATGTTCGAGGTCATCACGTGCAGCTCGACGCCCTTGGCCGGACCCTTGTGCACGTTCGGCAGGGCGCGGGGCACCACGCACACGGCGAAGCCGAAGGCGACCAGGCCGGCGACGGCGGCGGCGGCCCAGCGGCGGCCGGCCAGCGCGAGCAGGAACGGGACGACGGACCACAGGGCGACATAGGGCGTGAA
The DNA here is from genome assembly GCF_040681145.1 of Actinoplanes sp. NPDC051861. Taxonomy (NCBI): domain Bacteria; kingdom Bacillati; phylum Actinomycetota; class Actinomycetes; order Micromonosporales; family Micromonosporaceae; genus Actinoplanes; species Actinoplanes sp. NPDC051861. The sequence continues at coordinate 822,492 of NZ_JBFAYE010000001.1, forward strand.
CGCCGTCAACATCACCAGAACGCCGCGTTCGACGCCGAAGGCGCGGCCCAGGAACCAGATCGCGCCCGGTGCCAGAAGGAGCCAGAGCAGGACGGTCAGGGCGACACGGCGCCGATGCGGGCGGGTCTCGGCCGGCGCGTCGGTGATCGTCATGGCGGCAAAGTTAACCGGCGCGTGCCACTTCGCCTACGGGCCTTTTGTCCGGGGCCGCTGTTGTCGCGGCCCCGGACCTCTCTCAGATGTCCGACTCGGACAATTCGCCGAATTCGGCCAGTTCGTCGCGGATCACGGCGCCGTCACCCTCCACCACCAGGGTCAGCCCGTCCGTGGCCAGGTGCCGCCCGGCCGCCTCGGAGACCTGCTCGACGGTTGCCTCCAGGTATTCCCGGCGCAGCGTCACGTAGTAGTCGTCGGGCAGGCCGTGCACCACCAGCGAGGCCAGCGCGCCGGCGATCGCGCCCGGCGTCTGCATCTCCACCGAGAGCTGCCCGGCACGCCACGAGCGGGCCACCTCCAGCTCCGCCTCGGTGACACCCTCCTGCTGGGTACGGGCGATCTCGCCGAGCGTGTCCTTGATCGCCGGACCGGTGACGGCCGTCTGGACACCGGCGGCCACCTCGAAACGGCCCGAGCGGCGGGTCATCGCGTACGAGCCGCGGATTCCGTACGTATAGCCCTTCACCTCGCGGATCAGGTGGTTGAGCCGGGACGTGAAGGCGCCGCCCAGCACCGTCGCGGCGAGCGTCATCGGCACGTAGTCCGGCGTGGCCCGCTCCGGCGCCCGATGCCCGATCCGCAGCGTCGACTGCACCGAGCCGGGCCGGTCCACCAGCAGCGTGCGTACTCGGTCCGGCACCGGCACGCCCAGCGGCCCGTCCGGCGTGAGCGGGTCGCCGGTGGTGCCCTCGAACGCCGCCTCGGCCAGCGCGTCCAGGTCGAGCGCGTCCAGGTCACCCGCGACCAGCAGCACGCCCGGCCGCAGCATCCAGGAGCTGTGGAAGTCGAGCACGTCCTCGACGGTCACCGCGGCGACCGACGTGGGATCGCCGTGCAGCGGCCGCCGGTAGCGCCCGTCACCGCTGAACAGGTCGGCGCGCAGGGTGGCGTCAGCACGCGGGCCGGGCTGGGCCCAGTCCATCCGCAGCGCGGTCACCTCGTCGTCGCGGACCCGGGCGACGTCCGCGGGGTCCAGCTTCGGGGTGCGGGCGGCCTCGGCGGCCAGGCGGACAGCGCCGGCCAGCAGCGGGCCGGGCGCGGAGACGCCGATCCGGAACGCGTCCCAGTCCACCGACGGGGACAGCTCGGCGCCGAGTCCCTCCAGCGCGAGCGCGTACGCCGCCGAGTCCCGCTTCTTCGTGCCCTCCTCCAGGCACTTGGCGAGCACGGTCGCGGTGCCCTCACGGCCGTCGGTCTCGCGGGCCGCGCTGGCGTCGAGCAACAGCACCGCACTGGCGAGGATCTGGCCGGGCAGGTGCGCGGCGATCACGGTGCCGCCGTGCGCGCTGACGCGGCGGACGGCGGGGAAAGCGTACGGGCGGGCCGCGCCTGGCTCCGGACGAGTGGTGACGAGGGTCATGAGTTCTCCCCGGGCAGGTAGATGAGGGTGGCGCGGGAGTCGGGCCGCAGCGTCTCGGCGGCCGCCTCGGTGACGTCGTCCGCGGTGACGGCGAGCCACTTCGGCAACCGGTCGGCGGCGGTGGACGGATCACCGAACTGGGTCGCGTACCGGCCGAGCGTGTCGGCGCGGCCGCCCACAGTGGAGACCTGCCGCCACCACGCGGTGGTGAGCAGCGCCTTCGCCCGGTTCAGCTCGTCGTCGGTCACCGGCTCGTCGACCAGGCTCTGGATCACCTCGGCCAGGCCGTTCTCCAGCGTCTCCACGGACACGCCGTCCTTGACGGTGGCGGTGATGATCACCGGAGCCGGCGCGTGGGCGAGGTCCACCCCGTACGCGCCGATGTAGTCGGGCTGCGCGATCCGGGCGCCGTCGGCGAGCCGCTGGTAGAGGCGGCTGCCCCGGCCGTTGCCGAGGATCGTGGCGAGCACGGTGACGGCGTCGTACTCATCGGTGCCGAACGGGAAGGTGCGGTGCGACAGGTAGATCCGCGCGGCCGGCACGGCACCGGTCACCGTCTCACGGACCGGCTCAGTGGCCGGGTAGTCCAGCCGCCCGTCCGGCGCGGCCGGAATGTCCGGCACCGTGGCGATCGCCCCGAAGTATTTCTCCGCCAGCTTGAACACCTCGGACGGCGTGGTGTCCCCGACGACCGTCAGCACGGCGTTGTTGGGCGCGTAGTACTGCTGGTGGAACGCCTTGAACGTGTCCAGGCCGGCCGCGTTCAGGTCCTCCATCGAACCGATCGTGGCGTGATGGTACGGATGGCCCTCCGGGTAGAGCATCGGGAGCAGGCGCAGCCACGCGTCGCCGTAGGGCACGTTCTCATACCGCTGGCGCCGCTCGTTCTTCACCACCTCGCGCTGGTTGTCCAGGGTTTCCTGGGTCAGCGCGGGGACCAGCCCGCCCATCCGGTCGGCCTCCAGCCAGAGGGCCAGCTCCAGATGCTCGGACGGCATGGTCTCGAAGTAGTTCGTCCGGTCCGGGTTGGTGGTGGCGTTCAGCGAGCCGCCGTTGCCCTGCACGAGCTTCATGTGCTCGGTCTTCTTCACGTGCTGCGACCCCTCGAACATCAGGTGCTCGAAGAGATGCGCGAACCCGGTCTGGCCGGGAGGCTCGTGCCGGGAGCCGACGTCGTACCAGAGGTTGACGCAGACGACCGGAGCGGTCCGGTCCTCGCTGACGACGACGCGCAGGCCGTTCGCCAGCCGCGTGGTTTCGATGGGCCACGGGTAACCGGTCTTGGCGACCGGTGCGGATGGTGACGTCACCCGTCCAATCTTGCCCTGTCGGGCCGATAACCGCGTGGCGCACGGCAGGTGCGGATGCCATGCTTGCGGCGTGCTTGAGGACGTACGGGTGAACGACCGCCTGATAATCCCGGCGGCCGAACTCTCGTGGCGGTTCTCGCGCGCGAGCGGCCCCGGTGGTCAGGGCGTCAACACCACCGATTCGAGGGTCGAGCTGTCGTGGGACCTGCTCGGCTCCGACCTGCTGCCCACGATGTTGAAAGAGCGCGCCACCGAGCGCCTCGGCACCCGCCTCGTGCAGGGCGTGGTCACGATCACCGCGGCCGAGCACCGCTCCCAGCTCCGAAACCGCGAGGCCGCCGCCGGCCGCCTGGCCGCCCTGGTCGCCTCCGCCATCGCGCCGCCACCCCGAGCCCGGCGGGCCACCAGGCCGTCGCGCGGCTCGGTCGAACGCCGCATCGCCGACAAGAAACGCCGCGGCCAGATCAAACGCAACCGCCGCGGCGACATGGACTGACTCCCACCGCACCGGTGAAATGACCGTTAACGCGGGCGGAACTCGCGCCGCTCAGGCGATCTCTATGGGCGGTTGATCCACTTCCGGGCCCGTTTCTCCTGATCACCGCAATGATCAATCCGACGCTACGCTCCCGCCACTCGAACGGGGTGGCCGAGTCGCCGATCGGCGCCGGCCGGAGCGGAGGATTGATGAGAACCGTCAGCCGAGTAGTGGCCGTTCTGGCCGCACTGATCGGGGTGGCAATGGTTGCCCCATCGCCCGCGCGCGCGGACGCTCTCGCGTGCCGGACGCTGGGCGGGAGTGGCGACGTCACCGCGGAAGTCTGCCTCGAAGACGACTACTACCAAGGTCCGTGCTGCCGGGGCGTGAAACTCGGATCGTGGGTGGTCTTCCGTCCAGGTTTCACGAGCACCGCCAACGATTGCCGGGTCACCATGCGGGCGGAGCTCTCCTCCGGTTCATCGGTGTGGAGCACCGGATCCACCGTACGAAATTGCGACTATGCGACGGCGCGCCCCGGGTTCTATTCCCTGAACGACCATTTGAGCACCGATACCCAGGCGACTGTCATCAACACGGTTGCCTGCGTCGACCTTTACGGCCCCGGCGGCACTACGGCCTTCTGGCACCGCTGCACTTCTTCGGGCTGGCACGATCTCAACTTCGACTATGTGATCATGCACTGACACCGCCTCGACGCCGGCCCGGGCCGCGATCGTGCCGGATCGGGCGGCATCGGGCCCGCGTTGCGGGTTGGTCGCCGGGGCTCTCGAGGGCGTGGGGATTGATCGCTGTCCTCGCCGACAGGCCGGTGAAATGATAGTAAACGCGGGCGAAACTCCTGCCGCTCAGGCGATTCCTATGGGCGGTTGATCCGCTTCTCGTCCTGTTTCTCACGATCACCAAGATGATCAATCCGACGCTACGCTCCCGCCACTCGAACGGGGTGGCCGAGTCGCCGATCGGCGGCCGGCCGGAGTGGAGGAATCTGTGAAAATCGTCAGCCGGGTCGCCGCGGTGCTCGTCGCCATCGTCGGGATGGTGCTGGTTGCGCCGTCGCCCGCACGGGCGGAGCGGGAGGCGTGTTCCTTTGTTGCGGGAAGTCAGGCCAGCAGCAACCGGATCTGGTTCTGCGTGATCGACTATCCCGTCTTCCAGGGCACGGGGAACGGCTATCGGGTCGAGCTCAGCAGCAGGATCGCCTTCGACTGGAACGTCACCGCACGCACCACCACGTGCCGGGTGATTGTGCGCGCCGACCTGGACAAGCCGGGATCGGACGTGTGGAGCAGCCCGGCCTACGCCATGAACTGCAACAACGTGGTGGCGCACCAGGCTGACGACTCGATCTACGAGGACAGCTTCTTCCACGGGGTGTTCGGCACGGCGGCGACCGACATCAACGTCATCGGCTGCATCGACCTGTACTTCAACGGCTCCTCGACGTCGGGCCGGCAGATCTGCAAGAACTCCGGCTGGCACAAGATCTCCGGACTGCCGAGCTAGATCCTGCCGGATGCCGGCGGCACCGGGCCGGCGTTGCAGGTGGTCGCGGTGACTCTCGGGGACGCGGTGGTCCGGTGGGTGCGGATCACCGCGTACCTCTGATGGGGTTTTATCGCTGGTTGAAGGGGGCCACGGCCTCGCGGTTGCGGGCGGCGGCCTCGGGGCCCAGGAGTTCGTCGCAGACTCGGATCAAGCGGGCTCGTAGGCCGGCGGCTCGGCGGGCGAGTTCGCGCTGGCGTGCCACATACTCCGCCTTGCCCTCCGGGGTTTCGATCTTTACCGGGGGATGGCCGTAGGAGGAGAGGTCGTAGGGGCTGGCCTGCATGTCGAGCAGGCGGATCTCGGCGGCCAGGGCGAAGCAGTCGAGGGCGAGGGCGCCGGGGACCGCGGGGCCGAGTTTCTGGGCCCACTTGTGTACGTCCATCGCGGCGTGCAGGCAGCCGGGCTGGTCCAGGTCGACCTGGGTGGCGCGGGTGGGCTGCAGGCGGTTGAGGCCGATGGCCTCGGGGGTGAAGAAGCGGAACGCGTCGTAGTGGGTGCAGCGGATGGTGTGCTGCTCGACCACCTCGTCGGTGCCGGCCTGGCCCAGGCGCAGGGGGAGCTCGTGGCGGTGCTCGGGCTCGCGGTAGACCATGGCCCACTCGTGCAGGCCGAAGCAGCCGGAGAAGACCGGGCGGGACGCGGTCGCGGTGAGCAGCCCGTGGATGTAGCGGACACTCTCGCCGCGGGCGTGCAGGAACGCGTCGACGTCGAGGGTGACGACGCCGTCGGGGTGGGTCAGGTAGAACTTCCAGCCGGCGTGCTCGGCCAGCCCGTCGGGGGCCGGTGACAGGCCCGCGCCGACGCCGGGATGCCAGCGTCGCAGCAGGGAGGGCCTGGTGCCGTAGTAGTCGTAGAGAAAGTCCTCTATGGCGTGCTTCTCGCCCGTCGCGCGACGGGCACGGTAACCCGCGGTCATCTGGTCGGCACGCTCGGCGTGCGCTCGGGCGAGGGGAATCCAGGTGACCGAGGGCAGCGTCGTGGTGAGTGCCCTCACCTGCTTGATCCCCATCGCACCAATGTATATAGCCAAGGCGATCAACACGATCACCGTTTGGCGCGAATGAGTTCCGCCACGGATTGGCATGCCATAGGCATACGTATGTATGTAGCAGAAGTACTACATCCTTGATAGTGTGCTGGACATGAACGAGACGGTGCTGGCGGGGGAGACCGGGGTCGGCCCCGGCGTGCCGATCGATGCTCCGGTCATCGAGGTGCGCGATCTCCGGATGAGTTACGGGCCCAAGGAGGTCCTGACGGGCGTCGGGTTCACGGCGCACCGTGGCGAGGTGCTGGTGTTGCTCGGGCCGAACGGCGCGGGCAAGACCACGACCATCGAGATCCTGGAGGGATTCCGGCGACGGTCCGGAGGGGACGTTCGCGTGCTCGGGGTGGATCCGGAGCAGGGCGACGAGGCTTGGCGGGCGCGCCTCGGGGTGGTGCTCCAGTCCTGGCGCGACCACAGCAAGTGGCGGGTGCGTGAGCTGCTGGAGCATCTCGGTGGCTACTACGCCGGCTACTCCACGGCGGATCGCGCACGGCCCTGGCCGGTCGGTGAGCTGCTGGAGGTGGTCGGCCTGAGCGACTCGGCGCAGACCCGGATCGCGCGGCTCTCCGGTGGCCAGCGCCGCCGCCTCGACGTGGCGATCGGCATCGTGGGCCGGCCGGAGTTGCTCTTCCTGGACGAGCCGACGGTCGGCTTCGACCCGGAGGCGCGGCGCGAGTTCCACGACCTGGTGCACCGGCTGACCGATGTGGACGAGACCACGATCCTGCTCACCACACACGACCTGGACGAGGCGGAGAAACTGGCCGACCGGATCCTCATCCTGGCCACCGGGAAGATCATCGCGGGTGGCTCGGCCGACGAGTTGTCGCGGCAGGTGGCCGGCGAGACGGAGATCCGGTGGACCCGTGACGGGCAGCGGTTCGTGCACTCGGCGGCGGACGCGACGGGCTTCGTGCGCGAGTTGTTCCGCCAGCACGGCGAGGAGATCGGTGACCTGGAGGTGCGGCCGAGCAGCCTCGAGGAGACGTACATGAAGCTGGTCCGTGAGTCGGAGGGGGGCGCGTGATGACGCGGATCGTCGGACTGGGTCTGCGGCGGGGCTGGATCGAGTTGCGGCAGACGATGAGCAGCGCGACCGACCTGTTCGGATACTTCCTGCCGGCGCTGTTCCTGGTGATCGCGCTGATCTGGATGCGCGACGACACGATCCCGGGCACCACGCTGGCGCTGGGCGCGCAGGCGCTGGTCGGCTCGATGGCGCTGCTGATCGTGATCAGCGGATTCATGACGATGATGCAGTACCTGACGATGGACCGTGAGGACGGCACGCTGCTGCGGGCGAAGGCAACACCGCACGGCATGACCGGATACCTAGTCGGCAAGATCGTTCTGGTCGCCGGTGTGGCGGTGGTCAGCTGCCTCTTCGTCCTGGTGCCCGGCCTGTTCCTGGTCGAGGGCCTGAGCCTGGACGCCGGTGGTGCGCTGACCCTGCTCTGGCTGCTGCCGCTGGCGTTCCTGGCCACGATGCCGCTGGGCGCGGTGCTCGGTGCACTCTTCGAGAGCCCGCGTCAGGCGTCGCTGATGATGCTGCCGATCATCGGCCTCACCGTGATCTCCGGCGTCTTCTATCCGATCACCGCGCTGGCCGGCTGGCTGCAGGGCGTCGCGCAGGTCTTCCCGGTGTACTGGCTAGGGTTGGGCCTGCGATCGGCCTTCCTGCCGGACTCCCTGGTGGTGGCGGAGCTGGGCGGCTCGTGGCGGCCGCTGGCGACGTTCGGGGTGCTGGCGGCGTGGTCGGTGCTCGGGCTGGTGCTCGCGCCGGGCATCCTACGGCGGATGGCCCGCCGGGAGTCCGGTTCCGCGGTGGCGGCGCGCCGGGAACGGGCCATGACGCGGATGACCGTCTGAGGGAGCTTTCTTTCGTGGCGAGTGAAGTCACCTACAACCGGATCGCGATGCTGCGCGCCGAACGGGGGATCACCCGGCGGCAGCTCGCGGACGCGCTCGGCGTGCACTACCAGACGGTCGGTTACCTGGAGCGCGGCGAGTTCAGCCCCAGCCTGCACCTGGCGTTGCGCATCTGTGAGTACTTCGAGGTGCCCGTCGAGGTGGTCTTCGCCCTGGAGCCGTTCCCACGGCTCGGGGCGGAGACCCGCCCGGCGTAGATTTCGGGGTGTCCGCACCCGTAGAGATGGGGTTTGACCCGTGCGCTTCGCCCGTTTTGTTCATGCTGGTGGGGTTTCCTTCGGCGTCGTCGAGGGCGATGGCTCCTCCGGCCTGACCGTGGCTGAGATCGACAGTCTGCCGTTCAACGAGGTGCGCTTCACCGGACAGCGGTGGGCGCTTCCCGACGTACGCCTGCTCGCGCCGATCTTCTCCAGCAAGGTGATCGGTATCGGTCGCAACTACGCCGATCACGCGGCTGAGATGGGTAACGAGGTGCCCAAGGAGCCGCTGATCTTCATCAAGCCGTCGACGTCGGTGATCGGCCCGAATGACGCGATTCGCCTGCCGTCCGTCAGTGAGCGGGTCGAGGAGGAGGCGGAGCTGGCGGTGGTGATCGGTGCGTCGGGGGCTCGGCGGGTCGATCGCGCTGGGGCGTTGAAGGCGATTTTTGGTTATACGTGCGGAAATGATGTGACTGCTCGGGATCTGCAGCGGAAGGACCCGCAGTGGACCCGGGCCAAGGGGTTCGACTCGTTCTGCCCGCTCGGGCCGTGGATCGAGACCGACCTTGATGTGAGTGACATCGAGGTGCGGTGTGAGGTGGGGCGCAACCCCGAGGCCATGGAGGTGCGGCAGATCGGGCGGACCAAGGACATGGTGTTCGACGTCCCGAGCCTGATTTCGTACGTGTCGCATGTCATGACGTTGCTGCCGGGGGATGTGATTCTGACCGGGACGCCGGCGGGGGTCAGTCAGATCGTCGCGGGGGACACGGTGTCGGTGAGCGTCCAGGGGATCGGGGAGCTGCGTAACCCGGTCGTGTCACTCGACTAGTCCCCTCAGGAGCAGGTCCAGGCCGTATTCGAAGGCGTCCTGGGCCTGGTCCCCCTCGAAGCCGCCGGCGTTCCAGAGAGCGGTCATCGCGGGGTGGGCGTCGACGTCGAACCAGTTCTCCCAGAAGTCGCTGTGCTCCTGCCACCAGGATTCGGTGGTCTGTCCCGTGATTCGCTTCAGGCGGGCGTTCTCCCCGGCCTCACGAGCAAAGGCATAGATGTACGCGGTGAGCGCGTTCGCCGCTCGGTTGATCCTGTCGGTGGGCAGTCCGCGGTGGGTCATCGCGGCGATCATGAATTCGCGCTCGCGCATGGTGCCGGGGCCTAGCGGGGGGCGTGCCAGGGTTACCTCGGTCAACCACGGGTGCTTTGTGAACATCGTGGTGGTTTGGGCGGCGAACCGTCGTACGCTGTCGGACTTTTCCGGATTTATCAGGGTTCGTTCCAGCTGAGCCTCGTCGACCATCAGGTCGATCAGGTCGGCTCGGGACGGTACGTAGGTGTAGAGCGTCATCGTCGCCACACCGAGGTCCGCGGCCACCCTGGCCATCGAGGCCGCCTCCAGGCCGTTCGCGTCGGCGATGCGGATCGCCGCGGCCACCACCTCGTCGACGGTGAGCCGGGGTGGCCGGCCGGTGCCGCTTCTCTCGGGTGGGCGGGTGCGCCGCCAGAGCAGTGGGTAGTTCGCCATGATTCCGTATACCCTACGGTAACAGTTTCCGTAGGGGGTACGAGAATGAAGATCTTGGTCACCGGCGCTACCGGGAACGTCGGGCGCATGGTCGTCGACGAGTTGCTCGCCCGGGGTGCCTCCGATGTGCGAGCGCTCACTGTCGACCCGGCGGCGGCGAGGTTGCCATCCGCCGGGGTCGAGGTGGTGCGGGGCTTCCTCGGGCGGGTGGAGAGCCTGCCGGCGGCGCTGGAGGGCGTCGACACGATGTATCTGGCGCCCCATCCGCCGACGGTGTTCGAGGTGTGCCGCCTGGCGGCGGAAGCGGGGGTACGGCGAATCGTCGACCTCGCCGGGGCCAAGGGTGGCACGTGGCAGGTGATCGAGGACGGGGTGGAGGCTTCGGGGGTGGCGTACACGCACCTCGAGCCCGGTGAGTTCATGGCCAACTCGACGCTGTGGTCCGCTCAGATCAGGGCGGGTGATGTGGTGCGGGACGCGTACGGGGACGCGGTGAACGCGCCGATCGCCCAGGAGGACATCGCGGCGGTGGCGGCTGAGGTGCTGCTCTCGCCGGGGCACGACGGGCGGTCCTACGAGCTAACCGGCCCGTTTGCGCTGTCCAGGCGGGAGATGGTGGCGGCGATCGGGCAGGCTCTCGGGAGGGAACTGACCTATGTCTCGCTGACCGGTGAGGAGGCGGTGGCGCAGTTCACCGAGGCGATGGGTTCATACGCCCAGTGGTACCTGGACGGGCTGGCTGTTCTCTCGTCCCATCCGCAGGCGGCGACATCGACGGTCGGTGACCTGCTGGGGAGGCCCGCCATGGACTACTCCTCGTGGGCGCGCCGTCACGCAGATCTGTTTCGGTAACCCGATTTGGCGGGCAGGTAGGGCTCGGGTAAAGTTCTCTGCGGCACGGCAAGCCGGGCCAATGGGGTATGGGGTAATTGGCAGCCCGACTGATTCTGGTTCAGTTAGTCTAGGTTCGAGTCCTGGTACCCCAGCGCTACCACTCCTTCCCGGAGCGGTGGCGCTGGATCGCTTCACGGTTCAGCGAGCACTGGAAAGTTCTGGTCCCGTCGTCTAGCGGCCTAGGACGCCGCCCTCTCAAGGCGGTAGCGAGGGTTCGAATCCCTTCGGGACTACGTTTTGAACGGCCCGCGTCTTCGGATGCGGGCCGTTTCGCGTTCCGGGGTGCCTCGGGTGCCGGCCGGGTGGTCGATTTCGGGTGTGGGAGTCGCCCTGATAGAGTTCAGCCCGCCGCTGGAGAACAACAGCGGCAAGGGTCCCGTCGTCTAGCGGCCTAGGACGCCGCCCTCTCAAGGCGGTAGCGAGGGTTCGAATCCCTTCGGGACTACATTTGTGAACGGCCCGCATCGATCTCGGTGCGGGCCGTTCTGCTGTGCGGAGAGATGTGCGGCCCGGGGTGGTTCGGGCCGGGATACTTCGGACGATGAGTGATGTCACGGTCCGACGCGTCGACTTCGGGTATTTCGTGCGGCCCGCCGAGGAGACCGGCACCGGGTCACCGCGGGTCGAGCCCACTCTCGGCTATCTGATCGACCATCCGCGTGGCCGGCTCCTGGTCGACACCGGGATGGGCAGTCACCCGGACGTCGACGCGCACTACCGTCCGCGCCGGATTCCGCTGGCGACGGCGCTCAAAGGGGTGGGCGACATCGGGTACGTGGTCAACTGCCACCTGCACTTCGACCACTGCGGCGGCAACCCGGAGCTGGCCGGCACCCCGGTCTTCACGCAACGGACCGAGTTGAACACCGCGCGGACGACCGAGTACACGCTGCCGGAACTGGTCGACTTCCCGGGCGCCCGGTATGAGGAGCTCGACGGCGAGGCGGAGATCCTCCCGGGTGTGCTGATCGTACCGACCCCGGGTCACACCGCCGGGCACCAGTCGGTCGTCGTGACCACCGCGGACGGGACCGTGATCGTGGCCGGTCAGAGCCACGACCACGCGACCGCGTTCACCGGCGACGTGCTGGGCCGTCACGCCGGGATCGGTGTGACCCCGGCGTGGCTGGACCGGCTCCTGGAGCTGGACCCGAGGCGCGTCGTCTTCGCACACGACAACGCCGTCTGGACCCCTTGACAGCCCCGCCGCGCTGCGCACTGTGGTGGGCGGGCGCGTGTGGAGTTGGGGTGCGGAGCGGGGCCGTACTCCACACGCGAGGTTGTGGGTGGGTGCGTGTGTGGAGTTGGGGTGCGGAGCGGGGCCGTACTCCACACGCGGGGTTGTGAGTGCGGGTGTGTGTGGAGTTGGGGTGCGGAGGGGGGCCGTACTCCACACGCGGGTTGGGGTTAGAGGGGGTGGGGGACTCCTGGGGTCAGCCACGTCAGGGTGTCGGCGGGGAACGCGGCCTCCACGCCCGCCCGGCCCTCCCGGAAGTGCGACCACCCCTCGTAATGCACCGGCACGATGCGCCGCGGCTTGACCGAATCCATCAGCCGCGCCGCGTCGGCGCCGTTCATCGTGTACTTGATCGGACCGGTCAGCCCGAACTGCACCTTGCCCACGTGCAGCACCACCGTGTCGATCTCGAACCGGTCGGCGACCTCCCGGACACCGCTGAACAGCACGGTGTCGCCGGTCATCCACAGCACCGACGACGAGCCGGGCGGACGGACCGTGAAGCCGATCGCGTCGCCGACGAGCGGCCGGGACAGTGGTGGCCCGTGCCGGGCGGGAGTCGCGGTGACCTCCACGTCCCCCACCGTCGCGGTTGCCCACGGCGCGAGGCCGCGGGCGTTGCCGCCGAGCCGGGCGGCGCCGCTGACCGTGGTCAGCACCACCGGCACCGAGGGGAGCAGCTCACGGCCCGAATCGTCCAGGTTGTCACTGTGGTGGTCGTGGCTGAGCAGCACCGCGTCGATCCGGCCCAGGGACGAGGCCGGCACGGCCGGACCCGCTGTCTTCACCGACGACGTGCCGAGGCCGAAGGAATAGCGCCGCCCCGGCGAGTCGAACGTCGGATCGGTGAGCAGCCGCACCCCGCCCACCTCGATCAGCGTGGTCGGGCCGCCGATGTGTGTGATCTTCATCGGGCGTGCCGCAGAGCCCACTCCAGCACCTCGTCCGCGATCTGCTCCCAGCCCTTCTGCGCGGGCAGCAGGTGGGCGTAGCCCTCGTACTCACGGATCTCGGTGACGGTGTTCGACTTGTAGTGCTCGGCGTTCGACTTCTGCACCGCCGGCGGCATGATGTGGTCCTCCGATCCGGAGACGAACAGCAGCGGCGCCCGGTTGTCGTTGTGGTAGTCCACCCAGGTGTCCTGGTGTCCCGGCTGGAAGTTGGCGAGCACGCTGCCCCACAGGATGCCACCGTTGGCCGGGATCGCGTACCGCTCCCAGAGCGCGCGCGACTCCTCCTCGGTGAACGTGTTGGTGAACGCGTACGTCCACTGCTCCAGGGTGAGCGGCACCGCCTTGTGCCGGTTGGCCGGCGACTTGAGTACCGGGAACGTGGACTTGACCTGGGACAGCGGCACGACGCGGACGCCCTCGGTTGGTGCCGAGTTCATCGCCACGCCGGCCGCGCCGTACCCGTGGTCGAGCAGGATCTGGGTGAACGCGCCGCCCGCCGAGTGACCGATGATGATCGGCGCCTCGGGCAGCGCCCGGATCTGCTCCTCGATGTGCGCGATGATCTGCGGCACGGTCACCGCGACGATCGGGGACGGGTCGGCGTTGAGGGCTTCCACCTCGACCTCGAAGCCCGGGTACGCCGGCGCGATCACCCGGTGCCCCTTGGCCTCGTAGTGCGCGATCCAGTTCTCCCAGCTGCGCGGGGTGACCCAGAATCCGTGGACGAGAACGATGGGCTTCATGAGATGTATCCCTCCAAAAACGCCAGCAGGTCCTCGGACAGCTGGTCCTTGTGCGTGTCGGTGATGCCGTGCGGTGCGCCGGGGTAGACCTTCAGCACCGCGCCGCTGATCCGGGCGGCCGAGGCCTGCCCGCCCACGGCGAACGGGACCACCTGGTCGTCGTCGCCGTGGATGACGAGGGTGGGCACGTCGAAGGCGTCCAGGTCAGCGCGGAAATCGGTGGCCGAGAAGGCGGCGACGCACTCGTACGCGTTGCGGTGCCCGGCCGCCATGCCCTGCAGCCAGAACGCGTCCCGGATGCCGGCCGAGACGTCGGCGCCGGGCCGGTTGTCGCCGAAGAACGGCCCGTCGGCGAGGTCCCGGTAGAGCTGTGAGCGATCGGCGAGCGACCCGGCGCGGATCGCGTCGAAGACCTCCAGTGGCAGCCCGCCCGGGTTGTCGGGGGTGCGCAGCATGAGCGGTGGCACGGCGGAGACCAGCACCACCTGCGCGATCCGCCGGGTGCCGTGCCGTCCGACATAGCGAGCTACCTCACCGCCGCCGGTCGAGAAACCGACCAGCGTCACCTCGCGCAGGTCGAGCGATTCGAGGAGGACGGCCAGGTCGTCCGCGTACGTGTTCATCTCGTTGCCGTCCCACGTCTGTGTGGAACGGCCGTGCCCGCGCCGGTCGTGCGCGATCGCGCGGAAGCCGTGCGACGCCAGGAAGAGTTGCTGGGCCTCCCAGCTGTCGGAGTTCAGCGGCCATCCGTGGCTGAGCACGACCGGTCTCCCCGAACCCCAGTCCTTGTAGAAGATCTCCGCCCCGTCGGCGGCGGTGACGTAGCCCATGACCCGATCCTCATGGGAACGCGCCCACGCCCGAATCCCGTGCGGCGCGTAGTCAGTCGTGCAGCACGTCCCTCAGCTGCCGGCGCGAGCCGACGCCGAGTTTCCGGAACACCTTTCGCAGGTGGTAGTCGACGGTGCTGGCACTGAGGTAGAGATGCGCCGCTATCTCGGCGTTCGTCGCACCGGCGCGGGCCAGGCGCGCAACGGCGGCCTCCTGCGGGGTCAGGGCCGTTTCGTCTTTTTCGGGTACGGGAGAAACGACACTTTCCCCGAGCGCCTCCAGTTCCCGGCGCGCCCGCCGGGCGAAGGCGTCGGCGCGAACCTCGGAGAACATCGCCAGCGCCCGGGCGAGCTGCTCGCGGGCGTCCCGGCGACGGCGACGGCGGCGCAGCCACTCGCCGTAGAGCAGGTGCGCCCGCGCCGAGTCGCCGTGCGACGGTGTGCCGGCGAGGTGCGTGATCGCGTCCCGGTAGTGCGGCTCGGCGTGTTCCGGCGCCGCGAGCAGGGCCCGGGACCGCTCGACGAGCCCGAGGGCGCGGGGCGTCCCGCTGGCGTTCGCGGCGAGGAGGAGGTCGTCGAGGGCGAGTTTCGCGGTGGCCCGGTCACCGGAGCGCAGCGCGGCCTCGACGAGTTCCGGCAGTGCCCACGCGTACCGGGCGGGGCGGCCGAGGTCGACGATCTCCAGCAGGAGGCCGCGCGCTCTGACGTAGTCGGCGCTGGCGATCTCCAGGACGGCGGTGGCCAGCTGGGTCACCCGGTACATGCCGCCGAGGTTCAGCATCTCGAAGACCCGCAGCGTGTGCGGCAGCGTCTCGCGGATGCCGGCCGGGTCGCGCCACGCCACCAGCTCGGGGTGCCGCCACACCTGCTCCTGGTCGGCGGTGACGCCGATCGACCGGCGCAGCCGCTGGCCGGTGGCGTCGTGGCGGTCCGCGTGGTTGAGCCGGCCCAGGATGGCGTCGGTCATGGCGCCGACGAAGTGGACCAGGTCGAGGGCGTGCAGCGCACCGGTGCGGCGGGCCGCGGCCTCGGCCCGGTCGAGGATGGCCTGCTTGCGGTGGTCGTCCCAGAGCAGGTTGCAGAAGTTGACGCCGACGACGAACCGCCGCAGCAGCGTCTCGTCCGGGAGGTCCGGGTCGGCCACCGCGTCGATCGCCCGGTGCATGGCCGGTGCGCACGACGCGTACCCGTCCAGGACGAACGCGGCGTACCCGGTCAGCAGGAGCCCGTCCAGGCCGTCCGGGTCGGTGGCGGCGTGCCGGGCGGCCTCGGCGGCGACCACCGGCTCGGGCACCGAGGAGAGGTGCTCCGCCCCGATGGCGTGGTCGATCGCCTGTACCGCGGCACGCATCGCCCGCGCCTGGTCGGTGCCGAACGCGGTGGCCGCCTCCAGGCACATGCCGGGCGCGTCTCGCAGCGCGGTGGGCGCACCCGTGTTGACCGTGGCCAGAGCCCGGGTGAGCAGGGCCGATCCGCGTACCGCCCCGGCCAGGTGCTGGTCGTCCACGGTGTCCAGCAGGGACAGGGCCCGGGCGGGTGCGCCGGCCGCCATCGCCGCGCCGGCCGCCTCGACCCGCCGCGCGGCGCGGGTGGTCTCGTCCGGGGACAGCTCCGCGGCCCGGCTCAGGAACGCGGTCCGGGCCGCGTAGCCGCCGCGGGCGCCGGCCCGGTCGGCGCGGCGTTCCAGCTCGGCGGCGACCACCTCGTCCGGTGCCGCGGCGGCGGACGCGAGGTGCCAGGCGCGGCGGTCCGCGTCGGCGCCGCCGGTGGTGGTGGCGGCCAGTGCGGCGTGCACGGCCCGGCGCTGCGCCGGTGTCGCGTCGCCGTAGACGGCGGACCGGACCAGGGGGTGCCGGAAGTCGACCGGCGGGGCACCGGCCACCAGCCGGTCCGCCTCGGCCGGTGCGGCGTCCTCGGGCCGGGTGTCCAGGAGCCGGGCCGCGGCCAGGAGATGTTCGTCGCGCCCGCCGGCGCCGGCCGCGGCGAGGACCAGCCAGGTACGGGTGGCGGCCGGGTACTCACGGACCCGTGCGGAGTAGTGCGTCTCCAGGCGGCTGCCGATCGGCACCGGCTCGGGCAGCGGCGAGGCGCCGCGCAACTGGTCAGCGGTGAGTTCGCGGCCCAGGTCGGTGAGGGCGAGCGGGTTGCCGCCGGTGGCCGCCGCGATGTGCTCGGCCAGGCCCGGGTCCAGGTCGGTGGCGACCACGTCGGAGAGCAGCGCCATCGCGGCGTCCCGGTCGAGGCCGGCCACCGGCATCTCGGGTATCCCCGCCAGCAGGCCGGGATCGTCGTCGGTCACGCGCAGGCCGAAGAGCATCACGACGCCCTCGGCGTGCAGGCGCCGGGCGACGAAGGCGAGGGCCCGCGCCGACTCGGGGTCGAGCCAGTGCACGTCGTCGACCACGCAGAGCTGCGGCGCGCCGGCCAGCAGGGTCAGCGCGGCGAGGCTCACCAGGTAAAGGTCCGGGGCGGAACCCTCGGCCAGGCCGCAGGCGACCTCCAGGGCCGCGCGCTGCCCGGCCGGCAACCGATCCCGGCGGGGCAGCAGCGGCACGAGCAGCCGGTGCAGTCCCGCGTACGGGAACGTGGCCTCGGACTCGACGCCACGAACGGTGAGGGTTCCGGCGGATGTGCTTTCCGCGTACCGAAGCAATGCGGTTTTGCCGACGCCCGCCTCGCCTCGCAGCACCAAGGCCGCGCTGCGACCGGATCGCGCCTGCGCGAGAAGCCCGTCCAGCGTGGCGCACTCGCTGTCCCGCCCGAAGAGCCGCACGGCCGGAAGCCTATCGACCGGCAATGCGGGTTTACAGACCCGACAGGCGCTGGCCCGCGCGGACGACGGCCATCGCGTGCCGCTCACCGGGACGGCGGCCCAGGCGCTCGATCGGGCCGCTTATCGAGATGGAGGCGATCACCCGGCCGGTGCGGTCGCGGATCGGCGCGGAGACGCTGGCCACACCCGGCTCGCGCTCGGCGACGCTCTGCGCCCAGCCGCGGCGGCGGACCTCGGCCAGCGTGCGGCCGGTGAACTTGCAGCGGGGCAGCAGCGGCATGACGGCCTCGGGCGGCTCCCAGGCGAGCAGGATCTGCGCGGCGGAACCGGCCACCATCGGCAGCACCGAACCGACCGGAACGGTGTCGCGCAGACCACTGGCGCGCTCGGCGGCGGCCACACAGATGCGCTCATCGGCACGGCGCAGGTAGAGCTGAGCACTCTCGCCGGTGGCGTCTCGCAGAGCGGCGAGCAGCGGCTCGGCGGCGGTGAGCAGGACGTCCGGCGCGGCGTTGGCAAGCTCACCCAATCGCGGTCCTGGCCGCCATCTTCCTTGAGTGTCCCGGACCAGCATCCGATGAATCTCCAGCGCCTGCGCCAGGCGATGCGCGGTCGCCCGCGGCAGCTTGGTGCGCTCGACGAGTTCGGCCAGGCTGGCGCCGTCGACACAGGCGGCCAGAATGACCACCGCCTTGTCGAGAACGCCGACACCGCTCATACTGTGTCCCACAAGCCGAAACATACATTCCAGAATTTAGGATGTCCAGATGGTGGGAGTCACTCCCCAGAGCGGGAAACCCAGGACCCTGGCCGAGAAGGTCTGGGATGACCACGTGGTGCGCACGGCCGAGGGCGAGCCCGACCTGCTCTTCATCGACCTGCACCTCCTGCACGAGGTCACCAGCCCGCAGGCGTTCGACGGTCTGAGGATGGCCGGCCGCAAGGTCCGGCGCACCGACCTCACGCTCGCGACGGAGGACCACAACACCCCGACCGGTTACGCGGATCCCGCGTTCAACACCCGGCGCGGCGAGCTGCTAACGATCGCCGACACCGTCTCGCGCACGCAGATCGAGACGCTGCGGAAGAACTGCGCCGAGTTCGGCGTCGAGATCCGCCCGCTCGGTGACGTGAACCAGGGCATCGTGCACGTCATCGGCCCGCAGCTGGGCCTCACCCAGCCCGGCACGACGATCGTCTGCGGCGACTCGCACACCGCGACGCACGGCGCGTTCGGCGCGCTGGCCTTCGGCATCGGCACCAGCGAGGTCGAGCACGTGCTCGCCACCCAGACGCTGCCGCAGTCGAAGCCGAGGACGATGGCCGTCACGGTCGTCGGCGACCTGCGCCCCGGCGTCTCGGCGAAGGACCTGATCCTCGCCCTGATCACGCAGACCGGCACCGGCGGCGGCAACGGCCACATCGTGGAGTACCGCGGGGAGGCCATCCGCAAGCTCTCCATGGAGGGCCGGATGACGATCTGCAACATGTCGATCGAGTGGGGCGCCAAGGCCGGCATGATCGCGCCGGACGAGACCACGTTCGCTTACCTCAAGGGCCGCAAGCACGCTCCGCAGGGCGCCGACTGGGACGCCGCGGTCGAGTACTGGCGGACGCTCACCACCGACGAGGGCGCCGAGTACGACACCGAGATCATCCTCGACGCCGACCGGATCAGCCCGTTCATCACCTGGGGCACCAACCCGGGCCAGGGCGCCGCGCTCGACAGCGTGGTGCCGAGCCCGGAGGACTTCCTGGACGAGGTCGAGCGCGGTGCCGCCGAGCGCGCGCTGGCGTACATGGACCTCACCCCGGGCACCCCGTTCCGCGAGGTGCCGGTGGACGTGGTGTTCGTCGGGTCCTGTACCAACGGGCGGCTGGAGGACCTGCGGGCCGCCGCCGACGTGATCCGCGGCCGCAAGGTCGCCGACGGCGTCCGGATGATGATCGTGCCCGGCTCCTACCAGGTGCGGGAGCAGGCCGAGGCCGAGGGCCTCGACAAGATCTTCACGGACGCGGGCGCGGAGTGGCGGTTCGCCGGCTGCTCGATGTGCCTGGGCATGAACCCGGACACGCTCAGCCCCGGCCAGCGCGCCGCCTCGACCTCCAACCGCAACTTCGAGGGCCGGCAGGGCAAGGGCGGGCGTACCCACCTGGTCTCGCCGCAGGTCGCCGCCGCCACCGCCGTGGTCGGCAAGCTGGCCGCGCCCGCCGACCTGTAAAGGGGAACCGCACCCATGGACAAGTTCGTCACTCACAGCGGCAAGGTCATGCCGCTGCGCCGTTCTGATGTGGACACGGACCAGATCATCCCGGCGGTCTATCTGAAGCGGGTCACCCGGACCGGCTTCGAGGACGGCCTCTTCAACGCCTGGCGCGAGGATCCCTCGTTCGTGCTGAACCGGCCGGAGCACGCCGGGGCCACCATCCTGGTCGCCGGGCCGAACTTCGGCACCGGCTCCTCCCGGCAGCACGCCGTCTGGGCGCTGCGCGACTGGGGCTTCAAGGTCGTCATCGCCTCCCGCTTCGGCGACATCTTCCGTGGCAACGCCCTCAAGGAGGGCCTGCTGCCGGTCCAGCTCGACCAGAAGGTCATCGAGAGCCTCTGGGACCTGGCCGACTCCGAGCCGGAGAAGCAGATCACCGTCGACCTGGCCGAGCGGGTGGTCCGGGTGGACGACGCCGCGTACGGGTTCCCGATCGACGATTTCAGTCGCTGGCGCCTCCTGGAAGGCCTCGACGACATCGGACTGACGCTGCGTCACGAGGAGACGATTACCGCTTACGAGAAGAGCCGGCCGTCTTTCAAGCCGGTCGTCGCGTGATCTGAATTCCTCCTCGCCTCGGCCACAATTCGCCCCCATCGGGTCGCCGATGGGGGCGAATTTCGTTGGGACACAACGGATTTTTGCCACGAATGTTTGTGTAAGCAGGTCACAGGGCATACCGTGCGCGCAGAATGGCCTGCGACGGGCCAGTTCTCACGTCCGGGAGGAAACCGTGAACAAGGCCGAGCTCATCGAGGCGCTCGCCGTCAAGCTGGGGGACAAGAAGACAGCGACCCTGGCATTGGACGCGTTCATCAGCGAGGTGCAGAACGCCGTCGCCAAGGGTGACAAGGTGGCGCTCACCGGATTCGGCTCGTTCGAGAAGCGGACGCGAAATGCGCGTACCGCGAGGAATCCGAGGACCGGGGAACCGGTGAAGGTGAAGAAGACGTCCGTGGCCGCGTTCCGGCCCGGCAGCACCTTCCGCGATCTGGTGGCCAGCGGCAAGCCGGCGAGGGCCACCGCCACCAAGACGACGGCGGCGAAGAAGACAACGGCGACCAAGGCGGCTCCGGCCAGGACGGCCGCCACCAAGACGACGGCTACCGCGGCCAAGAAGGCGAGCGCGACCAAGGCCGCGCCGGTCAAGACGACCGCCACCAAGGCGGCGACCAAGGCGGCGGCGACCAAGGCGGCGGCCAAGAAGACCACCGCCAAGGCGGCGCCGGCTTCCAAGGCGGCGGCGGCTTCCAAGTCGACGCGGCCGGCGGCCAAGAAGACGACGGCGACCAAGAGCACGGCGGTGAAGTCCACCGCCGCGGCGAAGAAGACCACGGCTGCGGCGGCGAAGAAGACCACCGCCACCGCGGCGAAGGCTCCGGCCAAGAAGACCGCTCGCAAGACGGCCACCCCGGCGGCTGCCCCGGCACGGGCACGCAGCGCGGGCGGCGGGACCCGCAAGGCCCGCTGAGCAGTACACGGCTGAGGCGTCCACCCGTACGGTGGACGCCTTTTCCGTGTCCCGGCGCGGATGCTCCCGGCCGTCCTAACGTCCGGGCATGGAACGCAGACCGCAGCCGCGTGGACTCGTCGCGCGGGCCACGCTGGCCGCGGCGATCTTCGCGATGGCTGTCGTACCCGGGTGGACGTTCGGCGACCTGGCCGAGCGGAGCACCGGATGGCCGGTCCTGGACTGGGCCGTCACCTGTGGCTGGTCCGGGCTGGCCGCCGCCTGGTGGGCGCCGTACTGCTCGTACCGGCGGCGGGACGGCTGGCTCGGTGCCGTCCCGCTCTACGGCTGGTATCTGGCCGGCGTGCTGAGCTGGCGGCTGGCGCTGCTGCCGTACCGGGACTGGGAACCGCGCCCGGACGAGCAGTGGCGGGCCCGCTGGCTCACCGGGGATCTGCTCGGTTACTGGCGTACCGACCCCGCCGCCGTCACAGCCTCGAGGCGGCCAGCAGCCGTTCGCCGGACCAGGTGAGCAGCCAGCCGTCGCCCTTGCGGGTCTTGAACGGCTCGTCGTCATCGTCGTTGTCGTCGTTGTCGCCGCCCAGCAGCGATGCCAGCAGAGGCGGCATCACCTTTCCCTGGCTGCAGATCACCACCCGCTTCTCGGGCAGCAGCGCGGCCAGTCGCGACCGCGCCAGGGACAGGCGCTCCGGCAGGTCGTCCGGGTCGGCCGGTTCGGCGAAGGCACCGTCCAGGACGATCGGCATGGCGCCGTACGCGGCGGCCAGCGGTTCCAGCGTCTGCTTGCACCGCAGCGGGGGAGCGGCCACCAGCCGGCGTGGCCGGAACGTGGCGAGCGCCTCGGCGATCCGCTCGGCCTGCCGCTGCCCGCGCGGGTCGATCGGCCGCAGTGGATCGGGACCGGCCCACTTCTTGCGCTCACCCGCGTGCGCGTGCCGGACCAGCGCCACCACGGCGGTCACCGGCGGCGTCGCGGCCACCCGGTCGAGCACCGCCCGCTCGTCGGCATAGGTCAGACGCGCGACGGCCTCCGGCAGCGACAGCCAGGCGAGGTCGTCGACCTCGTCGGTGTCCTGCACCGGACCGGTGTCGCCCGCGCGCATCAGCCAGAACTGGACGGTCTTCGGCCGCCCGTCCGGCAGCGGATAGGCGACCTCGGGCAGCCGCAGCTCCGGGATCCCGGAGCCGCCGGTCTCCTCGGCCACCTCGCGGATCGCGGCGGCCAGCGCGCCCTCGCCGGTCTTGAACGTGCCCTTCGGCAGGCTCCAGTCGTCGTAGCGCGGCCGGTGCACCAGGCACACCTCGATGCCGTCCGCGCCCGGGCGGTAGAGAACCCCGCCCGCGGCTCGTACCGGTTCCGGCATCAGCTGCGCTTACCGGTTACCCGCCGCAGCAGGGCCGCCTGCAGGTGGACCTGCGGGCGCCCGGGCACGCCGGTGCTGCGGTGCCAGTTGCCGTCGCCGTCCAGGTCCCAGCCCTCGGTCTGATCGCCCATCGACAGTTCCAGGACGTTGCGCATCTCCTCGCGGGCCGAGGCGAGCGTCACCTTCACCAGAGCCTCGACCCGGCGGTCCAGGTTGCGGTGCATCAGGTCGGCCGAGCCCATCCAGTACTCGGCGTCGGAGCCGGTGCCGAACCGGAAGATCCGGGAGTGCTCCAGGAACCGGCCGACGATCGAGCGGACCCGGATGTTCTCCGACATGCCCGGCACGCCCGGCCGCAGCGAGCACATCCCGCGGATCACCAGGTCGACCTTCACGCCGTCCTGGGAGGCCTTGTAGAGGGCGTCGATGGTCTGCTCGTCGACCAGCGAGTTCACCTTGAACTGGACCAGCGCCTCGCCGCCCTCGCGGGCGATCCGGGCCTGTTCCTCGATCCGCTCGACCAGGCCCTTGCGTACGCCGTGCGGCGCCACCAGCAGCCGCCGGAACCGGGTCTGCCGGCTGTACCCGGTGAGCACGTTGAACAGGTCGGTGACGTCGGCGCCCACCTCGGGGTCGGCGGTGAGCATGCCGAAGTCCTCGTAGAGCCGGGCGGTCTTCGGATGGTAGTTGCCGGTGCCGATGTGGCAGTACCGCTTGATCTGGTTGCCCTCCTGGCGCACCACCAGCGACGTCTTGCAGTGCGTCTTCAGACCGACAAGGCCGTAGACGACGTGGCAGCCCGCCCGCTCCAGGGTGCGCGCCCAGGCGATGTTGGCCACCTCGTCGAAGCGGGCCTTCACCTCGACCAGGACCACCACCTGCTTGCCCGCGGCGGCGGCGTCCACCAGCGCGTCCACGATCGGCGAGTCGCCGGACGTCCGGTACAGCGTCTGCTTGATCGCCAGCACGTTGGGGTCGGCGGCGGCCTGCTCTATGAAGCGCTGCACGCTCGTGGAGAACGAGTGGTACGGGTGGTGGACCAGGATGTCCGACTCGCGGAGCCGGTTGAAGACGCTGCGTGGCACCTCGCCGTCGGCCAGGTGCGGGTGGGTGGCCGGCACGAACGGCCGGTCCTTCAGATCGTCGCGGTCGCACTCGCCGAACACCTGCCACAGCGCGGACAGGTCGAGCAGGCCGGGCACCCGCAGCACGTCCTGGCTGTCCATGTCGAGCTCGCGGACCAGCAGGTCGAGCACGTGGTCGCTGATCGAGGCCACCACCTCGAGCCGGACCGGCGGGCCGAACCGGCGCTGCGCCAGCTCCCGCTCCAGGGCCTGCAGCAGGTCCTCGTCGCGGTCCTCGTCCACCTCCAGCTCGGCGTTGCGGGTCACCCGGAACAGGTGCCACTCCAGGATCTGCATGCCCGGGAAGAGCTGGTCCAGGTGGTTGGCGATCAGCTCCTCGACCGGCAGGAAGCGGACTCCCCGGCTGTCGTTCTGCACGGTCACGAAGCGGGGCACGTTGTTTGGGACCTTGACCCGGGCGAACAGCTCCGGGCTGTCGTCGCCCGGATAGCGCAGGGCCACCGCGAGGTTCAGCGAGCGGCTCGAGATGTACGGGAACGGGTGCGCCGGGTCGACGGCGAGCGGGGTAAGCACCGGGAAGACCTGCTCGCGGAAATACGTCCGCAGCCGGCCCTGCTCGGGCGCGTCCAGCTCCTTCCAGTTGACCAGCTCGATGCTCTCGGCGGCCAGCTTCGGCCGGACCTCGTCGGCGAAGCAGGCGGCGTGCCGGGTGACCAGATCGGCGGTCCGCTCGGTGATCATCTCGAGCTGGTGCCGCAGCGGGGAGCGGTCGCCGCCGCGCATCGGCAGGCCGGCGCTGAGCCGCCGCTTCAGGCCCGCGACCCGGACCATGTAGAACTCGTCGAGGTTGCTGGCGAAGATGGCCAGGAACTTCGCCCGCTCCAGCAGGGGCGTCCCCGGGTCCTCGGCCAGGGCCAGCACCCGGGCGTTGAAGTCGAGCCAGGAGAGCTCCCGGTTCAGGAAGCGGTCCTCCGGCAGGAGGTAGCCCTCCTCCGCCTCGTCCTCGTCCTCGTCGTCGTCCTCGTCCAGGGCGGTCAGAGGCGCCACGAACTCCGCGATCGGATCCGTGGTGGGGTCGGGCCCGGCGGTCGCTATCGGCTCCGCGGCCGACTGTTCCGTCGGGGAATCAGACGGATCCGGCTCTGGAACGGGGAGAAAGCGGCCGTTCGGGCCACGCCTACGGGTCTCGGGGGTCCGGGGCGGGGTTGGCATGCCTACATCATCGCCGTTCGCGGCGGAACGTGAAACGAACTACCGGATGATCGAGTCAGGCGACTCCGGGAATTAACACCCGGCGGATCGTCCCGGCCGGGTCGGACTCCACCGACACCCGCTGCCCGAGACGCAACAGGCGCAGGCCGGACCGGTCGAAGGCGTCCGATCCGAAAGCCAGTTCAGAGCCGTCGTCGAGGAGCAGCGTGCCGCTGCGGGTGGCCGCGTCGAACGTGGCGATGGTGCCCTGCATGAACCAGCACGCTACCCGTCTCAGGCCGCCGACGCGCACTCGGCGGTGAGTCCGAGATCACGCAGGAGTTCACAGGTGTGACGGCCGGCGCCCAGCGAGAGCACGGTGCCCAGGTCCTCGGCGGTGTCGACGTCCTGGCGCAGGCCCGGCCAGTCGCCGGAGATCCGCACCGCGCCGGAGGCGGCGTGCGCGGCGGCCGAACGCACCCCGAAGAGCGGGTCGAGCGAGGCGCGCGGCGGCACGGCGAGCAGCACCGTGCCGGTCCCCGCGGCGTCCGGCACGAAGCTGCGCGCGACGACCTGGTCCAGGGCCTCGTCCAGTTGCTCCGGGCGGAGCGCGGGCAGGTCACCGGCGAGCACCGCCCGGTACGCCGAAAGGCCGCCCACCTCGTCCGCACCGAACCGCAGAGCGGCGTTCAGCCCCGCACCCGGATCCGCCGCCACCCGCCCACCCAGGTCCCGCACCGCGGCGCGAACCGCGGGATCGTCCGTCACGACCAGCAACTCGGCCACGGCCGAGGCGGACAGCACCGCCGCCGCGGTGTCGCGCACCATCGCCAGGGCCAGCTGGGGGTGACGCTCCGCCGGAACGGCGCCCCGCAATCGCGTCTTGGCCGCGTCCAGCCGCTTGACCGGGATCACCGCCGTCCACTTCCGCACCACCCGACCAGTCTGCCAGCGGTTGATCGGCATACCCCTGCCTGGTAGCACCGACCTGGAGCGGGCATGATTTCGTCGCAGGTGAAACGTCGTGCGGGGGGAACGTCCGTCGCCGATCGAGGGACAGGGGCAGCCGTGGCACAGCGAAGGCTCGGATTCTGGCAGCGTGTCGCGGTGATGCTGGTGGTTCCGGTTATGACGTTGCTCACCAGCAAGACCTGGCTCCGCAAGGAGAACGTGCCGGCGGAGGGAGGCGTGATCCTCGTGCCCAACCACGTCTCGCACTTCGACCCGCTGGTCGTCGCGCACTACATCTACCGGGCCGGCCGCTGGCCGAGGTTCCTCGGCAAGGCCAGCGTCTGGAAGGTGCCGGTGATCGGGTTCCTGTTGAACAAGACCCGGCAGATCCCGGTCGAACGGGGCAGTGTGGAGGCGGCCAAGTCGCTGGACTCGCTGGTCGCGGCGCTGCGAGAGGGTGGTGCGGTGGTGGTCTACCCGGAGGGCACCACGACCCGGCACCCGGACCTGTGGCCGATGCGCGGCAAGACCGGTGCGGCCCGGCTGGCGCTGCTCACCGGCGCCCCGGTGGTGCCGATCGCCAACTGGGGCGCGCAGCAGATCTTCGACCCGCGGACCAACCGTCTGAAGCTGCGGCGGGTGCACGTCACGGTCACCGCCGGCGAGCCGGTCGACCTGAGCCGCTGGGCCGGGGTTGCGCCGACCCGTGAGGTGCTGGACGAGATGACCGACAAGATCATGATCGGTGTCCGGGACCTGCTCGCCGAGATCCGCGACGGTGAGCCGCCGGCGCTACACGAACGGCCCGCGCCGCGGGCCTCGACCTCGGAGGACGCACCATGAGGGCCGCCGTCATCGGATCCGGATCCTGGGGCACGGCGTTCGCCAAGGTGCTCGGTGACGCCGGCTCGGACGTGACCGTCTGGGGGCGGCGTGCGGCGGTGACCGCCGAGATCCGGGACCGGCGGACCAACGAGGGCTCGCTGCCCGGCATCCGGTTGCCGGAGAACGTGACCGGTACGACCGACCTGGCCGAGGCGGTGAGCGGTGCCGAGCTGATCGCGATCGCGGTGCCGTCGCAGACACTGCGCGGCAACCTCGCCGACTGGGCCGGCGCGTTCTCGCGCGACGCCACGGTCGTCTCGCTGATGAAGGGCATCGAGCTCGGCACCCTCAAACGGATGAGCGAGGTGATCACCGAGACCGCGGGCGTCGCGCCGGAACGCGTTGTGGTGGTCTCCGGGCCCAACCTCGCTCCCGAGATCGCCGCGCAGCAGCCCACCGCGACGGTGGTGGCGTGCGCCGACGAGGGACGCGCCAAGCAGGTGCAGCACGCGCTGGCGACGCCGTACTTCCGGCCGTACACCAGCGAGGACGTGGTCGGCTGTGAGCTGGGCGGCGCGACGAAGAACGTGATCGCGCTCGCGTACGGTATGGCGATCTCCATCGGCCTGGGCGACAACACCCGGGCCTCCCTGATCACCCGCGGCCTGGCCGAGACCGCCCGGCTCGGCGTGGCGCTCGGCGCCGACCCGCTCACCTTCGCCGGCCTGGCCGGGCTCGGCGACCTGGTCGCCTCCTGCTCGTCGCCGCTCGCCCGCAACCGCACGTTCGGCGAGCACCTGGGCCGCGGCGAGACCCTGGAACAGGCGCAGATCGCCACCCGGCAGACCGCCGAGGGCGTGAAGAGCTGCCTGTCGATCCGGGACCTGGCCCGCTCGAAGGGCGTCGAGATGCCGATCGTCGAGCAGGTGGAGCGGGTCTGCCACGAGGGCGCCGACCCCCGGATCGCGGTGAAACTGCTGATGACACGAGAGATGAAACCCGAGTGAGCCTTTCCGATCCTTCCGATTTTTCCGACTTTTCGGATGGCACCCGGGCCGTGCACGCCGGCCTGCCCACCCCCGTGGTCGGTGAGCCGTTCCTGCCGGGGCCGGTCTTCGCCGCGCCGTACCACCTCGACCCGGCCACCGGACCGGGAGAGAACGGATACGCCCGGACCGAGCACCCGACCCGGCGCGCGCTGGAGGCGGCGATCGGCTCGCTGGAGGGCGCGCCCACGCTGGTCTTCGCGAGCGGCCAGGCGGCGATCACCGCCCTGCTGCTGTCGGTGCTGCGCACCGGCGACACGGTCGCGCTCCCGGCGGACGGATATTTCACGGTACGAGCATTCGCCGAGGGCACGCTCCGCGATCTGGGCGTGAAGACGGTTCTGGTTCCGACCGCCGGGCCGTACCCGGACTTCACCGGCGTGCGGCTGGTGCTGCTGGAGACACCGGCGAACCCCGGCCTGGACGTCTGCGACCTCCGTGCCGTGTCGGCGGCGGCGCACGAGGCCGGCGCGCTGGTGGCGGTCGACAACACGACGGCCACGCCGCTCGGGCAGAACCCGCTGGCACTGGGCGCGGACCTGGTGGTGGCGTCCGGCACCAAGGCGCTCACCGGGCACTCCGACGTGCTGCTCGGCTACGTCTCGGCCGCCGACCCCGAACTGCTCGCCAAGGTGGAGACGTGGCGCAAGCAGACCGGCGGCGTGCCCGGCGCGTTCGACTGCTGGCTGGCCCACCGGTCCATCGCCACGCTCGACCTGCGGCTCGCCCGGCAGACCCGGAACGCGGCGGCGGTGACCGGCCTGCTCGTGGACCGCGACGACGTGACCGGCGTGCGGTGGCCGGGCCTGCCCTCCGACCCGTCCTATCCGGTGGCGTCGGCGCAGATGCGGCGCATCCCCGGCGTCGTCTCCTTCGACCTGGGCAGCGCGGAGCGGGTGGCCCGCTTCCTCACCGCTGCCGAACTGGTCTTCGCCGCCACCTCGTTCGGCGGCGTGCACACCACCGCGGACCGGCGGGCACAGTGGGGCGACGACACGTCACCCGGCTTCATCCGCTTCTCCTGCGGCATCGAGGACACCACCGACCTGCTCGCTGACCTGACCCGGGCGCTGGACGCCTCCCGGTGACCGCCTGGAGCACCTTCAGCGGGGACGAGGTGGCGGCGCTGACCCGGGGCGAGAGCTTCTTCGCCGCGCCGGGTGAGCGGGACTGCCCGGCGTGCGGCCGGCGGCGACTCCGGGCGTATGTCACGGCGCCGGAGAACGCGCGGCGGCCCACGTTGGTCAGCTACGTGTGGTGCTCGGGGTGCGACCGGTTCGTGGGGACGCGGGCCAGGCACCCGGAGGGCCTGATCTTCTCGGATCCGCTGGCGGCTCTTCCGACGTCCGAGCGGCGGGAGCTGGAGCGGAGCCTGAGCGGGTTTCTGGCTCATTTGGACGCCCTGTGGGACGCGGGCGCGCTGCCCCAGACGTTCACGGCCTGACCAGTGTGTGACTTTCGGGTGCGGAGCGGGGTTGAAGTTCACACGCTTGACTGACGCTTTGCGCCGGCGCGGGCGCTATGGCCCTGCGTTGCAGGTGGTCGCGGGTCCGGCTGGGCAGAGCGCGATTGCGCGTACCGTAAAAAGGTCTTGATCTAAGCGTGACCGGACACGAAATCATGGAGCCAGTCACGGGGGATGTCGGTTCCGTGATCCCCGCCGATGCGGCGAAGGGCCTCACCCGGCCGGATGCCCAGCAGCGCAAGAGTCATGGCAGCCAGCAGGGTCGAACGGCCCACGTCACCCACCGACTGGGTGACGACAAAACGGCCCGCACGGACCTCTTTGGCCAACCGCCCGGCGAGAGCGACCATCTCCCCGGCCTCCTCACGCGGATTCTCGGTGTGGGCCGGATAAGGGAGAAGTTCGATGCCGGCGGAATCCTCGGCCGGCTCCCCGGCGCAGACCAGGATCTGAACTCCGGCTCTCGCCAGCGCGCCCAGTTCCTGTGGCGTCCATGGCTCGCCGGTGGGGTGAGCCATCGTCGCGAGCTGGCCCGGACCTGGACCGGCGATCACGTGGAGTGCTGGAGCCATGAACTGTTCGTCTCCCCTTGCCGGTGCAATGGCGCCGCGATCCCATATCTGGCTTACGCAGAGTAGGGTCACCCCCGGCATGACCGCTAGCGAGAGGCGCAGAGAAGAGTGACG
Organism: Actinoplanes sp. NPDC051861; assembly: GCF_040681145.1. Lineage (NCBI taxonomy): Bacteria > Bacillati > Actinomycetota > Actinomycetes > Micromonosporales > Micromonosporaceae > Actinoplanes > Actinoplanes sp. NPDC051861. The sequence continues at coordinate 851,905 of NZ_JBFAYE010000001.1, forward strand.
ACCCCCCGCAAGACCCGCGTCGCGATCGTGTTCGGTGGCCGCAGCACTGAGCACGCCATTTCCTGCGTCAGTGCGGGTGCCATTCTCGGTGCGCTGGACCCGGATCAGTATGAGGCGGTCCCGGTCGGAATCACCCGTGAGGGTCGCTGGGTTCTCGCCGCGGGTGACCCCCGGCAGCTCGCCATCTCCGGCACCCGGCTGCCCGAGATCACGGCCGCGTCGGGCAGCGCGCTGGTGCTCGCGGCGGACCCGACGGCCACCGAGCTGATCGTGCGGGACCCGGCGGACGGTGTGTCGGAGCTGGCCGGTGTGGACGTGGTCTTCCCGGTGCTGCACGGGGCGTACGGGGAGGACGGCACGATCCAGGGCATGCTGGAGATGGCCGGGATCCCGTATGTGGGTGCCAACGTCTTCGCGTCGGCGGCGGCCATGGACAAGGAGTTCACCAAGAAGCTGGCGGTCGCCGAAGGCATCCCGGTCGGGCCGTATGCGGTGTTGCGCGCCGGTGTGTCGCTGTCCGAGGCGGACAAGGAGCGGCTCGGCCTGCCCGTCTTCGTCAAGCCGTCACGGGCGGGGTCGTCGACCGGCATCACCAAGGTGACCGACTGGGCCGACCTGGACGCGGCGATCGCCACGGCCCGGCAGATCGACCCGAAGGTTCTGGTCGAGGCCGCGATCGTGGGCCGCGAGATCGAGTGCGGCGTGCTGGAGGGCGAGAACGGCGGTGGGCCGCAGGCCTCGCTGCTCGCCGAGATCCATGTGGACGACGCGGAGTGGTACGACTTCGAGACCAAGTACCTGGTGGGCAGCCGCTACACGATCCCGGCGGACCTGCCGGAGCCGGTCACCCGGCAGGTCCAGGAGTACGCGTTGCGGACGTTCGAGGCGCTCGACTGCGCCGGGCTGGCCCGCGTGGACTTCTTCGTCACCGCCGACGACCAGGTCTTCCTCAACGAGATCAACACGATGCCGGGCATGACGCCCACCTCGATGTTCCCGCAGATGTGGGCGGCCACCGGCCTGGAGTACCCCAAGGTGGTGGACCGGCTGATCCGGACCGCGCTGAACCGGGGCACCGGGCTGCACTAGCTCGTGCAGCCGTAGGGGGACTCCGTCTTCGACTTCACGGTCTTGACGACGGTGTCGGAGAACTCGTTGGCCCACTGGGCGGGATTCTCGTACCCGTCCGGCACGGTCACCCGCACCGGGACCTCGCGATCCATCGTGGTGAAGGTGGCCGCGCCGGTTTCCGCCTTCGCGTACCAGCAGACCTGGTTCATGATCAGCAGCTCGGTGTCCATCGGGACGCAACCGGGGGTCTCGTCGTCGATGGTCTTGCACATGATCGGCTGCTGGACGCCGCACTGGACGGTGAGCGGGGGCTCACCGTATGCGGCGTTCTGCTCGTGGCCGGCCGTGACCTGCCGGGGCTGCAGGTCACGCACCGTGGACGGCAGTTGTGACGTCACGGCCAGACAGGCGGTCCGGCTCTTGTCGTCGAGTGGACGCTCCGCCATGGTCACAGGCGCGCTCGGCACCGCTTGTGGCTGTTGAAGCGATTTGTCGGATTTTTCGGGTTGAATGGTCATAAAGGCTAGGACGGCCACCAGGATCGCCACGGGTACGGCTACAGCGGTCGCCCAGAGGGCGGCGACGCGTGTCGTCCGATCCGGTTCCGGCGTTTTCGGTGGTGTGTCCAGGTCGACCATGTCAGAGGTTTACCACGGAGCAGGTGAGCGTCCTCGTGATGCCCGGCACGTACTGGACTTTGCTCACAATGAGCCCGCCGAGCTCGTCGACGGTATGCGCCTCGGTCAGCACGACCACGTCGTACGGCCCGGTCACCGCATCGACCCGGACCACGCCGGATATCTTCTCGATCGCGGCGGCCACGTCACGGGCCTTCCCGACCTCCGTTTGAATGAGGATGTATGCCTGGACCACGATCGACTCCAATCCGCCACCGTCGGTGATCCCCGATCGTGAAACTACCGTACGAAGCCGCATCGGAGCGGGACGCCACCATCGAAGGACTTGGACGTGAGCATCGCAGAGGCCGGTGAATTCGGATTGATCGGCCGAATCGTCACCCGGTTGGGCTCCGGCCCCGCCACCCTGATCGGTCCCGGCGACGACGCGGCGGTGGTGCGAGCGGCCGACGGACGGGTGGTGGCCTCCACCGACGTGCTGGTCGAGGGCCGTCACTTCCGGCGGGACTGGTGCGGGCCGACCGACATTGGTCACCGGGCCGCCGCGGCGAACCTCGCCGACATCGCCGCCATGGGCGCCACTCCCACGGCGTTGCTGGTGGCGTTGTGCGTGCCTCTCGGGCTGGAGGCCTCCTGGGCGGAGGGGCTCGCCGACGGGCTGAGCGCGGAGGCGGCGCTCGTGTCAGCCTCGGTGGTGGGCGGGGACATGTCGTCCAGTCCGACATTGACCATCGCGGTCACGGCGTTGGGAGACCTGGGCGGTGCGGCTCCGGTCCGGCGCGACGGGGCCAGGCCAGGCGACATCGTCGCGCTTTCAGGCAGGATCGGGTACGCGGCCGCGGGCCTCACGGTACTGTCGCGCGGCTTCCGGACCCCTAAGGTGCTCGTCGAGGCGTACCGCCGCCCGGCCGTCCGCTACGCGGCGGGACCGGAGGCGGCCGGCCTCGGCGCGACGTCCATGATCGACGTCTCGGACGGGCTCCTGCAGGACCTTGGCCACGTGGCGTCCGCGAGCGCCGTAGCGATCGACATCCGGCGCGAGGCGTTCACGGTGCCCTCACAGATGCGCGACGCGGCCTCGGCTCTGGGCGTCGACCCGTACCAGTGGATCCTCGCCGGCGGCGACGACCACCCACTGGCCGCGACGTTCCCCCCTGGCGTGCCGCTGCCGCCGGAGTGGCAGCCGATCGGCACGGTCCACGACGGCACCGGCGTAACCGTCGACGGCAAGCCCTGGACGGGCGGCCCCGGCTGGGACCACTTCCGCTAGATCTAGGCTTTGCCCGTGCACTCCTTCAAGATCGAACCGGCGGACTTCGGATCGCCGTCGGTGCAGGCCCTCGTGGCGGAGAACCTCGCGGACCTGTCCGCCCGATACGGCGGAACCGGCGACGACACTCCGATCAGCGCCCTCGACTTCACGCCCCCGCAAGGCGCCTTCCTCGTGGCCGTCGACGACGGCGAGCTGATCGCCAGCGCCGGCTGGCGCCGCCACGGCGACGACGCCGAACTCAAGCGCATGTTCACCCGCCCGGCAGCCCGCGGCCGCGGCGTCGCCCGCCAGATGCTGACCGCGATCGAGGACTCAGCCCGCGCCGCGGGATGCCACCGCGTAATCCTGGAAACAGGCGACAAGCAACCGGAGGCCGTAGCCCTCTACGAGTCAGCCGGCTACAAACGAATCGCCGACTTCGGCTTCTACGCCGGCCACGACTCAGTCCTCTCCTACGCAAAACCCCTCTGACCTCCCACCGCTCTGCTCGGATGGTGGGCGCCCGAGCCGCCCATCACCGGCCCTGCCGCCCAAGAATCTCCGCCATCCGCCGCGGCGCCCGAGATTGACCGGCCATCTCGAGTGCCGACGGGCCCGCGAGACACGCCGTGTGGCCGACGACGGTGCCGAGAACGGCGATCCACCGACGCTCGGCGGCCACCGGCCGGCGTGGCAGACACCGCCGCGAGTGAAGAAAGCCATGCACCCACCGAAGTGACGCGAGCGGGCCGCGGCGGCGCGATGCGGGCGTGATGCGGGCGCGGGCGGCGCGATGCGGGGGCGATGGGGGCGCGGGCGGCGCGATGCGGGGGCCGCGGGCGGCGCGATGCGGGGGCGCGGGCGGCGCGATGCGGGGGCGATGGGGGCGCGGGCGGCGCGATGCGGGGGCGCGGGCGGCGCGGTGCGGGGGCGCGGGCGGCGCGGTGCGGGTCGCGCCTGCGCGATGCGGGCAGGGGCGATGCGGGCGGAGCGACGCGGCACCCGCCGGAAACGACAACTAGCCGCCGAGCGATAACCCGGCGGCTAGAAGTGAAGAGCGAAGATCAGGCGCGGACGACCTTGCCGGCCTTGATGCACGAGGTGCAGACCTTGAGCTTCTTGGTGGTCCCGCCACCGGCCGGGGTGCGCACCGACTGGATGTTCGGGTTCCAGCGGCGGTTGGTCCGCCGGTGCGAGTGGGACACGTTGTGGCCGAAGCCCGGTCCCTTGCCACAGACGTCGCACACGCTAGCCACGGGATACTCCTGGGTTTGATACGAGAACTTGAAGCGCCCAGGGAAAGCTTCGCCCAGGCAACCCGGCAAGGTTACCCGATGCCCCGCCCCGACATCCAATCGCCCCCGGTCAGGGTGCGTAGCCCGCGTTTGTCGGGGGTCGCCAGTACGCTTTTCGCGTGCTGGAGACCCTCGATGCCGCCGCGGTACGCCGCTGGTGCGGTGGTGGGCTCGAGGCGCTCCGGGCTCATCAGCGCGAGATGGACGACCTGAATGTGTATCCGGTGCCCGACGGCGACACCGGCACGAATCTGGTTCTCACGCTCGCCGCAGCCCAGGAGGCCATCGAGAACGAAAAGAACGAAAGCGACGAAGGTGACGAGGGCGACGAGAAGACCGCCGGCCCCCTGATGCGCCGGATGGCTCGTGGTGCGCTGCTCGGCGCCCGCGGCAACTCCGGCGTCATCGTGTCCCAGATCCTGCGCGGGATGGCCGACACGTTCGCCTCGGCGGTCGCGGTTCGGGGTGGTGAGCTGGCGCGGGCGCTGCGGACGGCCACGGATGCGGCCTATGCGGCGGTCGCCCGGCCGGTCGAGGGCACGGTTCTGTCGGTCGTCGCGGCCGCGGCCGAGGGGGCGGGCCGGATAAAGTCGGACAATCTGGTTGCCGTGGCGCGGGCGGCGGCGAGGGCGGCCACCGAGGCCTTGGCGCGGACTCCTCAGCAGCTTCCGGTCCTCGCCCGCGCCGGGGTCGTCGACGCCGGCGGCCGCGGCCTCTGCCTGCTCCTGGACGCCCTGGTCGAGGTCGTTTCCGGAGACCGGGCCGAGAGAGATTCAAAACCCATTTTGAGTACGCGAGAAGCACACCGAATCCACGACGACGACTGCTCCGGCCACGGTTACGAGGTGCAGTTCCTCCTCGACGCCGACACCGCCACGATCGACCGCCTCCGCGCCTCCCTCGACCGCCTGGGCGACTCCCTGGTCATCGTCGGCACGGGTGACGGCGACACCCCCACGTGGAACGTGCACGTCCACGTCACCGAGATCGGCCCCGTCGTCGAGGCCGCCGTCGAGGCCGGCCGGCCCTATCGGATTCGCGTGACGCCGCTGGAGGAGCGCCGCTCCGGTGCCGACGTCCGCGCCGCCGTCGTGGTCGCGTCCGGTGACGGCCTGACCGCGCTGTTCGAGGCCGAGGGCGCCACCGTCGTGGATCGCAATCCCTCCACCGCCGAGATGCTGGCCGCGATCCACGCCAGCGGCGCCGATTCGGTCGTGCTGCTTCCGAACGACGCGAACACGCACGCCGTCGCCTCCGCCGCCGCCCGTGAGGCCGTCGCGGCGGGGAAGAGCGTGAGTGTCGTGCCCACCCGTTCCCCCGTGCAGGCTCTCGCCGCGCTGGCCGTGCGCGACACCCAGCGGCCCTTCGCTGACGACGTGATCGCGATGGCCGAGGCTGCCGGCGCCTGCCGGTACGGCGAGGTGTGCACCGCCCAGCGTGACGCCCTCACCGTCGCCGGCCCCTGTCGGGCCGGCGAGTTGCTCGGGCTGGTCGACGGCGAGGTGCACGTGATCGGCGCCGACCTGACCGACGTGAGCCGCCGCCTGCTGGACCGGATGCTCGGCGGCGGCGGTGAGCTGGTCACCCTGGTGCTCGGTGCGGACGCGCCGGACGGCCTGGAGGCGGATCTGCGCGGTCACGTGCACCGCACCTGGCCGTTCATCGAGTTGGAGTGTTACGCCGGTGGCCAGCCCCGCTATCACCTTCTGGCAGGAGTCGAATGAGCAATATTCAACCTGGCATCGGGCCCGAAGCCGCCGGGCCGTTGACCAGCGCCGGCAACCGAGGCCCTCGCCACGTTGAAAAAGGCTCAATGACCACGACCGACACTCCGCTGACCAAGGTGCTCGGTGCGAAGACGGCGAAGGCGCTGGAGCAGCACCTCGACCTGCACACCGCCGGCGACCTGATCTACCACTTCCCCCGGCGGTACGACGAGCGCGGCGAGCACACCGACCTGCGCAGCCTCCAGGTGGACGAGCAGGTCACGATCCTGGCCCAGGTGCAGGGGATCAACGTCAAGCCGATGCGGGCCCGACGCGGCAACATGCTCGAGGTGACCATCGGTGACGGGTCCGGCGCGACGCTGACCTGCACGTTCTTCAACCAGGCGTGGCGCGAGCGGGAGCTGCGCCGCGGTGTCTGGGGGCTGTTCGCCGGTAAGGTCACCGAGTTCCGCGGCAAGCGCCAGCTCAACGGCCCGGCCTATCAGCTGCTCAGCGCGGACGCCACGCAGGACGACGCGGCCGCCGAGATCGAGGAGTTCGCGGGGGCGCTGATCCCGGTCTACCCGGCCGCGCAGGCGGTGCCGACCTGGGTGATCGCCAAGTGTGTGCGGACTCTGCTGGACACGTTCGAGCCGCCGGCCGACCCGATGCCGGGTGCGGTGCGGGCGAAACGGAACCTGGTCGGCATCGGGACGGCGCTGCGCGAGGTGCACCGGCCGAGCTCCAAGGAGGAGCTCCACAAGGCGAGATATCGACTCAAGTGGGACGAAGCTTTCGCCGTACAGTTGACGCTTGTGCAACGCCGGGCACGTGCTGCCGCGGCTCCCGGCACGGCCCGGCCACGCACTGAGGCCGGGTTGCTCGCGAAATTCGACGCTGGTCTTCCCTATGAGCTGACCGAAGGTCAGCGTGCGGTGGGCGAGGAGATCGCGGCGGACCTGGCGCGCCCGCATCCCATGCACCGCCTGCTGCAGGGTGAGGTGGGTTCCGGCAAGACGCTCGTCTCGGTGCGCGCGATGCTGCAGGTGGTCGACGCCGGTGGGCAGGCCGCGCTGCTCGCGCCGACCGAGGTGCTCGCCACCCAGCACTTCCGCGGCATCAGTGCCCAGCTGGGTGCGCTGGGCCGCGCCGGTGAGCTGGACGGCGATCCGGTGGGCACGCAACTCACGCTGGTCACGGGCTCGCTCGGCGCGGCGGCCCGGCGTGCGGCGTTGGGCAAGCTGGCGGACGGGAGCGCCGGCATCGTTGTCGGCACACATGCGCTTTTGTACGAGGGAGTCGACTTCCGCGACCTCGGACTCGTGGTCGTGGACGAGCAGCACCGGTTCGGGGTGGAACAGCGTGACGCGCTGCGCGCCAAGGCCGCACGGCCGCCGCACGTGCTGGTGATGACCGCGACGCCGATCCCGCGGACGGTCGCGATGACCGTTTATGGCGACCTGGAGACGTCCGTGCTGTCGCAGCTGCCGCGCGGGCGCTCACCGATCGCCTCACACGTCGTCCCGGCTCTGGAGAAGCCCGCCTACCTCGATCGCGCCTGGACGCGCATCCGGGAGGAGGTGCGTGCGGGGCATCAGGCGTACGTGGTGTGCCCTCGGATCGGCGACGGCCCGGAGGACGAGGACACCCCGCCGCCGGACGACGAGCCCGCCCGCCGTCCGCCGCTGGCCGTCACCGAGGTGCTGCCCCTGCTGGAGAACGAATACCTGAAAGGCCTCCGGATCGGCATGCTGCACGGCAAGCTGCCGGCCGACGAGAAGGACGCGGTGATGCGCAGGTTCGCCGCGGGTGATCTGGACGTGCTGATCGCCACGACGGTGATCGAGGTGGGCGTGGACGTGCCCAACTCGACGGTCATGCTGATCCTGGACGCCGACCGGTTCGGCGTGTCTCAGCTGCATCAGCTGCGCGGCCGGGTGGGACGTGGTTCGGCGCCCGGCATCTGCCTGCTGCACACCGAGTCGGTGGAGGGCTCGGCCGCCCGCGAGCGTCTGGACGCCGTGGCCTCCACGACCGACGGGTTCAAGCTGTCCGAGATTGATCTGGAGCAGCGCCGGGAGGGCGACGTGCTGGGCGCCTCGCAGTCCGGCAAGCACTCGCACCTGCGGCTGCTGTCGCTGCTCCGCGACGAGAAGCTGATCAAGGAGGCCCGGACGGAGGCGTCCGAGCTGATCGGCGACGACCCCGACCTCACCCGTCATCCCGCGCTGGCCGCCTCGGTGGCCGCGCTGGTCGACGAGGAACGCGCCGAGTACCTGGAGAAGGGTTGATCCTGCATCTCTGCCCACGCGACGAGTGGGCCAAGGCCGTGGCCGCCGGCTTCTACGAGGGGGACACCCTCGCGACGGAGGGCTTCATCCACTGCTCTCCGCCGGACTGGGTGCATGTGCCCGCCACGCTGCGCTTCCGGGGCCGCACCGACCTGGTGCTGCTGGAGATCGACGAGTCCCGTGCGGGCTCCCCGGTGGTCTGGGAGGACGGCGTCCCGCCGTCGCCGGACGGGCGCCAGTTCCCGCACATCTACGGCCGGCTGGCGGTCTCCGCGGTGGTCGCCACCCACGACTTCCCACCGCAGCCGGACGGCTCGTTCGCGCCGTGGGAGGGTGTCGGCTCCTAGTAGTGCTTTGTCATGATCCGCGTCGGCGAGGTCGTTTCCGTTGCGGGAACGGGGTTCGGCAGGTTGGGCATGCTCCGAGGAGGTGGACCAGCAGGAGTTGCAGGCGTCGGAGTACGGCGTAGAGGGTCATTCCGGCGCACGGGTTTTTGGGTCGAGGCGTTGCAGGGTCAGGAAGATGTGCGCGGCGGAGACGAGCGTGACGTGGTGGTGCCAGCCCTGCCAGGTGCGGCCTTCGTAGTGGTCCAGGCCGAGGCCGGTCTTGACTTCGCGGTAGTCGTGTTCGATGCGCCAGCGCAGTTTCGCCCAGCGGATCAGGGTGCGTTTCGCGGTCGTGGCGGGCAGGTCGGAGAGCCAGTACTTGATCGGCTCCGGGCTGCCGGGTGGCCATTCGGTAATCAGCCAGCACTCGGGCAGGTCCTCGCCGCGGTGGGCGGACAACAGGGTCCGCCCGGCCGGGCGGACACGGGTGAACACGAAGTGCGAGGACATCAGAACCTGCCGGCCGGCACGCAGACGTGAACCGGGCCGCCAGGTCACCCGCCTGGGGCGGGCAGGGCCGGTGGTGATCAGTTCGGTGAGGGTGGGTGCCGCATGGTGGTAGCGCGGTGTGGGATAGGAACCGACCCCGGCGTACTCGCCAGCGGTGCGGGTCGTGGCGGCTGGGTAGGCGGTGAGCCGGCCGCTGACCTGCACCAGATAGGGCAGCCGGCGTTCGGTCAGGGCGTGGCGGAACTCTGCGGCGTCGCCGTAGCCGCAGTCGGCCACGATCAGCGGTGGCCGGTGTCCCCACCACAGCAGTTCGTCGATCATGTCCAGTGCCAGGCGCCACTTCTCCCGATGGGCTACACCGTCGCCGATCCCGGCCCGGCGACGGCGGGCGTGAACATCGGCAGTGGCCTTGGGTGAGGCGGGGTCCCAGGACTCGGGCAGGAACAGTCGCCAGTCGACCGGGCAGGACGCGGTGTCGGTGACCATGCTGACGCTCACCGCGATCTGGCAGTTGGTGACCTTACCCACGGTGCCGGTGTACTGGCGGGCCACACACGGCGACGCGGTGCCGCACTTGAGCAGCCCGGTGTCATCGATCGCCCACGCTGCCGGGCCGATCGCCTGATCGGCCAGCGCGGCGATCCGTTGCCGGACCGGCTCCACCTGCCACGGGCTGTTGGTCACGAAGTGGTTCAACGCCTGCTCGTGCACGCCCTGCAAACGGGCGGCCATCGGCTGGATCGACTTACGCCGCCCGTCGATCATCAACCCCTGCAGATACGCGGCCGCACGCTCCTGCCAACCCGCGCGTGTCAGCGACGCGAACACATCCGACGCGAACTCCGACAGGTCACAACGCAACCGGTCAACCTCAACAACGTCCATACGTCAACGACAGCAACCCACTGTCGACAAGTCACTATCAACCACCCGAAAGTGACAAAGCACTACTAGGACCGGGCCCCACAGGCCGCGCGGGCCTGCTCCTAGGACCGGGCCCCACAGGCCGCATGGGGCCTGCTCCTAGGAGCAGGCCCCATGGGAAGAGGGCGCGCTCTCGATGAGCGCGCCCTCTTCAACTGCGAAAACTGCGGAAACCGTGGAGCTGTCAGGCCTTGAAGTTCACCTTGCGGCGACGGGCCATGAAGAACAGCCCGAGGCCCACGACGAGCAGCAGGGCCGCACCGCCCGCGACGGTGCCGGCGGCGGCGCCGGTCAGGGCGAGCTCACCGTCCTCGTCCGCCGGCTCGGTGGTGACGGGCACGTCCGGCGTCTCCGAAGCCGTCTCCGACGGGGTCTCCTCCGGCGTGGTGGTCGGCGGAGTCGTCGTCGGGTTGTCGGTCGGCGTGGTGGTCGGAGCGGTGGTGCTGGGCGTCGTCGGCGCCGGGCAGTCCGCCTTCTTGATCTGAACAGTGACCGTCTCGGAACCGGCGATCTCCGGGTACTTCACGGTGGCCGTGGTGGCCTCACCGGCGGGGAACGTCACCAGCTGCGAGGAACCGCCCGCGACGGTGGTCGTCTTGGTCTCGGAGCCGTAGGTCACCTCGGCCTTCGCCGGGGTGTTGCCCTCCGGGTTGGTCACGGTCACGGTGACGTTCGTGCAGTCGTTCTCACCGGCGGCCGCGGGGACGCAGTTGTCCGGGCGCGCCCAGGTGTACGTGAAGTCCGCCATGCCCGGCGCGGAGACCGTGATCTTGCCGGCGCCCGCGGGGACGTGCACCGTGTCGCCCTTACCGGGGGCGACCTTGACCTTCTTGTCGAGGCCGGTCGCTTTGACCCGGAACTCGACGTCGTACTTGCTCAGCTTGCCGTTGTTGCTCAGCTGAACGTCGACGGAGCCGTCACACGCGGCGACAGCCTGCACGGCCGGCTGCGCGCACGCCTTCGTGCCGCCGTTGAACCAGGCCTGCGGGCCCTTGGAACGGCCGCCGAGGCCGGTCTTCTCGCCGAGCTTCTTGTCGCCGTACATCGACTTGCCGTCGAACGGGTCGATGATGTCGTCCTTGCCACCGAAGAACAGGTCGACCTGCGTGTTGCAGTCGGGGACGTCCACCGTGAGTGTGACGACGCCGTCCTTGTCCTTCAGCGTGCCGATCTCGCTGTCGAACAGGTACTGCGGGACGGAGTACTCCGGCCTCGGCGCGAAGTAGGACACCAGGGTGACCTCTTCGGCGGCCGGCAGGTCCTTGTTCGGCGTGATCGTGGCGATCGCCTGGCCGTTTTCGATCTTGAACGTGTGGGTGAAGAGGTATTCCTTGCCGTGAGCGGCAGCCGGGGTGGCGAAAGCCACCAGGCCGAGGACCGCGCCGGCCAGAGCAGCCGCGATCCGGGAGAAGCGAGGGGTCTTCTTCAAGTTCTCTCCATCGTGGGGAAATGGGCGAGGGCGCGCCGACCTCTCGAAGTCGGCGCGCCCCCGGTTGTTGCTGTTATCGCTGGTACTGCCTGCTATCAGGCGGTGAACTTCACCTTGCGGCGGCGAGCCATGAAGAAGAGCAGGCCACCGACGGCCAGCAGGGCCGCGGCACCGCCGGCGACACCACCGGCAGCGGCACCGGTAACGGGCAGGCCGCCACCCTCGCCGTCCTCACAGTCGTCCGGCTGGACGTACGGGAAGGTCTCGGTGGCCGTCTCGGTCTTGCCGTCGATCGTCACGATGAAGGTCCAGTCGACAGCGAAGCCCTCGGTGGCGCTGAAGGTCTCGGTCTTCTTCTCGCCCGGCTTGACGGTGGTCTCGCGGACCTCGCCCTTGGTGGTCTCGAACTTCATCTTGAACTCGATGCCGTCGGCCGGGTTGCTCATGCCGAGGGTCATCGTGTCGCAGGTGAGCTCGAAGATCGGCTCGGGCTCACCCGGCAGGTCGGTGGGAACCGGCACGGTCGGCTCCGGCGTGGCCGGGGGCGTCGTGGTAGGGGCCGTGGTCGGCGGAGTGGTGGTCGGCGGGGTGGTGGTGGTCGGCGGCTTCGGCGCCTCGCACTTGCCCTCGAGCTTCACGGTGCCGACCTGGTCGACGCCTTCCTTGACCTCGTTGTTCCACTCGGCGCGGACGGCCAGCTTGGCCTCGGTCGCGGTGCCGCCGGGGATGGTCTGCTTGCCGGTGACGAAGGTGCTCGGCACCCAGTCGCCGCCGGCGGCGATGCCCTCGACAGCGGTCGGGGTGGACTCGACCTTGATGAACTTGGCCTGGTTGCCCTGCTGGCTGCCGTAGAGGTCGACCCTCCAGTTGACGGTCCAGACGCCGTCAACGCAGTCGGCAACGCCGGTGACCTTGCTGTGGTGGGCGCTGGCGGGCCCGGCAAAGGCCGCGACGCCGGCCAGGCCGAGCACAGTGCCGGCGACGATCGACGTCACGCGGCGAAGCGAGGACTTTGACAGGTTCACGCGCCTACTCCTGTGGAAATGGGGATCCGAGGGGAGTAAGGAAGCAGCAGTCAGCGGTCGCCAAAGGACGGCGGCGAACCGCGACGATGCCTCCCCACATCGTCGGCGGACGATACGGGATCGTCCGCACGAGGCACGACCCTAGCCACTTACCAAGGTCAAAGAAACGTCTCAGGGCCCGCTAATGCTCTTGTGACCAATCTGAGATCTTGCATGCACCGAACGGAACGGTCCCGTTGCGTGCAGTGCCCTCTACGAGGGACTTGTTCACTCGACAGTGGCCCTACTGCCCTGGTGAAGTAGCGTCACCTGTGATGACGAGGATTATCGCGGGCGCTCACGGGGGCCGCCGTCTGGCCGCTCCCTCCGGCGCGCACACCCGGCCCACTTCGGACCGCGTGCGTGAGGCTTTCTTCAGTTCATTGGAGACGATGACCGACTTGTCCGAAGCGCGTTTCGCTGACCTGTATGCCGGATCCGGCGCAGTCGGTCTGGAGGCGCTGTCCCGTGGCGCGTCGCACGCACTTCTGGTCGAATCGGACGCGAAGGCCGCGCGCATCGTCCGTGACAACGTCGTCGCGCTGCGTGTCGGTGCGCAGTCGCGACTCGTCACCGGCAAGGTTCTGCAGACTCTCGCGAACCCGCCGGAGGGCGGACCGTACGACGTGGTCTTCGCCGACCCGCCGTACGCCCTGGGGTCGGACGAGATCGACACTGTCCAGGAGGAGCTGGTGGCCAACGGGTGGCTGGCGCCCGACGCCGTGGTGATTTTTGAGCGATCCACCCGTTCCGGGCCGCTGAGCTGGGTGGACGGTCTCGTCGGCGAACGCACCCGCCGTTACGGCGAGACCACGCTTTGGTACGGTCGCCGATCATGAGACGAGCGGTGTGTCCTGGCTCCTTCGACCCGGTCACCAACGGGCACCTCGACATCATCGGGCGGGCCAGCCGGCTGTTCGACGAGGTGATCATCGGAGTCCTCATCAACCAGTCGAAGGTCGGGCTGTTCAGCATCGACGAGCGGCTGGAGATGCTGGGTGAGGCGATCGCGCCGTACCCGAACGTGCGGGTCGCGGCGTTCCACGGCCTGCTGGTCGACTTCTGCCGGGATCAGGGCGCGGCGGTCGTGGTGAAGGGCCTCCGGGCGGTCAGCGACTTCGACTACGAGTTGCAGATGGCGCAGATGAACATCGGGCTGTCGGGTGTGGAGACCCTCTTCATGCCGACCAACCCGCTGTACTCGTTCCTCTCCTCGAGCCTCGTCAAGGACGTGGTCAAGTGGGGTGGCGACGCGTCCGCGTACCTGCCGGACCCGGTCCTGGAGCGCTTGATCAGCCGCCTCAAGCAGAACTGACCGCCACCGGCGCGCCGGAAACGGCGCGAGCGGTGACGCAGTAACGTGATCGCACCACGCTCAGTGGCGGTTGGATGGGAGTGTTGGCGGTGGATCCACTCGACGGTATCGACGAGATCATCGACATCGTGCACGACGCACGCTCCGTGCCGATGTCCCGGGCGAACGTGATGATCGAACGCGACCACATGATCGAGAAGCTCGAGGAGCTCCGCGCCGGCCTGCCCTCGGAACTGCGCAAGGCCGCCGCCGTGCTGGAGGAGCGGGACCGGATCATCGAGGCCGGCCGCCGCGAGGCGGACCGGATCGTCAGCGAGGGTGAGACCGAACACGCCCGGCTCGTCTCGGTCAACGAGATCACCGTCTCCGCCGAGCACGAGGGCGCCCGGATCATCGCCGAGGCGCGGACCGAGGCGCAGCGCCTGCGCGAGGAGGTCGACGACTACGTCGACACCGCCCTGGCCAACTTCGAGCAGTTCCTGACCCGTGCGCTGGCGTCCATCGAGCGTGGCCGGGACAAGATGCACGCCCTCCGCGAGATCGGTACCTTCCAGGGCGAGGACGCCGAGCGGCCGCTGCCGTTCTGATCGGCCCTGATGCCGGGGCCGATTCGACGACGTCCGGCAAGCTCAGGTAATGTTTTTCGTCGGCCTACCCATGGCTGAGAGTTCACGATGCCAAAGTCACCTCAGAGTCACCTGGACCCCAGGCAGCCGCTGGTCGTCGACACGACGAAACTCCCCCGGCAGCCTGGTGCGACGCGTGCCCTGAACAGGGTGGTCCCGGCACCGGCGGACTGCGGCCTGGAGCTGATCTCGGTCCCCGAGGGCTCCGACGTCGAGCTCGATCTGAGCATGACGTCGGTCTCCGAGGGGGTCTATGTCAGCGGCACCGTGCGCGGCTCGCTCACCGGCGAGTGCGGGCGCTGCCTCAACGAGATCAGCAAGTCGTTCGAGGTCCACCTCGCGGAGCTCTATGCCTATGAGGCGAGCACCACCGAGGAGACGACCGACGAGGACGAGGTGGGCCGGATGCAGGGCGACCTGATCGACCTGGAGCCGGCGGTTCGGGACGCGGTGGTGCTGACCCTGCCGACCAATCCGCTCTGCCGGCCGGACTGCCCAGGGTTGTGCCCCGACTGCGGGGTGCACTTCGACGACCTCCCGGCTGATCACAGCCACGAGGACATCGACCCCCGCTGGGCCGCTTTGCACAACCTTACGAAACCCGAGGAGTAGTTACCGTGGCCGTCCCCAAGCGCAAGATGTCGCGCAGCAACACCCGCTCGCGCCGGGCGAACTGGAAGGCGACCGCGGTGACCACCGCGGCGTGCCCCCAGTGCAAGTCGCCGAAGCTGCCGCACGCCGCCTGCTCGGTCTGCGGCACCTACAACGGTCGTCAGGTCCTCGAGGTCTGACGTCGCCGCGTGACGCGCCCGATCATCGGGCGGGTCGCACCTGAGCGGTGGCGAACCACCGGTGCCGTGGCTCCCGGACAGCGGACTGTCGGGGAGCCGGGCACCGCGCGGATCGCCGTCGACCTCCTCGGCGGGGACCAAGCTCCCGACGTCGTGGTTGACGGCGCTCTGCGTGCCTGCCAGGCCGATCCGTCCCTGCATCTGACTCTCGTCGGCCCGGCCGAAGCCGCCGACGCGGTTCTTGCTGCCCTGTCCCCGGCGGACCGGCAGCGGATCACCGCCGCGATCACGACGTCCGACACCGTCCGTGGAGCCGTCCGGACGGTCGCCGAGGGCGACGCCGACGCGCTCGTGTCGGCCGGGGACACCGCGGTCACCGTTCTCGCTGCCGCGCGTGAGCTGGGCCGATGGCCGGGCGTACGCCGTCCGCCCCTCGCCGCCGTGCTGCCGACAGCGCACGGGCGGCTGGTGCTCCTCGACGTCGGTTCGACCGTGGACCCCGACGCGGAGACACTCGGCGTGCATGCGCGACTCGGTTCCGCGTACGCATCAATCGCCCACGGCATTGAGGCGCCCCGCGTCGGTCTCCTCACGATCGGCAGCGAACCCGGAAAGGGTGACCGCCTCCGCCGCTCAGCCCCGACGGTGCTCGCGGCCGTTCCGCTGCCCGGCGGCGGACGCTACGTCGGTCTCGTCGAGGGTGGCGACGTCGTGCTGGGAGCCACCGCCGACGTCGTGGTCACCGACGGCTTCACTGGAAACGTCCTGCTCAAGGGCCTGGAAACCGGGTACGCCCTGGCCGGCCCACCATCACCGGGCATCGATCCGCCGCCCCGAGCCGCACTGCTGCTCGGCGTCGGCGGCACCGTCGTGGTCTGCCACGGCGCCGCGTCCGGACCCGATCTCGCCGCGGGCATCGCGTTCGCGGCAAACCTGCATCGCCGCGCCTCGGTCGCGGCCATCGCCGATCAACTGAGGTACAGCGAGGTATCGCATGATTGACAAGCGTCGACGTCCGTCCACTCTGCCGCTGGAGGAGGCCTTCGGGATCCCGTTCAAGCCCGAGCTGCTCGAACGAGCCCTGACCCACCGCTCGTACGCGTACGAGAACGGCGGCCTGCCCACCAACGAGCGCCTGGAGTTCCTCGGCGACTCGGTGCTCGGGGTGGTGATCACGTCGGCGCTCTTCCACAACCACCCCGACCTGCCCGAGGGACAGCTCGCCAAGCTGCGCGCCAGCGTCGTCAACATGCACGCGCTGGCCGACGTGGCCCGCGGCCTGGGCCCGCAGGGTCTCGGCCCGCACCTGCTGCTCGGCAAGGGCGAGGAGACCACCGGCGGCCGGGACAAGGCCAGCATCCTGGCCGACACCCTGGAGGCGCTGCTCGGCGCGATCTATCTGGAGCACGGCCTGGAGCTCGCCGGCGAGGTGATCCACCGGCTGTTCGACCCGCTGATGGCCGAGTCGGCCGGGCGCGGCGCCGCCCTGGACTGGAAGACCAGCCTGCAGGAGCTGACCGCGGCGCTGGGCCTGGGCGTGCCGGACTACGAGATCGAGGACTCCGGCCCGGACCACGCCAAGACGTTCACCGCCTGGGTGGTGGTCGCGGGCGAGCGCTACGGCGGTTCCGAGGGCCGCAGCAAGAAGCAGGCGGAGCAGCGGGCGGCCGCGGCGGCGTGGCGGACGCTCACCGAGCGCAACGAGGCGGAAGCGGAGCAGGTCGAAAAGCCCGGGCCCGACGTGTCATGATCCCAGCCGTGGAGGCGGAGACAACGACGGACACCGATCAGACGCGGCTGTGGGACAGGGCCGGGGGCTGGTCGGGTGTCCTGACCGCCGTTGCCCTGCTCGCGCTCACCAGGCTCGGCCAGGTGCTGATGATCTGGTGGCTGAACGCGGCCACCGCCGAGCCGCGCCCGGTGTGGGAGCGTCTGCTGGTCTGGGACGCGGGCTGGTTCCTGCGGGTCGCCATGGACGGCTATCCGGACACCTACACGTACGACGCGAACGGCGTCCTGCAGGGCAACGAGCTGGCGTTCTTCCCCGTCTATCCGATGCTGATCCGGGGTGGCGCGGCGCTCGGCATCCCGCCGTCCACGGCCGCGATCGCCGTCGCCTGGATCGCGTCGGTCGGTGCGGCGGTCGGCCTGCACCTGCTGGGCACCAGCCTCTACAACAAGCGGGCCGGCTGGGCGCTGGTCGCCATCTGCTGCTCGGCCCCGGTGTCAGTGGTGATGTCCATGGCGTATTCGGAGAGCATCTACCTCGCCCTCGTCGCCGGCATGCTGGTCGCCGCGCATCGCAAGGTCTGGTGGGCGGCCGGTCTCCTCGGCCTGCTCACCGCGCTGTCCCGTCCCACCGGTGCCGCCGCCGCGGTCGCCCTCGCGGTGGCCGCGTTCCTCGCTGTCCGGGAGAGCCGCAGGGAGATGTGGAAGCCGATCACCGCGGCTGCTGTCGCGCTTGCCGGGGTGCCGCTCTATCTCGGCTGGGTGGCACTGCGGATCGGCGAGCCCACCGCCTGGTTCAAGATCCAGACGGCCGGGTGGGGCACCTCCTTCGACTACGGCTCCAGCACCCTTTCTTTTCTCAACACCACATTGCGTACGGGGGACGGCTGGATCCCCATGAGTGTGGCTCTGATCCTGCTCGTCGCGCTCGCGGCGGCCGGCGTCGCGCTGTTCCAACGGCCGTGGCTGCCGCTGGCCGTCTACGGCGTGGTCGCCATGGTCCTCGTGTACGGGCAGGCCGGCTTCTACCACTCCAAGCCCCGGCTGCTCCTGCCCGTACTGTTGACGCTGCTGCCGGCCGTCGTGGCCGCCGCCCGTGCCCGGCCCCGTGTCGCGGTCCTGTCGATCCTGGCCTGGGCCGCGTTCGGCCTCTGGTACGGCGCCTACCTGATCACCGTTTGGCCTTTCACGCTTTAGAAAGGACCTCTGTGCCCGAGCTTCCCGAGGTCGAGACCGTCCGCCAGGGTCTGGCCAAGTGGGTGACCGGCCGCACCATCGCCACCGCCGAGGTGCTGCACCCCCGCGCGATCCGCCGCCACGTGCCCGGCGACATCCACTTCGCCGGCGTCCTGGCCGGCCGCACCGTCCTGGACATCGCCCGCCGCGGCAAGTACCTCTGGTTCGCCCTCGACTCCGGCGACGCGATCATCGGCCACCTCGGGATGAGTGGCCAGCTGCTCATGCAGCCCGCCGACGCCCCCGACGAGAAACACCTGCGGATCCGCTTCACCTTCACCGACGGCGGCCCGCAGCTGCGCTTCGTCGATCAGCGCACGTTCGGCGGCCTCTCGGTCTCCGAGGGCGGCGCCGAACTCCCCGACGAGATCTCCCACATCGCCCGCGACCCGATGGACCCGCTCTTCGACGACGAGGCCTTCGTGGCCCGCCTCCGCGGCCGCCACACCGAGATCAAACGCGCCCTGCTCGACCAGACCCTGATCTCCGGCGTCGGCAACATCTACGCCGACGAGGCACTGTGGCGCGCGAAACTCCACGGCGCCCGCCCGACAGACCAACTCTCCAGGCCGGCGGTGAAACGCCTCCTGGGCCACGTCCGCGACGTCCTGGGCGAGGCGATCGTGGCCGGGGGCACGAGTTTCGACGAGCTCTACGTGAACGTCAACGGCGAGAGCGGCTACTTCGACCGCTCCCTGAACGCCTACGGCCGCGAGGCCGAACCGTGCAATCGGTGCGGCGCCCCGATCCGCCGAGAACAGTTCATGAACCGCTCCTCCTTCAGCTGCCCGAAATGCCAGCCCCGCCCCCGCTCCCGCCCCTGACCCACTCCCACCACCCGCCTCCCACCGCTGCCGCTCTCTCGCGCCGTTCTCCCGCCGTCGCCCGCGCTGCTCCCGCCGCTCTCCCCGCGAGTCTTGGGCGCGTCAGCAGGGCAGGGCGGTTCGCGTGCCCAAGATCTGCCCGGAGGGCAGCGAGGGCGGCGGGGCGACAGGGGGACGCGGTTGTCAGTCCGCTCGGTGGGCGCCGGCAGCACTCAGCGCCGGCCCCGCATCAGTAGCCAGCCCGAACCCCGCCCCCCGCCGCCCCATCAACCGCCGAGCAGCCGTGAGCAACTCCGAAGGCACCCCGTGCACAATGTGCCCGTCCCCGGGCCGCGACCCGTCCCCGTCCCAACTCTGATAGGCCTCCCACGGCCCCTCGAACGTGCAGATACGCACGCCGAGATCCCGGTACAACGGATGCGTCGGCACCCCGGGGTTGAGCACCACCCGATGCAGCCCCCGCCGAGCGGCCAGCCGGACCGTCAGAGCCACCGGCCCCACCCCACCCGAGCCGGCCGGAGCCCGATCCAGGAACAACCCCTCCACACCATCAGCTCGCCAGGCGTCCACATCGGCCAGGACATCGGCGAGGGACCGGCACCCGAGATCCAGGTCGATCCGGCCGAGGGATTGGTGCAGCGTCCGTCGATCACCAGGCTGTTCCCGGATGATCCAGGTCTCGGCGTCGAGTTCCAGTTCGGGCGACGGGTACGCGTACGGGGGGAACAGGGTCTTCACGGCGTCCTCCGGAGGTCGGCGGCGGTCAGGGCGACGATGAGCAGGCCGGCGAGGTGTGTGGCGGCCAGTACGGCGACGGCGGCGGGTAACGGCCCGGCCGCCGAGGGGACAAGTGCGAGGATCGCCGCCGCGAACGGGGGCAGCGCTGCCAACGCGGCGGCCACCCCGGCGCGGGAGCGGGCGGCGAGCAGGAACGTGACCGCGAAGACTCCGCCGAGGAGGGTTCCGGCGGCGAGTGCCAACACAGCGTCGCGGGCACCGGTCATCGTGGACAGGCCGTACGGCAGGCGGTAGGCGGCGAGCGTGAGCCCACCTCCGGCGGCCAGTGGTGGCAGCATGCCGGCCAGCGTGATCGCGGTGACGTTGCGGACGTGACGGTCCAGTTCGGCCGGGGACTCGGCGGAGTCGAGCCCGGCGTCGAGGCGGTCGGCGTGCCAGCCGATCAGGGCTTCCAGCAGCGGTACCGACAGCAGCAGCGGCAGGACCGCGGGCAGCGGGGTGACGGCCGGGCCGGTGCGCCACAGCAGCGCGACGCAGACCGCCTGGGAGGCGCCGATCACCAGGTGGGCCGCGCCCCGGCGGCGTTCCACAGCGGTCAGGCGGGGCGGGCGGCTGCGGCGGGCGCCGACCACGGCGGGGCGGAACGCGCGGACCGCGACAGCCACGATCGCGGCCGGCAGCAGAGTCTCGATCGGCACCGGCAGGCCGAGGGCGGCGCCGGAGAGCGTGGCCGCGGCGAGCACCCAGCAGGGCACGTACCAGGCGGCGACCGCGCCTTCCGACCGGGTGACCAGGGCCACGGTGACCGAGCCGAGCGTGAGCAGGCCGCAGACGCCGACGGTCGCGGCGAGGGCGCGGTCCGGGCCGAGCAGGGCGTCCGGCGCGATCCAGACGAGCGCGCACCAGAGTCCGGTCACGGTCGCGAATCCGGCGCCGACCAGGCGTGCGGCGGCCGCGGCGCCACAGCGCCGGGCGATGGTCACCCCGACGCCGGTCAGGGCCTGCGCGGCGGTCCAGCCGAGGAGGAACATCACGGCGGGCACCGGCCAGGCGACCCGGCCGAGCGGCGCGGCGGCGGCGACGGCCACGCTGAGCGGTCCGAGATACAGCAGGCAGCGGGTCAGGGCCAGACCGAGGTAGGCACGCCGGGCGGGAGCGCGCCGGCTTCCATGCTTTTTACCGTACGCGAGCCCGCGTTCTTCTTCACGGGGATCTACGGCCGGTGAACCCGCAACACTGGCGGGCGCGACGGCTTCTGCCGGCACCGGTTCGGCCGGGATCGGCCACGAAAGCGGTGGCGCCGGGAAGCCGGGTTCGTCGTCGATGAGCGAGTGCCGCCCGGCCCGGCTGTTCCGCCGGCGCGGTGGAGCCAGCTCGGGCCCCTGGTTGAGCGCGGCGTGCCGTGGCTCGTCGGCGTGGCGGCGGCGGTTGCGGTTGCGGGCGGTCCGTGTCGTGCGGGGAGTGATCGTCATTTTTCTCAGTGCTCCCGGATCAGCCAGCGCACGGTGGCCGGCATCGTGGTGCGGGGCGCCGGGACGGTGAGCGCCAGGGGGAAGGCCGGTGCCGGTGCCGGCGCGGCCAGATCGGTGTAGAGCGCGCCGTAGACCCGGACCACCCGGTCGACGGTGAAGTGGTTGAGCGCTCGCTGGCGGGCCGCGTCGCCGAGCGCGCGGCGCTTGGCCGGGGTACGCAGCAGGTCGACGACGGCGAGCGCGAGCTCCGACGGGTCGTTCGGCGGCACCAGGACCCCGGTGTCGCCGAGCGTCTCACCGGCCGGTCCCACATCCACCCCGACTACCGCGCGGCCCGACATCATCGCCTCCACCAGCCGGTACGGCGGGTCGGCCGGCCCCGGCACGTGCGCCACGACCTGGCCGACGGTGTAGCGGTCGCGCGGGTCGGCCGGCAGCGGGTGCAGCCGTACCGCGCGGCCCAGCCCGGTCCGCTCGATCTGCTCGGAGCAGTGGTCCTCGTGCGCCGCGGTGACGCCGACCAGGTGCAGCACCGCACCCGGCACGGCCGCCGCGACCTCGCGGAACGCCTCGAGCACCAGCGCCAGGCCGCTGTCCGGCCCGCCGCTGCCGGCCCAGACGACCGCCGGGTTCTGGCCCAGTTCGACGGCCAGTGGGTACTCCCGCGGATCCACCCCCGCGGGCACCTGGACCAGCCGGGACGGCACCGCGCCGTGTTCCAGGGCCCAGCCGTGGTGATACGTGCTCAGCGGTGCGATGAGCTCCGCCTCGGCGTACCCGATGCGTGCCACCGACGTCCTGAACCGCCGCAGCACCGTCCGCACGCCCACCGACAGCCGGTCCTCGGCGGGCCGCTGCCGTGGCACCGCGGCCCGCGCCTCGGTGAGCAGCAGCGGTGTCCCGGTCCGCCACCGCCCGGCCAGCGCGGCCAGCAGCGGCGTGGTCCCGCCCACACAGTGCACGAGCTCCACCTCGGGCAGCGGCACCGCCATCGCCCGCAGCGCGTGCCGCAGCAGCGTCGCCGCCGTACGCGCGTCCCGCACACTGAGCCGCGGCAGTGGCGCCGGCTCGGACCCCTGCTGCCGCTGCCTCCACGCCTCCAGCAGCGCGTCACTGAGCGGCACCCCCGCGAGCGGGTTCTCCAGCTTCGCCGTGTGCAGCTCCGCGATCCGGCGCAGACCTTTGGCGAAATCGCCCGTGACCAGCGTCTCGTCACCGAGCAGTCCGCGGCACAGCAGCGCGGCCGCCTCGGCGGCGCCGTCCGGTGCGCTGACCCGCCGCCGCACGACACGGCCCGGGTCACGCCCGAGCGCGACAGCACGCGCCGAGCCGACATTGAACGGGAGCGGGTACGCCGGTGCGGACGGCAATTCACGGTCCGTGACGGTCAGCAACTCGAAGCGGAAGCGGCGCAGTCCCTCCACCAGGGTCCGGCACCACCCACCGAGCGCATCCCGCCGGTACGGGTACCCGCCGCCGGTCAACAGGCAGATGCGCTCACGCGACGGGGTCGGATTCACGCTGGACGCAACGACGCAACCCGCGAAAGTTGCTGGAGCATGTCGGCTAGGCGACACAATTACGTACCATTTGCCCAGATTTGTCGCCCAGGTTTGCCCGAATTTGCCCGAAAGGGGGTTAGCTGCGGACGCCCCTCGCATCGACAGCCGTTCCACAATCCTCGCCCAGACCCGCGCATGCTAGATCAGCAAAGCCGCGGAAGGTGCATAACAGCTGATGAAGACCCGTGGTGGCGTGATTCACTGTTTCCGAGCGCGTAACCACGGAAGCCCCGGCTTGACGGAGGGTGGGTATCGGCGGACTATGGAGTTGTCGCCAGTCGCGCCCACTCATGCCCCGGTACCACTCAGAGCACGAGTAAACCAGGGCGTGAGCATCTGCACCTGAAGAACCTCGCTTGATTTCCAGGGCGGGATTCTGTGCTCTCGCGTGCCCGTGAGCGCTTTGGGTGTTCACCACGCACTGGGCGCACGTTGGCCGGCTGTTCCGGCAACGATCACAACGAGACGCAGCGCGTCACAAGGAGTCACGATGGCGAAGGCCCTCTACGGCCACGTAGGTGCGGCGCCCGACCGGCGCCTCCTCGACGAGGTCACCCGACTGCGTTCCAGGGTGCAGGCCCTTGAGTTCGAGGTCACCCGCCTGCGGGCGGAAAACGACCGTCTGGCCGCGGCGGCGGTTGAGGCGGACGAGTTCGCGCGGCTGACAGAGCCCGCGCTGACCTGAGCAAGGCCGAGCGCCGGTGGTATTGCGGGGTGACCACCCGGCGTTCCATCCCCTCGCACCACACGCACCTGAAGAAGCAGATGTAAGGAAGAAAAAGCGCGCCTCCACGAATGTGGCGGCGCGCAGCTTTTTGTCCCTTTTTCCCCTCCTGCGGTCCCGCCGGGCGCGGCGTGTTCCTGCCGCGTCGAGCACCTGCGGGTAGCCTGCCACCAGCAGACCACCGCCGACCCTCGGAGATCCGTGCACCTCAAGAGCCTGACGGTCAAGGGCTTCAAGTCCTTCGCCTCCGCTACCACGTTGCGGCTGGAACCGGGCATCACCTGTGTCGTGGGCCCGAACGGATCCGGCAAGTCCAACGTCGTCGACGCCATCGCCTGGGTTCTCGGCGAGCAGGGCGCGAAAGCGCTCCGTGGCGGAAAGATGGAGGATGTCATCTTCGCCGGTACGGCCGGCCGCGCGCCGCTGGGCCGTGCCGAGGTGACGCTCACCATCGACAACAACGACGGCGCCCTGCCGATCGACTACACCGAGGTGTCGATCACACGCCGGATGTTCCGCGACGGCGCCAGCGAGTACGAGATCAACGGCAACTCCTGCCGGCTGCTCGACATCCAGGAGCTGCTCAGCGACTCCGGCATCGGCCGTGAGATGCACATCATCGTCGGTCAGGGCCGGCTCGACGCGATGCTGCACGCCAAGCCCGAGGACCGCCGCGCGTTCATCGAGGAGGCGGCCGGCGTACTCAAGCACCGCAAGCGCAAAGAGAAGGCGATCCGCAAGCTCGACGCGATGCAGGTGAACCTCAACCGCCTCGGTGACCTCACCACCGAGCTGCGCCGCCAGCTCAAGCCGCTCGGCAGGCAGGCCGAGGTGGCCCGGCGCGCGGCCGGCATCCAGTCCGACCTGCGTGACGCCCGGCTCCGGCTGCTCGCCGACGACCTGCACACGCTGCGCACGACCCTGGACAAGGAGATCGCTGACGAGTCGGCGATGCGCGAGCGCCGCCAGCAGGTCGAGGAGGAGAACCGCGAGGTCAACCGCTGGCTCGCCGAGCTCGAGGCGGCGCACGCCGAGGACGCTCCGCTGCTGCAGGCCGCGCAGGACACCTGGTACAAGCTCTCCACCCTCCAGGAGCGGTTCCGTTCCACCGAGCAGCTCGCCACCGAGCGCCTGCGGCACCTGGCCGCCACCCCGGACGACGAGCGGCCCGGCCGCGACCCGGAGATGCTCGAGGCCGAGGCCGAGCGGGTCCGCGAGCAGGAGGAGGAGCTGCGCGAGGCCCTCACCGAGGACCAGATGCGGCTGGCCGAGGCGGTCGAGTACCGGCAGGACCTGGAACGGCAGCTGGCCGGTGCCGAGGGCGCCCTGCGTACGGCGGCCAAGGCGATCGCGGACCGCCGGGAGGGGCTGGCCAAGCTCGCCGGCAACGTCAACGCGGCGCGGGCCCGGACCAGCAGCGCGGCCGAGGAGATCGAGCGGCTCGCGGCGGCGCACACCGACGCGCTGATGCGTGCCGAGGCGGCGCAGGCCGAGGTGGACCTGGTGGCCGCCGAGTCGTCCGAGGCCGACCGGGACAACGCCGACCTGGACGCCCGCCACGACGAGGCGGTCGCGACACACGACCGGGCCGCCGCCGTGGTGCGGGAGCTGTCCGACGCGGAACGGGCCGCGGAGAAGGACGCCGCGAGCTGGAAGGCCCGCGAGGAGGCGCTCGGGCTCGGCCTCAAGCGCAAGGACGGCGCGGGGGCGCTGCTCGCCAGGGCGGGCGAGGTGCCGGGACTGCTGGGCAGCCTGGCGTCGATGCTGAGCGTGCGGCCGGGTCACGAGGTGGCGCTGGCGGCGGCACTGGGCGGCCTGGCGGACGCGGTGGCACTGGCCGGCGTCGACGAGGCGGTCGAGGCCATGCGTACGCTCAAGATCGCCGACGCCGGGCGTGCCGACCTCGTGGTCGCCGGTGCCGCCGGGCCCGGGATGCGCGGCTCGCTCGAAAGCCTGCGCCCCGCCCTGCCGGAGGGTGCCGTCTGGGCGCCCGAGGTGATCGACTGCCCGGACCAGATCCGCCCGGCCCTCAACCGCGCCCTGCGCGACGTGGCGCTCGTGCCGGACCTGGCCGCGGCCGTCCGCCTGGTCGCCGGCAACGCCGAACTGCGGGCGGTGACGCCGGAGGGCGACGTCGTCGGCGCGTACGCGGCGGCCGGCGGTTCCTCGAAGGCGACCAGCTACATCGAGGTGCAGGCGGCGGTCGACGAGGCCAAGGCCCAGCGGGCCGTCGCCGAGCAGACCATCGCCGAGGTCAAGGACCAGCTGGGCGCCGCGCGGGCCGAGGTCGCCGAGCTCAAGCAGGCGGTCGCCGTGGCCGCGCAGGCAAAGCGGGCCGCCGAGGGCGAGCGCAACGCCGCTGCCCGCCGGCTCGCCGAACTGGGTGCCGCGGCCCGTTCCGCCAAGGCCGAGAGCGAGCGTCTCGGCGCCTCCCGGCAGAAGGCCGAGGCGGCCCGGGAGACCGACCTGCTGCGCCTCGCCGAGCTGGAGGAGCGCCTCGAGGCGGCCGAGTCCACCCCGATCGACGAGGAGCCCTCCACCGAGGAACGGGACCGGCTGGCCGCCCTCGTGCCGCAGTCCCGGCAGAACGAGATGGAGGTCCGGCTGGCGGTGCGTACGGCCGAGGAGCGGGTCTCCTCCATCGCCGGCCGCGCCGACTCCCTGCTGCGCCAGGCCAACGCCGAGCGTCAGGCCCGGGAACGGGCCGCGGCCCGGCGGGCCGCGCGCGCCCGGGGCGCCGAGATCGCTCGCGCGGTCGCGCTCGGCGCGGGCGCGGCACTGCAGCGGGTCGCGGTCTCGCTCGCCGAGGCGGTCGAGGCCCGGGACCAGCTCGCCCAGGCGCGCACCAGCAGGGAGGCCGAGCTCCAGGAGGTACGAGCGAGCGCGAAACGCCTCGGCACGGAGCTGGAGCGGCTCACCAGCGAGGTGCACCGCGACGAGATGGCCCGCGCCGAGCAGCGGATGCGCATCGAGCAGCTGGAGGCCAAGGCGGCCGAGGACTTCTCGCTCGACGTCGAGACGCTGATCAGCGAGTACGGCCCGGACCAGCTGGTGCCGCCGTCACAGGCCGACGTGGCGCAGGCCGAGAAGGACGGCAAGCCGATCCCGGATCCGGCGCCGTTCCACCGGCCCACCCAGGAAAAGCGGGCCAACAAGGCCGAGCGCGACCTCACCCTGCTCGGCAAGGTCAACCCGCTGGCGCTGGAGGAGTTCGCCGCGCTGGAGGAGAGGTACAAGTTCCTCTCCGACCAGTTGGAGGACCTCAAGGCCACCCGCAAGGACCTGCTCACCGTCGTCAAGGACGTCGACGACCGGATCCTCGAGGTCTTCACGTCGGCCTTCGAGGACACCGCACGTGAGTTCCAGACCGTGTTCCAGGTGCTCTTCCCCGGCGGTGAGGGCCGGCTCGTGCTCACCGACCCGGAGGACATGCTCACCACCGGCGTCGAGGTGGAGGCCCGCCCGCCGGGCAAGAAGATCAAGCGGCTCTCGCTGCTCTCCGGCGGCGAGCGCTCGCTGACCGCGGTCGCCATGCTCTGCGCGATCTTCCGGGCCCGCCCCTCGCCCTTCTACATCATGGACGAGGTGGAGGCGGCCCTCGACGACGTCAACCTGGGCCGGTTGATTACGCTCTTCCGTCAGCTGCGGGAGAAGAGCCAGCTGCTCATCATCACGCACCAGAAGCGCACCATGGAGGTCGCCGACGCCCTGTACGGCGTCACGATGCGCGCGGGCGTCACCCAGGTGATCAGCCAGCGGCTCAACCCCGAACCGGAGGACTAGAACAGCATGCGCGACCGCGCCCAGGCCCTGCTCATCGACCTGGACGGCGTGCTGCGCCGCTGGGACCCGGCCCCGATGATCGCCGCCGAGCTGAAGTACGGGCTCAAGCCGGCCTCCTTCCTGGAGACCGCGATGGCGTGGGACATCTACCGGCCCGCGATGGCCGGCGAGATCACCGACGCCGAGTGGATGCGGCTGGTCGCCGACCGGCTGCCGCTCGACGGCGAGGAGGCGGCCGCCGCCGTCGCCGAGTGGCAGGCGTACCGGGGCGAGGTCGATCCCGAGGTGCTGGCCTTCGTGCGCGAGGTGCGCGCGGCCGGGCGCCCGGTCGGCATCGCCACCAACGCCACCGACCGGCTCCGCGACGACCTGGACGCGCTCGGGCTCACCACCGAGGTCGACCTGGTGATCAGCTCCTGGGAGCTCAAGGTCCACAAGCCGGCGCCGGAGTACTTCCAGCAGGCCTGCGAGCTGATCGGCCATCTGCCGAAACACGTGCTTCTCGTCGACGACGACGACCGCGTGATCCGCGGCGCCCGAGCCGCGAACCTCCCCGCGTACCGCTGGACGGGCACCGAGCACCTGCCGTACCTGCGCAAGGCGCTCGATCTCCCGGAGTGATCGGCATCTTTCCGGGATTTGGTTGATCGGCTTCCTCTTCGAGGATGAGCGCTGTGCCGGAACGGCACCTGCGCTTGAGGGGGCGTTCATGTCAGTTGTCGGTCGGGTGGGTGCGTTCGCGCTGCTGCTGAGTGTCGCGGCGTGCTCGGCTGCGGAGCGGCCGCCGGCCGTGCCGGTGGCCGTTGAAGCGACGGAGAGTTCGGCACCGGTCTCGGGGCCGGCTTCGGCGCCGGCTTCGGCGTCGGCTTCGGCGTCGGGTTCAGCGCCGGCTTCAGCGCCGGCGAAGCCGGGGACGCCGGACGGGCCGGGGCCGCTGCCGCGCGGTGACCGGCAGGTGGTGTTCGCGACCGTCGCGTCGGGTGGGACCAGGGTGCTGTCGGTGGGGGCCGACGGCCTGGTGGAGCTGGCCGGCCGGGAGAGCGAGCGCGCGCTGTTCGTCGCGACGCCGAACCGGCCCGGCTCGGAGAAATTCATGATCAAGACGGGGAAGCTGCGGACCGGCGGGGAGACCTGGTGTCTCAAGGTCCACTCGCCGGGCGGGAGCGAACCGCTGCGGCTGCGCACCGACGCCTGCGACGCCGGTGACCGGGATCAGATCTTCACGCTGCCCGCCGCCCAGAACGAGCCGGGCCGCTATCTCGAGGTCGCGGGGCTGTTCGCGCTGGCGACGCCGGACGACGGGCAGGTGGTGGTCCAGGAGAGCGGCGAGGGCGACGCGATGAGCTCCTTCGCCGTGGTGGACCGGGGCCGGGCGAGCATCCCCGCCCTGGACTGACGTCAGTCGCCGGTGGCGCCGTCGATGCGCTCGCGGAGCAGGTCGGCGTGGCCGTTGTGGCGGGCGTACTCCTCGATCATGTGGAGGTAGACCCAGCGCAGGCTGATCGGCCCGCTGCGGCCCTGGTGTTCGCTGTCCAGCGGCAGGTCGGCGGCCGCCGCGTCGGCGAGTTCGATCTCGGCGAGGAAGGTGGCGAGGTCGGCCTCGGCGTCGGCGGTCGCCACGTCGTCGAAGTCGCCGTCCCGGTTGTCCGGTGAGCAGTAGACCTCCGGCAGGTCGCGCCGGCCGCCGGCACCCTTGCGGAACCAGCCGCGCTCCACCTCGGTCATGTGCCGGACCAGCCCGAGCAGCGTCAGCGTGGACGGCTCGACGGACGTCGTCCGCAACTGCTCGGCGGTCAGGCCGGTGCACTTGCCGAGCAGGGTCTGCCGGTGCCAGTCCAGCCAGCCCTGCAACATGGCGCGCTCGTCGCCGGTCAGTGGTTCGGAAACACGATGCGCCGGTGGCGCGGTCCAGGTAGTCATCAAGCGACATCCTGGGGGACGGTCGTGCTGGCCGCCACCGGATTCGCGGGGTGGTACTCGACGGCGGCCACGTCGAACAGGCCGCCGTCCTTGGTGGTGCCCTCGATCCGGGCGGTGGCGGTGGCGCCAGAGAGGTGCAGCGTCGCCACGGCGTTGCCGAAGTACGGCCCGGCCAGACGCTTCCAGCGCAGCGCGGGCTTGCGTACCCCGGCGGTCTTGGAGAGCCCGCGTGCCACCCGGGCGACCGTGCGGGACCAGCTGAACCGCATGAGCGGCCGCATGGGGGCGGGCACCTGGTTGTGGATCGGCGAGCAGGTGAGCTGCATCACCGGGGTCACCATCGCGTGCCCGAAGTCGGCGCGGGCGACGTACGAGTGGTGGACGTCGCCGGAGAGCACGCTGATCGAGGCGGGTGCCGCGTACGCGCCGCCGGCGCCGACGCGGTGTCCGGGCGCGCCGGGGCCGCCCTCGCCGAGACGGCGGAACAGCTCACCGAGGGCCGCGAAGGACTTGCCGAACGCGGCCCAGTGCTCCAGGTCGACGGCCCGGCGCAGAGTCTCGCCGAACGCGGCGGTGCGGGGGCGGTGCGACTCGGCGATCCGCTCGTTCCACGACTCGAAGTGGTGGATGGCGGGCGGCATGAGCCAGGGCAGGGAGGATCCGACGACCAGGTGGTCGTAGTCGCCGTGGGCCTGGTTCACGAACCAGTTCCACTCCTCGGCGGGCAGCATGGCCCGGCCGCCCGGGGTGAGCACGCGGTTGCACCGGTTGTCCAGCACGACGAGGCGGGTGCGGCCCAGGTCGAGGGCGAAACTCCACCGGTACGGCTGGTCGGTGTTCTCGGCCGACTCCGGCTCGTCGACCCGGCGGCCGAACTCGTGCAGCAGGTCGGTGGCGTCGTCCGCGGCCGACACCTTCTGGAACAGCGGGTCGGCGGCGAGCTCGTCCGGGCTCAGGTTGCCGACGTGCTGATAGATCCAGTAGGAGGCGAGCCCGCCGGCGATCCGCTCGCGCCACCAGGACTCCCGGGCCATCTCGGCGCGCCAGGCGGCCGAGGTGTTCCAGTCGTCGATCAGCTCGTGGTCGTCGAAGATCATCACGCTGGGGACGGTGGAGAAGAGCCACCGCACCTCCGGGTCGCGCCACGACTCCAGGTACAGCTTCGTGTACTCCTCGAAGCTGACCACCTCGGTCTCCGGGCCGTGGTGGCCGTTGCCGCGGCGGTGCTTGAGGAACTTGCGCACCTTCGCCGAGGTCTTGTCCGCGTACACCTGGTCGCCGAGCAGCACCAGCGTGTCCGGGCGGGCGTCCGGGTCGGCCATCAGCCGGCGCGCGTACGCGTCCAGGGCGTCGGGCGGCAGGCGGCGGCTGGTCGCCTCCGGCGTCGCCTCACGGCACGAGCCGAAGGTCAGGCTCACCGGCTGGGCGTGGTCGTCGGCGGCCCTGGTGCGGATGACCGGCGCGGGGTACGCCGAGTCCTCCGCGGGCCACACCACGCGATCGTCGAGCGTCACCCGATAGGTGCTCGACGAGTCCGGCACGAGGCCGTTGACGATCACGATTGCGTAGTGGTGGCCGTACGCCGAAAAAGTGCGCACCGAGCCGGCGCCGCCGCCGTCGACCTCGACCCGCACCTCGGCGGGTTCGCTGGTCTCCAGCCACAGGGTCGCTCGGTCACCGACGACGCGGCGCAGCACCGGTCCGATGAGCAGTTGTGCGGTCATCGGACCACGCCGGGGAGTTGGCGCATCGAAAGATCCTCCACGCTGTCGTTCGGGGGCGTCCCATCCTCCGCCACCTGGGCATCGAACCGCCAGTGCGTGGCCCTCGCCACGGGAGGATCGCTCATCTGTCAGGATTCGGGCATGGAATACGTGGTCGCCGCAGTGATCCTGCTCGTCGTCCTGGTCGTGGGCGCGGTCGGCCTGGTGGTGCCGAGGATGCGCCGCCGGGAGCTCCCGCCGCCGCCGACCTCGGGCACGACCACCACCCTCGAGCGCCCGCCGACGACCACCGACGAGCTTCCGCCGTTGATCGAACGGCCGGTTGTCGAGGAGCCGGTGATCGAGGAACCGGCGGTCGAACAGCCGGTGATCGAAGAGCCGGTCGTCGAGGAGCCGGTGCTGGAGAAGCCGGCGCCGACCGCGGGCCGCCTGGTCCGGCTGCGCGCGCGCCTGGCCCGCTCGCAGACCGCCCTCGGCCGCGGCCTGCTCAGCGTGCTCTCCCGGGACCACCTGGAGGAGGACGACTGGGAGGAGATCGAGGACAGCCTGATCACCGCGGACGTCGGGGTCGAGGCGACCCAGGTGATCGTGGAGCGGCTGCGGGAGCGGGTCCGGATTCTCGGTACGCGTACCGTCTCGGAGGTCCGGGAGCAGCTCACCGAGGAGCTCGTCGCGGCGCTCGAACCGGACATGGACCGCAGCCTGCGGACCACGCCGCACGACGGGCGTCCCGCGGTGATGCTGGTGGTCGGCGTGAACGGGGCCGGCAAGACCACCACCTGCGGCAAGATCGGCCGGGTCCTGATCGCGGACGGGCGCACCGTGCTGTTCGGCGCCGCCGACACATTCCGCGCGGCCGCCGCCGAGCAGCTGTCGACCTGGGGTGAGCGGGTCGGCGCGGAGACCGTCCGTGGCCCGGAAGGGGGAGATCCGGCCAGCGTGGCGTTCGACGCGGTGAAGCGGGGTATCGACATCGGCGTGGACACGGTGGTGGTCGACACGGCCGGGCGGCTGCAGAACAAGGTCGGGCTGATGGACGAGCTGGGCAAGGTCAAGCGGGTCGTGGAGAAGCACGGCCCGGTCGACGAGACGCTGCTCGTGCTCGACGCGACGACGGGACAGAACGGACTCGAGCAGGCGCGGGTGTTCACCGAGGTGGTGGACGTCACCGGGGTGGTGCTGACCAAGCTCGACGGCACCGCGAAGGGCGGCATCGTCATCGCGGTGCAGCGCAAGCTGGGAATTCCGGTCAAGCTGGTGGGTCTCGGTGAGGGACCGGACGATCTGGCCCCGTTCGAGCCGAAGGCCTTCGTCGAAGCCCTTCTTGGCGGGGACGCGTAGGCTTCGGTGGAGCTGTCAGGGTCGGGAGGTCGTGAGTGACGCAGGAGCCGGTGCGCGAGATACCGCTGCACGGTGGCAACGTCAGCACGGTCTCCCGGATCGGCGACACCGTCCGGCGCAACGCGGGCCCGTGGACACCCGCCGTGCACGCCCTGCTCAACCACCTGGAGCGGGTGGGTTTCACCGGTTCGCCGCACGCCCTCGGCATGGACGAGAAGGGCCGTGAGGTCCTCTCCTATCTGGACGGGGAGTGCGGGGAGTACCCGCTGGCCCCGCACTGGGTGACCGAGGAAGCGCTGGTCACCGTCGCCACGATGCTGCGCATGTTCCACGACGCGCAGTACGGTTTCGTTCCTCCGCCCGGCGCGGTGTGGCGCTCGTTCGGGCCGCCGCCGCCGGACACCGAGGTGATCTGTCACCACGACGCCGCGCCGCACAACGTGGTCTGGCGGCCGGACGGGACACTCGCCCTCATCGATTTCGATCTCGCGTCGCCCGGCTCACGTCTGTACGACGTGGCGTACGCGGCGTGGACCTGGGTGCCGCTGTTCAGCGACCGGGACTCGTACACGCTGGGGTGGAAGCGGCCCAACCGGCCGCGGCGCCTGCGGCTGTTCGCCGACGCCTACGGGCTGATCCCGCGCGACCGCCACCGCCTGGTGCGGACCATCCGCAAGCGCATCGTCGACCACGTCGAGGGGATCCGCCGGATGGCGGCGGCCGGCGACCCGGCCTTCGTCCGCATTGTGCACAAGGGCCACCTGCGCCGCCCGATGCGCGATCTGCGTCTGCTCGATTACGAGCGACACACCCTCGAATACGCCCTTCGCTAGGGAACTCCGTCTGATCGGCCGATATCGGGCCAGCTCGCGCCTATGATCGACAAGGCTGTGAGAGTTTCTTCACACGTCGGAAACAATGCGTGACGTGCCGGAAATCGTGCGTAGACCGTACTCGAAACAGCCGGCCGGAAGGCTTCGCGCCGAACCGGCCAGCAGGCGACGCCGCCTCCAGGTCGGGTGTGAGAGGACACCTTAATCCGAGAGGAGGCAGCGTGGAGATCAACACCGGCAATACCGCCTGGTTGCTCCTGTCGTCTGCGCTCGTTTTGCTCATGACACCGGGTCTGGCGCTGTTCTACGGTGGCCTCAACCGGTCCAAGGGCGTTCTGAACATGATGATGATGAGCTTCTCGTGTATCGGGCTCGTCAGCGTCCTGTGGGTCATCTACGGCTTCACCCTCGCGTTCGGTGTCAACGACAGCGAGGGCCTGAACAAGGTCATCGGCAACTTCTCGACCTACTTCGGTACGGGCACCGACAAGATCACTGAAGAGTGGCTGTTCTTCGGCGCCAACACCGGCATCCCGACGTACGCCTTCATGGCCTTCCAGATGATGTTCGCCATCATCACCGTCGCGCTGATCAGCGGTGCGGTCTCGGACCGCATGAAGTTCGGCGGCTGGGTCCTCTTCGCCCTCGGCTGGTTCACCATCGTCTACGTCCCGGTCGCCCACTGGGTCTGGGGCGGTGGCTTCATCGGCACCGACATCCGCGCCCTCGACTTCGCCGGTGGTACCGCGGTGCACATCAACGCCGGTGCCGCGGCGCTGGCGCTCTGCCTGATCCTGGGCAAGCGGGTCGGCTGGCCGAAGGAGAACATGCGGCCGCACAACGTGCCGTTCGTGGCGCTCGGCGCGGGCCTGCTCTGGTTCGGCTGGTTCGGCTTCAACGCCGGCTCCGAGCTGACCGTCGACGGCACCACCGTCTTCGCCTTCATCAACACCCAGGTCGCCACGGCCGCGGCGCTGCTCGGCTGGATCGTGGTGGAGTGGCTGCGTGACGGCAAGCCCACCCTGGTCGGCGCCTCCTCCGGTGCGGTCGCCGGTCTGGTCGCCATCACCCCCGCCTGTGGTTTCGTGGCGCCGTTCGCCGCGATCATCATCGGTCTCATCGCCGGTGCCCTCTGCGCCCTGGCGGTCGGCCTGAAGTACCGCTTCGGCTACGACGACTCGCTCGACGTGGTCGGCGTCCACTTCGTCGGCGGCTGGATCGGCTCGCTGGCCATCGGCTTCTTCGCCACCGCCCAGGTCAACTCGGCCATCGCGGACCCGGAGATCCTCAACGCCAGCGAGGGCCTCTTCTACGGCGGCGGCCTGACCCAGCTCGGCCGGCAGTTCGCGGCCAGCGGCATCGTGACCGTCTACTCCTTCGCGATCGCGGCGCTGCTCGCCCTGATCCTGAAGGCCGTCAAGCTCCTGCGGGTCAGCGAGGAGTCCGAGGTGGGCGGCATCGACATCGCCGACCACGGTGAGACCGGTTACGACCTCACCCCGGCGTCCGGTTCCGGTGGCGGCGGCGCGTTCGCCATGGCCGGCATCGGAAACAAAGAAACCCTGGACGCTGACGGCAAGGCTTCCGTCAGCCAGAAGGTCTCCAGCTAGATTCCCCCGATGGCTGCTCCGATGGAAGGATTGAGCATGAAGCTGGTGACCGCAGTCATCAAGCCTTACCAGCTCGACGCGGTGAAGGAGGCCCTGCACGCACTGGGCGTCGCCGGGCTCACCGTGAGCGAGGTACAGGGCTACGGCCGGCAGAAGGGCCACACCGAGGTGTACCGGGGTGCCGAGTACACGGTGGAGTTCTTGCCGAAGATCAAGGTCGAGGTGCTGACCGACGAGATCGACGTCGAGAAGATCGTCGACGCGGTGATCACCGCCTCGCGGACCGGCAAGATCGGTGACGGGAAGGTCTGGGTGACCTCGGTGGACGAGGTCGTCCGGGTCCGCACCGGCGAGCGCGGCCTCGACGCCCTGTAATCGACATGACGAACCCGTTGAGTGAGCCGCCTGCCCCGCCGGCACGCCCGGCCGCCGGTGGCTCACTCGACAAACTCAAGGAACAAATCGGCGCCGCTGCCCGTGACGAACGGGCGGCGGCGCTCGACGCTTGGCTGGGAGAGCTCTTCCCGGCGCATCTGACCGGCGTCAGCCTGCTCGCGGTGGGCGGCCTCGGGCGCCGGGACTGCGCGCCGTACAGCGACCTCGATCTGGTCCTGCTGCACAACGGCACGGCCGGGATCGACCGGATCGCGTCGGCGCTCTGGTATCCGATCTGGGACGCCCGGCTGGGGCTGGACCATTCGGTACGCACGCTGCCCGAGGCGCTGTCGGTCGCGCACGACGACGTGAAGGTCTCGCTCGGCCTGCTCGACGCCCGGCACGTGGCCGGCGACGCGCGCCTGAGCGCCGAGATGATCGCCGCTGCCGGCGACCAGTGGCGGCGCACCGCCGTACGCCTCATGCCGCAGCTCAAGGAACTCACCACGTCCCGCTGGACCAGCCACGGCGAGCTCGCCTTCCTGCTCGAGGGCGACCTCAAGGAGGCGGCGGGCGGGCTGCGCGACGTGACGCTGCTGCGCGGCATCGGCCGGGCCGGGATAGCCGACACGATGCGCCCCGCGGTCCGCGCCGCCAACCTGCGCCTGCTCGACACCCGCGACGCGCTGCACCTCGCGGTCGGGAGGCGGGTGGACCGGCTGGTCGCACAGGAGCGCAAGGCCGTGGCCGACCTGCTGGAGATCGAGGACCCGGACACGCTGCTGCGGCGGGTGGCGGGCGACGCCCGTACCGTCGCCCATGCCGTGGACGACGCCTGGCGCGCGGTGGACCGGCTGCGCGGCGGCCGCCGCCGTGGCGGGCCGGGCATGACGTCTCGCCGGCCGGTCGCCCGTGACGTGGTGGAGCAGGACGGCGAGCTGGTGCTCGCCCGGACCGCGATCGGACCGGTCCCGGATCCCAGCCTCTCGCTGCGGCTGGCCGCCGCGGCGGCGGTCACCCAGCTCCCGATGGCCCGCGCCACCAGCGAGTGGCTCGCCGCGTTCTGCCCGCCGCTGCCGACGCCCTGGCCGCCCGCGGCCCGCGCCGCGCTGGTCTCGCTGCTGGGATCCGGCGCCGGGCTGCTGCCGGCCTGGGAGACCTGCGACCGGTACGGGCTGATCGACGCCTGGCTGCCCGAGTGGGCCCGGATGCGCAGCCTGCCGCAGCACCACCCGATCCACCGCTACACCCTCGACCGGCACCTCGTGCAGGCCGCCTACGAGGCCACCAAGTACACCCGTGAGGTGGACCGGCCCGACCTGCTGCTGCTCGGCGCGTTCCTGCACGACGTCGGCAAGGGCCTGCCCGGTGACCACAGCGTCGCCGGTGCGCCGGTCGCCGCCGAGATCGCCGCCCGGATCGGCCTGCCGCCGGCGGACGTGGCCACCGTCGAGAAGATGGTCCGGCTGCACCTGCTGCTGCCGGACGTGGCCACCCGCCGCGACCTGAGCGATCCGAAGACCATCTCCGCGGTGGCCGAGGCGGTCGGCGACCCCGCCACCCTCGACCTGCTGCACGCGCTCGCTCGCGCCGACTCGCACGCCACCGGCCCGGCCGCCTGGTCGGACTGGAAGGGCCGGCTCATGGCCGAGCTGGTCCGCAAGGTGCACACCGCGCTCGACACCGGCGCGCTGCCGGAGCCGCCGCAGCCCGATCCGGAACTCCTCGACGGCGGCCTGCCGGTGGTGCACCTGGACGGCGACCGGATCGCGGTGGCCGCTGCCGACCGCCGGGGACTGCTCGCCGGGGTGGCCGCCTGCCTGGCCATGCACCGGCTGGACGTGGTCGCCGCGAACACCAGCACGGTCGACCGGCGGGCGATCGTCGAGTTCTACACCCAGCCGCGGTACGGGTCCCCGTACGATCCGGTGGCTCTCGCCGCGGACCTGCGCCGCGTCGCCTCGGGTGACGTCTCGGTGACCCAGCGGGTGCGCGCCCGCGCGATGAGCGCTCGTGGTGGCACCGCCTCGCCCCGCGTGGTCTGGCAGCGTGACGTGGCCACCGACGCCGTGGTGCTGGAGCTGCGCGCGGCTGACTCGGCCGGCCTGCTGTACCGGGTGACGACGGCGCTCGACGAGGCCGGTGCGGAGATCCGCGCGGCCCGGATCTCCACCCTGGGCGGTGACGTGGTGGACGCGTTCTACCTGGTCGGGACGTGGTCGGAGCGGGCCGAGCGGGACCGGGTGGAGGCCGCCGTCCTGGCCGCGGTCTGATTCCGATATGTCCTTTTTAACCCGACCCTACGTCACCCCGGAAGGCCGGGAC
This sequence comes from Actinoplanes sp. NPDC051861, assembly GCF_040681145.1. Classification (NCBI taxonomy): domain Bacteria; kingdom Bacillati; phylum Actinomycetota; class Actinomycetes; order Micromonosporales; family Micromonosporaceae; genus Actinoplanes; species Actinoplanes sp. NPDC051861. The sequence goes on from NZ_JBFAYE010000001.1 coordinate 889,338, forward strand.
GCGTTGAGCTGATCGACATTGCCGGGTATCGGACGGAGAGTCGATGGCTGAGGCGCAGCCGGCCGCGTTGCTGGACGACCACGTCACCCTGGCCGGCGCCGGAGCCGGGGTGTCGTTGCCGTACACGGCGATGCGCAACCGCTCGGTGGCGGCCCGCCGGGTGCTGGCCCGGGCGGCGGCCGGGATTCCCCTGGAGGAGCTGCTCGAGGCGGCGCGGTCCTGCGACACCCGCCGGTTGCGGCGGATCCGCCGCCGGCTCGACCCGGAGCAGCTGGCCGGGCTGGCGCAGACCATCGCGCTGCAGGACGAGCTGCCCGGCGACCGGGACGACGCGATGGCCCTGTACGGGCTGATCCGCACCGCCCTGGGCGCCCGTGCCCTGCCCGCCGCGCACCAGGTCCTGCACGCCCAGCTCGCCTACGCCTGGCAGGGACCGGAGCAGGCGCGTGACCTGCTCTCCGCGTACCGGCGGCTGCCCGCGGCGGCCCGCGAGGCCCTGGAGATCGACCTGGCCAACCCGCACGCCGGGGGCACCGCCGCCGAGGAGACCTGGCTGGCACGCTTCGGCGCGCTCTTCCCGGCGCCGCCGCCGGCCCTGGCCGCCGCGCCGGAGCAGCTGCCGTTCGACCGGCTGACCGGCACCGCGGTGCTCGCGTCCGAGGCCACCGGTGAGCGCGTCTCGGTCGTCGTCACGTCGTTCCGCCCGGGGCCCGGCCTGCTCACCGCGATCCGCTCGATCACCGCGCAGTCCTGGCCGGACCTCGAGATCATCGTGGTGGACGACGCCTCCGGAGCCGACTACGACACGGTCCTGGCCGCCGCCGCGGACCTGGATCCACGGGTCCGGGTGATCCGCCTGGACGCCAACGGCGGCACCTACGCGGCCCGCAACGCGGGGCTCGCGGCGGCACGCGGCGAATACGTCACGTTCCAGGACTCCGACGACTGGTCGCACCCGCGCCGGATCGAGCTGCAGCTGCGGCCGTTGCTCGACAAGCCGGGCGTCGTCGCCTCCGTCTCCGAGGGGATCAGCGTCACCGACCAGCTCGTGATGACCCGGCCCGGCATCCGGCGCGGCCGCGTCAACGTCTCCTCGCTGCTGTTCCGCCGCGAGGCCGTGACCGGCCGGATCGGCTGGTTCGACGAGGTACGCAAGGCCGCCGACTCGGAGTACGTGGAGCGGATCCGGGCCTCGTTCGGCTTCAAGTCGGTGCGCCGGGTGGCCGAGGCGCTCGCGCTGATCCGGCTCTCCGAGGGGTCGCTGTCACGAGCGGAGATCCGCGCCCACTGGATGCATCCGGCGCGGACCGCGTACATCTCGGCCTATCGGTGCTGGCACGCCACGACGCGGCCGCTGCACCGGGAGCGGGCCGCGGGCCACCGGCCGTTCGTGGCACCGGCCCACCTCAGCGGCGGCACACCGGCCGGGGCGTACGACGTGGTGGTGGCCGCCGACTGGCGGTTCCTCACCGGCTCCCAGCGGTCCGCGCTCGCCGAGATCGACGCGCTGCGCCGAGCCGGGCACTCGGTCGCGATCCTGCACCTGGAGGCGCTGCGCTCGGTGCACAAGCACCGCCGGCCGCTCAGCCCGGCCGTCCAGCGGCTGATCAACGAGGGCCGGCTGGATCAGGTGCTGGAGACCGACGAGGTCGAGGCGGGGGTGCTGCTCGTACGCCAGCCCGAGGTGCTCCAGTTCGCGCCGGAGGACGGCTGCCGGGTCCGTCCGCGCCGGGTGCTGGTGGTCGCCGACCGGGCACCCGCCCGGCAGGACGGCACCGACCGCCGGTACACCGTGGCGGCGGCGACGACCGCGGCGGTGCGGCTGTTCGGGGTGGAGCCGCTCTGGTGCCCGCAGGACGCGGCCGTGCGAGCGGCCCTGACCGGCGCCGAGCTGACGACGTACGACCTGCCGGCCGTGGCCGAGCCGCAGGACGTCGCCCGCCCGCTGCCCGACCCGCGCGGTCCGGCCGTTGTCGGCACCGACCTGTGCGACGCCGGTGAGTGGCCGGGTGACCTGGCCGAGGTGCTCGCGGTCCCGCGCCGCTGCCGGGACGCCGACGTCCGGCTCCGGCTGCCGGAGAGCCCGCTGCGCCCGGACCGGCTGCCGGCGTCCTGGCTGGTCTACGAGGCGTCCGACGTGGATCCGCGTACGTTCGCCGCCCAGCTCGACTTCTACCTGCACTTCCCGGCCGAGCAGACGGCCGAGCTGGTGTCCCGGCCCGCCCTGGAGGCCGCCGCGACCGGATGCGTGGTGCTGGTGCCGGAGCGCCTCGCCGATGCCTTCGGCGGTGCCGCGGTGCCGTGCCGCCCGGCGGACGTCCCGGCCGTGGTGCGGCGTTTCCAGTCGGATCCGGCCCGGTACGCCACGCAGAGCGCCCGGGCCCGCTACACCGTGGCCCGCGATCACCGGCCGGCGTTGCTGGCCGAGCGGATCGGGGCCCTGCTGCAGGCCGGCGCGGCAGCGCCGGCCCAGCGGCTGCCCGCCGGTCCGTAACGGGGTCGCCACCGGCGGCGTTACGCCAGGGGAAGCGCACACGGAGGAGTTGCCCGCATGAGTCACCTGAGCCGAGTACGGCGCCGGCTGGCGCGCCTGTCCGGATCGCAGGCCGCCGCCGCGGCGGTCGTCGGCCTCCTCTGCGCCGGCACCGCGGCCGCCGGGCTGACCGGGCACGCCGGTACGGCCACCGCGCTGCTGTCGTTGCTGCTGGCCGCTGTCATGGCGGGGCTGATGGTCGTCGTGCGCCGGATCGGCAGGGCGCAGAAGGCCGGCCTCGCCGCGCAGCGGGACCTGCGTACGACGGTGGAGGAGATGCAGCGCCGCCTGGTCGCGGCAGTGGAACGCGAACGGCTCACCGCCGGCGACCGCCACCTGGAGATCGCCGAGGCGGTCGCCAGGCTCACCCACCTGACCGACCTGAAGCCGGGCACCCACGACCTGCGTGCCGTGCCGCGCGAGGTCGAGGCGACGGTCCAGCTGTTCCAGGGGTTCACGCCGCGGGCGCCGATGCCGTCCTCCGGCGGGTTCGCCCTGAACCCGACTGACCTGCTGGACGTCCTGCACCTGATCCGTACCCGCAAGCCGCGTCTGGTGCTGGAGCTGGGCAGCGGCACGTCGTCGGTGTGGATCGCGTACGTCCTGGAGAAGACCGGCGGCCGGCTGATCTCGCTGGACCACGACGCCGGATACGCCGCGCGGACCCGGGCCGCGCTCGCCGCGCACAAGCTCACCAAGGTCGCCGAGGTACGCGACGCCCCGCTGGTCCCGGCCACCATCGACGGCCGCGACTACCCCTGGTACGACCCGGAGACCCTGGCCGACCTGCGCGACATCGACTTCGTGCTGATCGACGGGCCGCCGGAGCGGACCGGGGCGGACGCTCGTTACCCGGCCCTTCACATGATCGAGAAGCGGCTGGCGGACACCGCCACGATCATCTTCGACGACGCGACCCGCAAGGACGAGCAGGCCGCGCTCGCCGCCTGGACCGAGCGGTTCGACGGGCTGACCCGGGAGAGCGAGCTGCTGGGCCGGCACGCGGTGCTGGCGTTCGCCCGGCCGCCGGCGATGGCCACCGCGCGCGGCTGACCATGACGGTCACGCTGCCCCTCCGGCGTGCCGGCCGGGCGGCGCCCGCGGCGCGCGGCCCCCGGCACCGCGCGGACATCGAGGGCCTGCGCGCCGTCGCCGTGCTGCTCGTGGTGCTGGCCCACGTGGGCGTGCCCGGCCTGGCGGGCGGGTTCGTCGGCGTCGACGTCTTCTTCGTCGTCTCCGGCTTCCTGATCACATCGCTGCTGCGCCGGGAGTGGGACACCGCCGGCCGCCTCGACCTGCCGCGGTTCTACGCGCGGCGGGCGGTCCGGCTGCTGCCGGTGGCCACCCTGGTGGTCGCGGTGACGCTGGCCGGGGCCTGGCTGTGGGGCCCGCCGGTCCGGTTCCCGGCGTACGCGGGCGACGCGCTCGCCGCCGCCACGTACACCGTGAACCTGCGGCTGGCGGGCGCCGGGACCGACTACTTCGCCGACGGGGCGCCCTCGCCGTTCCAGCACTTCTGGTCGCTCGCCGTCGAGGAGCAGTTCTACCTGGTCTGGCCGGTGCTGATCGTCCTGCTGGCCCGGAGCCGGCGGCGGTGGGTCCCGGTCGCCGCCCTGGCCGCGCTCTCGGTGGCCTCGTTCGCCTGGAGCGTGTCCGAGGTGGAGCGGGCCCAGCCGTGGGCCTATTTCGGATCGCTGAGCCGGGCCTGGGAACTCGGCGCGGGCGCCCTGCTGGCGCTGCTGACCACTCATCAGTGGAGGTCACGGCCGTCACTCGCCTGGGCCGGTGGTGCGGCGATCCTTGTCGCGGCGGTCGCGTTCGACGACGCCACCCCGTTCCCCGGCGTCGCGGCCCTGCTCCCGGTCCTGGGCACCGTGGCGGTCATCGCGGCCGGCGGGAACCGTCTGCTGGAGACGGCGCCGATGCGATGGCTGGGCCGGATGTCCTACGGGTGGTACCTGTGGCACTGGCCGCTGCTCTTCTGGCTTCCCCCGGGTCTCGGTGCGGCAACCGCTCTGCTGCTCGCCGTCGCCAGCCACCGTCTGCTGGAGAATCCCGTCCGTTATCACCGGGCATGGGCGAGACATCCCCGCCGCGGCCTGTTCCTCGGACTCGGCCTCTCCGCCGGCGCCGCCGCCCTGGCCGGGCTCGGCATGCTGGTGCCGCCCACGATCCCGACAGGCGGCGCCGCACCCGACCCGGTCGCCGCCCTGACCCGGTCCGCCGATCCCGCCTCTGAGATGAAACGCCTGGTCACCGCTGCGGCCGGCGCCACCCGGCTGCCCCGCAACCTGACACCGCGGCTGACCGCCGCGGCCCGGCAGCGGCTCGCGCCGCAGCGGGACAACTGCCACGCCGGCCTCTCCGGGCCGTTCCGCCCGGACAGCGACTGCGTCTACGGCGACCGCCGGGGGAGCCGGACCGTCGTGCTGTTCGGCGACTCGCACGCCCTGCAGTGGTTCCCGGCCTTCGACCAGCTGGCCCGGCAGCGCGGCTGGCGGCTGATCAACTGGACCCGCAGTTCGTGCAGCCCGGCCACGGTTGCCCTGGACGAGCGCCTGGCACAGCGCCGGTACCCGGAGTGCGACACCTGGCGGGCCGAGATCCTGCGGCGCGTCGGCGGGTTGCGGCCGGACCTCGTGGTGGTCTCGTCGAGCGTCAACTACCGCCGGGTGCTGGCCGGTGCTCCGGCCGATCCGGACGGCGTCTGGCGCACCGGCTGGGCGCGGACGCTGGGCGAGCTCAAGCGCGGCGGCCGGAAGGTGGTGCTGCTCGGCGACACCCCGTTCTTCGCCGGTGAGCCCGCGGACTGCCTGACCGGCAACCCGAAGGCGATCGGCGGGTGCGCGGCCCCGGCGGACACCGTGCTCACCGAGCCGGCCTGGCGGGAGATCCAGCGGGCGGCGGCGGTCGCGGCCGGGGTGCCGGTCATCGATCCGGTGCCGTGGCTGTGCGCCGCGCGGTGTCCGCTGGTCGTCGGGAACACGCTTGTCTACCGGGACAGCAACCATCTGACCGAGGCGTACGCGCGGTTGCTCACCCCGATGCTGGAACGCCGGCTGGGATAAAGGCGAGACCCCTGCCGTCCGGACGGCAGGGGTCTCGCGTCGAGCCGGCAGGGGGTCCGGCCCGGGATCAGGGATCAGTAACCGAAGTCCTGGGTGAAGTACGGGGTGCCGCCGGTCGAGTACACGGCGCCCACGCCGACGGTCTTCAGCTTGCAGTTCACGATGTTGGCGCGGTGGCCCGGGCTCTTCATCCAGCCCTTGACCACGTCGGAGCCGGTGCGGTAGCCCCACGCGATGTTCTCGGCGCCCGGCTTGGCGTAACCGGCGGTCTTGATCCGGGCCGAGAAGCTGGTGCCGCCCTTGCCGGTGTGGCTGAAGGAGCCGGACTGCGCCATGTACGTGCTGTGCCCGCGGGCCGCCTTGGTGAGGGCCGCGTTGACCGTGAGGGCGGCGCAGCCGTTCTTGGAGCGCTCCACGTTGATGAGGCGGTTGACGTCGTTCTGGAGAGTGGCTTCGGAAACGGGCGCTGCCTCGGCCGGGGAAGCGATCATCGCGGCGGCGCCGGTGAGGGCGGCGGGGACGAGGGCGACCAGGGCGAAACGACGGAGCAGCGAGCGCAAAGGAAACCCTTTCGAAGTACGGCGCCTGGCTTGTCGCCAGGTTCACCGTTCCCTTCGGCGTCTCCTCCGGCCGGTTTGATTCCCGGCAGGGTGCCTGATCGTCGCCGTTCGGTTGCCGGAGTCCCGGGTCAGCCGGTCATGGGTTCCGGCTCCAGCAGGGCCGCGACGGCCGCCGCGTACCGGCCGTGGTGGCTGTTGAGGTTGACGAAGTCGAGGCCGCGCGCGCTCTGCGCCAGCAGGTCGGCGGGGCGGCTGTGCAGATCCCGCACCGTGCCGGCCACCTCCTCCGGCTCGCGGTAGAGCGCGGCCGGGCCGAACGTGGCCTGATAGCGGTGGGGGAGCAGCAGGACACAGCCGGCCGCGAGCGCGATCAGGAGTTCCGGCACGGCCGTGGTGCTCGAGGCGTCCGCCGGGAAATGCGGGTAGAAGTCGAGCTGGTGCAGGAAGGCCCGGGTGTCGACGTCGGACGGACGGTAGACCAGCCAGCCCTTCGGCGCGGCGTGCGCGGTGCCGGAGCGGTTGAGGATCCGCACGTCGAGGGTCTTGGAGCCGGGCAGCATCTCGGCGAGCCGCTCCCAGTCCGCCGGGGAGCCGGTGAAGAGGCGGCCGACCACCGGGCGGTCCGAGTGCGGGCCGGGGCGGTGCAGGCGCCAGCGGTGCAGGTTGACCGTTCCGGGCAGGTCGGCGCGGGCCGGGCGGATGCCGTACGGGCCGCCGGCCAGGGCCACCCGCTCGGCGGGATCGGCCGGTGCCCAGGACGGCGCCACCCCGAACAGGCGGCGGGACTCGGCGACGCACGGCCCGGCGGCGCTCGCCCATCGCGGATCCGCCTCGACCACCACCTGGTCCGCCCGGACGGCGCACGGTGAGCCCGGCGCGAACGCGAGCAGGCCCGGCCCGTGCACCACGATCAGCCGGGCGTGCACCTCGTCGGAGAGCACGACCTGATCCACCTCACCCGAGTTGATCATCGATTGGAGGGCGGGATCCAGGTTGGCGGGGCGCTCGGCCACCGTGACCAGCGCGGGCAGGTGCAGCACGGCCACGGTGCGGCCGGGGCGGGCGACGGCACGGACCCGCTCGCTCGCCGGCCACGCGACGTCGTCCCGCGCGGTCCAGTCACCGGCGAGGATCACGTCGTAGACCTCGCGCCGGCGATCACCGGTCAGCCCGCGCGGCGCGGCGAAGGCTCGCTGCCGGGTCTCGCGAGGCCGCACCGGGTCGGCGTTTCCCGCGGCGACGCGCGCGTGCCACGTCTGAAAGGCCGAGAGGTACGCGTACCGCGCCGGATGCATCCAGCCGGGTGTCATGTCGGAGCCGGACAGCGAACTCGCGCTCAGCCGGATCAGGGCCAGCGGGTCGCCGCCCAGGTGGTGCACGGCGCGGCGGCCGAAGACGGCGCGAGCGCGTTCCACGTACTCGGCGTCGGCGCCCTTGCGGACCGTGTCCAGGTAGCCGAGCCGTTCCAGCGCCGCCTCCCGCCGGACCATCAGCGAGGACAGGTTGTAGGAGCGGTACTCGGGGATGCCGGGCCGGGTGAGCACCAGGTCCTGGGTGACCCGGATGCCCACCGAGGTGGTGCCGAACAGCGTGTCGTCGGCGAGCAGCGGAGCGACCTGCCGCTCCAGGCGCAGCGGGTGCGACCAGTCGTCGGAGTCCTGGAACGTCACGAACGTGCCGGAGGCGGCGTCCAGCCCGGCGTTGCGGGCCACGTAGGTGCCGCCGTTCTCCGGCAGCCGCAGGATCCGCACCCGCGGGTCGATCGACGCGGCCCGGCCCAGCACCGGCTCGAACTCCGGCCCCGACCCGTCGTCGACGACCAGGATCTCGTGGTTGGTCCAGGACTGGGCGACCAGCGAGCGGACCGCGGTGAGCAGCGCCAGCCCCGGCCGGTACGTGGTGACGATCGTGCTGATCCGGTGCGGGGAGCCGTGCCGGGGCGCGTGGTTCGAGCGGATCCGGTCGAACGGCACGTCGCCGTCGCCGTCCAGGGTGAGTCCGGGCGCCGGCAGCAGCGCGTTGAACCGGGCCGGCCACTCGTCCTTGGTGCTCAGGTCGACGGTGAGCGCCGCGCGTACCGGCTGGGGCAGGTCGGGGCAGTCGGCGAGCAGCTTGGCCGCCCGGCCGTGGTCGCCCGCGGCGAAGGCGGCCTGCGCGTGCAGTCCCTGGTGCTCGTGAGCCACCCCGGCGGTGCCGAACGTCCGCAGCAGCGAGTCGAACAGGGCCAGCCCGTCGGCGCGGTCCTCCGGGTGCAGGTCCTGGCAGGTGATCACCCGGGCCAGCTCGCCGAACGCCCACGCGTCGGCGTCCGGGAACAGCCGGCCCTCCCGCGCCCCGGAGATCAGTTCGTCGACCGGGCGGCGGGCCGCGGCGTATGCCAGCAGCGGCCGCGTCCCCGGCGATCGGGTGTGCAGCGCGGCCGTGGCCGGCCCGGTCGGCGCCACCGCGATCAGTTCCCGCCACTGCCGTTCCAGCAGGCCGGTTCCGTACGCGTCCGGTGTCGTGTGCTGCCTGCGCATGAGCCCCCGCAGTCGGATGTCTCGGTCAGCAGGATCAACGGCTGCCGGTGCCGGGCGTGACGCCGGGCGAGCGGCGTTCGTTGTTCCCGCTTGGACACGCCACCGCCGAACATCGGAGAACACCATGACCGAGAACGTCCATGACGTGGCGATTCTCTCGGACTTCCGGTATCCCGGCGGCACCTCGGCGAGCATCGCCGCCGAGGTACGCGCGCAGGCCGGCGCCGGACTCTCGACCGTGCTCGTCCAGGTCCGGTCGCCGCACCTGAAGCGGGACCGGCCGTTCAACCCGCTGATCGTCGCGGCGCTGCGGGACGGCTCGGCCGACCTGGGCGCCGAGGGCGAGCCGGTCCGCGCCCGGCTGCTCGTCATCCGGCAGCCACGGATCTTCACGCGGGACCTGGCGGCGGTACCGCGGATCGCCGCGGATCGCACGGTCGTGGTGCTCAACCAGGCGCCCGGCGACGCCGCCGACCCGGCCCGCTACTACGACTTCGCCGAGGTCAGGCAGCGGCTCGAGGGCTACTTCGGCGCGGACCTCGAATGGGCGCCGATCAGCCCGCAGGTCCGCGACGAGGTGCTCCGGGCGGCACCGGGCGCGCCGCTGGCCGCCACCGACTGGCACGAGATCATCGACACCGCGGAGTGGTGGACCGAGCGCACCGGCCCGGTCGCCGGAGTCCCGGTCATCGGGCGGCACGGGCGGCCCGACCCGGTGAAGTGGCCGCGGACCGCCGAGGAACTGCTCCAGGCGTACCCGGACAACCCCAGCCTGCGGGTCCGGGTGCTGGGCGGGGGCGAACTGGCCGTGGAGAAACTCGGCCGCTGCCCGGAGAACTGGGAGGTGCTAGAGTTCGGCACGGTCGCGCCCGCCGAGTTCCTGCGCGGCCTGGACTTCTTCGTGTACTTCCACGACACCGACCTGGTCGAGGGCTTCGGCCGGACCATCATGGAGGCGATGGCGGCCGGCGTACCGGTGGTGATCGGCGAGCACTTCCGCCCGGTCTTCGGCGAGGCCGCCCTCTACACCACTCCGGACGGTGTCGCGGCGCTGGTGCACAGCCTCCACGACGACCAGCCCCGGTGCCGCGAGATCGCCCGCAGGGCACGGGAGTTCGTCGATCTGCGATTCGGGTACGCGTCGCACGTGGACCGCCTCGCCCAGCGCGGCGTCCACCCGCCCGGCCGATCGCCGGTCCCGATGGAGTCGGCGACCTCCTCGGACGCCGAGCCGGCGCGAGGCGTGCTGCTTGTCAGTGACAACGGCGCCGGCCTCGGCCACCTGTCCCGGCTCATGGCGATCGGCCGGCGTCTCCCCCCGGAGACCCCGGCCGTGGTGGCGACCCAGTCGCACGGCGCCTCGGTGGCGTACCGGGAGGGTTTCCTCACCGAGTACATCCCCTCGCGCCGGGTGCTCGGGCTGCCCCGGCAGCGCTGGACCGAGCTGCTGCGCAGCCGCCTGGAACACCTGGTCGACCTGCATCGCCCGGCCGTGGTGGCGGTCGACAGCGTCCCGCACGACGGCATCGTCGCGGCCGTGCGGGCCCGCCGCGACGTCACCTGGGTCTGGGTGCGGCGCCCGATGTGGCGGCACGGCACCGGCACCGAGTGGATCGAGCGGGGCACGGTTTTCGACGGGATCCTGGAGCCCGGCGAGTTCGCCGCGGCCGCGGACGAGGGCCCGACGGTTGAGGACCGCGACCGGGTGCACACGGTCGAGCCGATCACCTATCTGGACCGGCACGAGCTGGTGGACCGCGACGCCGCCCGGGAGGCGCTCGGTCTCGACCCGGAACGGCCGGCCGCGCTGCTGCAGCTGGGCGCCGGGAACATCAACGACATCTCCACGCCGGCCGCGCGGATCGCCGGGCGGCTGCGGGAGGCCGGCTTCCAGGTGGTGCTCGCCGAGTCGGCGATCGCGACCGAGCCGATGCCGGAGGTTCCCGGGACGCATCTGGTGAAGCTGTACCCGATCAGCCGGTATCTGCGCGGACTGGACCTGGTGATCAGCGCGTCGGGCTACAACTCGTTCCATGAGCTGCTGGCGTTCGGCGTACCGACGGTGTTCGTGCCGAACCGGGAGACCTCCCTGGACGACCAGGTGAGCCGGGCCCGGTTCGCGGCCGCCGCGGGCGCCGCGCTGATCGTCGAGGACCCGGAGGGCGAGGACCTTGACCGGGTGCTGGACCGCGCGGTGCGCGAGGACGTGCGCGCGGACCTGAGCCGCCGCTGCGCGGAGATCCGGATCGGCAACGGCGCCGCCGCGGCCGCCCGCTGGCTCGTGGGCCTCGCCGACCCCGCACTGGCCGAACCGACCCCGACCGGAGCGTGACACCGATGTCCGAACCCTCCACCGACCTGGCCGTGCTGCCCGGCGACACCCCCGAGCTCGATCCGGACCGCCTCCAGGCGCTCGTGGTGCGGCTGCGCACGGTCGAGCAGCAGCGCGACGCCTGGCGTACGCGGTGCGAGGGGCTGGCCCGCGAGCGTGACCAGGAGCGCAAGGCCGTGCGGCGGCTGCGGGCCAGTGGTTCCTACCGGCTCGGGCGTACGTTGATCACGTTCGCCCGTGACCCGCTGCGCTCGTCGCCGCGGCTGGTCCGGCGTCTCTTCGGCCGGATGCGCGGCCGGGGCCCGAAAGCGCCGCGCAAGACCCGCGTCGTCGCGGCCGCACCGCCCACCCACCTGTACGTGGCGATCGGCCTCGGCCTGCCCGCGCTGCGCACGTTCACCCACGCGCTGCAGCGGCGCCTGCTGGTCGAGCTGGATCACCGGGCCGTGGTGCTGACCGACGACCCGATGTTCTCGCTGCTGCGCAACCGCGGGCTGGTCATCGAGTACCTGCCGGACCGGCGGACCTGGCACCAGCACCGGCCCGACCGCCCCTGGGACGGTGTGCTGGCCGAGCGGCTCTCCCGGCTCTGCGCCGAGCACGCCGCGAGCCAGGTGATCTTCGTCGATCCGGACGCCCCGCCGACGCTGGCGGAACTGCTGGACAGGCTCGACACAACCCCGACGGCGCAGCGGTCGTTGCAGCAGTCGTGACCGTCGAAACCGTGACAGTACGGCAGCAACCGGGCACCGGCTCCGGATTGTGGCACGGCTCCGCGCCCGGGCAGCCCGCGGACGGCCGCCGGCTCTGGGGACACGTGCTGCGCCGCTGCGTGCTGGTTCCGCTGATCGTGCTGGTCCCGCTGCTGGCGGTGGCGCCGCGCGGCGACCACCGGTTCAACATCTACTGGCACGGCGGCATGTTCCGCGACGACCCGCTGCGGATCGTGTCGCACACCGTCGCGACCGGGGAGACGTATCTGCGGCTGGGCAACTTCCGCCCGCTCGGCCGGATGACCGAGAAGTCCCTGGACCTGCTGGCCTTCCTCGGCATGCAGCAGCTGCACCTTCCGGCCACCGTCGCGCTGCGCCTGGTCACGGTCGGTGCGGCGATCCTGCTGACGTTCGCGGTGGTGCTCTTCGCGGAGAGCGTGCTGACCCGCGGACGGCTGTTCGGCACGGCGCCGTCGACGGTTGCGCTGCTTCTTCCGTACGCGGTCGGCGCGGGCCTGGTCGCCGCCGGGCGCAACAGCACCACGACGCTGTTCGGTGGCCTGTACCTGACCACCGCGGCACTGGTCCTGCTGGTCGCCGTCGCGGCCTGCCGGCTGGAACGGCTCCGCTGGTGGCACGCGGTCCTCGCTCTCTCGGCCGGCGGCGGTCTGGCGGTCTTCAACGAGCCGGCCTACTTCGCCGTGCCGCTGGCCACCGTGGCGGTGCTGGCCCGCGGGCGGTTCGTCCTCGGGCAGGGCCCGCGGCAGCTCCTGCGCTCCGCAGGGGTACGCCTGACCGCCCTGCTCTGGGCCGGTTTCCTGCCGGTCTTCGCGGCGGTCCGATGGGTCATCCGGGGGTACTGCGCGGACGGCGGCTGCTACCACGGGTCGGACCTCGTGATGGACGGGAAGGGACTGCTCGTGCTGCCGGCCCGGATGCTGGCCTGGGCGCCGCCGGCACAGTGGCACGCGGCGACCGGATCCGTGGCGGGGGACTGGCTGTGGGGGGTGTTCCCGGTCGCGGCACTCCTCGTGATCGGTGTGCTCGTCCTCCGTACGATAAAAGGGGTTTCATCAGCGACGCGGCCCGCAACCCGGCCTCTCGCAGGTCTCGCCGTCGCCGCCCTGGCCCTGCTCCTCTTCGGAGCCCTGCCCGCCGCGCTCAGCGTCGAGGTACACACCAACCTGGCCGGAACCGCGCTCTGGACCGAGGGCTGGCGCGACTCGGCGACCACCGCACCCGCCGGCATGCTCCTCGTCGTCGCTCTCGCTCTGTTGATCACCCGGGCCCGGCGCCGCTCTCTCGCTCTGCTGCTGGCCGGCCTCGCCCTGGCCGCGACCGGCTCCGCGGCAGCCAACCGGTCCTACGCCGACCAGTCCGCCCGCTGGTCCACCTCCCAGCTCGACAACCGGATCTCGCTGGCCATGGGCGCCTTCGAACCCGGCGGCGCCGGAGACGCGCGGCGCTGCGCGTTGCTCGCCGAGGCGCTGCGCAACAACGGCGGGGGACCGTTCCAGCAGCAGCGCTACACCGACTCGCTCGACATGGCCGCGCGAGCCCTCGCCGGCGTCCCGTTCTGCCGGGTGGGCTCATGAGCGACTCGCTGATCTCCGTGGTGGCCCCGATCTACAACGAGGGCGCCGGCGTGGAACGGTTCGTCGCGCGCCTGGCCTCGGTGATGGGGGAGGCCGGGCTGCGTTTCGAAGTGGTGCTGGTCGACGACGGGTCCAGCGACGACTCCTGGTCGCGGATCGCCGGGCAGGCCCTGCTCGACCCTCGGGTGCACGGAGTGCGGCTGTCGCGGAACTTCGGCAAGGAGGCGGCGCTGCTGGCCGGCCTCGATCACGTCTCGGGCGACGCGGTGGTCGTGATCGACTCGGACCTGCAGCATCCGCCGTCCGCGATCCCGGCGATGGTGCATCGCTGGCAGGCCGGCGCACAGGTGGTCGAGGCGGTGAAGCGGAACCGGACCGGCCAGTCGATCGGCAACCGGCTCAGCGCTCGGGTGTTCAACCGGGCCTTCACCGGCCTGACGAAGGTGGACCTGGTCGACGCCACGGACTTCCGGCTGCTCGGCCGGCCGGCGCTGGAAGCCCTGCGGCGGATGCCGGAGCACTCGACGTTCTTCCGTGGTACGAGCAGTTGGATCGGGTTCACCCGGGACACCGTCGAGGTGGACATCGACCACCGGGAGGGCGGCGCGTCCCGCTGGACCATGCGCGGGCTGTTCCGGCTGGCGGTCAACGGGTTGACGTCGTTCACGTCGGCGCCGCTGCATCTGGTGACGCTGGCGGGGCTGGGGTTCGCGGTGTTCGCGATGGTGCTCGGCGTGCAGACGCTCGTCAGGTGGATCAGCGGGGGCTCGGTGGCGGGGTTCACCACGGTGATCCTGTTATTGCTGGTCACGGGGACCTTTGTGTTGATCGGGCTCGGGGTCATCGGGGAGTACCTGGCTCGGATCCACGAGGAGGTTCGGGGGCGGCCGCGGTATCTGGTGCAGGAGCGGGTCTCGAGTCCCGTGCCGAGTTCCCCGGACAGCTGGGTTGTCGAGCAGCGTGCTGAGCGGTGACTTCGGGCGGTTGTTCCGGTATGCGGTCAGTGGGGGGCTGAGCGCGGCCACCCATTTCGGCGTCGGCCTGGCCTGTTCGGCGGTGCTGCCGGCGGTGCCCGCGTCGTCGATCGGGTTCGCGGCCAGTGTGGTCGTGTCGTACGTGCTCCAGCACACCTGGGTGTTCCGGTCGGCGGTGGGGCACGGGGTGGCGGGCGCGCGGTTCCTGAGTGTGACGGTGGCGGCGTTCTCGCTGAACGCGGTGGTGCTGTGGACGGGGACTTCGCTGCTGGGCGGCCCTTACGCGGTCGTGCAGGGGGTGGCGCTGGTGCTGATTCCGGCGCTGAACTACGCCCTCAACTCCCGCTGGACCTTCACCTGACGTTGCGTGTGGAGTTGGGGTGCGCTGGTGGGCCCAACTCCACACACGCACACGGTCACGACGTTGCGTGTGGGGTTGGGGTGTGGAGCGGGGCGCAACTTCACACGCGCGGTTACGGCGTTGCGTGTGGAGTTGGGGTGCGCAGCGGGGCGCAACTTCACACACACGCGGTTACGACGTTGCGTGTGGAGTTCGGGTGCGGAGCGGGGCGCAACTTCACACGCGGAGGGGCATGGCCGGCGGGGCCGGACGGCTCGGTGTTGCAGGTGGTCGCGTGACTCATGAGAGCTGGTTGGTGTGCGCGTACCGGAAAAATGGGCGCACCGGCCGGAACCGGCACGCCTTGCGCAAGGGGCCGCTCAGAGGCGATGGGCTTCGCGGACCGATGTGACGCCTCGGGTGTCGAAGAAGCGTTTGGCGATGCGGGCCAGGTGGTCGGGGTCGTATTCGCGGTGGTTCTGGACCAGGATGACCAGGTCGGCGGAGGTTGCGGCGCCCTCGAGGTCGTCGGTGCGCTCTACCGGGACGCCGCCTACGTCCCAGGTGCGCACGTGCGGGTCGTGGTAGGCGACGGTGGCGCCGAGGGAGGCCAGGTGGCGGGCCAGGGGTGCGGCTGGTGACTCGCGCTGGTCGGCGATGTTGGCCTTGTAGGTGATGCCGAGCAGCAGGACCGTGGCGCCGCGGACCGCCTGGCCGTCGGCGTTGAGCAGGTTCTGGGCGCGCCGGGCCACGTAGGCCGGCATCGTCGTGTTGATCTCCTGGGCCAGCTCGACGAACCGGAAGGGGTAACCGAGCTTGCTGCGGACGTTGTGGGAGAGGTAGTTCGGGTCGATCGGGATGCAGTGGCCGCCCACGCCCGGGCCCGGGTAGAACGCCTGGAAGCCGAACGGCTTCGTGGAGGCCGCGTGGATCACGTCCCAGAGGTCGATGTCGAGTTCGTGGCAGAACCGCGCCATCTCGTTGACCAGGGCGATGTTGACGTGGCGGTACGTGTTCTCCAGCAGCTTCGCGGTCTCGGCCTCGCGGGTGGAGCGGGTACGGACGACGGTCTCCACGAACCGGCCGTAGAAGCGCGAGGCCACGTCGGTGCAGGCCGGGGTGTATCCGCCGACCACCTTCGGGGTGTTGTGCGCGCCGAACCGCTCGTTGCCCGGGTCGATGCGCTCCGGGGAGAACGCCAGGTGGAAGTCGATGCCCGCGGTCAGGCCGGAGAGCTGCTCCAGAAGCGGCCGGACCACCTCGTCGGTGGTGCCGGGGTACGTGGTCGACTCCAGCACCACGAGCATGCCGGGGCGCAGGTTGCGGCCGACCGCCGAGGTGGCGCCGACGACCGCGCGCAGGTCCGGCCCGTCGCCCTCGGAGAGCGGGGTGGGCACGCAGATCACCGCGGTGCGGGCCTGCGCGATGAGGGACTCGTCGGTGGTCGGCAGGAACCCGCCGGCCAGCATCTCGTCCACGTCGGAGTCGGACAGGTCGTCGACGTGGGAGCGGCCGGCACCGAGGGCGCTCACCACGTTCTCGTCCACGTCGAAGCCGAGCACCGACATGCCGGCCCGGATCGCCTGCTGCGCCAGTGGCAGTCCGACGTACCCGAGTCCGAGGATGACGACGTCGTAGCTCACGGTAGGACTCCTTTGCTGGATGAAACGGTCAGGCCACCGGTGGCGGGTCGGCGGGGCGCGGTGAGGGCGCGGCTGCGGGGCCGGTGCAGCTCGAACGGCGAGGGGAACGGCAGGTACGCCGGGAGGAACTCGGCGAGCAGCGCTTCCTGCTCGGGCACCGCGGCGCTGTGCACGTCCACGTCGTTGAGGCAGAACGCGTCGGCGTCGCGGTGGCGCAGCAGCCGGGCCAGGCGCAGCGGCGTCTCCGGCTTGGCCAGGTCGGTGTAGAGGTACTTGATCTTCCCGGGGGCGGCCCGCCCGGTCAGGTACGCGTAGTACTGCTGCAGCGAGGAGAGCAGCGAGATGTCGTCGGGGTGCCGGAACTGGTGCCCGGCGGTGGCCGTCACCTGCTCGGTGAACCGCCGCTCGATCTCCGCGATGACGCTGCGCCGCGACGGGTGCGGCGTGTGCATCATCTTGCGGGTCAGCATCCGGCCGAACGCCTGCTCGATGAGCCGCCGGTTGTTCTTGGCGGCCGAGTCGGCGGGACGGTCGGCGGGCCCGCGCGGTGCGACGTCGACCCGGGCGGTGGACGGGAAGAACTTCGTCAGCCCGCCGGGGGTGAAGAACAGGTCCGGTGTGATCGGTCGCCCCAGGACGACGTCGTCGTTGAGGTACAGGAAGTGCTCGGCGAGCCCGGGGATCCGGTGCAGCCGGGACTCGATCGCCTGCGAGTTGAAGGTGGGCAGCGTGCCGGTCTCGCCGAAGATCTCCCGGTGGCTGACCACGGTGAGCCGGGGATGGGCGAGGTCCAGCCAGTCCGGTACCTGATCGTCGGTGACCAGGAAGACGCGGCGCACCCAGGGGGCGAAGTAGTGCAGGGCGCGCATCGAGTAGCGCAGTTCGTCGCGGCTGGCGTACCGGGAGTCGTTGGCGGCCTGGTCGCTGACCTCGGTGACCCAGGGGTTGCCCGCCAGGGCGTGTGCCTTGCGGCGCTGCCAGGCCGGGTCGGAGCCGTCCACCCAGGTGTAGACCACGTCGATCGGGAAGCCGATCCGGTCCGGGTCCACCGCGGTGAACACCTCGCGGGTCCGGTAGCAGGTCTCGTCGCCGGGTGTGCTGAACGGCCCGAAGATCGGCTCGGCGGCGACCACGGCGAGCTCGTCGACGCCGATCGAGTCGGCGATCGGGTTGCGCCGGGGTGCGACGAGCCGGCCGTCGCGCTCGGTCCAGAACTCGACGTCGCAGGCGTACTGGGGTCCGAGCAGCATGCTGCCGCCGGGATCGGTGACCGGCCAGCACACCGACAGCACCCGCGGCGCCCGGCGGTGGCGGCCCGCGGGCAGCAGCGTCCGGAGCAGTCCGTGGTCGCCGGAGGTGAGTTCCTTGAGCAGGCGCAGCACGCGGTCGCGGTCGGTCTCGCGGACGGCGACGGTGGTGCGGGTCGCGACCTTGGCGGGCACCCGGAACCAGTCGACCCCGGCCAGGTCGAGCGCGCGGACGACCCGGTCCAGGTTCTGCCGGCGGATCTCGACCGGGCCGGTCCGGGTCTCGACCCGGGCGGCCACCAGGCCTTTTCCGGTGCGGATGCGCAGGCTCACCGGCTTGGTCCGGCTTGCGAGACGCACCGGGGCGAGAGGCATGAGCGTACGGGCGATGCGCAGCCGCCGCTCCGGAGCGATTCGGGGGAGGACGCGGTTCTCGACGGCCTCGAAGACCCGTCGCCGGACCGCCCAGGGGGCCAGCCGGAGGATCTGCCGCAGGGTCACGCCGTCGTCCTTTCGCCGCGTTCTCCGAGCCTTAACGCCACGGCTGATACGGAAGTTGCGGTCTATATCAGGAGTTGCACCCTTTAACTGCGGTATACGCCCTTTATTGATGGCTTGGGGAGTTTCCTGGAATCGCCACCCCTAGGGGAACGGATCAGGGGCACGGCCGATGCGGCACCTTGCGCGGTACCTGCATGGTGGAAAGCGGCGACGACGCTACGACGGCGGGAGGCCGCGATGGGCAAGGCAATCGCATACCTGGTGGGACTGCTCGCGGGCGTGATCGTGGTGGGCTGGGTGGTCAGCTCGCTGATCGGGCCGTTCCTCTTCTACCTGATCGTGGGCGCGATCGCGGTGGCCGGCGGGCTGTACCTGTACGGCAAGGTCAAGCAGTCGATCGCCCCCGGGACGCGGGCCCAGCGGCGGATCGAGGCGGCGGCGAAGACGTACCGCATGCGGAACAGGTGAGGTTCGGGCGGGGCGGCTAGGCTTGCGAGCGACGCCAACACATTCGACCACCGGGAAGTCACACCGTGTTTGACACCTTGAGCGACCGCCTCTCCGGGATCTTCACCAAGCTCCGCGGCAAGGGTCGGCTCACTGATGCCGACATCGACGCCACCGCGCGCGAGATCCGCCTCGCGCTGCTGGAGGCGGACGTGGCGCTGCCCGTGGTCAAGTCGTTCATCACCAGCCTCAAGGAGCGGGCGCGCGGCGCCGAGGTCTCCCAGGCGCTCAATCCCGCGCAGCAGATCATCAAGATCGTCCACGAAGAGCTGATCAACGTGCTCGGTGGCGAGGGGCGGCGGCTGCAGTTCGCCAAGCAGCCGCCCACCGTCATCATGCTGGCCGGTCTCCAGGGTTCCGGTAAGACGACGCTGGCCGGCAAGCTGTCCCGCTGGCTCAAGGGCCAGGGCCACCAGCCGCTGCTCGTCGCGTGTGACCTCCAGCGGCCGAACGCGGTCAACCAGCTGCAGGTGCTCGGCGGGCGGGCGGGTGTGGACGTCTACGCTCCGCAGCCCGGCAACGGCGTCGGCGACCCGGTGCAGGTGGCGAAGGACTCCATCGAGCACGCTCGGCGTACGGCGAAGGACATCGTCATCGTCGACACCGCCGGCCGCCTCGGCATCGACACCGAGATGATGCAGCAGGCCGCCGACATCCGCGCCGCGGTCGACCCGGACGAGGTCATCTTCGTCATCGACGCGATGGTCGGCCAGGACGCGGTGCAGACCGCCGAGGCGTTCCGCGACGGCGTCGGCATCACCGGCGTGGTCCTCTCCAAGCTCGACGGCGACGCGCGCGGTGGCGCGGCGCTCTCCGTGCGGCAGGTCACCGGCCAGCCGATCCTGTTCGCCTCCACCGGTGAGAAGCTCGAGGACTTCGACGTCTTCCACCCGGACCGGATGGCCAGCCGGATCCTCGGCATGGGCGACGTGCTGACCCTCATCGAGCAGGCCGAGCAGGCCTTCGACGAGGATCAGAAGGAGAAGATGACCAGCAAGCTGCTCGGTGGCGAGCAGTTCACGCTGGAGGACTTCCTGGACCAGCTCATCGCGGTGCGCCGGATGGGCCCGATCGCCAACATCCTCGGCATGATGCCCGGGATGAACCAGCTGAAGGGTCAGCTCGACGAGCTGGACGACAGCCACTTCGACCGGGTCACCGCGATCATCCGATCGATGACCCCGCAGGAGCGCACCACCCCGAAAATCATCAACGCCTCCCGCCGAGTCCGCATCGCGAACGGCTCCGGCGTCACGGTCATGGACGTCAACCAGCTGCTCAACCGCTTCGCCGACGCGCAGAAGATGATGAAGCAGATGTCCGGGATGATGGGCCTGCCGGGTGGCCGCCGCAGCGCCACGAAGAGCTCGAAGAACAAGCGCAAGGGTGCGAAGGGCAGCAACCGCCCCCGCGTCGGAGGCCGCCCGCCGGCGGGCTTCCCGGGCGGCATGCCGCAGCTGCCGCCGGGGATGGACCCGAGCGCACTCGGCGGTGGGCAGGGGCTGCCGCCGGGCTTCAAGCTGCCGAAGCTGGACTTCAACAAGCTCAGCAAGCCGAAGGATGACCAGCGCTAAGTTGGCATAGAGCATCTGGACTGGTGCCTAGTATGGTGGAAGGCGAATCCGTTGAGGAGGAGCCGATGACCGCTGCGCCGCACCTGAACGAGTTGGACTTGATCGAGCATCTGCTGGGGCGAGACGACCTGACCGTCGACGACATCGCGGACCTTCCCGAGGATCTCCGTTACGAGTTGATCGACGGAAGGCTCGTCTTGTCTCCCCTCGCCCTGCCCATCCATCAATTCATCGCCTTGAACATCGCTATGGCAGCCATGGAGCACTGCCCGGACGACGTTCTGGTCAATCCGGAACAGGCCGTTCTGCTGGACCGGCGCAACGAGTTGCGCCCGGACGTGGTCCTCATCCACGAGGAAGGTGCGGGTAAGTCCCCGGTGCGACCGGGTGACGTGCCGCTCGTGGTGGAGGTCGCCTCGGAGTCCACGAAGAAGTTCGATCGAACCGGCAAGCTCAAGAAATACGCCTATGTCGGTATTCGTAACTACTGGATCGTCGATCCGCTGGCCGAGCGCGTGACTCTCACGCAGTTCGTGCTCGGTCCCGGCGGTGCCTACCAGCAGGTGCGATCCACCAGCGAGGTCGTCACTGTCGACCAGCCGTGGCAGATCACCCTGGACCTGCCGGCGTGGACACGGCGGCGGGACCGGATCCGTGCCGTGGCCCGGCAGGACGACTGAGCCGATGATCCGGTAGGACTGTCTCATGGCTCTGCATGTGCGTGGGACGGTTCTGCCGGACGGTGTGGTTCGGGATCTGTGGCTGGTGGGGGACCGGGTCACGTTCGAGCCGGTCACCGGCGCGGAGACGATCAGTGACGGCGGGTGGGTCGTGCCGGGGCTCGTGGACGCGCACTGTCACCTGGGTATCGCGCCCGGTGCGAGGCCGATCGAGAGCCTTGACCAGGCCCGTGAGCTGGCCGTGGTGGATCGGGACGCGGGGGTTCTGGCGCTGCGGGACGCCGGCTCGCCGTACCCGTACCCCGAACTTGATGACGAACCGGGCATGCCCCGCCTCGCCCGCGCGGGGCGGCACGTGGCCGCGCCCCGCCGCTATCTGCGTGACATCGGTGTGGAGGTGGCGGCGGGTGAGGTTGCCGCCGCCGTGACAGCGCAGGCCAAGGCGGGCACCGGCTGGGTGAAGCTGGTCGGCGACTGGATCGACCGGGAGGTGGGCGACCTCGCGCCGAGCTGGGACGCGGCGACGATGGCCGTGGCGGTGGAGGCCGCACACGCCGCCGGTGCGCGCGCCGCGGTGCACACGTTCTCCGAGGAGGGCGTGGAGATCATGGTGCGGGCCGGGGTGGACTCGGTTGAGCACGGCACGGGGCTGTCGCTCGACCTGATCGACGAGATGGCCCGGCGGGGCACGGCGCTGGTGCCCACGATGATCAACATCCGGACGTTCGGGAAAATCGCCGAGCAGGCGCGGGAGAGGTTCGCGGGGTACGCGGACCACATGATCGCCATGCGCGACCGGTTCCCGTCGGTGGTGCTGGCTGCTCACGAGGCCGGCGTGCCGATCTATGTGGGCACCGACGCGGGCGGCGGGATCTCGCACGGGCTGGCCGCCGACGAGATGCTCGCGCTGCACGAGGCCGGCATCCCGGCGGCCGATGTGCTGGCCGCCGCGTCGTGGAAGGCGCGGGAGTGGCTGGGCTTCGGCGGGCTGGTCGAGGGCGGCCTCGCGGACCTGGTGGTCTACGACGCCGACCCGCGCGTGGATCTGCGAGTGGTGAAGGCGCCCCGCAGGATCGTCCTGCGGGGCGGGGTCTTCAAGTGATCAGCGGGTGAACTTCCAGATCTTCAGTTCGGTCCCGTCGCGGCAGGCGAGGACCTGATCCGACCACGAACAGTCGGGCTCCACCGGCGGGAGTGTGCCGATCGTGGTCGCCCGTCCGTCCTCGGCCGCGACCGCCACGATGTCGACCCTCCCCTGCCCGCCGACGCCGACCAGGGCCAGCAGGTTGTCGTCGTCGATCCAGCCGATGTCGGTCTGCGACTCGTTCTCGTAGAGGACCTCGCCGTCGGACGTGTACAGAGCCTGGCCGACTATCGCGCGCACGGCGATCCGGTCGGCGCGGAAGGTCCCGAACAGGTGCATGTCCGCCCGCGGTGAGCGCCAGGCCTCGGTGCCGTCCGGCCGTTTCGCGATCATCGTCCCGCCGGAGACGACACAGATGAGTTCGGCGCCGCACGGGAACAGACCGGGGTGCGTGCCCGTGAAGAAGTTCCGGGTCTTCCCGGTGGCCGGGTCCGCGGCGAGGATCTCCTTGGTGTTGCCCAGGTAGGCCGTGCCCTGGTAACCGATCAGCGTGGTGGAGTTGCCGGGCCGGAACCCGCCCGGCGCGTCGCCGACGAGCTTGCCGGTGGCCATGTCCCGCAACAGCACCCGGCCCGTGGCGGTGAGCTGCACCAGCTGCCCGTCGCTGATCCGGATCTCGCGGCGGGCGCCGGGTTCGGGCGAGTACTCGTCGCCGGTCCGCATGCCCGTCTGCTTGACCGGCCTGTCACCGCCCGGCGGCGGGACCGTCCAGAGCTTGCGGCCGGTCGCCAGGTCGTACCCCTCGGTCACCCCGCCGTCCACCACGTCCGCCACCACCGAGTCGCTGACCACGGCGTTGTGCCCCGTGGTCGGCAGTGCCCAGCGCAGGTCGCCGGTCGCCGGGTCCCGTACCTCGATCCGGGAGCGGAGCCCGACCAGCAGCGCGCCGTGGAACACCATCGGCCCGACGTTGACGTCGAACGTCGACACCGGGCCCATGTCCCACGCGGTGGCACCGGTGGTGGCGTCCACGGCGATCATCTTGAACGGCTCGTACCAGGCCCCGGACGCCGTGAAGATCCGCCCGCCGGCGACGGCGCTGGTGCTGACCAGCTTGTCGGCGGTCGGGCCGAACAGGGTGATCGGGCTGCCCACGGGCGTCAGGCCGGTGACCCGGTCACCGGCCTGCTCGACCGGCGGCCGGTCCGCCCGCTGGGAGCAGCCGGCGAGCGCCAGCACGGCGGCGCCCACGCTGAGAATCCTGCGAAGTTTGCTCATCATCGTCCTCTGGTGAAGCGCCAGATGCGGAGTTCGGAGGCGCCCTCGCCGGGGCTGACCGGGCAGGCCAGGTACTCGTCGGTCCAGGTGCAGTTGCCGCCGCGTGGAGGTGTTTCGCCGATCCGGATCCGGCTGCCGTCGGTGGCCGAGACCGCGGACAGGACCACGCCGGACTCCGCCTGCTCCTGCCACAGCACGTTCTCGTCGTCGACGAACCGGCCGTCGCCGGGGCCGGCGATCAGGGCGCGGCCGTCCTGGTCGTGGAGCGCGGTCTGCCCGGCGTCGCCGACGAGCACCCGGCCGCCGCGCGACTGGGTGACCGCGGTGAACTGGGTGGGCAGCGACGCGGTCCACAGCTCGGCCTGACGAGCGGTGTCCACGGCGACGACACCGCTGGGCTCCTGGCGGCCGACACAGATGCGGCCGGTGCCGCACGGCAGGACGGTACGGGCACCGCTCTCCACGGTCGGCTCGTACACCAGCCGTGGCGTGCCGGACTCGCCGGTCAGGTCGGTAATCTTGATCTGGTAGCGGCCGGTCTCCTCGTCCCGGTATCCGGCGATGAGCTGCCCGTCGTACGCCACCGGGCTCTGCGCCCCCGGCGCCCCCGCCGGCAGCTCGATCCGCGTCGCGCCGGTACCCATGTCCCGCACCCGCACCCGCCCGTCCTTGCCGATCTGGACGAACCCGTCGTCGCTGATCGTCAGCGGCGGCCCGTAGTAGGCCTCGACCCGGTCGTAGGCGCCGGTCTGCATCCCCAGGATCGTGGTGGTCCGGCCCGCGCCGTCGGACGTCCGCCACAGCCGCGTGCCCTTGGCCAGGTCGTACGCCGAGGTGAGCCCGGTCTTCGTGCCGTGCGTGACGAGGATGCCGTCGCCGATCACCATCCGGATGCTGTCGTCGTAGCCGAGGCTCAGCCCGCCCGCACCGTTGGCCGGTTTCAGAAACTTGAGGCTCGTCCCGGCGGAGTGCGGGTCGACGACCAGCAGGCTGCCGTCCGCCATGATCGGCCCGCCGTAGTCGTAGAACGGATGGAACGGGCCCGCCGCCCAGGCGAGCTTGCCGGTGGCCGCGTCAACGGCGACCACCCGGTTCTCGCCGTTCCTCAGCTCCGAGACGCCGTAGATCCGGTCGCCGTACGACACCGTCGTTCTCCAGGTGCTGCCCTCGCCGCCGAACACGATCGGCCGGCCGACCGGTTCCAGTCCGCGGATCCGGTTCACCGGCCCGGCCGGGAGCGTCTTCTCCTGCTGCCCGTACCGCATCACCGTGCCGACGCCGGTGACCAGCACCAGGACGGCCGCGGCAGCGGCCAGGATCGCGCGGTTCCGGTTGCGCTGCCGCCCGCGTTCCCGGGCGGTCGCGGCCGGGCCCAGCGGGACGGCGTCGGCGTCCGAGCGCATCGCCGTGAACAGCTCATCGAGGTCAACCGGCACGGCGCACTCCTTCCCGAGGGGTGATCACAGCGGCGAGGGTGGTGCGGCCGCGGGACAGCCAGGACTTGACGGTGCCCTGCGAGGCGCCGGTCTCCGCCGCGATCTCGGCGATCGACCGGTCGAGCAGGTAGTGCAGGGCGAGCGCCCGGCGCTGCGCGTCCGGCAGCTCACGCATCGCCTGGACCAGCAGGACGGTGTTCTCCGAGGGCGGCGGCACGGGCACCGGAGGCCGTTCCCGTGCCGCGTGGTCGCGCCGGACGAACAGCCGCCGCCAGCGATCGGTGGACAACCTGTTGACGACCAGGCGCAGCCACGCCTCCGGGTCCTCGTAACCGGACACCCGGCGCCATCGTTGCCAGGCGCGCGCGTACGCCTCCTGGACCAGGTCCTGTGCCTCGGCCGGATCACCGGTCAGTCCGTACGCGTACCGCAACAGCCTCCGGGAGGTGTCCCGGTAGAAGCCATCGAAGTCCATCCGTCACCCCGTCCTTCTCCGCAGAGGGACACGGGACGCCCACCCGGCAGGTTGCACGACGGCCGAGACTAGGATGTCGTCCCATGGCTCGTGTGCTCACTCCCCGTGCGGAGGACTTCCCCCGCTGGTACCAGGACCTCATCGCCAAGGCGCAGCTCGCCGACAACGGCCCGGTGCGCGGCACGATGGTGATCCGGCCGGTCGGCTACGCCATCTGGGAGCGCATGCAGGGCGACATGGACGCCCGCATCAAGGAGCAGGGCGTCCAGAACGCGTACTTCCCGCTGTTCATCCCGGAGAACTATCTGCGCCGCGAGGCCGACCACGTGGAGGGCTTC
Organism: Actinoplanes sp. NPDC051861; assembly: GCF_040681145.1. NCBI lineage: Bacteria > Bacillati > Actinomycetota > Actinomycetes > Micromonosporales > Micromonosporaceae > Actinoplanes > Actinoplanes sp. NPDC051861. Next base: position 914,735 of record NZ_JBFAYE010000001.1, read on the forward strand.
TCGCCGGAGCTGGCCGTGGTCACCCACGCCGGTGGCAAGGAGCTCGCCGAGCCGCTGGTGGTCCGGCCGACCAGCGAGACGGTGATCGGCGAGTTCATGGCCAAGTGGGTCGACTCGTACCGTGATCTGCCCCTGCTGCTCAACCAGTGGGCCAACGTGGTCCGGTGGGAGCTGCGGCCGCGGACGTTCCTGCGGACCACCGAGTTCCTCTGGCAGGAGGGCCACACCGCGCACGCCACCGAGGCCGACGCGCGGGAGCACGCCCGGGACATCCACAAGAACGTCTACCAGTCGTTCATGGAGGATCTGCTGGCCATCCCGGTGGTTCCGGGCCGCAAGACGCGGGGTGAGCGGTTCGCCGGCGCCACCAACACGATGACCGTCGAGGCCATGATGGGCGACGGCAAGGCGCTGCAGATGGGCACGTCGCACGAGCTCGGGCAGAACTTCGCGAAGGCGTTCGACATCACGTACTCGTCGGCCGACCGCACGGTCGAGCATGCCTGGACCACCTCGTGGGGCACGTCGACCCGGATGCTCGGCGGTCTGATCATGGTGCACGGTGACGACAACGGCCTGCGGCTTCCGCCCCGGCTGGCGCCGGTGCAGGTTCAGATCATGGTGGTCAAGGCGGGCGACGGCGTCACGGAAGCGGCGATCAAGCTGCGCGACGATCTCAAAACCGCAGGTGTACGCGTAAAGCTCGACGATCGTGCGGACATCCCCTTCGGCCGCCGCGCGGTCGACGCGGAGCTGCAGGGCATCCCGATCCGCATCGAGGTGGGTCCCCGCGACCTGGCCACCGGCAACGTCGTCGTGGCACGGCGGGTCGACGGCTCGAAGACCCCGATCGCGCTGGCCGAGGTGGCCGCGATGGTGCAGGCCTCGCTCAAGGCCGACCAGCAGCGCCTCTTCGACGACGCCCTGGCGTTCCGCGAGGAGCGCACGGTCGACGTGAAGACCCTCGGTGAGGCGATCGAGGCGTCGCAGACCGGCTGGGCCCGGGTGCCGTGGTCGGCGGTCGGCGAGGAGGGCGAGAAGGAGGCCAACGGCAAGGCCGTCACGGTCCGCTGCCTGACCCGCCCGGACGGTTCGATGCCGGAGTCCGACGAGGAGCCGGAGCTGATCGCCTACCTGGGCCGGTCGTACTGAGCGGGCCGTTCACGCCCGGCCGGGCGGTTCTCTACCGGAACTTCTCGGCCGGCCGGCTGGTCAACGTCCGCCCCTGCCGGGTGGTCTCCGACGACGAGCGCGGGCTGCTGCTCTGGCTGGCCGCGCACTCGCCGACGATCATCGAGGTGGCGGCGGACGGCCGTGGTGTGCGTGACATGCCGTTCGCCGAGTGGGTGACCCTGGACCACGAACTGGTGCCCTCCTCCTGGAGCGGCCCCGGCATCCTCAAGTTCATCCCGCCCGGCAGCGATCACTCGGTCTGGTTCTTCCGCACCCCGGACGGCGTCTTCAAGAACTGGTACGTCAACCTCGAGGAGCACGCGGTCCGCTGGGACGACGGCAGCATCGCCGGCGTCGACGTGGTCGACCAGGACCTCGACATCGAGGTGATGCCGGACCGCTCCTGGCGCTGGAAGGACGAGGACGAGTTCGCCGAGCGCCTCGCCCTCCCGTCGCACTACTGGGTGGCGGACGAGGCCGCAGTGTGGGCCGAGGGCCGCCGTGTCGTCAAACACATCGAGGCCGGCGACTTCCCCTTCGACGGCACCTGGACCGACTTCCACCCCGACCCCGCCTGGCCCGTGCCTGCCGAGGTCCCCGCGGGCTGGGACCGCCCGCGTGCGGTCCGGTTTTGATCTTCCCCACGCACGCAGAATGAAGGGCCAGGGCCACCGAAGGTGGGCCCCGGCCCGGCCTCGGCGGGAGCGACGGTCAGCACCACCCACTCAGGCACGACATGAAGCCCTTGATCTTGATTTTGGGTGTGGCCAGGCCCGATTGGGAGACGCCCTCGTTCATCTGGCAGAATGGCGTCTGGTATCCGGCATGCGTGAGGCGCCCTCTAACCCCTCGTCGCACAAGCCAGTCCACGAGTCATCGGTCCCGCAACCCCACGTGGGCTCCGTTCGACTCAACCACGCTTTTATCGGGAGCTAATCACCGTGGCCGTAAAGATCCGGCTTCTGCGGATGGGCAAGATCCGCAACCCGCAGTACCGCATCGTCGTCGCCGACTCGCGCACCAAGCGTGACGGCCGCGCCATCGAGTACGTCGGCATCTACCAGCCGAAGGAACACCCCTCGGTCATCGAGGTGAAGTCCGACCGGATTCAGTACTGGCTCTCCGTCGGCGCCCAGCCGAGCGAGCCCGTGCAGCGCATCCTCGAGAAGACCGGCGACTGGCAGAAGTTCAAGGGCCAGCCGGCCCCGGCGCCGCTGCTCGTCGCGCCGAGCAAGCAGAACAAGACCGAGGTGTACGAGGCGGAGGCCAAGGCGGCCGCCGGTCTCGCCGACACCAAGCCGGCCACCACGCCGAAGAAGGGCGCGAAGGCCGAGAAGCCCGCCGAGGCCAAGGCCGAGTCGAAGCCCGCCGAGCCGGCCGAGCCGAACCGCGAGGCCGTCGCCGAGACCGCTGAGGACCCGGCCGGTGCCGGCGCCGACGCGAGCTGACGGGGCGCTCCGGCCCGCGCTGGAGCACCTCGTCAAGGGCATCGTCGACAACCCGGACGACGTCCGGGTCCGGCTGGTCGACTCGCGCCGTGGCAAGCGGCTCGAGGTCCGCGTGCACCCGGAGGACCTGGGAACGGTCATCGGGCGCGGCGGGCGGACGGCCAAGGCCCTGCGTCAGGTGATCGGTTCGATCGGCGGGCGTGGCATCCGCGTCGACATCGTCGACGCCTACTGACAAGCTTCCTAAACGGCTTCGCCGTACTGCAAAGGGAGTTTGAGTGCTGCTCGTCGTCGGCCAGATCGGTAAACCGCACGGGATCCGGGGCGAGGTCTCGGTGATCGTGCGGACCGACGAGCCCGAGGAACGCTTCACGTCCGGGTCGGTGTTCGTCACGGAGGTCCCCAGGGACCGCCGTGTGAACGTCGGCCCGGCGGCTGCGGCTGCCCCGGGCGTTCGTTTCGAAGTTCCCCAGCGGCTCGTCCTCGAGTCGATCCGCTGGCATCAGGGCCGAGGGATCGCGGTCTTCGAGGGCATCTCCGACCGCAATGTCGCCGAGGCACTGCGTGGCGTCTTCCTCCAGGTGGACAGCGCCGACCTGGCGCCGCCGGAGGACCCCGAGGAGTTCCACGACCACCAGCTGGTGGGCCTGCGAGTGGTCGCCGTCGACGGGGCGGAACTCGGGACCGTGCAGCGCATCGACCACGCGCCGTCCTCGGACCTGATCGTGCTCGCCAAGGCGGGCGGGGGCACGGCTCTCATCCCGTTCGTGACGGCGATCGTGCCGACCGTGGACCTGGCCGGCGGCCGGATCGTGGTCGACCTGCCCGAAGGACTGCTGGACCTCTAGTGCGTGTCGATATTGTCACGATTTTTCCGGATTACTTCGGGCCGCTCGACCTGTCACTGATCGGCAAGGCCCGGACTTCCGGGCTTTTGCATCTTTCCGTGCACGATCTGCGCACTTGGACCAACGACGTCCATCGGACCGTGGACGACAGTCCCTATGGCGGAGGCCCGGGGATGGTCATGCGCCCCGAACCGTGGGGGCAGGCCCTGGACGCCGTCGCCTCGCCGGACGCCACCCTGATCGTGCCCTCGCCGGTCGGCAAGCCCTTCACTCAGGCCGACGCGCACGAGCTGGCCGAGCTGAACCACCTGATCTTCGCGTGCGGCCGGTACGAGGGCATCGACCAGCGGGTGATCGACGACGCCGCGTCCCGGATGCCGGTCCGCGAGGTCTCCCTCGGCGACTACGTGCTGTTCGGCGGCGAGGTCGCGGTCATCGTGATCCTGGAGGCGGTCACCCGGCTGCTGCCCGGTGTGCTGGGCAACGCCGACTCACTCACCGAGGAGTCGCACGCGGCCGGTCTGCTGGAGGCCCCGGTCTACACGAAACCGGCCACCTGGCGCGACCGCGAGGTCCCGGAGGTGCTCCGCTCCGGCGACCACGGCCGGATCGCCCGCTGGCGGCGCGATCAGAGCATGCTGCGGACCGCCGGCCGGCGTCCGGACATGTGGGCCGCCTATCCGCCGGAGAACCTCGACAAGAAGGACCGGAAGGCGCTGGCCGAGGCCGGATTACAGATCCCCCCTCCTCGTGTGGCAGAGTAGGGAGGTTGCCGTCTCGCCCCACGCCGTGGGTCGGGACGAGGACCCTCTTCAATTACGGAGGGTCAGAATCACCCACCGCGCACCGAACTCCCGGTGCGCCTAGCACGACGAGGATGCAGCGATGAACACGCTGGACGCTCTCGACGCCCAGTCGCAGCGCACCGACACTCCCAACTTCCGCGCCGGTGACACCGTCAAGGTGCACGCCCGGGTCGTCGAAGGTAACCGGTCTCGTGTCCAGGTCTTCCAGGGCGTCGTGATCGCTCGCCACGGTGCCGGCCTGCGAGAGACCTTCAAGGTCCGGAAGATCAGCTTCGGCGTCGGTGTCGAGCGGACCTACCCGATCAACAGCCCGGCGCTCGACCGGATCGAGGTCGTCACCCGCGGTGACGTGCGTCGCGCCAAGCTCTACTACCTGCGTGAGCTCCGCGGCAAGAAGGCCAAGATCAAGGAGCTGCGGGAGAAGCAGACCGTCTGACCGAAAACTGGTGCGGCACAAACAGGCGCGGGCGAACTACGCTTGCGCCTGTGTGCCGGACGGTTCGAGGTGAACCATTTCAGTCCTACCGCTCGTAACTTCCCCTAGCCGGGAAACTCGGGCGGTAGTGCTGTATCCGGGGGCGGTTCGGCCGGCGGACGGCGGGAGATGCGAAGCGTGGAACCGATGGAAGGCTATGGCCCGGCTTCTCGGCGGCGTCGGGGGGTCCTTCGACGCAAGGAGATGCCGCTCTGGCAGGAGCTGCCGCTCCTGCTGATCGTCGCCTTCTGCCTGGCGGTCCTGATCCGGACCTTCCTGGTGCAGGCGTTCTACATCCCCTCCGGGTCGATGCAGAGCACGCTGGAGATCCAGGACCGGGTTCTGGTCAACAAGGTCGTCTACGACATGCGCGACCCGCTGCGCGGCGAGATCGTGGTCTTCCGCGGCACCGACGACTGGGCCCCCGAGGTCACCGAGCCGGTCAGCAACGCGTTCCTGGCGAAGCTCGGCCGGACCGTCGGCGACCTGGTGGGCGTCAGCCGTCCCGGTGAGCGCGACTTCATCAAACGGGTGATCGGCCTTCCGGGTGACAAGGTCGCCTGCTGCGACGAGCAGGGCCGGATCACCGTCAACGGGGTCGGCATCGACGAGGCGTACATCGCTGAGGGTTTCAACTCCGACCTCAACCAGCCGCCGATCGCCGGGCAGTGCACCAGTCGCCGCTTCAACGAGCTGACGGTGCCGGCGGGTCAGATGTTCGTGATGGGCGACCACCGGTCGGTCTCGCAGGACGCCCGCTGCCAGGGTCCGGTGCCGATCGAGAACATCATCGGGCGGGCATTCGTGGTCGTCTGGCCGAGCGACAGGTTCACCAGCCTGGACGTGCCCGACGTGTGGAAGCGGTTCGAAGAGGAACATCCGACTGCGGCCGGCGTACGCGCTGCTCCGCAGCCGAAAGAGGCGCCCGTCGTCGCCGCGGACATTTTCCCGCTCTTGCTCACCGTGGTTTTATCCGCGCGTTCCGGCATGTCGTTCGTGACTCGACGACGTAGGCTCCGAGCGTGATTGACGAGCAGACCGAAAAGCGCCGGGGGTCGTTCTGGCGCGAGCTTCCGATCCTGCTGGGCGTCGCGATCCTGGTCGCTGTTCTGGTTCGCGCCTTCGTCCTGCAGACCTTCTACATCCCGTCCCCCTCGATGGAACACACCCTCAACGTGTGGGACCGGGTGCTGGTCAACAAGCTCGTCTACGACTTCCGGGAGCCCCGCCGGGGCGAGATCGTGGTCTTCAAGGCGCCCACCGACTGGCAGTCCGGCGCCGAGGGTGAGGACTTCATCAAGCGGGTCATCGGCACCCCCGGCGACAACGTGGTCTGCTGCGACGAACAGCAGCGTCTGAAGATCAACGGCCAGTCGCTCGACGAGCCGTACATCTACACCGACGCGGACGGCACCCGGAACCAGGTGGCCGACCAGGAGTTCAACATCACCGTCCCGCCGGGCCGGCTCTGGGTCATGGGTGATCACCGGGAGGCCTCCGGCGACTCCCTGGAGCACTACGAGCAGAGCACCGCCACCGACGAGGCCGGCAAGATCGACGATGCGACGATCACGATCGACTCGGTCGTCGGGCGGGCGTTCACCGTCTTCTGGCCGGCGAGCCGGGCGACCTGGCTGTCGGTGCCGGAGGGGTATGACGCGATCCCCGATGCCGCGGGTAAGTAGCCTTGTTTCCGTGACCGTGATTGACCGCCGCGCCGGCCGCGTGCTTCTCGTCGACCTGGCGGGCCGGGTGCTCCTGCTGCACGGGGGCGATCCGGCTCGGCCCGGCACGCGCTGGTGGTTCACCGCCGGCGGCGGCCTGGACGACGGCGAGACCGTGCCGGAGGCGGCGGCCCGCGAGCTGTTCGAGGAGACCGGCCTGCGGGTGCCGCCGGAGGAGCTGGGCGAGCCGGTGTTCAGCGAGGTCGCCGAATTCGAGTACGACGGTCGGCAATACCGGCAGAGTCAGGACTTCTTCCTGCTGCGCGTGGCGGACTGGCAGGTCGACACGGCCGGGATGGACGCCGAGGAACAGCTCACGATCTTCGAGCACCGCTGGTGGTCGGCCGCCGAGATCGAGGCGAGCGACGAGTTGATCTTTCCGGCCGACCTGGCCGATCTGCTGCGGCGGGTGACGGTCTAGATGCTGGCCCCACCCCGCACCGTCGTCCGTCGCGAAGCCGGGCTCTACGCGCTGGAGCAGGCCCTGCAGCGCCGCGGTTTCCGCAACGTGGCCGGCGCCGACGAGGCCGGCCGTGGTGCCTGCGCCGGTCCGCTGGTGGCCGCCGCGGCGATCCTGCCCGAGGGCAAGCGCGGCGAGGTCCCCGGACTGGCCGACTCCAAGCTGCTCACCGCCGCCGCACGGGAGCGCGTCTACGACGAGGTCGTCGCCCGCGCGCTCGCCTGGTCCGTGATGATCATTCCGCCGACCGAGGTCGACTCGCGCGGCCTGCACGTGTGCAACCTCGCCGCGATGCGCCGCGCGCTCGCCTCGCTCACCGTCCGGCCGGACTACGTGCTCACCGACGGCTTCCCGGTCGACGGCCTCGGGGTGCCCGGCCTCGCGGTGTGGAAGGGCGACCGGGTCGCGGCCTGCGTGGCGGCGGCCAGCGTTCTGGCGAAAGTCACCCGGGACCGCCTCATGGTGGAACTCGACTCCAAATACCCGCACTATGGGTTCGCGGTGCACAAGGGTTACATCACCGACGAGCACAGCACCGCGCTGACCCGGCACGGGCCCTGCGCGGAACACCGTTTCTCGTACGTCAATGTCGCGGCCGCCTCCGGACGCGGCAACCGGCCGCCGCGGGCACGCCGTCCCGCGGACCCGGCGGTGGTCGTGGCGCCGTCGCTTTTCGACGTGACCGTTACGGAGCCGCTGCTGCTTCCGGAGGCCGCTGAGGGTACCGTCGGCGTGGCGTCGGGCGAGCAGCCTCAGCCGTCGCCGTCGGTGGGGGAAGATGAGGCCATGGAGGGCGAGACACGATGAGCGCAGAGGATCTCGAGAAGTACGAGACCGAGATGGAGCTGCAGCTCTACCGGGAGTACCGCGACATCGTCCGCCAGTTCTCCTACGTGGTGGAGACCGAGCGCCGGTTCTACCTGGCCAACCAGGTGGACCTGCACGTGCGCAACTCCGACGGCGAGGTGTATTTCGAGGTCGAGATGCACGACGCCTGGGTCTGGGACATGTACAGGCCGGCCCGCTTCGTGAAGAACGTGCGGGTGATGACGTTCAAGGACGTGAACGTCGAGGAGCTGGAGAAGCCCGACATCTCCCTACCGGACGACGCGGGCTTCGGCGGGTAATCCACAGTTCGCGGCCGTCCACAGGGCCGGCCGCGTCCGGGTGCCGTTCCGGGCAGGGTGGTCGGCATGCTCTCCGTGCTGCTCTCAGCTCTTCTCACGTTCTCGGCCGCGCCGGTCTTCCCGGTCGCCCCGCTGTGGGTGGTCCGGCCGTTCTCACCACCACCCGCGCCGTGGCTGGCGGGCCATCGCGGTGTCGATCTCGCCGCGCGTCCCGGTGCGGTCGTCCGTGCGGCCGGACCCGGGACGGTGGTCTTCGCGGGAGTCCTCGCCGGGCGGGGCGTGGTGAGCGTGGCTCACCGGGGCGGTCTGCGGACCACCTATGAGCCGGTCACCCCGTCGGTTGCGGCGGGGGACACGGTCGCGGCGGGAGGGCCGCTGGGCGCGGTGTCGGCGGGGCATCCGGGGTGCACGGTGGAGGCCTGTCTGCACTGGGGCCTGCGGCGCGGGTCCTCCTACCTCGACCCGCTCGCGCTGCTGGGCCGCGTCCGCCTGCTGCCGCTCAGCGGTTCTGGAGCTCGCTGAGCAGCGCGGGCAGGTGCTCGGCCAGGTGGTGGTATTCCTCCGGCCGGTTGTAGACCTGGGCGCTCAGCCGCAGCCATCCGCGACCACCCCACGCGTTCACCGCGGTCTCCACAGCCAGCTTGTCGGAGAGCCGCACGCGGAGAGCCTGCGCCTCGGGCATGGTGGTGGCGACGCCGGCGGGCAGCGGGACCACGCGCATCGAGACCCCCGGTCCGCCGGGGTGCGGCAGGTCGGAGGGCGCGAGGCCGAGGGCCTCACCGACAACCCTTTGACCGTACGCGGCAAGCGCCTCATTGTGCCCGCGGACGTTGTCCAGTCCGAGCGTGCGCAACGTGAAGATCCCGGCCGGGGCCGCGAGCCACGTCGTGTAATCGATCGTCCCCATGAACTCAACCGACAGCGGAAAGCCCTGCTCCTGCTCCCAGGACACGACGAGCGGGTCGATCCGCCGTCGCCAGGCGGGCGCGACGTGCAGAAGCGCGGTGCCACGCGGGGCCCAGCCCCACTTGTGCAGGTTGCCGACCCAGAAGTCGGCGCCGATCGCGGCCACGTCCACGGGGAGCATGCCGGGGACGTGCGCGGCGTCGACCAGGACCGGGATGTCGAGGGAGCGGGCGGTGGCGACGATTTTGCGTACCGGGAAGAGCATCGCGGTGGCGGAGGCGAGCTGGTCGACGACGAGCAGCCTGGTCCGGCCCGGGCGCAGTGCCGCGCGGATCCTTGCGACCACCTCGGCGGGCGGTGCGCCGATCGGCACGGCCACGGTGCGGGCACTCGCCCCGGTGCGGCGGCACTGGCGGCGGACGGCCATGGCGACAGCGCCGTACGCGTGGTCGGTCAGCAGCACCTCGTCGCTCGACCCGGGCCGCACCGACTGCAGGATCAGCGAGACGGCGGCGGTGGTGTTCTGCACGAGCGCGCTGCCGTCCGGGTCGGCGCCCAGGAACATCGCGAGGTGCCGTCGGGTGTGGACGATGCGGTCCATCAGCCCGAGGCCGTAAAAGCGCAGCGGGTTCGACTCGACCTCGTCGCGCAGGCGCTGCTGGGCCCGCTGCACGCCGATCGGCAGAGCGCCGAAGGAGCCATGGTTCAGATAGGACACCGCCGGGTCCAGGCTGAACAGGAGCCGGGCGCCGGGGATGGACCGGGGCGGATCTTCGGCGCTCATGCTGTGGATCGTACGTGCTCAGGCCCGCGGGTGTGCCTGTTTGAACGCCGCCCGGAGGCGCTCGGTGGAGACATGGGTGTAGATCTGGGTGCTCGACAGTGAGCTGTGTCCCAGGAGCTCCTGGACGGCTCGCAGATCGGCGCCGCCGTCGAGCAGATGCGTGGCGGCGGAGTGGCGCAGGTCGTGCGGGCTGGTGTGCGGCAGACCGGCGGCCTGAGCGGCGCGGGCGACGACGCGGCGGACGACGGTGGGCTGGAGGCGGCCGCCCTTGGAGCCGAGGAAGAGGGCGTCCTTGCTGTACCTGGTGGTCAGCTGGGGGCGGGCCGCGCGCAGGTAGTCGGCGAGGGCTTCGCGGGCCGGGTTGCCGTACGGGACGGCTCGTTCCTTGGCGCCCTTTCCCATCACGCGGATGACCTGACGGGCGTGGTCTATGTCGGACCGGTTGAGGTTGCAGAGCTCGCTTACGCGTACCCCTGTGGCGTAAAGCATCTCCAGAACGGCCCGGTCCCGGATCGCAGTGGTCTCCTCCGGGTTTGCCGCCGTCGTTCCTGTCACGAGATCGGCGGCCTGATCGGTGCGCAACACCGGGGGGAGACTCCGATGAGCCCGCGGACTAGCCAGCTGGGCACCCGGGTCGGTGGGCGCGCGGCCGGTGCGATGCGCCCAGCCGGTGAACGCGCGGACCGCCGCCGCCCGCCTGGCCTGGGAGGTCCGCGCCGCGCCGCCGCTCATCCGCGCCGCCAGCCAGCCCCTCAGGACCGTGATGTCCAGATCTGCGGGATTGGTCCTTCCTTCACGCGCGGCGTAGTCCAGCAGTGAGACGACGTCCCCCAGATACGCCCGAACGGTGTGCTCCGACCGGCCGTCCACAACCGCCAGATGACGGCCGAACTCGTCCACCGCCTCCCGGAGCGCAAGCGGCAGTTCCTGGTGAAGTTCCCGGATCCGCATCGTCCCCCGTTTCTCGCGTGTTTCTGTCATACCCCGGTTCTAGGGTCGTCGTCATGGCACGTTGGGAAGAGATCGAGAACGAGGCGCCCGAGTTCGCGGCGCGGGTGCGGTCGCTGTTCGAGGCCGGCACCAACAAGACCATCGCCACCCTGCGCAAGGACGGCTCGCCGCGGATCAGCGCGATCGAGGCGCAGTTCGAGGACGGCGAGATCACCTTCGGCATGATGCAGGATTCTCTCAAGCTGCGCGACCTCCGCCGCGACCCGCGGCTGGCCATGCACTGCCCAACCCTGGAACCGCCGAAGGAGAACCCGGAGTCCGGCCCCGGCGACGCCAAACTCGCCGGCCTGGCCGTCGAGGTCCCCGCACCGCCGGACACCCCACACGTGGGCGCTGGCTTCTTCCGCGTCGACATCAGGGAGGTGGCCCTGACCTACGTCGGCACCCCCGCCGACCACCTGGTCATCGAGTCCTGGCACACCGAGACCGGTTACCGCCGAAAAACCCGAGCCTGACCCAGTTCACTCCCGCCCACGCCCGTGTCGGCCCGTGCCCACGTCCGTGCCGCGCGCCGTCCGTGCCCGTGCCGCGCGCCGTCCGTGCCTGCGCCGCCCCTGCCTGCGCCGTCCGTGCCTGCTCCAGCCTGCGGCGGCTCTCGTCCGAGCCTGTCTGCTCCTGCTCTTTGCCCGTGCTCGTTACCGCCTCAGCCCGTGCCGTGCGGTGCTTGCTGGTTTCGCGGCGTCCTTCCCGATCCGCTCGCGTGGCAGCGTTTCGCTGTTTCCGGCGTTGCTGTGCCGTGGACCGTCCTCGTCAGGGGCGGCTGAGCTGGACGCGGTCGGCAGGGTGGACCGTCTCGGTTCCGTCCTGGGCGGTGACGACCAGCATGGGCACACCTTCGCCCAGGCGGTACTTCCGCCGCTCCGCATCGGTGGGCATGCGAGCGCCGACATGCGCGCCGCGGGCGAGGGTGATCACCTCGACCGGCTCCGGTACCCGGACGAACGTGCCGCGCGGCCGGTCCACAGTGACCAGACCCTCGCTGCGCAGCTGCCCGATCGCCTGCCGAACCGTGGTCCGACTGATGCCGTAGTCGTCCGCCAGCCGCAACTCACTCGGCAACGGATCCCCGGGCGCCAACTCCCCGGACTCGATCTGCCGCCGCAACAAGTCCGCCAGCTGGCGAAAGACCGCGCGGTCCGCGGAGTGATCGATCATGGCGGCCATTCTAACGGTGCCACAGTCCTCCATCATGTTGTACCTACAGCCCAACATAACTACACTAGGCCTTGTCGCACTGAGAAGGCCGAGCTTGATCGGGCGACAGGGCGGGCGACGGTCCAGGCCAGGGTCGGCAGCAATGCCACACCAAGGCCAGGCCGTCGCCCGTTCCCACACGGCCCCGTGGTTCCGTCAGCCTTTCGCGCCTCCCGTCCGAGCCCACTCGAGAAACCGCTCGTAAAGGTCGTCGCGCGCCGTGCCCTGCGCCCGCAGATCATCGAGCGCGTCATACATCTGCGCCGACAGATAGATCTGCAGCAGAGACGGAAACGCCCGATACTCCACAAGCAGGCTCACCTTGGCGTCCTCACACGGCCAGGCTTCCCCGCAAACCCGGCAACTCCACTGAGGACGAAGGTTCAAATGCTCACCACGCCTGATCGCTGTCACGTCTTCCCCCGGGCACCCCTCACGTCGTCTTCCCTCAGCGCTCTCACGTCGTCTTCCCCTCGGCGCCCTCATGTCGCTCGTCCCTCGGCGCCCTCACGTCGCTTTGCCCTCGGCGCCCTTACGTCGTCTTCCCCTCGGCGCCCTCACATTGCCGTTTTGACCTCGGCTGCTCCTCTCATCGACTGCCGCTTGATCGTTTGGCCGGTCTTCGGTTCGTCCTGCTCCCCGGCGGTGACTTGCTGCCGGCCGCGAGATCGGCGAGCTGACCGCGACAGCTCGGTAGGCGAGGTCCGTGCGAGCCAGGTCCTCGCCGGGTCGGAGGCTGCGGCGAGGGATAGCCGGCTCCGTGCGCGGTAGGCGGTATTCGACGGCAGCGTCGACCGCGCGGGGTCGGCCGTGATGCCTGAGCGGGCCGGCGGCCTCAGGTTGGCGGGTGTGCTGACGGGTGTTCTCAGCGGATGCGGGTGAACGGGCCGAATTGGCATGCATGGTGGCGGCCGGTCCGAAGTGGGCTGTGGAGGGAAGGGCGGCGGCGTCGGGGGGAGGCGGCGGTCTATGCACGGAGCCCGAAGGCCGCAGATGCATCGACGCCACACGGTTCGCCAATCGCGGCGGTGCCTGGGCGAATGGGGTACGGGAGGGATTGACGCGTGACTTCTAGGCATGGGTCCACCATAATTGCTCGGAGACTAGATGTCTCCTATCAAGTTGATGTGGGGCTAATAGTCTCACGCCTACGGTCGATCATGTGGGAGTGAAGCCGATCCGACTCATGGGCGCGCACGAGATCCGCATTCGTCTGGGCGGAGTCAGCCGGCAGCGGGCCTACCAGATCACGAGCCGGGCCGACTTCCCGAAGCCGGTCGCTGACCTGGCTCAAGGGAAGGTCTGGCTGACGGAAGACGTCGAGGCGTGGATGAAGGTCCACCGCCGTGACCTGGACGAGTCCGAGGACTGACGTAAGCGATCGCACCGTTCCGACGGTGCGGCCGCCACGACCGGCCCGAGGGGCCGGACCACCACCGAGAGGTGGGGCCCGGCCACCGACGAGCCGGCTAACACCATGCCCACCGGCAGCACCAGCGACGACTCCAGCCGAGGGTCGAGCACCGCGCCTGTCCCCCGTCCGGGTGTGCCCGCCCCTTTGGCCAGGCCGAGATCCGCGAGCCGATCACCGCAGTAGGCCCGATGGGAACGCGCTGCCTGATCGTCACCGATCCACAGACAGTCGCTGCTGCGGTCCTGCTGACTGGGCGGGATGGCGGCCGTGTCCGTCCTGGTTGGGCGGGGCGGTTGCCTGTGCCGTCCTGGCTGGGCGGTTGTCGCTGCCTTCCGCACGGTGCCGAGCGGCCGCCGTGGCCTCCTGACTGTGCCGGGCGGCTGTCGGCCGTCCTCGCCGTCCTCGCAGTGCGACGTGGCCGCGGCGGCCGTCTCGGCGGCCCCGAGGCGGCTGGTTGGCCGTCTCGGCGGTGTGGGCGGTGGTGAGCCGTGTCGGCGGTGCGGGGCGGCTGGTTGGCCGTCCCGCAGTGCGATGTGGTCGCGGCGGCCGTCTCGGCGGCCCCGAGGCGGCTGGTTGGCCGTCTCGGCGGTGTGGGCGGTGGTGAGCCGTGTCGGCGGTGCGGGGCGGCTGGTTGG
>NZ_JBFAYE010000001.1:928833-1367752 GCF_040681145.1 Actinoplanes sp. NPDC051861
CGTTGGCCGTCTCGCCGGTGCGGGGCGATTGGTTGGCCGTCTCGGTTGTGTGTGGGGCAGTGGCGTGGTTTCCGCGTGGTTCGTTGCTGTGGGATTCGGTGGGTGGTGTTGGGGTTGGTGGGTCCCGGGCTGGGCGGGACCCGGGGTTGGTGGGCCTCGTATTCCGGTGTTGCCGTGCACGTCAGGTCTCCGGGTCTGGGTGGTGTTGGGGGGCCAGGGCTATGCCGTTCTCACGGCGGGTTATCAGGCCGGCGGTTTCGAGCAGGGTCAGGCGTTGGAGGACTGTGCGGACTGACAGGCCCGCGGTGGCAGCCAGGTCCTCGGGTGTGGCGAGACCTCTTCGTGGCACGGCCTCCAGGACCAGGGCTGACTCCTCGTCCAAGGAGTCGCGGGCGTGGTCGGGGCCGCGTGGAGGCTCGGTCAGGTACTCGCCTATTCGGCCGATCTCCTCGAGTACGTCGTCGGCGGAGGTGACCAGCCGGGCGTACGGGTTGCCGCGCAGGATGGCGTGGCAGCCCACGGACATCGCTGAGGTGACCGGGCCGGGCACGACCATGGCGGGCCGGTTCAGGGAGAGCACTCGGCTCATCGTCTGGGTGGCGCCGCTGCGGGCCGCCGCCTCGACCACCACTGTTCCGGCGGTGACTGCGGCGATGACACGGTTGCGGATCAGGAAACGGTGCCGCAGCGGCTCGGCGCCGATCGGCCACTCGCTGATGAGCAGCCCTTCCTCGGCGATCTGATCGAACAGAGCGGAGTTGCCCAGCGGGTAGGGGCGATCCACTCCGCAGGCCAGGATGGACACGGTCCGGCCGCCGGCGGCGAGCGCCCCGCGGTGTGCGGCGGCGTCGATGCCGAACGCGCCGCCGGAGAGGACGGTCCAGTTCTGGCCGGCCAGGGCGTAGGCCATCTCGGTGGCGACGTGGGTCCCGTAGCTGGTGGCGGCTCGTGCGCCGACGATCGCGACGGAGCGTTCGAGGGTTTCGTGGAGGGGCGGGGCGCCGCGGACCCAGAAGCAGAGCGGTGGGCGGATATCCTGATTTATCCGGCCTCCGGTGTCGAGTTCCAGTCCGGCGAGGTCGTCGACCCTGGTCGGCCACTCGTCGTCCGAGGGCACGACGATGCGGGCGCCGAGCCGTTCGGCGCGGCGGAGTGAGGCTTCCGCCACGCGTCGGGCGTCGCCGACCGCCATGCGCGCGGTGACGGTGGAGCGCAGGCTGCCGTTCGGGAAGTCGCCGCTGAGCAGGCGATCCAGGGTTTCCGGTGCACCAAACCGCTGGATCAGCGACCAGACCGTGCGGTTCCCGGGTTCGGCGAGCCAGGTTAGCGCGACCCTCGCGGCTCGATCCACGGGACTGCCGGGCTCGCGGTCGGGGGCGGGGATGGTCATGGGTTCTCCCTGGAGGTGAAGGGACTGGTCATGAGGCCCTCTTCCGGTCGCGGGCCGGCCTGTGGGACATCTCGCCCATGCGCAGGAAGAAGGCCTCGCTCACGTCGTCTGGGCTGGGCTTTTCGCGGCCGTCTAGGTCGCAGACGGTCCAGGCGAGTCGTAGGACCCGATCAAGCCCGCGCGCCGAGAGGACGCCTCGATCGACCGCTCTGTGCAGGATCTCGGTGCCTCTGGCAGGGAGTCGCCATGGTCGTCGCCGCAGTTCAGGCCCTGGGACTTCGGCATTCACGCGCCAGCCTCCGGCGGACCACCGCGCGGCGGCGGCGGAACGGGCCCGTGCGACTCGGGCTGCGACGATCGCGGACGACTCGACAGCGGGCGTTCCGGTGGCAGCGGATTCACCCATCAGCTGGACCGCCGTCAGGGGCAATGCGTTGATTCGAATGTCGATGCGGTCGAGCAGCGGCCCGGAAAGCTTGGACAGATAGCGCCGTCGAGCCGCCGGGCTGCAGTTGCAGAGTTGGTCTCCGGCGGGAGACGCGCACGGACAGGGGTTGGCGGCGACGACGAGTTGGGTCCGTGCCGGGTACTCGACGGTGCCGCGCGATCGGGACAACAGGACCCGTCCGCTCTCCAGCGGCTGTCGCAATGCCTGAAGGGTGGAGCGGGACATCTCCGGCGCCTCGTCCAGGAAGAGAACACCTCGGTGGGCCAACGAGATGGCACCCGGGCGGCCCAGGCCCGTGCCGCCTCCCACGAGGGCCGAAAGGCTCGCGCTGTGATGGGGTGCCTGGAACGGCGGGCGCCGGACGAGTCGACCGTCCGGTGGCAGGACACCGGCGATCGATTGGAGAGCGGTCACCTCCAGAGCGGCCTCGTCGTCCAGTTCCGGGAGGATGGACGGCAGGCGCTCGGCGAGCATGGTTTTGCCGGCACCGGGAGGCCCGATGAGCGCGACGTGGTGCCCACCGGCGGCGGCGATCTCGAGGGCGTATCTGGCGGTCTGCTGGCCGGCGACGTCGGCGAGGTCGGGTCCCGAGTAGGGCAGAGGGGGTGGGGCGGGCGGCGGGTCGAGCAGGGTGTCGTTGCCGCGGACGAAGTCGATCAGGTGGCGCAGGGAGTCGACAGCGCGCACGGTCACGCCCGGCACCACGGCCGCCTCTTGCGCGTTGCCGACCGGCACGACGACTCGCGAGACCCCCGCACGAACGGCGGCGGCGACCATCGGGAGGACGCCGCGGACCGGACGGACCGCGCCGTCGAGCCCGAGCTCGCCGAGGAGCACGACGCCGGCCAGCGGCGAGACTGGAAGGTCGCCCGCGCCGGCCAGGAGGGCGACGGCTATTGCCAGGTCGAAGCCGCTGCCGTGTTTTGGCAGGGCGGCCGGCAACAGGTTGACCGTGAGGCGGCCGGGGGGCCACTCCTGGCCCGAGTTGACGACGGCTGCGCGGACCCGGTCGCGGGCCTCGTTGAGTGCTGTGTCCGGCAGGCCGGTGAGCACGACGGCGGGTAGGCCGCCGGAGAGGTCCGCCTCGACCTCGACCACGTGGCCGGCGACGCCGACCAGGCCGACGCAGAGGACTCGGGCGTACCCCATCAGAACGCCGCCCTGATGTGTACGAGCCGGGTGGCGCCGCGGCGCTGGGGGAAGACCTCGACCACGTCGAAGCGGATGTGCTTCGCGCGTACCCCTGAATCGGCCAGCCAACGGACGGCCAGGAGTCGCAGCTTGCGGATCTTGCGATGGTCGACCGCGGCGGCCGGCGTGCCGAAGGCCGCGCCGCGCCGGGTCTTGACCTCGCAGAAGACCAGGTCGTCGCCGTCGCGCAGGATGAGGTCGACCTCGCCGTCGGAGCATCGCCAGTTGCGGTGCAGCACGACGAGGCCGAGGTCCTCCAGGTGCCGGGCGGCGAGTCGTTCGCCGTACGCTCCGACCGCTTTTCGCTCAGTCGTCATGAGGCGGCACCGTGGCACTGTCGCGAGGGCGCCGCACAGGAGCCTGTGGATGTGGCGGCTTTGTGGATTTCGGCTCGGAGTGCCTTCCGGTGTGATAAGGGTGGCAGCGGACCCGCCAGTCGCTTACGGTGCGAATCCGTGGAGCATCGATACGCCGACGAGCCCGAACCCCCCAGCTGGTACACCGGCCGCCGGTACACCACAGACCCGGAGGTGTCCGGGTCTCACCGGGTGCCGGAGCAGCGTGACCTGAGCGAGTCGGGCCGCATCCCGATCCGCGGCCCGGAGTATCCGGCTGTGCGCCCGACGCCGGCGGCCGAACAGACCGGCCCGTTCCAGCCGCTCGCACCACAGGCGCCGCAGGCACCGGTTCAGCCGGCCGGACCCCAGACTCCGGCCGACCGGGTCTATCAGACCCGCCGCCCGGTCTCCTCGCTGATCCTCCTGGGCATACTGGCGATTCTGCTGGTCCCGGCCCTGCGGCTGCTCGCCACCGTGACCTTCACCGCAGACCCGGCCGCCGGCGGCATCGTCCCCGCCGTCCTGCTGACTCTGGGCCTCGCGATGACCGGTTTCGGCCTTTTCGCCGTGGGGAGCGGACCGATCACCCGCGACTCCTGGACGCGAGCCCCGCACGTCTATCTGCCGGTGGGCCTGATCGTCCTGCTGGCGGCCGGGCTGGCAGCCGCCTGAGCAGAGCGGTGCCGGACCCGAGGCCGGACCAGGCCGTCCCACAGCTTGGCGTATGCTGGTGCACGGCGACCGCCCCAGGCGGTCGACCTCGCGCGCCCTCCGACCGTGCCGTTGCTGGCTTCCCCAGTCCCGGCGGCCGGCGGCGACGGCCCTCCCTGGTCCCGATTCTCTCGGGCCCGACTGTGGCCGCCGACCGGGCGCCAGGACGCTCACCGCCGGTGAGCGTGACAACCAGGGAAGACCAGGGAGTAACCCACCATGGCCGTCGTGACCATGCGCCAGCTGCTGGAGAGCGGTGTCCACTTCGGGCACCAGACCCGGCGCTGGAACCCGAAGATGAAGCGCTTCATCTTCACCGAGCGCAACGGTATCTACATCATCGACCTGCGCCAGACCCTCGACTACATCGAGAAGGCGTACAGCTTCGTGCGTGACACCGTCGCCGAGGGTGGCCACATCCTCTTCGTCGGCACCAAGAAGCAGGCTCAGGAGGCCATCGCCGAGCAGGCGACCCGGGTCGGCCAGCCGTACGTGAACCACCGTTGGCTCGGCGGCATGCTGACCAACTTCCAGACGGTGTACAAGCGTCTGCAGCGCATGAAGGAGCTCGAGGCTCTGGGTGACCTGAGCGGCACCGCCGCCGGTTACACCAAGAAGGAGACCCTCCAGCTCTTCCGCGAGAAGACCAAGCTCACCAAGACCCTCGGCGGTCTGCGTGACATGACCAAGACGCCGTCGGCGATCTGGGTCGTGGACACCAAGAAGGAGCACATCGCCGTCGACGAGGCCCGCAAGCTGGGCATCCCGGTCATCGCGGTGCTGGACACCAACTGTGACCCGGACGAGGTCGACTTCCCGATCCCGGGCAACGACGACGCGATCCGTTCCGCCGAGCTGCTGACCAAGGTCATCGCTGCGGCTGTCGCCGACGGCCTGATCGCCCGCTCCGGCCGTGGCCGTGGCGGCGCCGACGAGAAGCCCGAGGCCGGCACCGTCGCCGCCGGTGAGCCGCTGCCCGAGTGGGAGCGCGACCTGTACGAGGGCGCCGAGAAGAAGGCCGCCGACGAGACCGCCCCGGCCGCCGCTGCTGCCGAGCCGGCCGCTGCTGCTGCTCCGGCCGCCGCCGCTGCCGCTCCGGCTGCCGCCGCCGTCCCCGCCGAGTAAGTCCCGATTGCTTCCGGCCGCCGCCGCTGATGGCGGCGGCGGCCGAGTTCCCGACTGACATCGAGAGAAGAGTCATGGCTAACTACACCGCCGCGGACGTGAAGAAGCTCCGCGACCTCACCGGTGCCGGCATGATGGACTGTAAGAAGGCGCTCGAGGAGGCCGAGGGCGACTTCGACAAGGCCGTCGAGTTCCTCCGCATCAAGGGCGCCAAGGACGTCGGCAAGCGCGCCGGCCGCACCGCCGCCAACGGCATCGTGGCCCACTCCGGCAAGGCGCTGCTCGAGCTCAACTGCGAGACCGACTTCGTCGCCAAGACCCCGGACTTCGTCTCCCTGGGCCAGCGCCTGGTCGAGTTCGGCGAGGCCAACAAGATCGCTGACGCCGCCGCGCTGCTGGCCGCCACGCTGGACGACGGCAAGACCGTCGCCGACACCGTCCAGGACTACGCCGCCAAGATCGGCGAGAAGATCGTGGTGAACCGCTTCGCGATCGTCGAGGGCAACGTCGCGGTCTACCTGCACCGCAAGGCTCAGGACCTGCCGCCGCAGGTCGGCGTGCTGGTGGAGTACTCCGGCAAGACCGACGAGGCCGGTGACGCGGACGCCCGCGGCGTCGGCATGCAGATCGCCGCGATGCGCCCGAAGTACCTGACCCGCGAAGAGGTCCCGGCCGAGGTCGTGGAGTCGGAGCGGCGCATCGCCGAGCAGACCGCCCGCGAGGAGGGCAAGCCCGAGCAGGCGCTGCCCAAGATCATCGAGGGCCGGGTCAACTCCTTCTTCAAGGACTTCGTCCTGCTGGAGCAGTCTTCGGTGGTCGACAACAAGAAGACCGTGAAGCAGGTCATCGCCGAGGCCGGTATCGATGTCACCCGGTTCGTCCGGTACGAGGTCGGCCAGGAGTAAGGGCACCGCAGACATAAGGCACGGGAGGTCGGGAACGCGATTCTGCGTCCGGCCTCCCAGTCGCATAAGGTCTCCTGTTGAAAGTGAAGGGAAGGCGGGTCTCATGACGATGGTGACCGAGCAGTCCGCCACGGTTGACGATCAGAACCCGCCGACCATGCGGCCGCGGCGGGTCGTTCTCAAACTCTCCGGCGAGGTGTTCGGCGGCGGCGCGGTCGGTGTCGACCCCGACGTCGTTCAGTCTCTGGCACGGCAGATCGCGACGGTCAACCGTCGTGGCATCCAGGTCGCCGTGGTGGTCGGCGGCGGCAACTTCTTCCGCGGCGCCGAGCTGCAGAAGCGCGGCATGGACCGCAACCGGGCTGACTACATGGGCATGCTCGGCACGGTGATGAACTGCCTGGCGCTCCAGGACTTCCTGGAGAAGGAGGGCATCCAGACGCGCGTGCAGACCGCGATCACGATGGCCCAGGTCGCCGAGCCGTACATTCCGCTGCGTGCCATCCGGCATCTGGACAAGGGCCGGGTCGTCATCTTCGGCGCCGGCGCCGGCATGCCGTATTTCTCCACCGACACGGTGACCGCCCAGCGCGCGCTGGAGATCCACGCCGACATGGTGCTGATGAGCAAGAACGGGGTCGACGGCGTCTACACCGCCGACCCGCGGGTGGATCCGGACGCCCGCAAGCTGGACACCATCACCTTCCAGGAGCTCCTCCAGCGCGGGCTGCGGGTGGCCGACCAGGCCGCGTTCAGCCTCTGCGAGGAGAACAAGCTGCCGATGCTGGTCTTCGGCGCGGAGGGCGACGACACCATCGTGCGTGCGTGCGCCGGCGAGCGGATCGGCACTCTGATCACCGCTGACTGATTCGCGCCACGTCCCCACATCCCGCACCACCGAAGACAGCAAGGAGGCGAGAAGAGCCGGTGATCGAGGAAACCCTCTTCGAGGCCGAAGAGAAGATGGACAGCGCGGTCGAGCACGCCAAGGAGGAGTTCGCCGCCATCCGTACCGGCCGGGCGACTCCGGCGATGTTCTCGAAGATCGTGGTCGACTACTACGGCGCGCCCACGCCGGTGACCCAGATGGCCTCGGTCGGTGTTCCGGAGCCTCGCATGGTCATCGTCAAGCCGTACGACGCGTCCCAGCTCGGCCCGATCGAACGCGCCATCCGCGACTCCGACCTCGGGGTCAACCCGAACAACGAGGGCACCCAGCTGCGCATCCACCTCCCCCAGATGACGGAGGAGCGGCGGCGCGAAATGATCAAGGTGGCCCGCCACAAGGCCGAGGAAAGCCGCGTTGCCATCCGTAACGTCCGCCGTAAGGCCAAAGAGCAGCTGGACAAGCTGGTCAAGGACGGCGAGGCGGGCGAAGATGAGGGCCGTCGTGCTGAGAAGGAGCTCGACGACCTGACCCACCGCTACGTGGCGGTCGTCGACGAGCTCCTCAAACACAAGGAAGCCGAGTTGCTCGAAGTCTGATGTCCTACCTCGATCCGCGTGCCGGGCAGGCCTCCGGCGACGACACGAGCGTGCCGGCGCCGTACGTCTATGACCCGAACATCCGGCACACCCCGACTGCCGCCTGGCACGCGGACCAGAGGGAGCCCCAACCGGCGAACGAGCCCGCCGCGGCGCCGAAGGGCGCCAAGGGCCGCCGCCGGGCGGGGCGGGGGCAGAACAAGGACAAGAGCCGGGCCGGTCGCAACCTTCCGGCCGCGATAGCGGTCGGGGTCAGCCTAGGCCTCGTCGTGCTCGCCTCGCTCCTGATCCAGCCGATGGCCCTGCTGGCCGTCCTGGTCGTGGCGTCCGGCATCGGCGTCTGGGAGATGGCCCGGGCCGTGACGGTCACCGGCAGCAACCCGCCGCTCGTCCCGCTGATCGCGGGCAGCGCCCTGATGGTGGGACTGGCCTGGCAGGCCGGGCCGGACGCGCTCGCCATCGGCCTCGTCGTGACCGTGGGCGCCGCCATGCTCTGGCGGCTGGCCGACGGCGTCGACGCCGTACGCCGTGACTTCACCCCCACCGTGCTCATCGCCGTGTACGTGCCGTTCCTGCTCAGCTTCGCCGCGATGCTGGTGCATCCGGGCGAGGGCGACCAGATGGACGGCGCCTGGCGCGTGCTCGGTGTGCTTGTCGCCGTGGTGCTTTCCGACACAGGCGGCTACGCGGCCGGCGTCTTCCTGGGCCAGCACCCGATGGCACCGAAGATCAGCCCCAAGAAGTCCTGGGAGGGGTTCGCCGGCTCGGTGACCGCCGCCGCGATCGGCAGCGGCGCGCTGCTGTTCTTCCTGCTCGACGTGCCGGTCTACTGGGGTCTGCTGTTCGGCGCCGCCATCTCGGTGGTCGCCGTCCTCGGCGACCTGGCCGAGTCCATGCTCAAGCGGGACCTGCGGATCAAGGACATGAGCAACCTGCTGCCGGGCCACGGCGGCCTGATGGACCGGCTCGATTCGATCCTGTTCGCCGTGCCCACCGCTTACCTGCTCTTCTCGATCATCACCCCGAGCTGGCAGGCGTGAGAAGCTGGATATGCCATGACGATTCTTCCGGTCATTCCGATCACCCCAGACCAGCCCGACGCGGTGGCCACCCGGCGCCGTCCCAGCATGCCTCCGCGCCACCTCGCCGACCTCGACCTGGCCGCCCGGCGGACCGCGGTCACCGGCCTCGGCGAGCCTGCCTTCCGTGCCAAGCAGCTCTCCACCCACTACTTCGGCCGTCTGGTCCGGGACGCCGCGGCGATGACCGACCTCCCGGCGGCCTCGCGTGACAAGCTCACCGCGGACCTGTTGCCCACGCTGCTGACCCCGATCCGGGAGCAGGCGTGCGACGACGGCGCCACGCGCAAGACGCTGTGGAAGCTGCACGACGGCGCGCTCGTGGAGAGCGTCCTGATGGGCTACCCGGATCGGGTGACGGCCTGCGTCTCCAGCCAGGCCGGCTGCGGCATGGCGTGCCCCTTCTGCGCAACCGGGCAGCAGGGCCTCACCCGGAATCTGTCGGTTGCCGAGATCGTGGACCAGGTGGTCTATCTGGCCGGTGTGGCCGCCTCCGGCGCGGTCACCGGCTCACCGCCGCGGCTGTCCCGCGTGGTCTTCATGGGTATGGGCGAGCCGATGGCGAACTATCCGCGCGTCATGGAGGCCGTGCGGCGGCTCACCGCCCCGGCACCGGAGGGCCTCGGGCTGTCACAACGGCACATCACGGTGTCCACGGTGGGTTTGGTGCCCGCAATGCGCCGGTTGATAGCCGAACAGCTCTCTGTGACTCTTGCGTTGTCACTGCATGCCCCCGATGATGATCTGCGCGATGAGCTTGTGCCCGTCAACCAGCGTTGGAAGGTGGCCGAGGTGCTCGATGCCGCGTTTGATTACGCGGCGCAGACCGGCCGTCGGGTTTCCATCGAGTACGCCCTGATCAGGGACGTAAACGATCAGCCCTGGCGTGCCGACCTGCTGGGCCGCCTTCTGAACGGCAAGCTGGCCCATGTGAATCTCATCCCGCTGAACCCCACCCCGGGCAGTAAGTGGGATGCCAGCCCCAAACCGGTCGAGCGAGAGTTCGTCCGCCGGCTGCGAGAGGCCGGCGTGGCGACCACCGTGCGCGACACCCGGGGCCGGGAGATCGACGGTGCGTGCGGCCAGCTGGCCGCGGGAGAGCTGACGCAAGCGAGCGCAGGGGGCGCCGCAGCCGACGCGGAGGTGGCACAGTGACTGGGCGCAGGTCCCAGCGAGCGGAGTGGGAGACGTTGTGACGAGTCAGGGACAGCGTTTCCGGCGGCGTGCGCTGCGGCGTGGCTACAAGGTCGACGAGGTCGATGCCTTCCTGGACCGGGTCGAGGCGACCCTGGCCGGTGAGCAGGTCGGCCCGCCGGTCGGCGCGCAGGAGGTGCACGACGTCGTCTTCCGGGTGCGTTTCGGCGGCTACGACGAGTGGCAGGTCGACCTGCACCTCGACCGGGTCGAGCGGCAGCTCGCCGAGTTCGAGGAGCGTGGTGGCCGTCCGGCTCCGGACCCGATGCGTGACTCGATGCGCAGCGGCCTGTCCGCCGCGCCGCAGAGCCCGCCCGGGATGGGCGCCGGCATGGGTCCCGGTATGGGCGCCAGCCTGAGCGGCGCCGGCATGGGCCCCGGGATGGGCGGTCCTGGGATGGGTCCCGGCATGGGCGGCGGCATGCCGCCCGGTGGGATGCCGCCCGGCGGCGGGATGGGTCCCGGCATGGGCCGGGCGCAGCCCCCGATGGCGCCGCCGACCGAGCGTCTTCCCGCTCCGGTCCGCGACGACCGCATGATGCCCCCCCAGATGCCGCAGATGCCCCCGCAGATGCCGCAGCGTCAGCAGATGCCCCCGCAGAACCCGTATGGCGACCGTTACGACGAGCCGACCGGTTACGGCCAGCAGCAGCCGCCGCAGCGCCCCGGCCCGCCTCCCGGCTACGACCAGGGCGGCTACGACCAGGGTGGGTATGACCAGGGTGGCTTCGAGCCGGGCCGGCACGGCCGCTCGGACATGACCGCCGAGATCCGGATGCCCGACCGCGACCCGCGCGGCGGGTACGGCGGCCCGCCGCCGAACGCGATGCCGGGTTCGCCGATGCCGGGCGCTCCGATGAGCGGCCCGCCGGGTGGCTACGGCCCGCCGCAGCAGCAGCTCGGCCCGCCGCTGGGTGAGCCCGGTGGCGAGCTGTACCGGGTGGACCAGCTGCGCCGCACGTTCCAGCCGCGGCGTTTCGGCAGCGGTTACGACCCGATGCAGGTGGACCGTCTCTTCGAGGGCATCCTGCAGGCGATGACCGGTCGCGGCCCGATGCCGGTGAACGAGAACGACCTCGACATGCTGCAGTTCGGCCTGGTGCCGAACGGCTACTTCGAGGCCGAGGTGGACGCCGCGCTGCGCGAGGTGAAGGACATCCTGCTACGGCGCAGATGACGCAAGAACGAGAAAAGGGGGCCAAGGGCCCCCTTTTTTCATGTCTGAGATCGGTTACTGGTCGTTGGGACGGAGCCCGGCCTTGCGCAGCACGACGTCGCCGATCACCACGCCGATCAGGCCCAGAGCGATCACCACGAGCCACACCTTCTCGGTGTTGCCCTGCTGGTTGCCCCAGAAGAAGAGGATCAGGATCGCGGCGGAGATGATCGCACCACGCTGCGCCCGCTTGCGATTGCCCGGCTTGAGCTGGTCGGGCGCGTAAACCTCGTGGTGTTCTTCCGCGGACACGGTCGGGTCCTCCTCATCGACGGTTCGAGGCAAGGCGTTCAAAGCCAGCCGTTCAAAAGGAAGTGTGTCACGGGGTCAGTGGGCGGCACCCGGCAACCCGGTTGTACTTTCAAGGGCGGTCAGAAGCCGAGTTTGAGGAGCGATCTAGTGCGGATCACGGGCACCGGCCACGCGAGCATGCGTATCGACACCGCCGCCGGCAGCATTCTGTGCGATCCGTGGGTGAACCCGGCGTATTTCGCCTCGTGGTTCCCCTTCCCGGACAACTCGCAGCTGGACTGGGAGACGCTGGGCGACGTCGACTACCTGTACGTGTCGCACCTGCACCGGGACCACTTCGACGCGGCGCACCTGAAGAGGTTCATCAGCAAGAAGGCCACCGTCCTGCTGCCGGAGTACCCGACGAGTCAGCTCGAGGACGAACTGCGGGAGCTGGGGTTCACCAGCTTCTTGCGTACGAGGTCGGACGAGGTGCACGAGCTCGACGGCGGCCTGAAGGTCATGATCCAGGCGCTGATCAGCCCGACCGACGGCCCGATCGGCGACTCGTCGCTCTGGGTGGAGTACGACGGCGTTCGCGTGCTCAACCAGAACGACGCGCGTCCCGCCGACCTGACCCGCTTCAACGAGCTGGGCCACGTGCACGCCCACATGCTGCAGTTCTCCGGCGCGATCTGGTACCCGATGGTCTACGAGCTGCCGGAGAACGCCAAGACCGCGTTCGGCAAGCAGAAGCGTGAGCGGCAGTTCGACCGCACCTGGCGATACATCGACGACCTGAAGGCCGACCACGTCTTCCCGATCGCCGGCCCGCCGTGCTTCCTCGACGACGAGCTGTGGCAGTTCAACGACATCCACGGCGACGAGGGCAACATCTTCCCCAACCAGTCGGTCTTCCTCACCGAATATGCCAAGGTCGGCGGAAATAACGGAATTGTTCTGCTCCCGGGCAGTGTGACCGAATTGTCCGATCAAGGGGCGACGGCGACGACCACGCACCCGACCCCGATCGACGAGTTCTTCAAGAACAAGAAGCAGCACCTCGAGGAGATGCGCGACCGCAAGCGCCCGATCATCGAGGCGGAGAAGGCCTCCTGGCGCCACCCGGAGATCGACGTCCTCAAGGAGCTGAAGAAGCGGATCGAGCCGCTGCTCGAGGAGTCGATCTACCTGGCCAAGGGCGTGGGCGGACCGGTCCGCTTCGATCTGGTCTCCTACGACGGCGACGAGGTCGAGTCGATCGTCGTGGACTTCCCCGGCAAGCAGGTCCGGCCGTACGTCGACGAGAAGGTCCGCTACCGGTTCCGCACCCAGCGCGAGCTGATCGAGCACCTCATCTTCATCGACGAGGGCGACTGGGTGAACTCGCTGTTCCTGTCCTGCCGCTTCTCCGCGGCCCGCATCGGGCAGTACAACGAGTTCGTCTACGCGTTCTTCAAGTGCCTCTCCGAGGAGCGCCTGCAGTACGCCGAGGGCTGGTACGACGAGCACGAGAAGTCCGTCGACGCCGAGGACATCCAGTTCGGCGACTGGACCGTGCAGCGCCGCTGCCCGCACCTGAAGGCCGACCTGTCCCGCTTCGGCATCCTGGACGGCAACGTGCTCACCTGCCAGCTGCACGGCTGGAAGTTCGACCTGCCGAGTGGCCGCTGCCTCACCGGCGTCGGACACAAGATCCGAGCCAGCAAGACAGCGGAAAACGGCTAGAGGGACAGATCGCGCAGGATGCGGCGGGCCGCGTTGTGGCCCGCCGCCCCGATCACGCTGCCGGCCGGGTGCGCACCCGCCGACCCGTGATAGAGCCCGTCGAGCCCGGTGAAATACGGCATCCGCTGATCGAACGCCACCGTGTTGTCGACGTGATGGATGTGCCCGCCGGTGATCCCGAAGTGCTCCTCGATCCCGGGCGGCGTCAGCGGGAAGACATCCGCGACGAGATCCGAGGTCCCGGGCGCGTAAGAGTCACATATCTCCAGCAACTTCTGGACATATCCCGGCAAAAGTGAATCCCACGAACCCTCGACAGGCGAGAACGGCACCGACTGCACGAACAGCGCCGACGAGTGATGCCCGTCAGCGTCCTGCAACGACGGGTCGACGGTCGTGTGCACGTACCACTCGATGGTCGGCGTGGCGGGCAGAAGACCGGCCTGCACCTCGGCCCACATGGAGCGCAGATTCGCCATCGGAGAGCCCGAGCCCGGCAGCAGATGGATCGTCGAACCGAACGGCGACGGCGCACCGGCGGGCAGGCAGGAGAATCGGGGGAGATCCCGCAGCGCCAGATTGACCTTCAGGGTGGTCCCGGTCCGCTTGACCCCGGCCATGCGCGAGGTGAGCGAGGACGGCAGGGCGCCGTCCGGGACAAGACCCATGAGACGGTACGGGTCACAGCCGCCGAGAACCACCCGCGCCGCGATCGACCGCCCGTCCGCGAGGACCACGCCACTGACCGCGCCTGAGTCGACCGTCACCGACGTCACCTCGGCGTCCGTGAACAGCGTCGCCCCGGCCGCGCGAGCCGCCTCGGCGAACGTCCGCGACACGGTGCCCATGCCACCCGACGCGATCATCCACGTCCCGTCCGAGCCGGGCAGGCGGCACATGTTGTGCACCAGGAAGTTGTGCCCGGTCCCCGGGTCGTCCGGGCCGGCGTTCAGCCCGGACAGGCCGTCGGTCACCGTGTACATGGCGGTGAGCAGCTCACTCTTGAACCCGAACCGTGCCAG
The DNA here is from genome assembly GCF_040681145.1 of Actinoplanes sp. NPDC051861. NCBI lineage: Bacteria > Bacillati > Actinomycetota > Actinomycetes > Micromonosporales > Micromonosporaceae > Actinoplanes > Actinoplanes sp. NPDC051861. The sequence goes on from NZ_JBFAYE010000001.1 coordinate 942,897, forward strand.
GTAGTCGGCGACGCTTCCGCGTACCAAATCCAAGAAGGTGCTCTGGAGCTGCGGCCGGATGTGGCGGTCGGCGATCTCCTCGACGGACGCCGGCTCCTCCAGCCAGGCCGGTGCGAGATCGGCGCGCAGCGCGCCGATCTCGCAGGCCAGAGTCTCGTCGGCGGCGAGGTCCCGGGGCGTGAAGAACTCCTCCATCTGCGCCCGGGTGGCCTCGCGGTCGCTGCCGAACAGCAGGTACGGCGAGCCGGCGGGACCGGCGCTCGGCAGGAAGTAGTGCGGATCCCGGCGCAGCACCGGGATGTCGACGTCAAGCGTCTTCAGCAGTTCCGGGGGCATCAGCCCGAGCAGGTAGGAGCCCGTGGACTGACCGAGTCCGGGCACCTTGCGGAAGGGGCGTTCGGTGCGGGTGGCACCACCCAGCACGGCGGCGGCCTCGAGTACGACGACGTCGAGCCCGGCGCGGGCCAGCAGGATCGCGGAGACCAAACCGTTGTGGCCGGCCCCGATGATCACCACATCGGCGCGGTCGGGAAAGGGGGTCATGCCGAGCGAGCGTACCCCGCTGTTCGGCGGACCGCGGCTGCCGATTCGCCCGAAAAATAGAACGTGGCAGCGAAGCCGGCCAGCAGAACGACGTGGAACAGGTAGAGCCACAGGCCGACCGCGACCATCGCGCCGATCTCGGTGAATCCGCCGAACGGCACGCCCAGGTCCAGCGGCAGCGCGCAGAAGAGCACGAAACCGTGCAGGAACCCGGAGAGGTTCGCGGCGGTGAACGAGCCGATCAGGACCGTCGGCAGCCACGGCGGGCGGCCCGGCGCGATGTACCGGAACACCCAGATCACCACGGGCGTCAGCACCAGCCAGCCGGCCAGGAACGACAGCACCACGCCGAGCACCGACCACCAGCCGCCGCGCAGCCAGAGCGAGCTGGTCGTGGGCAGCGCCAGGAAGAGGGCGAGGAGCAGGGCCGGTGCCGCCGCCAGCAGCGGCAGCCAGAGCAGCCGGCCGCGCCAGCCGACCAGCGACTCGCCGCGCCGGTAGACCGAGACGAACGCCCTCCGCAGACCCTCGCCGTAGAGGGTGGCGGGCAGCAGGCTGGCGAGCGCCAGCAGGGGGGTCAGCGTCAGCCCGGCGTCGATGAGCGCGCCGAGCGCGCGCGGCGCACCGATGGCATCCGGCAGGGCGGCGATGGTCCGGCCGGTCAGATCGCGTACGCGAGACGCACCCACCACGTGCCCGGTCAGCCAGATCGCCAGCAGCGCGACCGGCACCACCGCGATGCCGCCGTAGAACGTGATGGCCGCCGCGTGCAGCGCGACGTCCCGCCCGCGCAGGGGCTCGAAGAAACGCACAGTCGTCAGGTACCCCATCGGCGCCCGGCGATCACTACGATTCCGCTTTCATGGCACCCTTCACGTTCTCGGCGCACCCCACCCAGGCTCAGCTGATCGCGTCGCTGAACCACTTCCTCAAGCCGCAGTACCGGGTCTACCGGGTCTCGGGTGTCATCCTGCTGGTGCTCGGCGTCATCCTGCTCCTGCTCGAGGACTACTACGTCGGCCCGCTCGCGCTGGTGCTGGGCGTGTTCTGCCGGTGGGGTCTCCCACCGCTGGTCACCCGGATGGTGCTGCGCCGGGCGGCCAGTCTGCTGGACCGGCCGACCGACTACCGGATCGACGAGGACGGCGTCTGGGTCGGCAACGACCAGGCGGAGAGCCTGTTCCACTGGAAGGCGGTGGACCGGGTGGACGAGTTGCCGGGGATGCTGATCGGGAGACTCGGGAAGGCGGGCTTCTTCGCCGTACCCCTTGATGGTCTTGATCCTGAGACGGCCGCGCAGCTGACCGCTTTCATCCGGGCGCACGTGCCCGCCCGCGGCTGAGCCGCATGCGCGGATCCGGAAAGATGGGGCACATGCGCGACCTCGTCCTGCTCGGCTCCACCGGTTCCATCGGCACCCAGGCCATCGACATCGTCCGGCGCAACCCCGGCCGGTTCCGCGTGGTGGCGCTCGGCGCCGGCGGCGGCAACGTCGAGCTGCTCGCCGCACAGGCCCTCGAACTCGGCGTCGAGGTGGTCGGCGTCGCCCGCTCCTCGGTCGTGCAGGACCTCCAGCTCGCCTTCTACGCCGAGGCGCAGAAGCGCGGGTACGCGACCGGCGACTTCAAGATCCCGAAGATCGTGGCCGGACCGGACGCGATGACCGAGCTCGCCGCGCATCCGTGTGACGTCGTGCTCAACGGCGTGGTCGGCAGTCTCGGGCTGGCACCCACCCTCGCCGCGCTGGAGAGCGGCCGGATCCTCGCGCTGGCCAACAAGGAGTCGCTGGTCGCCGGTGGCCCGCTGGTCCGGCGGATCGCCAAGGCGGGCCAGATCGTCCCGGTCGACTCGGAGCACTCGGCGCTGGCCCAGTGCCTGCGCGGCGGCACCGCGGCCGAGGTGCGCAGGCTGATCCTCACGGCGAGCGGGGGCGCGTTCCGGGGCCGCCGTCGCGAGGAGTTGGCGAACGTCACACCTGAGGAGGCGCTGAAGCATCCGACGTGGGACATGGGCCCGGTCGTCACGATCAACTCGGCCACCATGGTGAACAAGGCGCTGGAGGTGATCGAGGCGCACGAGTTGTTCGATGTGGCGTACGACGACATCGAAGTGATGGTCCACCCGCAGTCCGTCCTGCACTCGCTCGTCGAGTTCGCCGACGGCTCCACGCTTGCCCAGGCCAGCCCACCGGACATGCGACTGCCGATCGCGCTGGCCCTGGCCTGGCCGGAGCGCGTGCCGCTGGCCGCCGCCGCGGTGGACTGGACGCAGGCGCACAACTGGGAGCTCCGGCCGCTCGACGACGAGGCGTTCCCCGCCGTCCGGCTGGCCAAGGAGGCGGGCCGTGCCGGGCGCTGCCTGCCGGCCGTCTACAACGCCGCCAACGAAGAGTGTGTGGCCGCCTTCGTCTCCGGTCGGCTACCTTTCTTGGGCATCGTCGACACGCTGGAGCGTGTGTTGGCGGCGGCCCCGGATTTCGCGGAGCCGGGTACCGTCGAAGACGTGCTTGCCGCGGAGTCGTGGGCGCGTGCCCAGGCGCAGCGGACGATCGCGACTGTGGCCTGACTAAGACCGTGGCTGACTATGACCGTGGCTGAAGGAGCCTGATGCTGTTCTGGCTGGGCGTGGTGGCGTTCGCGCTGACCATTTTGATCTCGGTGAGCCTGCACGAGCTGGGCCACATGCTCACCGGCAAGCGCTTCGGCATGAAGGTGACGCAGTATTTCGTGGGTTTCGGCCCGACCATCTTCTCCTTCAAGCGCGGCGAGACGGAGTATGGGCTGAAGCTCATCCCGCTCGGCGGCTTCTGCAAGATCGTCGGGATGACGCCGCAGGACGACGACGTCGCGCCGGAGGACCAGCACCGCGCCATGTGGCGGTTCCCGGTCTGGAAGCGGACCGTCGTGATGTCCGCCGGCTCCATCACACACTTCCTGCTCGCGCTGGTCGGCGCGTGGGTGATGGCGATGACCATCGGCCTGCCGAACACCGACATCCCGCAGACCGCCGAGCAGCAGCGCACCGCCCCGGCGATGATCTACGTGGGCGACTGCATCCGGACCTCGCTGACCGACACCAGCACCGAGTGCGTGCCCGGCCAGGGCAGCGCCCGGGAGGCGCCGGCCAAGGTCGCCGGCCTGCAGACCGGTGACCTGATCACCAAGGTGGGCACCACCGCGGTCGCCAACTACGGCCAGCTGACCGACGCGATCCGGTCCCAGCCCGCCGGTCCCACCCCCTTCGAGTACACGCGCGACGGCCAGGCCGCCAAGACCACCGTCGACCTGATCAGCGCCGAGCGGACCCCGCTGGACGACCCGGAGGGACCGGTCTCCCAGGTCGCCGTGGCCGGCGTGAGCTGGACCACCGACCAGCCGGCCGTGATCACCTACAGCGCGCTCGGCGCGGTCCCGGCGTCCGGCGAGTTCAACTGGTACCTGGTGGAGAACTCGCTCAAGGCGATGGCCCGGATCCCGGAGAAGATTCCGGCCCTGTGGAACTCGATCACCGGCGAGGAGCGCGACCCGGACACCCCGATCAGCGTGGTCGGCGCGAGCCGGATCGGTGGCGAGGCGATCGAGAAGGGCGTGCCCGAGGTCTTCTGGCAGGTCTTCATCTCGCTGAACGTGTTCATCGGCCTGTTCAACCTGCTGCCGCTGCTGCCGGTGGACGGCGGTCACATCGCCATCGCCTGGTTCGAAGCTGTTCGCTCCTGGCTCTACAAACGTTTCCGGCGACCTGATCCCGGCCGGGTGGACTACTACAAGCTGATGCCGTTGACGTACGCGGTCATCCTCATAGGCGGCGCGTTCACCCTGTTGACCGTCACCGCCGACATCATCAACCCGATTACGATCTTCAAGTGAGTGACATGAGCCTGCCGATCAGCCTCGGAATGCCGGCCGTACCTCCGCCGCCTCTGGCCCCGCGCCGGCGCAGCCGCCAGATCATGGTCGGCAACGTGCCGGTCGGCGGCGGTGCGCCGGTCAGCGTCCAGTCGATGACCACGACGCTCACCGCCGACGTCAACTCCACCCTGCAGCAGATCGCCGAGCTCACCGCGTCCGGCTGCCAGATCGTCCGGGTCGCCGTCCCGTCCCAGGACGACGTCGAGGCGCTGCCCGCGATCGCCAAGAAGTCCCAGCTCCCGGTGATCGCCGACATCCACTTCCAGCCGAAGTACGTGTTCGCCGCGATCGACGCCGGCTGTGCAGCGGTCCGGGTCAACCCGGGCAACATCCGGCAGTTCGACGACAAGGTCAAGGAGATCGCCAAGGCGGCCTCCGACGCGGGCATCCCGATCCGGATCGGCGTCAACGCCGGCTCGCTGGACAAGCGCCTGCTGGAGAAGTACGGCAAGGCCACCGCCGAGGCGCTGGTCGAGTCGGCGCTCTGGGAGTGCTCGCTCTTCGAGGAGCACGGCTTCCGCGACATCAAGATCTCGGTGAAGCACAACGACCCGGTCGTCATGATCCGGGCGTACCGGCAGCTGGCCGAGCAGTGCGACTACCCGCTGCACCTCGGTGTCACCGAGGCCGGCCCGGCGTTCCAGGGCACGATCAAGAGCGCGGTGGCGTTCGGCGCCCTGCTCGCCGAGGGCATCGGCGACACGATCCGGGTCTCGCTCTCCGCGCCGCCGGTCGAGGAGATCAAGGTCGGCAACCAGATCCTGGAGTCGCTCGGCCTGCGCGAGCGCGGCCTGGAGATCGTCTCCTGCCCGTCCTGCGGCCGTGCCCAGGTGGACGTCTACACGCTCGCCGAGCAGGTCACCGCGGCGCTGGACGGTTTCCCGGTCCCGCTGCGGGTGGCCGTCATGGGCTGCGTGGTGAACGGGCCGGGCGAGGCGCGCGAGGCCGACCTCGGTGTGGCCTCCGGCAACGGCAAGGGCCAGATCTTCGTCAAGGGCAAGGTCATCAAGACGGTGCCCGAGGCGATCATCGTGGAGACCCTGGTCGAAGAGGCCCTGCGCCTCGCCGACGAGATGGGCGCCGACCTCCCGGAGGAGCTGCGTGAGTTGCTTCCGGGCCCGACCGTGACCGTGCACTAGTTACTGATCGGTAGACAGCGGCGGGCCCGTGACGGCAGGATCGGGGGCATGTCGATGCGCTGGGGCATGACCGTTCCGCTCAGCGGTGTTCCGCTCGCCGAGCACGCCGCCGTCTACTCGGCCCTGGCGGACGCCGGGTTCACCGACGTCTGGAGCGCGGAGGTGAACGGCACCGACGGCTTCACGCCGCTCACGCTGGCCGCCGCCTGGGAGCCGCGGCTGCGCCTCGGCACCGCGATCGCCCCGGTCTTCACCCGAGGGCCGGGCCTGATGGCGATGACGGCGGCCGCCCTGGCCGAGACGGCGCCGGGCCGGTTCCAGTTCGGCATCGGCGCCTCGTCACCGGTGGTCTCCGGGGACTGGAACGCCGCCGACTTCGTCCGGCCCTACGCCCGCAGCCGCGACATGCTGCGCTTCCTGCGCGCCGCGCTGGCCGGTCAGGTCGTCGACGAGCAGTTCGACGAGTTCACCGTCCGGCGCTTCCGCCTGGAACGGCCGCCGGCCGTCCCGCCGCGGCTCATGCTCGCCGCCCTGCGCCCGCAGATGCTGCACCTGGCCGCCGCCGAGGCCGACGGCACGATCCTCAACTGGCTGGCCGCCGGCGACGTGCCCACGGCGCTCGCCGAGACCAAGGCCGCCGGCCCGGACTTCGAGGTGGCCGCCCGCATCTTCGTCATCCCGACCGAGGACGCCGCGTACGCCCGCACCGTCGGCCGCCGGATGATCGCGGCGTACCTGACCGTTCCCGCCTACGCCGCCTTCCATCGCTGGCTGGGCCGCGAGGAGGCGCTCACCCCGATGTGGCGGGCCTGGGAGTCCGGCGACCGCAAGGGTGCCCTGGCCGCCATCCCCGACTCCCTGGTCGATGAGCTGATCGTGCACGGTTCACCGGAACAGTGCCGCGAGGGCGTCCGCGCCTACGCCGAAGCCGGCGTCACCGTCCCGGTCATGGCCCTCACGCCCACCCCCGAACTGGAACGAGGCGGCCCGGCAGCCCTGCGCGACCTGATCACCGCCCTCGGCCCCGCCTGACCGCGGAAATCCGTTGACGGGGCTGCCACGCTGAACGCATGGCAATCGAGATCAGGGCCTTCGAGGCCGGCGACGTGGACGGTGTCGTGGAGTTCGCGCTGCGGGCGTGGGAGCCGGTCTTCGCGTCGTTCGAGAAGGTGCTCGGGCCGGAGATCTACCCGCTCGTCTACCCCGACTGGCGCGCCTCCCAGGCCCGCGAGGTGGCCCGCACCTGCACCGAGCACGCCGAGCGCACACTGGTGGCGCTCTCCGGGGAGAAGCTGGTCGGGTTCGCCGCGTGTGTCTATGACGAGGCCGAGTCGACCGGCGAGATCGAGATGATCGCCGTCGACCCGGACCACCAGCGCGAGGGCATCGCCGCCACCCTGATCGAGCACTCCGTCGAGGCCATGCGCAAGGCCGGCCTCAAACTTGCCGCCATCGGCACCGGCGGCGACCCCGGGCACGCGCCGGCCCGAGCCGCCTACGAGAAGGCGGGCTTCCACCCGTTCCCGCTGGTCCACTACTACAAGGTCTTGTAACCACCCCGTGGCGCGAAAGCCGCCGGGCGGCCCGGTGTTGCAACCGGGCCGCGAGTCTCGGAGCGGCAGAGCACGCTGACGCGTACAAAATAAAAGCGTAAGAAAGCCGCCAAAGCGTGCCCAAAAAGCTACTCGCTCAGGATGGCGTAAAGCTTGCGCTTGGTTTCGTTGAGGACTTCGAGCGCCTTCTGGCGCTGCTCCGCGTTGCCCGCGAAACCGATCTGCTTGAGCGCGCCCATGATCCCGACCGCCGCGTCGCGGAAATCCTGGACCTGGGACATGGCGTCGTCGCCGAACTGGGTCCACGGCGGGTTCTGCGCGGCGGCCTCAGCCTCGGGCCGGCCGTCCGCGGTGAGCTGGTAACTCTTGCGGCCGCCCGCCGCCGTGGCCTCGATCAGACCCTCGTCCTCCAGGAGCTGGAGCGTCGGGTAGACCGAGCCGGGACTGGGGCGCCAGATGCCGTTGGTGCGCGAGTCGAGCTCCTGGATCATCTCGTAGCCGTGCATGGGCCGTTCGAGCAGGAGCGCGAGGATCGCCGGGCGGACGTTCTGTCGTGAGCCGCGGCCGCCGCGTCGTGGGCCGTGGCGGCCGAAGTCAGGCCCGCCGAAACCGGGGCCGCCAGGACCGCCGGGGCCGAAGGGGAATCCGGGCGGGAAGCCGAAGCCGCGCCTGCGCGCCTCGCCGATCCAGCCGTGTCCGTGTCCTCGCTGTCCGTGATACATGACCTTCTCCATTCTGTCGTCGATAGTTAGACGATATATCGGCGAACAGTCGGAAGCAAGGGTTTCTGGGTTCGCGGGGTTGCGGTACGTGTCGGACGGCTCGGATCTGGCAATCTGGTACCTGTGTTGACGGTCCCCATTCGGCAGCTCGGCGAGCCCGAGCGCGCAGCGGTCGAGCGCATTCTTGACGCCGACCCGTTCGCTGGGGCGCAGATCGCGGAGCGGGTGGCTTCGCACGGGCTGAACTGGTGGCGTTCGGACGGGCGCATCTACGGCTACGAGCAGTCCCGCCGCATCGAGTCGATCATCTGGTCCGGTGCGCATCTGGTGCCGGTGGGCGCCACGCCGGCCGCGACCGCCGCCTTCGCCGACCTGCTCGGCGCCGAGCCGCGGATCTGCTCGTCGATCATCGGGCGCTCGGAGGCCGTGCTGGACCTGTGGAACAGGCTGGGTGGCCACTGGGGACCGGCTCGTGACGTGCGGCCCAACCAGCCGCTGCTGGTCACCGACCGTGACCCGCTGGTGCAGCCCGACCCTTCGGTACGCCTGGTCCGCGCACACGAGGTGGATCAGCTCTTCCCGGCCGCGGTGGCGATGTACACCGAGGAGGTCGGCGTCTCGCCGCTGCTGGACGACGCCGGGCGGGGCTACCGGCGGCGGATCGCCGAGCTGGTGAAGGGCAAAAGGGCGTATGCCAGGTTTCTGGGCGACCAGGTGATCTTCAAGGCCGAGCTGGCGATCATCACCCGGCGGACCACGCAGGTGCAGGGCGTGTGGGTGCACCCGGACTATCGCGGGCGCGGCCTGGCCACGGCCGCCATGGCCGCGGTGGTCGCCGACGCGCTGCGCCGGGTCGCACCGACCGTCAGCCTGTATGTCAACGACTACAACAAAGCCGCACGCCGGGTGTACCAGCGGTGCGGCTTCGTGTCAGCGGGATCGTTCGCGACCGTGCTGTTCTGAGCGGGTGGTTACTTCGCCGAGCTCCAGGCGGTGGCGAACGACGTCTTGCCGTTGGTGCGCATCAGCGAGCCCTGGTAGACGCGGGCGCCGGCGGCGAGCAGCACCACCGCGGTGGCCGCCACGATGGCCAGCGCCACCAGCGGTTCCCAGGCGGCCGCCTCGTCCTTGAACAGCCGGATCGGCATGGCGATCGGTGACGAGAACGGAATGTACGAGAGCACCTTCTGCGCCGCCGCGTTGTCCTGCAGGAAGATCACCGCGAAGAACGGGATGAGCACGACCATCTGCATCGGCACCGAGGTGCTGCCCAGGTCCTCCTGGCGGGCCGCCAGCGCGCCGGCACCCGCCCAGAGCGTGGCCAGCATGACGAAGCCGAACACGAAGAAGACCAGGAACCAGCCGATCGTCGGGCCGATCGCCGACACCACGCTGGTGTCCACGTCGGTCACCGTCATGCCGACGAAGGCGACCACCCCCAGCAGCGCTATCTGCCCGAACGCGAGCAGGGTCATCGCCGCGACCTTGCCCGCCAGCAGGGCGCGCACCGGGACGCTGGCCACCAGGATCTCGACGATCCGGGTCTGCTTCTCCTCGACGACGCTCTGCGAGATCTGCAGCCCGTACGTGAACGAGGTGAGGAAGAAGAGCATGGCCAGCCCGACCGGCACGATGGTCAGCAGGAACGGGTCGAGCTCGGCCGGCTCCAGCAGGCGGACCGGGGGAGCGGCGCTCAGCGCGTCCACCACGTCGCCCGGCGGGTCCTCCAGGGCCACCACCTCCGGGCCGGGCAGCACGGCTGCCTCGACCTCGTCGTCACGGACCAGCTGTTCGGCGGTCGCGACGTCGGGAACGGTCTGAACCTCCAGGCCGGCCGCGGTGAGCTGGGCGGTCACGGTGTCGCCGACCACCGCCACCTTGGTCGGGCCGCCGTCGAGCATGCTCGGCACGACGATCGAGGCGATGATGATCACCAGGAGAAACGCGGTGCTGAAGAGGAACGCCTTGTCGCGGAGCTTGACGTGCAGCTCCCGGGCGGCGACCAGCCGGGCGGCTTCGAACGTGGTCACTGGATCACCTCTCGGAAGATCTCGGCGAGGGAGGGGCGCACCGGGCCGAAGGACCGCACCGGGCCGCGCGACAGGGCGGTCTGGAGCAGGTCCTGGTCGTCGGCCTCCGGGCCCAGGTCGAACACGGCGCGCGGGCCGTCCAGCTCGACCAGCGTGATGCCGGGATGGTCGCGCAGCCAGCCGGCGTCGGCGCCCACCTCGATCCGGTAGCGCGGAAGGGTGTACTGGTCGCGCAGGTAGGAGCGGCTGCCGGCGGCGCGGATCGTGCCGTCCGCGATGATCACGAGGTCGTCGCAGAGGCGTTCGACCAGCTCCAGCTGGTGGCTGGAGAAGAGCACCGCGGTGCCGGCGGCGGCGCGCTCGCGCAGCACCGTCACCACGTTGTCGGAGGCCAGCGGGTCGAGGCCGGAGAACGGCTCGTCCAGGATCAGCAACTCGGGGTCGTGCACCAGGGCGGCGGCGATCTGCACCCGCTGCTGGTTGCCGAGCGACAGCTTCTCCACGAGGTCGCCGTCGCGCCCGCCGAGCTCCAGCCGCTCCAGCAGGGCCGCGGTGCGCTTCTTCGCGTCCGCGACGCTCAGGCCGTGCAGCCGGCCCAGGTAGACGACCTGGTCGGCGACCGTCATCTTCGGGTAGAGGCCGCGCTCCTCCGGCATGTAGCCGAACCGGTGCCGGTCCTCGCGGGTCAGCGGGTTGCCCTGCCAGGTGACAGTGCCCGAGTCGGCGGAGAGCACCCCGAGGATGATCCGCATGGTCGTGGTCTTGCCGGCGCCGTTGGCGCCGACGAAGCCGGTCAGCCGGCCGCCCTCGACCGCGAACGACACGTCCTTGAGGACCTGCCGGTCGCCGAAGGACCGGTTGACGGCATCGACGTTGAGGACGGTGGTCATGAAGATCACGGTAGGCGCTCGTCGATGCCTGTGTCGTCCGGCCGGGGAACGACCCACGGGGTCCTTCGCAAGGAGGACCCCTCATGCTCCCGGCCGAACCACCCCCAGCTCGTACGCGAGCACCACGGCCTGCGTGCGGTCGCGGGCGCCGAGCTTCTGCAGCACCCGGCTGACGTGTGTCTTGACCGTCGTCTCGCCCAGGTGCAGGGCCGACGCGATCTCCGCGTTGGTGGCGCCACCGGCCAGCTGGACAAGCACCTCGTGCTCGCGCGGGGTGAGGTCGTCGAGGCGTACGCCCGGCTCCGGGTTGCGCTGGCGGGGCGTGGTGAACTCGGCGATGACCCGGCGCGTCACGGCCGGTGCCAGCAGGGCGTCGCCGGCCGCGATCACCCGGACCGCCTCGGTCAGCGCCTCCGGGGTGCCGTTCTTCAGCAGGAACCCGCTCGCGCCGGCCTGCAGCGCGGCGAACAGGTAGTCGTCCCGGTCGAAGGTGGTCAGGATCAGCACCGACGGGCCGGCCTGCGCGGCGATCCGGCGGGTGGCCTCCAGCCCGTCCACGCCGGGCATCTCCACGTCCATCAGCACCACGTCGGGGCGCAGCGACAGCGCGAGGTCGACCGCCTGCACGCCGTCGGCCGCCTCGCCGACCACGGTGATGTCGTCCTCCATCTCGAGGATGACACGGAAGCCGGTGCGCACCAGCTGGTGGTCGTCGGCCAGGAGCACCCGGACGCTCACGCCTCGGCCCCGGTCCCGACGAGCACCGGCGTGTACGGCAACCGCACCCGCACCCGATAACCGCCGTCGCCCCGCGGCCCGTGTTCGAGCGTGCCCTCGTGCACGGCCACCCGTTCCCGCATGCCGATCAGCCCCATTCCGGCCGCCGGGGACGACACGCCGCCCCGCCCGTCGTCCGCGATGTCCATCTCCAGCTCCCCCGACAGGTACCGGATACGGATGTCGAGGGTACGGGCATGCGCGTGCTTGAGAGTGTTGGTGGCCGCCTCCTGCACGATCCGGTACGCGGCCTGCGACACCGAGTCCGGCAGCGGCATCGGGTCGCCGAACGTCGCGAAGTGAACCTCGAGTCCCGCCTCGCGCGCGTTGTCCGCGATCTCGCCCACCCGGTCGATCCCGGCCGGCGCGGCCTCGGCCGTCGCCCCGGAGGCCCGCAGCGCGCCCAGCATGCGCCGCAGTTCGTCGACCGCTGTCCGAGCGCCCTCCTCGATCGCGGTGAGCGCGGTCCGTGCCCGTTCCGGGTCCTTGTCCAGCGCCCGGCGGCAGGCGGAGGCCTGGATGCCCATCACCGACACGTGATGCGCCACCACGTCGTGCAGCTCACGGGCGATCCGGACGCGCTCGCCGAGCACCGCCCGCTCGGCCGCGGCGTCCTGTGCCGCTCGCAGCTCGGCGGCCTGGGACTCGACCAGCGCCAGGCGGCGGGCGGCGTTCCAGGCCGCGTCACCGACGAGGTAGACCGAGGCGAAGTAGATCGCGTTGACGATGTACAGGTTGAAGATCACCGACCAGAGCGCCGGGAGCTCCCCGGAGGCGCCGTCGAAGTCCTGGTTCAGGATCTTGTCCCAGGCCATGGCGACCGAGACGGTGAGCCACGTGAACATCACCACGATGATCCCGAGGCGCTCGAACCGCGCACGCTGCCGGTTCGGCCCCCAGGCGCCCAGCGTGTACATGGCGGCGTAGAGGACGAACGACGTGACCTGCTGCTCCTGCGCGACTCGGATCTGCCCGCCGATGTAGACCACCGAGATCACGATGGCGACCGCCTCCGGCCACCGGCGCCGCCAGGCCAGCGGGAGCGTGGTGCCGACCGCCCAGGCGATCTGCTCGATGCGGCCCGGCGAGTCCTCGGTGGCCAGGATTCCGGCGCTGCGGGAGAGGAAGAGGTTGAGCACGACCACGACGACGCACGCCAGCCCGATCCAAAGGTCGTTGCGCATCTGGGCGGCGGTCGGGCCGGGGCGCCGCCACTCGTCGGCAGTCCAGGAAGGCATGGGGCGACCATCGCACGTCACCCCGGGACGCGGCCAGGTCAGGGTCTGGCGGCCGGTGCGCGGTAGTAGCGGGTGGTGCCCAGATCGCGGCGGGTCTGGCGGGGGATCAGAGCGCCCTCGAGTTCGGCGATCCGGCGGTGCGCGGCGTCGAGCTGATCCTCCAGGCTGACGACGCGGCACGCGGCGGTGAGCAGGAGGCCCTCGTCCAGCAGCTGCCGGACCCGGGCGGCGAGGTCGAGTTGATGGCGGGAGTAACGACGGTGACCGCCGGCCGAGCGCTCCGGCGAGATCAGGCCGGCCTCGTCCAGGCTGCGAAGAAACGCCGGGGTCACGCCGATCAGTTCGGCGGCCCGGCCCATGGAGAACTCCGGCTGGTCAGCGCTGTTGGCCATGATTCCTTTCGGATCCATAGTCCAGGGCCCCGGCGGGTAACCGGGGCCCTGGCTTTTCAATTCTTGTGCCGGCTCTGCCGGCTCATGTGGTCGACCGGCTGCGTGCCGCTAGCAGTCGACCGGAGTGATGGGCATCGGCTGCGATCACCTCTTGTCGGTTCGGGGACGTCGTGATTTCGCGTTGCTGCGGTATCTCGTCCTCCTTCTCCAACTCAGCGACTGTGCCAGTTGCTTGCCGACCGTGGCCGGCAACCTGAATGTATGCCCGTCGCGGGCTGATTTCTAGACTCGCCGCTGTAGATTTTTTAGCCGATAAGTCTGACTGAGCTGCGCAAACTGTTGCAACGATCGATGTCTTCGGTATGGCGGCGCGGAGCGGGCGCGTGAAAAGTGAGAGAGGTGACCGCGCTCCGCGCCAACCCGTGACTCGCGGCCCTGCCGAGGAACCGCTGAGTCAAGGCTCGCACCGGCTCCCCAGCGCGGCAACGCAATTAACGCTGGTCATTGACGCCCGTAACACGACGGAGAGATCATCACCGCATGAGTGGCTCAGGTCACAACCCTTCGGGCAAGGGAGCAGTTACATGACCACAGACGAGGAACGTCTCGCCCAACTCGGATACAAGCAGGAACTGCACCGCCGGCTCTCCGGCTTCTCCAACTTCGCCGTCTCGTTCTCGATCATCTCCATCCTGGCCGGTGCGATCACCTCGTACGGGATCGCGATGACCGCCGGCGGGCCGATGGCGATCACCCTGGGCTGGCTGTTCGTCGGCATCATGGTGACCTTCGTGGCGCTCGCGATGGCCGAGGTCTGCTCGGCCTATCCGACCGCCGGCGCCCTCTACTGGTGGGCCGCGGCGCTGGCCAAGCGCAACAAGGCCGCGTGGGCCTGGTTCATCGGATGGTTCAACTTCCTCGGCGAGGTCGCGGTGACCGCCGCGATCGACTTCGGCGCCGCGATCACCACCTCGGCGTTCCTCAGCCTCACCTTCGACATGGAGGTGACGACCGGGCGGACGTTCCTGATCTTCCTGGTCATCATCGCCGTGCACGGCCTGCTGAACACGTTCGGCGTGAACCTGGTGCGGGTGCTCTCCGACGTGAGCGCCTGGTGGCACCTGGTCGGCGTCGCGGTGATCGTCGGGGTGCTGGCCGTCGTGCCGGACAACCACAAGCCGATCTCCGAGGTGTTCTTCGAGGTGCAGAACGCCACCGGCTTCACCTTCGCCGGGGCGAGCGTGTACGCCGTGCTGATCGGTCTGCTGATGGCGCAGTACACGTACACCGGGTACGACGCCTCGGCGCACGTCGCGGAGGAGACCCACGACGCGGCCCGTGCGGCGCCGCGCGGCATCGTGATGTCGGTGGTCGTCTCGGTCATCGCCGGTTTCGTCCTGCTCTTCGCGATCACCTGGTCCATTCAGGACTACGAGGGCGCGCGGACCAGCGAGCTGGCGCTGCCGCCGGCGCAGATCTTCATCGACGCGGCAGGACACGACACCGGTACGTTCCTGCTGTTCATCTGCATGGTCGCGCAGTGGTTCTGCGGCATGGCCTCGGTCACCGCCAACTCCCGGATGTCGTACGCCTTCGCCCGCGACGACGCCCTGCCCGGCTCGCGGATCTGGAAGAAGGTCAACCCGCGTACCGGCACGCCGACCAACTCGATCTGGCTCTGCGTCAGCCTCTCCGTCCTGCTGGTGCTGCCCTCGCTGTGGAACACCACCGCCTACCTGGCGGCCACCTCGATCGCGGTGATCGGCCTGTACATCGCGTACGTCGGACCGGTGCTGCTGCGGCGGAGGCTGGGCGCGGACTTCGTGCCCGGCCCGTGGAACCTCGGCAGGTGGAGTGCTCCGGTGGGCTGGATCGCGATCATCTGGGTAGGCGTCATCTGCGTGCTGTTCGTCCTCCCCACGGCCAGCCCGATCACCACGACGACGTTCAACTACACGATCGTCGCCGTGGCGGTGGTGCTCGGTGCGGCCACCGTGTGGTGGTTCGCCAGCGCCCGCAAGTGGTTCACCGGGCCGAAGCAGAACCTGATCGAGAAGGCCGCGCACGGCGAGCAGACCATGCCCACGGCCAACGACTGATAGGACTGTATTCATGGATCTCGAGGAGCTCGACGTCGCCGTCGACAACGGCAGCATCGACACCGTGCTGCTGGCCCTGACCGACATGCAGGGCCGGCTTCAGGGCAAGCGGCTGCACGGGCGGTACTTCATGGACGAGGTGGTGTCCGGCGGGAGCGAGGGCTGCAACTACCTGCTCGCCGTGGACGTCGACATGAACACCGTCGACGGGTACGAGATGTCCTCGTGGTCCACCGGTTACGGCGACTTCGTGATGCGGCCGGACTTCTCCACGCTGCGCCGCGTCCCGTGGCTGCCCGGCACCGCGCTGGTCCTGGCCGACCTCACCGACACGTCGGGCCAGCCGGTGCCGCCGTCGCCCCGCCAGATCCTGCGCCGCCAGCTCGACCGGCTGGCGGCGCACGGACTCTCGGCGTACGCCGGCACCGAACTGGAGTTCGTCCTCTACAAGGACTCCTACGAGCACGCGTTCACCAAGAACTACCGGGACCTGACTCCCGCCAATCAGTACAACGTGGACTATTCGCTGCTCGGCACCTCTCGGGTGGAGCCGCTGCTGCGCCGGATCCGCAACGAGATGTACGGCGCCGGGCTCACCCCGGAGAGCGCCAAGGGCGAGTGCAACTTCGGCCAGCACGAGATCGCTTTCCGGTACGCGGACGCGCTCACCGCCGCCGACCAGCACGTGATCTACAAGAACGGCGCCAAGGAGATCGCCGCGCAGGAGGGCATGTCGCTCACGTTCATGGCCAAGCCGAACGACCGCGAGGGCAACTCCTGCCACATCCACTTCTCGTTGCGCGGCGAGAGCGGCCGGTCGGCGATGCTCGGCGACGGCCCGGCGCACCTGAGCGAGACCGGTCAGCGGGTGCTGGCCGGGCTGCTCGCCACGATGCGCGAGTTCAGCCTGCTGTTCGCGCCGAACATCAACTCCTACAAGCGGTACCAGCCGGGATCGTTCGCGCCGACCGCGCTGCGCTGGGGTGTGGACAACCGGACCTGCGCGCTGCGGATCGCCGGGCACGGCCAGGGCATGCGGGTGGAGAACCGGGTGCCGGGCGGGGACGTCAACCCGTACCTGGCGATCGCGGCTCTGATCGCGGGCGCGCTGCACGGGATCGAGAACGAGCTGTCGCTGGAGGACGAGTTCGTGGGCAACGCGTACCAGGACGAGAGTGCCGGGCGGGTGCCGGGCACGCTGCGCGAGGCTTCCGAGCTGTGGGCGGGCAGCGGGCTCGCCGAGGCGGCGTTCGGCGCGGACGTGGTCGCGCACTACGCGAACATGGCCCGGGTCGAGCTCGTGGCCTTCGACGCCGCGGTCACCGACTGGGAGTTGCGCCGGGGCTTCGAACGTCTGTGAAAACCGGCCGCCGGAGGGGATGATCAAGGCGTGACCGATGTGATCAACCCGGCGACGGGGGAGGTCTTCGCGACCGTGCCGTCGCTGGATCTTGCCGAGACCGATGCCGCGATCGAGCGGGCGGAGCGGGCCTTCGCCCGGTGGCGTGCGGTGGCGCCGGGTGAGCGGGCGCGGCTGCTGCGCCGCTTCGCGGCGGTGGTGGAGGAGCACATCGAAGAGCTCGCGCAGCTGGAGGTACGCAACGCGGGTCACACGATCGGCAACGCGCGCTGGGAGGCGGGCAACGTCCGGGACGTGCTCAACTACTACGCGGGCGCGCCGGAGCGGCTGATCGGGCGGCAGATCCCGGTGGCCGGTGGCATCGACGTGACGTTCCACGAGCCGCTCGGTGTCGTCGGGATCATCGTGCCGTGGAACTTCCCGATGCCGATCGCCGGCTGGGGTTTCGCGCCCGCGCTGGCGGCCGGCAACACGGTCGTGCTGAAGCCGGCCGAGCTGACCCCGCTGACCGCGATCCGGCTCGGTGAGCTGGCGCTGGAGGCCGGGCTGCCGGAGCACGTGTTCCAGGTGCTGCCGGGCAAGGGCAGCGTGGTGGGGCAGCGGTTCGTCACCCACCCGGCGGTACGCAAGGTCTGCTTCACCGGTTCCACCGAGGTCGGTAAATCGATCATGGCGGGCTGCGCGGACCAGGTGAAGCGGGTGACGCTGGAGCTGGGCGGCAAGAGCGCCAACATCGTGTTCGCGGACGCGGACCTGGAGGCGGCGGCCGCCGGGGCGCCGGGCGCGGTCTTCGACAACGCCGGCCAGGACTGCTGCGCGCGCTCGCGGCTGCTGGTCGAGCAGTCGGTGTACGACAGGTTCCTCGCGCTCCTGGAGCCGGCCGTGCGGGCGTTCCGGGTTCGTGATCCGGCGGACGACCAGGCGGAGATGGGCCCGCTGATCTCCTCGGGGCAGAGGGATGTCGTCACGTCGTACGTCCAAAGCTCTGACGTCGCGTTCCGCGGCACCTCGCCGCAGGGTGCCGGATGGTGGTTCCCGCCCACCGTGCTGCTGGCGCACTCGGCCGATGATCGCCACTGGCGTGAGGAGATCTTCGGCCCGGTCGTCTCGGTGCTGCCGTTCCGCGACGAACAGGAGGCGATCCGGCTGGCCAACGACACCGAGTACGGACTCTCCGGCTCGATCTGGACCCGTGATCTGGGACGCGCGCTGCGGATGTCGCGCGCGGTGGAGACCGGTGCGCTCAGCGTGAACAGCAACTCCTCGGTCCGATATTGGACACCGTTCGGCGGCATGAAGCAGTCCGGTCTCGGCCGGGAGCTGGGCCCGGACGCGCTGCTGTCGTTCACCGATGTGAAGAACGTGTTCCTGGCTATGGGGGAGTGACGAAGTGGATCGTTTGCAGGACCGGATCGCCGTGATCACCGGGGCCGGCAGTGGGATCGGATTGGCGACAGCGCGGCGGTTCGCGGCCGAGGGCGCTTTCGTCGTTTGCGTTGATATTTCCGAAAAAGCGGGTAAATCGGTTGCGGAGGAGGTCGGCGGCGAGTTCGTTGCCTGTGACGTCAGTGACGAGGAGCAGGTGAAGGCGCTCTTCGACGGCGTCGCCGCACGCCACGGCCGAGTGGACATCGCGTTCAACAACGCCGGTATCTCCCCGCCCGACGACGACTCGATCCTGGTCACCGGCCTGGACGCCTGGGAGCGGGTCCTCAAGGTCAACACGACCAGCGTCTTCTTCTGCTGCAAGTACGCGATCCCGCACATGCAGCGGCAGGGTAAGGGCTCGATCATCAACACCGCGTCGTTCGTCGCCCTGCTCGGCGCGGCCACCTCGCAGATCGCCTACACCGCGAGCAAGGGCGGCGTGCTGGCGATGACCCGCGAGCTCGGCGTCCAGTTCGCCCGCGAGGGCATCCGGATCAACGCGCTCTGCCCGGGACCGGTCGCCACCCCGTTGCTGATGGAACTGTTCGCGAAGGACCCGGAGCGCGCGGCCCGCCGTCTGGTGCACGTGCCGATGGGCCGGTTCGCCGAACCGGACGAGATCGCCGCCGCGGTGGCGTTCCTGGCGAGCGACGACGCGTCGTTCATGACCGCGTCGCAGTTCGTCGTCGACGGCGGTATCACCGGAGCTTACGTAACACCGCTGTGATGTTTCAGCAGCGGCTACGCTGGGAACGGTCCCTGGTACGCCCAGCTCACACTGGGTGCAGGGGCCGAATCCCCGCCCGCACGGGTTCCGATCCCCGTGTGGGTGGGACAGATGGGCCCGTCACGCGGCGCCGGTTCTCCGGCGCCGCGCGCCTGTGACTACGGTGGTGCGATGCGTCCGATCATCGGCATAACGACATACGTCTTGCCTGCTACCTGGGGCGTCTGGCACGACCTCCCGTCCGCGCTGGTCCCGCACGACTACGCCGAGGCGGTCCGGCTGGCCGGTGGCCGTGCCGTGCTCCTGCCCCCGGACGACCTCGACGCCGACGTGCTGGACCGGATCGACGGGCTGCTGCTCTCCGGCGGCCCCGACGTGGAGCCCTCGCTGTACGGGCAGCGGCCGGGCCCGCACACCGTCACGCATCCGGACCGGGACACCGCCGAGCTGGTGCTGCTGCGCGCCGCCCTCGACCGCGACCTGCCGCTGCTCGCCGTCTGCCGTGGCATGCAGCTGCTGACCGTGGCCTCCGGCGGTTCCCTGCACCAGCACCTGCCCGACGTGTTCGGCCACGAGAAGCACCGCCCGGCACCGGGGGTGTACGGCTCGCAGTCCGCCGAATTCACCCCCGGCAGTCGCATCGCCGACCTTATGGGCGAGGACGTCACGATCAACTGTTTCCATCACCAGGGTGTCGCCGACGCCGGGTCGCTGACCGTCACCGGACGGGCCGCCGACGGCCTGCCCGAGGCGGTCGAGGATCCGGAGCGCCGATTTGTCCTCGGCGTTCAGTGGCATCCCGAGGTGAGCCGCGACCGGCGGCTCTTCGGAGCGCTGATCGCGGCGGCAACGAACACGTAAGGAGAAACCCGCCCGCATGCGACGACCCCTCATCGGCCTCACCGCGTACGCCGAGCACGTGCAGTACGGCCGCAACGAACTGATGGCCGGAATGCTCCCGATGACCTATGTGCGCGCGGTGCACGCCACCGGTGGCCGGGCCGTTCTGATCACTCCGGACGACCCCGGCACCGACGTGCTGGAGTCGCTGGACGGCGTGGTCTTCACCGGCGGGGGTGACATCGATCCGTCGCACTGGGGCGCCACCGCGCACCCGGCGACCGAAGTGGACAAGGCCCGCGACGCCGCCGAGCTGATGCTGATGCGCGCCGCGCTGGAGGCGGACCTGCCCGTCCTCGGCGTCTGCCGGGGCATGCAGGTGATGGCCGTGGCCACCGGCGGCTCCCTGCACCAGCACCTGCCCGACCTGATCGGCCACGAGCGGCACCGGGCCGCGCCGGTCACCGACCCGCTGGCCGCGAACGCCTCCGACTACGGCCGGCACGACGTGCTCGTCGACGAGCGGAGCCGGGCGCACGCGTACTTCGGCCGGTCCCTCACGGTGAATTCGTTCCACCATCAGGCGGTCGCCGATCCGGGTGAGTTCGTCCCGGTCGGCTGGTGCCCCGAGGACGAGGTCGTGGAGATCATCGAGCATCCCGGCCGGACGTTCGCCCTGGGCGTGCAGTGGCACCCGGAACGCACTCCCGACCTCCGGTCCTTCGCCGCGCTCGCCGAGGCCGCCACCCGAGCCCGGGTGATGGCGGCGTAGTCCGAAGTCGATCTCGGGCGGCGCGTGCGGGGCGGTGCCCGTTCGCCGGTGCTACGGTGCCACCGGGCCGGGTGTTCCGACCGGTCCCGGAAGAGCCGTGGGAGGCATGAAATGGGTGCCCTGCCGAGCCGGCTGCGCATCGCCTTCGAGCGCGGCGGCGAGATGGGCGCGCGGATGTCCGCTCTGGACTGGTCCGCCTCACCGATCGGCGACCCCGCGACCTGGCCGGACGAGCTCGTGAACGCGGTCGTCACGATGCTGGCGTCGCGCACACAGATCATCATCTTCTGGGGCCCGGAGTACACGTCGCTCTACAACGACGCGTACATCGCCGCGCTGGGCGGCAAACACCCGCGGTACCTCGGCCGGCCCGGCCGGGAGCTGTGGGCCGAGACGTGGGACGTGCTGCACGAGCTGTTCGACGGCGTGCTCGCCGGTGACCGGTCGTTCTACGCGCCCGACCACCCCTTCCTCCTGGAACGGCACGGGTTCCTCGAGGAGGCGTACTTCGACATCTCGTACGACCCGATCCGGGACGACTCCGGTGTCGCGGGCGGGGTGTTCTGCATCGTCACCGACACGACCGGACGGGTGCTCAGCGAACGCCGGGTGCGGACGCTCAGCGCCCTCGGCCGCCGGCTGGCCGACTCACCCGGCGACGCCGCCGCGGTGCTCTGCGAGAACGCCGCCGACGTGCCGTACGCGGCACTGATCCTCGACCCGCCCGGCCCGGTCCAGCCGGTGATCGACGCGGTGATCCGTGACGGCCGCCCGGGATGGGTGCCGCTGCGCGCGCTGGTGGCCCAGCCACCGTCCCGCGCCGCCGACGAGGCGCTCGTGCTGCCGATCGGCGTCGGCGCGGACACGGTCGGCGCGCTGGTCGTCGGGCTGAGCCGGGTGCTCGAGCTGGAGGGCGACTACCGGGACTTCCTGGACCTCGCCGTGGCGCAGATCTCCCGGGCGGTGGCGAACGCGCGGGCGTACGAGCAGGAGCGCCGCCGTGCTGCCGAGCTGGCCGCTCTGGACCAGGCCAAGACGAACTTCTTCTCCAACGTGAGCCATGAGTTCCGTACCCCGCTGACGTTGATCCTGGGCCCGCTGGAGGACCTGCTCGCCGACCCGGCCACGCCCGACGGCCTGCGCGACCGGCTGCGCCCGGTGCACCGCAACGGCCTGCGCCTGCTGAAGCTGGTCAACACCGTGCTCGACTTCTCCCGGCTGGAGTCCGGCCGGATGCGCGCGGTGTACCGGCCGACCGACCTGGCCGGGCACACCGCGCGGCTGGCCGGCACGTTCCGCCCCGCGACCGAGCGCGCCGGGCTGGATCTCACCGTCGAGGCGCCGCCGCTGCCCGAGCCGGTCCACGTCGACCACGAGCTCTGGGAGAAGATCGTCTTCAACCTGCTCTCCAACGCGGTGAAGTTCACCCGCGCGGGTGAGGTCGTGGTGCGGGTGCACGCCGAGGACGGGCACGCGGTCCTCACCGTCCGCGACACCGGCATCGGCATTCCCGAGGCCGAGCAGGCGCTGCTCTTCGACCGCTTCCACCGGGTCACCGGCGTGTGGGCGCGCAGCCACGAGGGCACCGGCATCGGCCTGGCCCTGGTGCGCGAGCTCGCCGAACTGCACGGCGGCACGGCCGAGGTGCGCAGCACGCCGGGGCAGGGCAGCGAGTTCGCCGTACGGATCCCGTTCGGCACCGCGCACCTGCCGCCGGACCGGGTCAGCGACGACCCGGTGGCGGCGGAGTCGGCCGAGCCGCGGCTCTGGGTCGACGAGGCCACCTGGTGGGCCGGTGACGGCCCGGCCGGCCCGGAGCCGGTCCGCGAGCGCGCCGGTGGCCGGATCCTGCTCGCCGACGACAACGCCGACCTGCGCGAACACGTCTCCCGGCTGCTGAGCCCGCACTGGGACGTGGTCGCCGCGGTGGACGGCGTGGCGGCGCTGGAACTGGCCCGCGAGGACCCGTTCGACCTGGTGCTGACGGACGTGATGATGCCCCGGCTGGACGGGTTCGGCCTGATCGCGGCGCTGCGCGGCGACGAGCGGACCCGGGATGTGCCGATCGTGGTGCTCTCCGCCCGGGCCGGCGAGGAGGCCGCGGTCGAGGGCCTGTCGGCCGGCGCCGACGACTACCTGATCAAGCCGTTCTCGGCCCGCGAGCTGATCGCCCGGGTCCGGGCCAACCTGGAGCTCGGCAAGATCCGGCGGGAGATCGTCGACCGGTTGCGCCGTCTGGTCGACGCCGCCGTGGCGCTCAACACCGTGCCGACCACGGCCGAGGTGCTCGACGTCGCCACCCGGCACGTGCTGGCCATGACCTCGGCCGGCCGGGTGGTGCTGACCGCACCGGACGCCCGGGCCGAGCAGGACGGCGGCGCGGCGCCCTCGGCACCGCCCGACCTGGTGCTGCCGCTGCCGGACACCGCCGGGCCGCCGCTCGGCGAGCTGCGCGTCTGGTCCGGCCCGGCCGGCCCGGCCGAACCGGCGGTGCTGATCCAGCTGGCCCGGCTCGTCGGGCTGCGGCTCGCCAACGCGCGCCTCTACGAGACCGAGCACCGGATCGCGACCACACTGCAGCACAGCCTGCTGCCGCAGTCGCTGCCCCGGGTGCCCGGCGCCATCGTGGCCGGCCGGTACGTGCCGGGCAGCAGCGAGGCCCGGGTCGGCGGCGACTGGTACGACGTGATCGCCGGACCCGACGGCGAGCTGTTCCTGGTGATCGGCGACGTCGTCGGCAAGGGCGTGCACGCCGCCGCGGGCATGGGGCAGCTGCGCAACGCGCTCCGGGCGTACGTGCTGGAGGGCTTCGACTGCGGCGGCGCGCTCTCCCGTCTGAACCGGCTGGTGGACACGCTGGGCCGCCGGCAGTTCGCGACCGTGCTCTGCGTCGCCTTCGACCCGCGGACCCGGCGGCTGCGCTACTCCTCGGCCGGGCACCCGTCGCCCGTGATGATCGCCCCCGGCGAGGCCGGCACGTTCCTGTACGACACGGCGCTGGGCCCGCCGATCGGTGCGCTCGGCGACGTGACCTACCCGACCCGGGAGACCGAACTCGCCGCCGCCAGCCGCCTGCTGCTCTACACCGACGGCCTGATCGAGGACCGCCGGCACGGCATCGACGACGGGCTGTCCGAGCTGACGGCCGACGCCGCCAAGCCGACCGAGCACGTCGAGGACCTGCTCGAGGCGCTGCTGGCGAAGGCCACCCGGTCCGCCCGGCGCGACGACATCGCACTGATCGCGCTGGAGGTGACCGAGCCGCGCGAGTTCGTGCTGCGGCTGCCCGCCGAGCCGGAGCGGCTGACCGTCCTGCGCCGGCGCCTCGAGGACTTCCTGGCCGCGCACGCGGTGCCCGAAGCGGACGTGTTCGACCTAGTGGTGGCGGTCTCCGAGGCCGCTGCGAACGCCATCGAGCACCCGCTCGAACCGGCCGAGGCGGTGATCATCGTGGAGGCGTCACTCGACATCGGCGCGGTGGTGGTCACGGTCCGCGACACCGGGCGCTGGCGGCCCGCCGGCGACGCCGGCTTCCGCGGACGCGGCCTGGCCCTGATCGGCGCGCTCACCGAGCTCTCGGTGCACCGCTCGCCGGAGGGAACATCGGTGACGTTGCGACGGCCGCTGACTACTCCTTGAGCCAGGGCTGCTGGCCCAGGCCGGAGATGTCCAGCACCCGCCGGACCCGGTCGGAGGGCAGGACCTCCAGGGTGCCCGGATAGTGCTCGGCCAGCCGGATCAGGGTGTGGATGGCGGCCGAGTCGAAGAAGGTCACGGCGCGCAGGTCCAGTGTGGCGGAGCCCACCCGGTCCGGAGTGGCGGCCAGGTAGAGGGACTCCGCGGTGGACATGTCGACCTCACCGGTCACCGTGACGGTGACCCGGTCGCCGGCCACCGCACCGATCGCCGAGAAGTTGGGGTCAGCACCCTCTTGATCCACGAACATACGATTTCACAGCGTTCCCGGCACCAGCAAGGAAGAGACCCCCCAGGCGAGCCGGATAGGCTGTGGTCATGACGGTACGTGCCCCCTTGGTGCCGGGTAAGCAGTCGCGTGCGCGATCGGTCCCGGCTCAGATCGCCCGCCCGGAGTACGTGGGCAAGAAACGCCCTCGCGAGTGGCGCGGCTCGCACGTGCAGACCCCCGAGACGATCGAGAAGATGCGGATCGCGGGCCGCCTCGCCGCCCAGGCCACCCAGCTGGCGGGCGAGCACTGCAAGCCCGGCGTGACCACCGACGAGATCGACCGGGTGGTGCACGAGTTCCTCCTCGACCACGGGGCCTATCCGTCGACGCTCGGCTACAAGGGCTTCCCCAAGTCCTGCTGCACCTCGCTCAACGAGGTGATCTGTCACGGCATCCCGGACTCCACGGTGCTGGAGGACGGCGACATCATCAACGTCGACGTGACGGCGTACCTGAACGGCGTACACGGTGACACCGACGCCACCTTCTGCGTGGGCGAGGTCAGCGAGGAGGCCCGGCTGCTCGTCGAGCGGACCCACGAGGCGATGATGCGCGGCATCCGCGCAGTCGCGCCGGGCCGCCCGATCAACGCGATCGGCCGGGTCATCGAGGCGTATGCGCGACGGTTCGGCTACGGCGTGGTCCGCGACTTCACCGGGCACGGCATCGGCGAGACGTTCCACTCCGGGCTCTACGTGCCGCACTACGACAACCCGCGGCTGGACACCGTCATGGAGACCGGCATGACGTTCACCATCGAGCCGATGATCACCCTGGGCACCCATGAGTACGAGATCTGGAAGGACGGCTGGACGGTCGTCACGAAGGACCGCCTGTGGACCGCCCAGTTCGAGCACACGCTCGTGGTCACCGACGACGGTTACGAGATCCTGACCCTGCCGTGACCCAGGTCGTCGAGCACCATCACTCCGACGTCTCGGGTGGCTGGCTGCGGGCGGCCACGTTCGGCGCGATGGACGGCCTGGTCACCAACATCGCGCTGATCGCCGGGGTGGGCGGCGCGAACGCCGATCGCCAGATGCTGATCCTCACCGGTGTCGCCGGTCTGGTGGCCGGTGCCATCTCGATGGCGATCGGCGAGTACACCAGCGTCCGCACGCAGAACGAGCAGGTCGCCGCCGAGCTGGCCAAGGAGCTGCACGAGCTGCGGGTCAACCCGGAGGGTGAGGCCGACGAGCTGGTGCAGGCGTGGACCGCTCGTGGCCTGCCCGCCGCCCTCGCCCGTCAGGTCGCCGACGTGCTCAAGGCCCATCCGGACCAGGCGTTGCGGGTGCACGCCCAGGAGGAGCTCGGCGTGGTCCCGGACGAGTTGCCCAGCCCGTGGATCGCGGCCGGCTCCTCGTTCGTCTGCTTCGCGGTGGGCGCGGTGATCCCGCTTCTCACGCTTCTTCTTGGGTACGAGCAACTGTGGCTCGCCCTGGCCGTCGGCGGACTGGGGCTGTTCGTCACCGGCGCGCTGATCTCCCGGCTGACGGCTCGCCCGTGGTGGCGGGGCGGCCTGCGCCAACTGCTCCTCGGCGCGCTGGCGGCCGGCGCGACGTACCTCATCGGCGCCCTGATCGGGGTCAGCGCTTCCTAGTCGTCCGCTTCCTAGTCGAACAGCGCGCTGAGCGTGCCGTCGACCGGGCGGCCGCGCGCGGCCAGCTCCTCGGCCTGGTAGTTCAGGATCGCGCTGAGCTCCTGCATGTCGGCTGCGGCGAGTCCGGTGCGCTTGACCGCGTCCGCCTCGTTCCGAAAGTACGTCCTGGTCAGCAGGCCGGTCACCATCGCCGCGTGCAGGCGGGCCTCGGCCATCAGGACCAGCGCGGCATCGGTGTCATACCACTGCGCGAGGCGGACGGCACGTGCGTGCGCGCCGTTCGCGATCGCCCAGTTGTGCCGGGCCAGCTGGCTGAACTCGACCGGGCGCGCCTCGGCGAGCAGCGTCAGGTGCGCCTCACGCTGGTCGGCGAACCAGTCCTTCGGGTCGTACAGCGGAAAGTTGGAGATGAGCCCGTCGGCCAGCAGCGGCCAGCGGGGGGTGAGCACCCGGGACTGCCCCATGGCCTCCTCGGCGCCCATCACCCGGAGCTGGACCGGCACACCGTCGACCTTGCGCAGGGTGGGCCTCGGGCCGGTCCTCGGACGGAAGGTGACGACCACCAGATTGACGTCGCTGCTCTCGGAGTCGTCGCCGTGTGCGACCGACCCGTGCACCCCGATTGCCTGGACATCAGCCGCCCAGCGGTGCTGGATCACGTCACGCAGACGGACCGCCAGAGAGCCCCGGACGGTGGTGGTGTCGATCCCGTCGATCACACCCTCATTCTCGGGTATTCGTGATTTACGGGAAGCCCCGATCGGCAGCTATAAGTCTGTCGTTCAACCGGCGCGACCCGGAAAGGCCAAGGTCAGCGGTTCCACACCCGCGATCCGCCGCCATCGTGTAGCGCGAACTGCGGAGTCGGTCAAAGCCGACAATGCGTCGACACGCTCGGTACCCTCGGTCACCGGCAGCACGACCCGCCACGCCTGGGCCACGCCGTCCTCGACGTGGATCGCCAGCTTCAGCGCCGACTCGCGGTCGGTGACCTCGAACGGCAGCTGGTAACCGGCCGGTGCCGGCGCGGTGCTCGCCTTCAGCTCGTCGAGGCGTCCGACCAGGTCGTCACGCCGGACGCGATGCGCCTGTTCGGTGGCGCGGGCGCGGTCCTGCTCGTCCTCGGAGAGGTGGACGCCGATCAACCCGTACGCATAGATGGCCGCCTCCTCGGCGGCGAGCGCGCCCGCCAGTTCCTGACTCACGCCGCGAACCTAGCGCAGCGCCTCGGCGTGCGTGGCCCGGCAGGCCGCGATCGAGCCGACCAGCGCGGCCCGCTCCTTCGGTGCCGACCCGCACGCCGCGACCGCGTTCTTCTGTGCCGCCTGCTCGGCCTTGCGCAGCTCACCCGTGGGGTCGGCGTCGGTGGCCGAGCCGGACGACGGCGGCGCGGCCACGGCGGAGGGCGCGACGGTGCCGATCATCCGGGCGAGCTCGGTGGCGTGCTCCCGGTGCGCGCCGGCGAGCGGGGTGAGCCGTGCGGCGAGCGCGGGCTGGGCGGCGATCGCCCGGTCGTACGCACCGGCCAGGGCGAGCGCCTCGTCCAGCAGCGGCTGCAGCGGGTCCGGCGGCGGGGGCGGCTCCGGGTCGTCGCCGAACAGGCCACACCCACTCAGCGTCGCGGCGCTCAGGGCGGCGCCGGCGGTCACCAGCACCCCGCGGCGGGAGTGCCCTCCTGGTGTCATCACCGGGCCAGTCAACACCATCCGGTCCGGTGACCGTGGGTACGGGCCGCTGACCTGCGGATGGGGTGGTTTCGGAGCGGCGCCGCACCGGCCCGGGCGTGGGCGCGTTACGCTCAGCGTCAGCCGCGGGGCCGCGTTCTGCCCGGCGGCATATAGTCGTTTCCACTCCTCAGCGAATGAAAGGTCGAGCCCGATGACGCAGCGTGGTCGCGCCGGGGCCCGGCCCGGCGGACGTCCCGATGGCCGCCGCACCCGGCCCGAGCCGGAGAGCCGCACCGCCGCACCCCGGATCGACCTGGCCGCCGCCCGCGCGCGGGTCCGGGCCGTGATCGAGCCGGTGGTCGAGAAGGCGGGTTACGACCTGGAGGACCTGACCCTCTCCCGGGCCGGTCGCCGGCACGTGGTGCGGGTCCTGGTCGACACCGACGGCGGGATCAGCCTGGACGACGTGGCCGTCGTCTCCCGCGAGATCTCCGCGGCGCTGGACGCGGCCGAGGAGGCCGGTGGTGAGCTGCTCAGCGGGGAATACCAGTTGGAGGTCGGTTCGCCGGGCATCGACCGGCCGCTGACCGAGCCGCGCCACTGGCGCCGCAACGTCGGCCGCCTGGTCGCGGTGAACGGGGTGGTCGGCCGGGTGGTCTCGGCCGGCGAGACCGGTGTCGTGCTGGACGTGGACGGCGCGACCCGCGAGCTGGGCTTCGCCGAGCTCGGTCCGGGCAAGGTCCAGATCGAGTTCAAGCGGATGGACGAGGCGGACTTCGGCGACATCGACGAAGACGAGAACGACGACGAAGACGACGACGACGAAGGGGAGGGCGAGGAATGAACATCGACCTCGCGGCGCTGCGCGCCCTGGAGCGCGAGCGGGAGATCCCGTTCGAGACCATTCTCGCGGCCATCGAGACCGCACTGCTGACGGCGTACCGGCACACCGAGGGCGCGGAGAGCCACGCCCGGGTGGAGATCGACCGCAAGAGCGGGGTGGCCTCCGTGCTGGCACAGGAGCTCGACCCGGACGGCACCGTGGTGCGCGAGTGGGACGACACCCCGCACGACTTCGGCCGGATCGCCGCCATGACCGCCAAGCAGGTGATCCTGCAGCGGCTGCGCGAGGCCACCGACGAGCAGCACTTCGGTGAGTACGCGGGACGCGACGGCGACCTGGTCACCGGTGTGGTGCAGGCCGACGCGGCGCGGGCCGAGAAGGGCATCGTCATCGTCGACCTGGGCAAGCTCGAGGCGGTCCTGCCGCAGTCCGAGCAGGTGCCCGGAGAGACGTATGAGCACGGGTCCCGGATCCGCTGCATCGTGGTGCACGTGGCCAAGGGCTTCCGCGGCCCCCAGATCACCCTGTCGCGCTCCCACCCCGCCCTGGTGAAGAAGCTGTTCGCCCTGGAGGTGCCGGAGATCGCGGACGGGACCGTGGAGATCGCCGCGATCGCACGTGAGGCAGGTCACCGGACGAAGATCGCCGTGCGCTCGACCGTCGCCGGAGTGAACGCCAAGGGCGCCTGCATCGGGCCGATGGGCCAGCGGGTCCGCGCCGTGATGAGCGAACTCCACGGCGAGAAGATCGACATCATCGACTGGTCGGAGGACCCGGCCCAGTTCGTCGGCAACGCGCTCTCTCCGGCCAAGGCGCTGCGGGTCGAGGTGGTGGACGCCGCCACCCGTACGGCTCGGGTGACCGTGCCGGACTTCCAGCTGTCGCTGGCGATCGGCCGGGAGGGGCAGAATGCCCGGCTGGCGGCCCGGCTCACCGGGTGGCGCATCGACATCCGTCCGGACAACGAACCGGCCGGCGTCTCGGACCGTGATGCGGCCGAGGCGGGGAACTGACCGGATAAGCGTCCGGCGCGATCGAGGGGTAGACTTGTCCACGGTCGGCCCGACGCGAACCTGCGTCGGCTGCCGCAACCGCGCGCCGGCCGCTTCATTGCTGCGGTTCGTCGCGGCCGGATCCGGGGGAGACCTCCGGCTTCTGCCCGATCCGGGCCGTCGACTGCCGGGGCGGGGAGCGCATCTGCATCCCGATCCGGCTTGCTTAGCGCAGGCGGAGAGACGTCGAGCCTTCGGGCGTGCGTTACGTCTCACTGGTGTTGCTGACACTGGCCTGCTAGCCGAGCACATTCGTACGGTCTCCGTGCCGTGCGGACCCACCGATGACGAGGCGTCGGCGCTTCGTCACGACCCAGCAAGGTAGGACGACCCAGATGAGCACACGATGAAGTCCCTGAAATGACCAGGCTTCTAGTGCACGAGTGAGGTCTGTGCGGGTGCGCTCGCACGACCTCGAAGTGAGGAGTGCAGTGCCAGGCAAGGCCCGCGTACACGAGCTCGCCAAAGAGCTCGGGGTCGACAGCAAGACCGTTCTCGCCAAGTTGAAAGAAATGGGCGAGTTCGTCAAGTCCGCATCGAGCACCGTCGAGGCCCCGGTGGCCCGGCGGCTCCGTGGTGCCCTCGAACAGGGTGGAGCCGCGCCGTCGGCGCCGTCCGCCCCGTCATCGGGTGCGTCCGCCGTCTCCGGTGGATCGAGCACCGCTACGCCCCCGCGCCCCGGACCCCCGATGGGGCGGCCTCAGCCGCCGCGCCGGCCCGGTCCGCCGCAGGGCGGCCCCAATGTTCCTACGTCCCCTGCGCCGTCGCCCGGCCAGTTCCCCCGGCCCAAGCCGCCGGCCCCGGGTCGCCCGGGTCCGACGCCCGGTCCGGTCGCCAAGCCGGCCAGCGCCCACGACATCGAGGTGGCCGCCGCCGAGGCGCGCGCCTTGGCTCTGAAGGCGGAGCAGGAAGCAGCTGTCAAGGCGGCACAGGCCGCGCAGGCGGCCCGGACTCGCGACGCCGAGCGCCGGCCGCAGGGTCCCGCGGACGGCGGTGCCGCCCGTGGTGGCCCGCGTCCGGGTCCCGGCAGCGTCCCGCCGCGTCCGGGTTCCCCGGCCGCCGGTGGCCGCAACGCGACCCCGGGTGCTCCCGGCGGTCCCCGTCCCGGTCCGGCCGGCGGCGCTCCGCGCCCGCCCGCGCGTGGCCCGGGTAACAACCCGTTCGGTGTCTCCGGCGGTGGCGCCCCGCGTCCCAGCCCGGCCGCGATGCCGCGTCCCAACCAGGCGGGCATGCCGCCGCGGCCGAGCCCTGCCTCGATGCCGCCTCGGCCCAGCCCCGCCTCGATGCCGGCGCAGCGCCCGGGTCGCCCCGGTGGCGGTCCCGGCGGTGGCGCTGGTCGTCCCGGCGGTCCCGGCGGCGGCCGTGGCGGTCCCGGCGGCGGCGGTGGCGGCTTCCGCCCCGGTGGCGGCGGTGGCGGCGGTGGCGGCTTCCGTCCCGGCGGTGGCGGCGGTGGCGGTGCCGGCGGTGGCGGTGGCTACCGCGGTGGCCCCGGCGGCGGTGGCGGTGGCGGTGGCTACCGCGGCGGCCCCGGTGGTGGCGGCGGCGGTCCGGTCGGTGCCGGCGCGCCCGGTCGTCCCGGCGGTGCCGGTGGCCGTGGTCGTGGCGGTGGCGCGGCGGGTGCCTTCGGGCGTCCCGGCGGCCGGCCGACGCGTGGCCGCAAGTCGAAGAAGCAGCGGCGTCAAGAGTTCGACAACCTGTCTGCTCCGCAGATGAGCTCGGGCGCGCCCCGTGGAAACGGCCAGGAGATCCGGCTGTCCCGCGGTGCTTCGCTCTCCGACTTCGCCGACAAGATCAACGCCAACCCGGGTTCGCTCGTCCAGGAGATGTTCAACCTGGGCGAGATGGTGACCGCGACCCAGTCGGTCTCCGACGACACGCTGTTGCTGCTCGGTGAGCACCTGGGCTTCACCGTCGTGATCGTCAGCCCCGAGGACGAGGACCGTGAGCTGCTCGCGCAGTTCAACATCGACCTCGACGCCGAGATCGAGGCCGACCGCCTCGTCACCCGGCCCCCGGTGGTGACCGTCATGGGTCACGTCGACCACGGTAAGACGAAGCTGCTCGACGCGATCCGCAAGACCAACGTGGTCGCCGGCGAGGCGGGTGGCATCACCCAGCACATCGGCGCCTACCAGGTCTCCGTGCCCCACCAGGGCGTGGACCGCGCGATCACCTTCATCGACACCCCGGGTCACGAGGCGTTCACCGCCATGCGTGCCCGTGGTGCCCAGGTGACCGACATCGTGATCCTGGTGGTCGCGGCGGACGACGGCGTGATGCCGCAGACGGTCGAGGCGCTCAACCACGCCAAGGCCGCCGAGGTGCCGATCGTGGTCGCGGTCAACAAGGTCGACAAGCCGGACGCCAACCCGGAGAAGGTGCGCCAGCAGCTCACCGACTACGGCCTGCTCGCCGAGGAGTACGGCGGCGAGACGATGTTCGTCAACGTGGCCGCCAAGCCCGGCATCGGCATCGACGACCTCCTCGAGGCCGTCCTGCTGACCGCCGACGCGGCGCTCGAGCTGACCGCCCCGATCGACGGCCCCGCACAGGGTGTCGCGGTCGAGGCGCACCTGGACAAGGGCCGCGGTGCGGTCGCAACCGTCCTGGTGCAGAAGGGCACGCTGCGTGCCGGCGACTCGATCGTGGCGGGTTCCGCTCACGGTCGCGTCCGGGCCATGCTCGACGAGAACGGCAACCAGGTGCCCGAGGCGGGTCCGGCGCGTCCGGTCCTGGTCCTCGGTCTGACCTCGGTGCCGAGCGCCGGTGACACGTTCCTCGCGGCTGAGGACGACCGCACCGTGCGGCAGATCGCCGAGCAGCGGCAGGCCCGTCGCAGGGCCGCGACCTTCGCCAACTCCCGGCGCGCCAAGACGATCGACGAGATCGTCCGCGAGCTCAAGGAAGGCGAGAAGGCGTCGCTCACCCTGGTCATCAAGGGTGACGGCTCCGGTTCGGTCGAGGCGCTCGAGGATGCGCTGTTCAAGATCGACATTCCGGACGAGGTGCAGCTCAAGGTCATCCACCGCGGCGTCGGTGCGATCACCGAGAGCGACGTCAACCTGGCGTCGGCCTCGTCGGACCAGACCGCGACGATCATCGGCTTCAACGTCCGGGCGTCGAACAAGGTCAAGGAGCTCGCCGACCGCTCCGGCGTGGAGATCCGCTACTACAGCGTGATCTACCAGGCCATCGAGGAGATCGAGGCGGAGCTCAAGGGCCTGCTCAAGCCGGAGTACGAAGAGGTCGAGCAGGGTACGGCGGAGATCCGCGAGGTCTTCCGCTCGTCCAAGATCGGTCTCATCGCCGGTTGTATCGTCCGGTCGGGTCTCATCCGCCGCAACGCCAAGGCGCGAATCCTGCGCGACGGCGTCGTGGTCGGGGACAACGTCACGATCAGCTCGCTCAAGCGGTTCAAGGACGACGCCACCGAGGTCCGCGAGGGCTTCGAGTGTGGTCTGACGCTCCAGGGCTACGGCTCGCCGCAGGTCGGCGACGTGATCGAGACCTTCGAGATGCGTGAGAAGCCGCGGGCGTAAGTCCACGGCTCGGTGACGGCCCCCGGCGTAACGCCGGGGGCCGTCGCTGCACAATGGCAGGCATGTCCCGGTATGCCATGCTGCTCGCCCCGTCCGCCAACCGCGTCTACGCCGACCAGGCGGCACGCATCTCCCAGGCGGAACTCGCCGCTTTCGGCCCGGTGCTCTCCGCCGGCCTCGACGGCATCGGCGTCACCGCGATCGGCGGCGTGGAGTACCTGACGTTCGAAGGCTCGCTCCAGGAGCGCGACATCGCGTACCTGTCGAACCTCTCGGCCGCCTACGCGCTCTTCGAACTCCTCGACGAGGACCTGCTGCGCCCGCTCACCCTGGCGCCGCTGGCCCGCTACGACAGCGACCTGATCACCATTCCGAAGTACGCCGGCAAGACCAACGAGCAGTTCACCAAGCTGGTGCTGAACCTGACGCTGCTCGCCTCCGCCTCCGCGGGCCGGATGCTCGACGGCCACCTGACCGTCCTCGACCCGCTCTGCGGCCGAGGCACCACCCTCAACCAGGCCCTCATGTACGGCTACGACGGCATCGGTGTCGAGATCGACGGCAAGGACGTCGAGGCGTACAAACTGTTCCTGCAGACGTGGCTCAAGCGCAAGCGGCTCAAGCACAGCGCCGAGCTGGTCCCGATGCGCGTCCAGGGCCGCCGTGCGGCACGCCGGCTCGAGGTGACGATGGCCGCCAGCAAGGACGACCACCGGGCCGGCGCGGTGCAGAAGGTGACCGTCCTGCACGCCGACACCACCCAGCTGGACGGCCTGATCCGGCGCGGCGTGGCCGACGTGCTGGTCGCCGACCTGCCGTACGGTGTGGCCCACGGCAGCTACGACGACAGCGGCATCTCCCGCCGCCCTCTGGACCTGCTGGAGCGTGCGGTGCCGCAGTGGCTGCCGCTGCTGCGTCCCGGCGGCGCGGTGGGCCTCTCCTGGAACACCAAGGTGGCCAAGCGCGAGCTCGCCGAGGACATCCTGCTGGCCAACGGGCTCGCACTGGTCGAGCACCTGCCCCTGGAGCACCGGGTGGACCAGGGCATCGACCGCGACGTGGTGGTGGCGCGGAAACCCGCCTGAGAAATCCCGCCGCCGGGCGTACCCTGCTCGCTGATGTATACCGAGACCGCAGTCCTCGACCTGCTCCTGCCCGGCGACTCCCGCTCGCTGAAGCAGAAGCGTTCCTACGTCCGGCCGATCATCGCGATGCTGAAGAAGTTCGATGTCAGCGTCGCCGAGGTCGGATTCCACGACCTGCATGCCCGCGCCCGGATCGGGGTAGCCGTGGTGGCAGCGGAGCCCGCACAGGCCCGTGCTGTCATCGACACCTGCGAGAACCAGGTGGCGGGCCGTCCCGAGATCGAGTTGCTATCCGTCAAGCGACGGCTTTACGGCGAGGACGACTGACGTAGGTACGCTTCAGCAGTTAAGGCGGGGGCGGTGCTGACCCGCGGGAATCACAGTCGGAGGTGGGCGAAATGTCGGACCCAGCCAAGACGCGTCGGCACGCGGAACGTGTTCGCGAGTTGGTGGCTTCGCTGGTGCGGGAGATCAAGGATCCCCGTCTCGGCATGCTGACCGTCACGGACGCCCGGATCACCGGTGATCTGCGCGAGGCCACGGTCTACTACACGGTCCTCGGTGACTCCACCGAGCAGGCCTCCACCGCGGCGGCCCTGGAGAGCGCCAAGGGCATGTTGCGCAGCCGTGTCGGTCACGCGCTCGGCCTGCGCCACTCGCCGAGCCTGACGTTCGTGCTGGACAACGTGCTGGACCACGCCAAGGAGATCGACGATCTGCTGGCCGAGGCCCGGCACCGCGACCAGGAGGTGCAGCGGCTCGCGGCCGGTAAGAAGTACGCGGGCGATCCGGACCCGTACAAGAGTGACGAGGACGAGGACGAGGACGACTCCGAGCGGGTGGGTGCGGCTGAGGACAAAGGGTGACCCTGTCCGATCCCACGGCTGAGCAGTGGGCCGCCGCCGTCGCGGCGGTCCGCGCGCTCGGCGCAGATGACGAGATCCAGCTGATCTGCCACGTGAACCCGGACGGGGACGCACTCGGCAGCATGCTCGGTTTCGGGCTGGGACTGCGGCGGCTGGGCTTCGGGCGGGTGCGTGCCACCTTCCCGGGCGAGTTCCGGGTCCCGGATCCGTACCGTTCGCTGCCCGGGTCGGACCTGCTGGTCCCGGAGGCCGAGGCCTGGAAGAACGCCGATCTGGTCATGATCTTCGACGTGGCGAGCGAGTCGCGCCTCGGCGGGCTCGCCGGCCTGCTCGCGGACGCGCCCGCCAGCGTGGTGCTCGACCATCACGCGTCCAACACCGGCTTCGGCGGCGTCCGGCTGGTCGATCCTCGGGCGGCCGCCACCTCGGTGGTCGCCGAGCAGTTGCTCAGCCGGCTCGGCGTGGAGCTGGACAGCGAGATCGCCGAGTGCCTCTACGTGGCGCTGGCGACCGACACCGGCTCGTTCAAGTTCGACCTGACCACGGTGGCCGTGCACGAGCTGGCCGCCCGTCTGATCGCCACCGGCCTGCAACCGGGCGAGATCTCCCGGCGCATCTTCGACAGCCGGCCGTTCGGCGCGATGAAGCTGGCCGGCGAGGTGATGGGCCGCGCGGTGCTGGAGCCGGGCGCGGCCGGCGGGCGGGGCATGGTCTGGACCGTGGCGACGCTGGACGACCTGGAGAGGTATGCCCAGCCGCCCTACGTGCTGGACACCCTGATCGACCCGATCCGCTCGGTCGCCGAGGCGGACGTCTCGGTGGTGGTGAAGCAGGTCGCCGCCGGGGAGTGGTCGGTGTCACTGCGCAGCAAGGGCGCCGTGGACGTGAGCGGCGTTGCGGTGGCTCAGGGTGGCGGGGGACACCGTCTGGCCGCCGGATTCACCGGTTACGGGGAGGCGGATGCGGTGGTTGACACCGTTCGTCGCCTACTTGACGAATATCTGAACTAGACACCGTTTTCGCAGTTCGAAGGGGGTCACCCGAAGGGGTGGCCCCCTTTGTCGTTGTCCCGGATCGCGGGATCCCACCAACGGCCACCCGGAGTGAACGTTAGTTTGGTTCCTGAACGGTGATTTGGTTTCGCGCGGCTGCCACCGACCGCCTTCCGCGAGACCTCGAGCCACCCGGGTCCACCGCCCCGGGCCGCGTCACCTCCGCCAAGATCCGGCGATCCCGGATCGGCCCGCTGTGACGCCCCGCTCGACC
Organism: Actinoplanes sp. NPDC051861; assembly: GCF_040681145.1. Lineage (NCBI taxonomy): Bacteria > Bacillati > Actinomycetota > Actinomycetes > Micromonosporales > Micromonosporaceae > Actinoplanes > Actinoplanes sp. NPDC051861. The sequence continues at coordinate 979,201 of NZ_JBFAYE010000001.1, forward strand.
GATTCCGGGCGCCCCGCCGATGCGGGGGCGCCCCACTCCACCGTGGAAGGAAGCTCTCTCATGGCTGCCAAGCCGAAGCCTCAGCCCTCCGACGATGCCCGCGAGCAGGCGCGCCGCGCCCTGCAGACCTCGCTGGACACCCGTCAGTAGGTGTAAGTGGCAGGGCCGCATTGCGGCCCTTACTCCGCAGCGGGCATCATGGGACACCATGAGCCCGCCCGCCCGCACCGCCACGGCACACCGGATCGCCGCGCTGGCCCTGCCGGCACTCGTGGTCCTGGCCGCCGAGCCGCTCTACGTGCTCGTCGACACCGCCGTCGTCGGCCATCTCGGCCCGGTCGAGCTCGCCGCCGTCGCCGTGGGCGGCACGGTCATGTCGATGGCCGCCTGGTTCGGCACCCTCATGGCGTACGGGACCACCGGCCGCGCCGCCCGCCGTTTCGGCGCCGGCGACCGCCCGGCCGCGGTCGCCGAGGGTGTGCAGGCCTCCTGGCTCGCGCTCGGTGTGGGCCTGCTGCTGGCCGCGGCCGCGATGGTCGGCGCCGAGCCGCTCACCCGCGTGCTGGCCGGCAACCCGGAGACCGCCGAGGCCGCCGCCGGTTGGCTGCGCATCGCCGCGCTGGGTGCGCCCGGACTGCTGCTCGCCGCCGCCGGCAACGGCTGGATGCGGGGCGTGCAGGACACCCGGCGCCCGCTCTACATCGTGCTGGGCGCGAACGTGCTCTCCGCCGTTCTCTGCCCGATCCTGGTCTACCCGCTCGGGCTCGGCCTGACCGGCTCGGCGATCGCCAACGTCACGGCGCAGACGGCCGGCGGCGTACTCTTCCTGCTCGCCCTGATCCGGGAGACGCGCGCCCTGCGCCCGGTCCCGTCGATCATCGTGCGGCAGGTGGTGCTCGGCCGCGACCTGCTCATCCGCGGGGCGGCCTTCCAGGCCTGCTTCCTCTCCGCGACGGCGGTCGCCTCGCGATTCGGGGTGGCCGCGGTCGGCGCGCACCAGATCGCGTTGCAGCTCTGGTTCTTCGCGGCGCTGGCCCTGGACGCGGTGGCGATCGCGGCGCAGTCGCTGGTGGGTGCGGCGCTGGGTGCGGGGGACGGGGACGAGGCTCGCGACGTGGCTCGCCGCGTCACGCTCGCTGGTGGCGTGGCGGCGGTGGCCTTCGCGATCCTGGCCGCCGTGGGAGCGTCGGCGGTGCCCACCTGGTTCACGTCCGACTCCGCCGTTCAGGAGCAGGCAGCGGTGATCTGGCCGTGGTTCGTGGGGCTGTTGCCGTTCGCGGGGGTCGTCTACGCCCTGGACGGCGTGTTCATCGGGGCCGGCGATGTAGCGTTTTTGCGTACGATAACGGTGTTTTCTGCTCTTTTTGGGTTTCTTCCTGCTGTCTGGGTCGCTTATGCCTTCGACCTCGGGCTGGGAGGCGTGTGGGCGGGGCTCGGCTTGTTCACTCTGGTCCGCTTCGTAACGCTGGTCTGGCGATGGCGATCTCCGCGATGGGTGGTCGTGGGCGCCACCCGCTGACCCGCGTGTGGAGTTGGGGTGTGGAGCGGGGTTGAAGTTCACACACGGGGTGGGTCTTAGGGTGGGCGGGTGAACTCGGATGGACTGATCGTGGTGGACAAACCGGCCGGGATGACGTCGCACGACGTCGTCGCGCGGATCCGGCGGCTGGCGAAGACCCGGCGGGTGGGGCACGGCGGGACGCTGGACCCGATGGCCACCGGCGTCCTGATCATCGGGGTGAACCGGGCGACGCGGCTGCTGACCTACGTCATCGGGGCCCGCAAGAGCTACACCGCCACGGTCCGCCTGGGCGAGTCCACCGTCACCGACGACGCCGAGGGGGACGTCACCGCGAGCACCCCGGCCGGTGCGGTCACCGACGACGCGATCCGGGCCGGTCTGGCCGCGCAGACCGGGGAGATCGGCCAGGTGCCCAGCGCGGTCAGTGCCATCAAAATCAACGGGGTACGTTCCTACAAGCGCGTCCGTGACGGCGAGGCCGTCGACATCCCGGCGCGGCGCGTGACGGTCTTCCGTCTGGACATTCTGGACATCCGCCGGCCCTCGGGCCGCGATGTGATCGACGTGGACATCGACGTGACGTGTTCGTCGGGGACATACATCCGGGCCATCGCCCGTGACCTCGGGACCACCCTCGGCGTGGGCGGGCATCTCACCGCGCTGCGTCGCACCGCCGTCGGCGACATGACCCTCGATGTGGCCTCCACCCTCGGGGACCTGGAGGAACGCGCCCCCGACGTGGTCGGCCTGCCCATGGCTGAGGCGGCCCGCCGGGCGTTCCCGCAGCGCGTCGCGACCGAGGAGGAGACCCGCGTGCTCCGCCACGGCGGCCCGTTGACGCCGGTGGGCATCGAGGGGCCCTATGCCGTCTTCGACCCGGCCGGCGAGGTGCTGGCGATCGTCAGCGAGCGCGACGGCAAGGCGCGCGCCGAGATCGTCCTCTCCCCGGCCTGAGCCCGGCTAGGGCTGCGGTAAATGGCGGGCGACCGTGGCCACCAGGTCCGCGGCGGCGTAAGGCTTGTCCAGGAAGTCGTCGCAGCCGGCATCGAGGGCGGCCTTCTGGTCGCGGGGCAGGACGCTGGCCGTCACCGCGACCACGTGGGGGCGGGGCCGGTCCGGCGGCGGTGTGCCGGCTGCCAGCTCGCGGGCCAGGGTGAGGCCGTCGCCGTCGGGCAGGTTGAGGTCGAGCAGGATGAGGTCGACGTCGGTGTCGGCCAGGCGTTCGCGGGCCCCCGCCAGGGTGGTGGCGTCGATGACCTCGGCGTCGCGGACCTCGGCGACCGCGGCGCGGGAGAGCACGGCCTTGACGAGCATGCGGTTGAGTTCCTCGTCCTCGACGAGCAGGATCCGGCTCACCTGACTGCCTCCTGGGTGGGCGGGACCGCGTTGCGCAGGTGGTGGGGCGGGGACGTGCGGCGGCGAGCGGGGGACTCGGTGGGTACTCCGGCCACCTCGGCCATCGGGCCGAACCCGGCGTAGGCGGGTGCGCGTCTGCTCGTACCCATGGAAATGCTCGAAGCCGGATGCGCGCCCAGCCGTGGCCCGCCCGCCCAGCCCGCGCTTCCCGCACGGAGGCCTTCCTGGAAGGCCTGCCGGACCGCGTCCTCGCCGGAGAGGACCAGCGGTGCGCTCGCCGCCGCGATGGCGTTGGCCAGTGCGCTGAGCAGCGCGTGCTGGTCGACCGGCTTGACGAAGTGGTCGTGCACGCCGGGCGGGCCCTCGTCGTGGATGCTCACCACCAGCACCGGTACCGACGCGAGGCGCGTGTCCGCGTGGAGCCGGCGCATCACCTCGCCGCCGTCGACGCCGGGCAGGTCGAGGTCGAGGATGATCGCGTCGGGACGGTGTTCGTGCGCGAGGGCGAGGCCGCTCTCGCCGCTGGCCGTCACCTCCACCCGGTATCCGGCGTGGCCCAGCCTGGTGCGGGTCAGCTCGGCCGACTGCGGGTCATCTTCGATGACCAGGACGTAGTGGGCGTCGGCGGGCGAGGGCGCCGCCGGCTGAGGGAGCTTTGCCGCGGGCATGCGTACGCCGAAACAGCTCCCCTCACCCGGCACCGACTCACAGATGATTTCCCCGTGGTGCGCCTCCACGAGTCGTTTGGCCAGCGCCAGGCCCAGCCCGGTGCCGGCGTGCCGCCGTTCCGGATCGCCCGCCTGCTGGAACTCCTCGAAGATGCGCGAGATGTCGTCGGCCGAGATGCCCACTCCGGTGTCGGCGACGGTGACCATCGCGTGGTCGTCGTCGCGGCCGGTGGTGACCGTGACCGTGCCGCCCTCGGGGGTGAACTTCGCCGCGTTCGACAGCAGGTTCTCGACGATCTGCCGGAACCGCACGCGGTCGGCGAGGACGGTCACCGGCCGGAGGTCCGTGCGCACCCGCAGGCCCTTCTCGGTGAAGATCGGCGACAGGGCGGTGAGGAGTTCGTCGATCGCGGTGTCGGCGCGTAACGGTGCGAGTCGCAGGTCCATCCGGCCGGCCTCCACCTTGCTCAGATCGAGAATGTCGTTGATCAGGCGGAGCAGGTGCCGCCCGCTGTCGTGCACGTGGTCCACCCAGTCGGCGGGCACCCGGCGGCGGTCGCCGTCCGGTTCCTCGAGCCGCATCAGGTCGCTGAATCCGATGATGGCGTTGAGTGGCGTACGCAGCTCGTGGCTCATGTTCGCCAGGAAGTCGCTCTTGGCGCGGTTCGCCCGGGTGAGCGCGACGACCGACGCGTTGAGCTCCGCGTTGATCGCCTGGCGTTCGGCGAGCAGCCCGGCCTGTCCGCCGAGCTCGGCGAGCAGCCGCAGGTCGTCCTCGCTGAACAGGTTGTAGTGGCGGTTGACGAGCTGCACGGCGCCCTCGACGTCCGGCGCCACCGGCATCGGCAGCGTGATGACGTGCGCGTCGATCTGCTCGCCGTCGTACGCGATCCGCCGCAGCTCGCCGCTCTCCGGATCGGGCAGCAGGACTGCCACCGCGTCGGCGCCGGTCTGCTCCCGCATGATCTCCGCGTAGGTCTGCCAGACCTGTTCCGCCGACTCGGCCGGCGCCCGCAGGAGCCGCTCGGTGACCGAGTGGGCCGCGGTCGTCGCGAACAGCCGCCGCAGCCACCGTGGCGGCAGGAAGGCAACCAGGTAACCGAGCGCGCTGATCAGGGCGAGGATGAGGCTGACGTCGAAGAGGGGGTAGCGGCGCAGCAGGATCATCAGGCCGAGGACCGCCGTCGCCGCCGCGGCGATCATCAGCCGGGCGCGGTTGGCACCGGTACGGGCATGCGCCTCCCGGTAGAACACCAGCGCCGCGATCATCTGGACGCTCAGGTAGTAGATCATCACGCCGATGCGCGCGCCGAGCGGAACCGGCCACGGCAGCAGCACCGCCGGCAGGGTGGAGATGATGTATGCGGCGAGGGCCGTCCTGGTCAGCCAGCGAGGAACCGGGCGCAGGCGACCGGCGAGGCGGAGCGTCAGGTAGGGCAGCGAGAGCTGGATCGCGGAGGTCGTGGCCTCGGCCCAGTGGGGAAGCCCGTCGGCCGCGACCCGCAGCATGTCGACGCAGAAGCCGAGTGCGGACGGGAAGAACAGGAGGGTCACGTCGCGGCGCAGCGGGTCGGGATGCCGCAGATAGGTGAGCAGAGCCCGCAGGAAGATCACCGCGAAGGTGACCTCCGCAGCGAGTAGGACGGCGCGGGTCCACTCGATGCTCATATCGGTGTCAATCGTAGCTTTCCGGGCGGCCCCGAGGGGGCATACGGCCGCTCCGTGCGGTCGATAGGCTGGGCGGAGCGGCGTACGGCGGAGGAGCGTTTCGATGCAGCGGTGGCGGGGCTACGAGTCGGTCCCCGGTGGATGGGGCCGGTCGGTCGTGACGATCGGCGTCTTCGACGGCGTGCACCGCGGTCACCAGGCGATCATCGGGCATGCCGTGAAGCGGGCCCGGGACCTGGGCCTCCAGTCGGTGGTGATGACCTTCGACCCGCACCCCGCCGAGGTGGTGCGCCCGGGGTCGCACCCGGCCGTGCTGACCGAGCCGGTGCGCAAGGCCGAGCTGATCGAGGAGCTGGGCGTCGACGCGCTCTGCGTGGTCCCGTTCACCTCGGCCTTCTCGCAGCAGACGCCGAACGAGTTCGTGCACGACGTGCTGGTCGAGGCGCTGCACACGGCGGTCGTGGTGGTCGGCGACAACTTCCGGTTCGGCCACAAGGCGGCCGGTGACGTCGCGCTGCTGGAGACGCTGGGGCACAAGTTCGGCTTCACCGTCGAGGACGCCCCGCTGGTCTCCGAGGGCGGGCTGGTGTTCTCCTCGACGTACATCCGCAGTTGTGTCGACGCCGGGGACGTGCGTGCCGCAGCCGCCGCACTCGGCCGGCCGCACCGCCTGGCCGGCGTCGTCGTCCGCGGTGACCAGCGCGGACGCGAGCTGGGCTTCCCCACCGCCAACCTGATGGTCCACCGATACGCGTCGGTCCCGGCCGACGGCATCTACGCGGCGTGGCTCACCCGCGGCGGCGAGGACGTCCGCCGCCCGGCCAGTGTGTCGATCGGCACCAATCCCACGTTCTCCGGCCGGGAGCGCCGGGTGGAGGCCTACGTCCTCGACTTCGAGGGTGACCTGTACGGCGAGCGGGTGAGCCTCGACTTCGTCGCGCACCTCCGCGAGCAGCGAAAATACGACGCCATCGACCCGTTGATCGCGCAGATCCGCGCGGACGTCGAAGAGACCCGGGTGTTGCTCCGATGACGCCCTGATAGGGTTTAACTGTCGTTGGGTTGTCCCGACACCGGCCCCGCCTGCCTGCCCGACGCCGCGGGTGCGGGGAATCGTTTGAATCGGCAACACAGAAGTCCGGAGAACATGGCGCTCGATCAAGAGACCAAGAACAAGATCATGGGTGAGTACGCGACCAAGGAAGGCGACACCGGTTCGCCCGAGGTTCAGGTCGCGATGCTCACCAAGCGGATCGCCGACCTCACCGAGCACCTCAAGGTGCACAAGCACGACCACCACAGCCGTCGTGGTCTGCTGCTGCTGGTGGGCCAGCGGCGCCGCCTGCTGAACTACGTTCAGAAGAAGGACATCGCGCGCTACCGGACGCTCATCGAGCGTCTCGGCCTGCGCCGATAGCACTGCCCAGAGGGAGCGGCTGAGGTCGCTCCCTCTGGATTTCCACCCCACGGACCCGCGCGGATCACACCGTCAGCACCGGTCCTCGGTAGTGGTTCCCAGGCACAAGACTCCTGGGTACTTCGATCGAAGACCGGCCTTCTGAACCGCGCTGTAGACCGCCGGGTCCTAGACGAAGGAGTACCGCACTTCATGACAGAGCAGAACGCTCTCGGTAAAGAGTCTCGCACCGCCGTCATCGACAACGGATCGTTCGGCACCCGCGAGATCACGTTCTACACCGGCCGCCTCGCGCAGCAGGCCGCCGGTTCGGTGATCGTCCAGCTGGGCGACACCACCGTCCTCTCCGCGACGACCGCCAGCAAGCAGCCGAAGGACCACTTCGACTTCTTCCCGCTGACCGTCGACGTCGAGGAGCGGATGTACGCCGCCGGCCGCATCCCCGGCTCGTTCTTCCGGCGTGAGGGCCGTCCCAGCGAGGACGCCATCCTCACCTGCCGCCTGATCGACCGGCCGCTGCGCCCGTCGTTCACCAAGGGCCTGCGCAACGAGGTCCAGGTCGTCGAGACCGTTCTGGCCCTCGACCCGGCCCACCCGTACGACGTGGTCGCCATGAACGCGGCCTCGATGTCCACCAAGCTCTCCGGCCTGCCGTTCAGCGGCCCGGTCGGCTCGACCCGCGTCGCGCACGTCGAGGGCCAGTGGGTCGCGTTCCCGACCCTCGAGGAGCTCGAGCGGGCGACCTTCGACATGGTCGTCGCGGGCCGCACGCTGCCGGACGGCGACGTCGCGATCATGATGGTCGAGGCCGAGGCCACCCCGCACGCGATCAAGCTGATCTCGGCCGGTGCCGTCGCCCCGACCGAGGAGATCGTCGCCAGCGGCCTGGAGGCGGCCAAGCCCGCGATCCGCGAGCTGTGCCGCGCGCAGAGCGAGCTGGCCGCGGTCGCCGCGAAGCCGGTCGCCGAGTTCCCGGTCTTCCTGGACTACCAGGACGACGTCTACGCCGCGGTGGCCGACGCCGTTCGCGGTGAGACCGCCGAGGCGCTGAAGATCGCCGGCAAGCAGGAGCGCGAGGAAGCCCTCGACCTGGTCAAGGCGAAGGCGCACGAGCTGCTCGACGAGCGGTTCGAGGGCCGGGAGAAGGAGATCAGCGCGGCCTTCCGCTCGATCACCAAGTCCGAGGTCCGCCAGCGGGTCCTCAGAGAGCAGATCCGCATCGACGGCCGCGGCCCGCGCGACATCCGCCCGCTGACCGCGCAGGTCGGTGTGCTGCCGCGGGTGCACGGCTCCGCGCTGTTCGAGCGTGGCGAGACCCAGATCCTGGGCGTCACCACGCTGAACATGCTGCGCCTGGAGCAGTCGCTGGACACTCTCGCCCCCGAGAAGACCAAGCGCTACATGCACAACTACAACTTCCCGCCGTACTCGACCGGTGAGACCGGCCGGGTGGGCTCGCCGAAGCGGCGTGAGATCGGCCACGGTGCGCTGGCCGAGCGCGCGCTGGTTCCGGTGCTGCCGTCGCGCGAGGAGTTCCCGTACGCGATCCGTCAGGTCTCCGAGGCCCTCGGCTCGAACGGCTCGACGAGCATGGGCTCGGTCTGCGCCTCCACCCTCGCGCTGCTGAGCGCCGGTGTGCCGCTGAAGGCTCCGGTCGCCGGTATCGCGATGGGCCTGATCTCGGACGAGGTCGACGGCAAGACGCAGTACGTGGCGCTCACCGACATCCTCGGCGCCGAGGACGCGTTCGGCGACATGGACTTCAAGGTCGCCGGCACCAGCGAGTTCGTCACCGCCCTGCAGCTGGACACCAAGCTCGACGGCATCCCGTCGGACGTGCTGGCCGGCGCGCTGCAGCAGGCGCACGAGGCCCGCGCCACCATCCTGGGCGTGATGACCGCCGCCATCGAGGCTCCGGCCGCGATGAGCGAGCACGCCCCGCGCGTCACCACCGTCAAGATCCCGGTCGACAAGATCGGTATGGTCATCGGCCCCAAGGGCCAGACGATCAACGCGATCCAGGACGAGACCGGCGCCGACATCTCCATCGAGGACGACGGCACGATCTACGTCGGCGCGACCAACGGCCCGGCCGCCGAGGCCGCGGTCGAGCGGATCAACGCGATCGCCAACCCGACGCTGCCGAAGGTCGGCGACAAGTTCCTCGGCACCGTGGTGAAGACCGCCGCGTTCGGCGCCTTCATCTCGCTGCTGCCCGGCCGCGACGGCCTGCTGCACATCTCCAAGGTGGGCGACGGCAAGCGGGTCGACAAGGTCGAGGACTTCCTCAACGTCGGCGACAAGGTCGAGGTCTCCATCGCGGACATCGACCAGCGCGGCAAGATCTACCTGGACAAGGTCCGCCCCGAGGGCGAGGAGGCCCCGGCGGCCCCCGCGGCCTCCGAGGGTGGCGGCCGTCCCCCGCGTGAGGACCGTGGTGACCGCGGCCCCCGCGAGGGTGGCGGCGAGCCGCGCCGTCGCCGGTCCCGCACGGGCGGCGACCGTGGTGAGCGTCGCGACTAAGTGACAGCCAACAGCAACCGCGGGCCGGCCGAGAGGCCGGCCCGCGTTGTCACCCGGACCCTTCAGGACGGCGTAAGGAAGACCGTCCTGCCGAGCGGCCTGCGCATCATCACCGAGGCCATCCCGACCACCCGCAGCGCCTCGCTCGGGATCTGGGTTGGCATCGGTTCCCGGGACGAGACACCCGCCCTGCACGGCGCCTCGCACTTCCTGGAGCATCTGCTCTTCAAGGGCACGCACAAGCGCACCGCCCTGGAGATCTCCGCGGCCATCGAGGCCGTCGGCGGGGAGACCAACGCCTTCACCACGAAGGAATACACCTGCTACTACGCGCGGGTGCTCGACGCGGACCTGCCGCTCGCCGTCGACGTGCTGGTCGACGCGGTGGCCGACTCGATCCTCGACCCGGCGGACGTGGAGATCGAGCGCGGCGTCATCCTCGAAGAGATCGCCATGCACGAGGACGAGCCCGGTGACGAGGTGCACGACGTCTTCGCCGAGGCGATCTACGGCAACCACCCGCTCGGCCGGCTGATCTCCGGTACTCCCGACTCGATCACGCCGATGACCCGCAATCAGATCCACGGCTTCTACCGGCGGCGTTACGTCCCGCCGGAGATCGTGATCTCGGCGGCCGGCAACCTGGACCACGCCACGGTGGTCCGGCTGGTGCGCAAGGCGCTGGCCGGGACGCCGCTGGACACCGGCACGGCCGTGCCGGCCGAGACCCGGACGAGCACCAAAAAGGTACGCGTACAGAAGCCCCGCAACGTCGTGCTGCACCGCGACACCGAGCAGGCGCACCTCGTGCTCGGCGGCCCCGGGATGGGCCGGCACGACGAGCGCCGCTTCGCGCTCGGTGTGCTCAACAACGTGCTCGGCGGCGGCATGTCGAGCCGGCTGTTCCAGGAGATCCGGGAGAAGCGCGGTCTGGCGTACTCGGTCTACTCCTACGCCGGCCAGTACGCGGACTCCGGCCTGGTCGGTGTCTACGCCGGGTGCGCGCCCTCCAAGGCGGCCGAGGTGCTCGACCTGATCCGTGGCGAGCTGGACCGGGTGGCCCGCAACGGCATCACCCGCGACGAGCTGGTGCGCGGCAAAGGCATGGTGAAGGGCTCGTACGTGCTCGGTCTCGAGGACACCGGCTCGCGGATGAGCCGGCTGGCCAAGTCCGAACTGCTGCACGGCGACCTGATGGGGGTCGACGAACTGCTGGCCCGGGTGGACGCGGTGACCGTCGAGGAGGTCGACGCGGTCGCCGCCGACCTGCTGTCCGGTGAACGCTCGCTGGCCGTGGTGGGACCGTTCGACGAAGCGGAGTTGCCCTCCTATTTACCCTTGGACCCCGTGACGACCGTGGAGACCCCGCCCGAGACCCCCGCAAGCCCGCCACCGGAGCTCCGGAAGCGGCGGATCGCCGGGATGCTGATCTGGGCGGTGGTCTTCGCCGTCGGGGTCTATTTCGTGGGTGTGCCGACGAGCGACCCGCTGATCGCGTTCGGCTGGCTGTGGCTGGCGACGATCGCCTGGCGCAACCACGAGCCGTGGCAGACGCACCTGCGGTTCCTGCGGGACTGGCTGCCGATCTGCCTGCTGCTGGTCGTCTACAACGTGTCCCGCGGATACGCCGACCGCCTGTTCGACCCGCACGTCACCGAGCTGATCGCGTTCGACAAGTGGATGTTCGGCTGGTTCACCGGCGACCTCACCCCGACCCAGTGGCTGCAGGAGCATCTCTGGCAGCCGGGCGTCGTGCAGTGGTGGGAGGTGGTCGTCTCGATCGTCTACTTCTCGCACTTCCTGACCCTGCCGACCATCGCCGTTGTGCTGTGGATGCGTTCTCGCCGGCAGTGGGCCCGGTTCATGCGCCGCTGGTTCACGCTCTGCGCGCTCGGCCTGGTCACCTACTTCGTCTACCCGGCCGCGCCGCCGTGGTGGGCGGCCCTGCCCGAGCACGGCTCGCTGATCGACGCGACCCGGATCTCCACCAACGGCTGGGCCGCGCTCGGCCTGCACGGCGCCGGCAACACCCTCAACGCGCTGCAGGTGGAGGCGTCCAACCCGGTGGCCGCGATGCCGTCGCTGCACACCGCGTTCGCGTTCATGGCCGTCGTGTTCTTCCTGCCGATGGTGCGCCGCCGGTGGTGGCCGCTGCTGTTCGCGTACCCGCTGTCGATGACCTTCACGCTGGTCTACACGGCCGAGCACTGGGTGATCGACGTGCTGGTCGGATGGGCGTACGTGGGGGTCGTGTTCGTGCTCACCGGGCTCGCCGAGCGGTGGTGGGAGGCGCGGCGGCGTACGTTAAGTTGACGGTGTGACTGACGTGCGAGAACCCATTCGTGTCGGTGTCCTGGGTGCCCGTGGCCGCATGGGCCTCGAGGTGTGCAAGGCGGTCGACGCCGCGGGCGACCTCGAGCTGGTCGCCATGATCGATCAGGGTGACTGGCTGTTCAGCGCCTCCGACGCCCGCGCACAGGTGCTCGTCGACTTCACCAGCCCCGACGTCGTCATGGACAACCTGCGCTGGGCCATCGAGAAGGACATCCACGTGGTGGTCGGCACGTCCGGCTTCACCGAGCAGCGGCTCGACCAGGTGCGCGAGTGGCTGGCCGCCAAGCCCGGCGTCGGCGTCCTGATCGCGCCGAACTTCGGCATCGGCGCCGTGCTGATGATGCAGTTCGCCGCCCGCGCGGCCCGCTACTTCGAGTCCGCCGAGATCATCGAGCAGCACCACCCGCGCAAGCTGGACGCGCCGAGCGGCACGTCGATGCACACCGCCAAGGTGATCGCCGAGGCCCGCGCCGCGGCGAACTGCGCGCCGATGCCGGACGCCACCAAGGAGGAGCAGCTCGGCGCCCGCGGCACCGACATCGACGGGGTCCGGGTGCACTCGGTCCGCGCCGCCGGTCTCGTGGCGCACCAGGAGGTGCTGTTCGGCACCACCGGCGAGACGCTGACCATCCGGCACGACTCGCTGGACCGGTCGTCGTTCATGCCCGGCGTCCTGCTGGCGGTCCGCAACGTGATCGGCCGTCCGGGGCTGACCATCGGCCTGGACCCGTTGCTGGACTGACCCGGCTATCTTGTCGCGGATGAGTGAGCTGACCACACGCGGGCGCCGGGTCAGGGTCGTGGCCACGTTCGCCTGCCTCGCCCTGCTGGTCGCCGGGACCTTCTTCGGCGACGACGACCACTTCCCGTTCGGGCCCTTCCGGATGTATGCGTCGTCGCCCGACCCGGACGGCGACGCGAAGGACACCCGCGTGGAGGGCGTCGACGTCACCGGGAAGACGATCGTGATCACCGAGTCCAACAGCGGGATCCGGCGGGCCGAGATCGAGGGCCAGCAGGCGGCGTACGAGCGGGAGCCGGCCCGGATGGCGCGGATCGCCGAGGCGTACGCCGAGCACACTCCCGGTGCGCCCGCGCTGCGCGAGGTCCGCATCGTGGTCCGCTGGCACGGCATCCAGGACGCGCGGCCCACCGGCACCTGGACCGACGAGGTCGTCGCGGACTGGGTCCGCCCGTGATCACGCGCTGGCTCACCGAGCCCGTCCCCAGGAGCAGGGTCGCCTTCTTTCGTACGATCGTCTATGTCTTTGTCTTTCTTGATCTTGTGGTCTTCACCCCCTGGGTGCGAGCGCATGCCAACACACCCGGTGACCTCTACCAGCCGCTGATGATCGGCCGGTTGCTGCCGCTGCCGACGCCCACACCGCTGCTGGTCAACACGATCTTCTGGGCGCTGCTGGTGCTCTCGCTCGCCGCCGCCACCGGTCGTGCCCCGCGCCTGCTCGGCTGGGCGGTGTTCATCCTCTACTTCGAGTGGATGATCATCGCGATGAGCTACGGCAAGGTCGACCACGACCGGATCGGGTTCCTGGTGGCGCTCGCCGTGCTGCCGACCGTCGGCCGCACGCGCTTCCGGGACCAGTCGCTGACCGAGGCCGGTGGGTGGGCGTTACGGGTCACGCAGATCGCCGTCATCTGCACCTACTTCCTGGCCGCTCTCGCCAAGCTGCGCATCGGCGGCCTGGAGTGGGTCACCAGCGGCGTGCTCGCCCAGGCGATCATCCGCCGCGGCACCGAGCTGGCCGACATGATCGCGGTGGTGCCCGGCCTGCTGATCGTCTCCCAGTTCGGGATCATCGCGTTCGAGCTGCTGAGCCCGCTGATCTTCGTGGTGCCGCAACGCTGGCGGAACTGGGTGGTGGCGTTCTTCTACTCGTTCCACGTGGCCACGTTCGCGACGATCACGATCTCGTTCGCGCCGCACCTGATCGCGATGACCAGCTTCCTGCCGCTGGAGAGGATCGGGCGCCTCACGCGACGTCGGGCCGGGTCATCAGCGGCGACCGCAGATGTGACGCCAGACTAGGGCTGGTCAGCGGCACGATGTTCCAGGTCGCGGTGGCGGTTCCCGCGACGGCGTCGACCTCGAGCCGGATCCGGTGCGGCGTGGTGATGACGTAGAGATCGGCGACGAACGTGTCGCCCTGCCAGGCACCGGAGGCGACGACCGGGCGGCCGAGAGGTGAGCTCTCCCGCCAGTTGCCGTGGCCGGCTTCGACGGTGAACCCGAACCCCAGAAGCCATCCGCCGTCCACGGGATCGACTGTCACCGTCGTCCCGTCCTCCAGCGTGGCCACGGCGGAGCGTCCCGGAGCAGCCTCCCCGGAGACGGGTGCGAACGACAGGCGCCGCAGCCGGTCGGCGAGGATCTCGTCGTCCCGGGCGCTGTCCGGGTGGTCCACGCCGGGCAGCAGGCACTCCCAGATCGCGTCGAGTACCGCCTGCGCCCGGGTGTGGCCGCCGGTCACGGCGATGACGAGGTCGTGCGAGGGTACGACCACGCACTGCTGCCCGAACGAGCCGTCACCGTGGTAGCCGTGACGCGACACCCAGAACTGGTAGCCGTAACCGCGGAGGTAGTCGGCGTCGCCCGATCCGTCCTCCCACGGCAACGTGTCGATGTGCCGCCGGGTCGCCAGCTCCACCCACTCGCGCGGTACCAGCTGCCGGTCACCCCAGCGACCGTTCCGCAGCAGCAGCTCGCCGAAGGCGGCGACCGCCTCGGTGGTGAGGTGCAGTCCGTGGAACCCGAACGTGGCACCGCTCGCCACCCGGTCCCATTCGGCGTGGTCGACGCCCATCGGCCGGAAGAGCCGCTCGTCGAGCAGCTCCGGCAGGCCGCGGCCGGTGACCCGCTCCACCATGCGGGCCAGGACGAAGGTGGTCGGGTTGTCATAAGCGTGCCGGGTGCCCTCGGGCTCCGGAAAAGGCACGCCGAGGAAGCCCTTCACCAGGTCGCCCGGTTCGCGTTGCCAGGCCTCGGTGAGGCTGTCGGTGTCGTGCCCGGTGGTCATGGACAGCAGGTGGTGAACGGTGAGCCGGCGGCCCTGCTCCGGGATGCCGTCCGGAACATGGTCCGGCAGCACGTCCACGACCCGGTCGTCGAGCGCGAGCAGCCCGTCGGCGATCGCCAGCCCCACCGCGACGGCGGTGAACGACTTGGTCAGCGAGTAGAGGAGGTGCGGGCGCTGTGCCGAGTACGGCTCCCACCAGCCTTCGGCGACGACGTGACCGCGGTGCACGACCATCAGCGAGTGGCACTCGACCGACTGCGCCTCGAGCCGGTCCAGCAGCGCGGTGATCGCGCGCGACGACATGCCGCGGGCGGCGGGTGTCGCGCGCGGCAGTGAGGGCGTACTCAGGACGCGTGGTCCGGTGCGGCCGGACGGCGGTTCTGCGGCACCGCGCAGGCTGCCGTGCCGCCGGGCATGAGGTGGCGGTGGTCGGCGACCCACTGGTACGCCGGCCAGGCGAGCGCACGGGCCGGTCGCAGCGCGAGCGCGCCGCCCGCGAGTGACCAGAACCGGCCGGCGTCGCGCAGCAGCAGGGCGATGGCGTCCGGCCCGGCCGCGGTGCTCCCGTTCGGCGCGACCCACTGCACGGCGGCCTCGCACTGCTCGACGGTGAGGCCGAGTGCCTTCAGGTCGGCGAACTGCCAGGGGATCACGGTGGCACGGGTGGGGATGCGCCGCTCGATGAACTGGGCGCAGCTGGTGCAGAAGGAGCAGTCGCCGTCGTAGACGAACGTCGGCTGGTTATTCGTCACTGTCACATTCTCCGCTGCGGCCGGGTGGGCCCGTCCGGCAGGGTACGAGTGGCATCACGGGGATGGCCGATTCCATAATGAGTACCTGGTGCGAAATCACAATGGTGGTGGTTGATCTGCATCTGCAGGACCCGGTTCCGGACAGCTTCGCGACACACCTTTCCCCGAACACCTACCTGACTCTCGAATCAGCGGGCGTCCGGCGCCGGTATCTGGCCGGTACGCCGCTGTTCCACCAGGGTGACCTCACCCGGCACGTGTTCCTGATCGAGGACGGCTGGGTGAAGATCACCGCGACCTCGTCACGAGGGTGGTCCGCGCTGCTCGCACTGCGCGGGCCGGGCGACATCGTGGGGGAGATGTCCGCGCTGGACAGTCAGCCGCGCATGGCGACCGTCACCACTCTGACCCTGGTCAGCGGCGTGCTGGTACCCGGGGAGAGGCTCGACGTCTGCATCGCGAACGACCCGTCCGTGGCCCTGGCGATCTCGCGGCATCTGGCGAAGAGCCTGCGGGAGTCGGACAACCAGCGCATGCAGTTCGGCGCCAGCAACGGCGACGGCCGGCTGGTCAACGTGCTGATCGACCTCATGGACCGGGTCGGCAAACCGGGCGAGTACGGCGCGATCCGCATCGACCTCCCGCTGTCGCAACAGGACCTGGCGTCGTCGGTGGGCGTCTCCCGGGAGGTGGTGGCTCGGACCCTGCGGGTGCTGCGGTCCCGCAAGACGATCGAAACCGGTCGCCGCAGCATCGTGGTGCTCAAGCCGGACGTCCTGCGGGCGCTCGGCCGCTCTGTGTCGATGTCGACAGAACCTTCGTAACGCTTGACCGGATGCGCCGGGCGGCGAGACGGGACCCTCAAAGGCATGAATCAGCGAACTGTGGATGTGACGCCGCCCGAGGTGCAACTCACTCAGCGGCTGATCGCGGAGACCCGGGAGGAGAACCGGCGGGCGGACGCGAAGGCGGCTCAGTGGCTCTCGATGCTGGGCGGCGGCGTGATCGGCGTACTGGCTCTGTGGGGTGCGCCGCTGGAGTCGTCCTGGCCCGCGGGCGCCTCCGCGGCGTGGACGGTGGGCCTGGGTTTCTTCTGTGCGGGCGTGGCGGCGGTTGCCTTCGCGCTCGCGCTCTATCCGCGTACCAGGGCCGGTTCGGACCTGCGGGACATCGCCTATTTCGGTCACGTCCACCGGGCCGGTGACCCGGCGCTGGTGCGTCGTTACCTGGAGGAGGCCGCCGGCGACACCATGCCCGGCCTGGTCGGCCAGCTGTGCCGGCTCAGCCGGATAGCGGTGGTGAAGTACCGCTGCGTCCGCGTCGGCACGGTGTTCGGCATGCTCGCCGCGGTTCTGCTTCTCGCCGTCTTGTTCTGACCCGTACGTGCGGAACCGCGGCCGTCCGGTCCGCGGGCGATGACGCCTACCCGGAAGGAGTGCCCGTTGAACGAGAGCGAGTCATGGCCGCCGGAATCCTTCGTCGGCCGCCTCCCGGCACGGGAACGCAGCGACCTGTTCCGCGCCGGGCGGCAGGAGGCCTGGCGCAACGGCGGATACCTGGTCCGGCAGGGCGTACCGGGGCAGGACGTCTTCGTGGTCCTCTCCGGGCGGGTTCGGATCATGGTGTCCGGGCTGCGCGGGGACGAGTACCAGGTCGGCTCGTGCGGTCGCGGTGAGCTGATCGGCGAGGTGTCCTATCTGGATCAGCGGCCGCGGTCGGCCTCGGCGTACGCGTACCGGGGAACCACGCTCCTGCACCTCGCGGGGGAGGCCTTCGGCCGGTTCCTGGACGGCCACCCGCTCGCCTACCGTGCGCTGGCGCGGTCGCTGACCGAGCGGCTGCGCGCCTCCGAGAAGCGCTTCGTGACCGCCTCGGCGGACGTGGAGGGCCGGGTCGCGGCTACTCTGTGCTACTACCTCAACACGATGGAGCCGGGTGCTCAAGGTACCGGACGAGTGTGGTGCACGCAGGGCAGCCTCGCCGAGCAGATCGGGGCGTCCACGGCATCGGTCCATCGGATCCTGCGCAAGTTCGCAGGTCTCGGCTATCTGGAGACCGAGCATCGATCGATCTTGGTGAAGGACCTGGCCGCTCTCGCGGAAATCGCGGGCTCAAAGTCGATCTACATCAAGTGATGGAGATCAGTTGGCGCCGGTCGCCGCTGACTACTCACTGTTGAACACCTTCAAACCTAGCCAATGGAGTTCCGCGATGTATGAGGAGTTGCTCCCCCAGCAGTACACGGTTCTGTCATCGGACATAGTCAACTCCAGTGCCGGCGGTTACCGCGGCAGGAAGAACTGATCAAGACGGCGAAGGGCGTGCTCGCCTCCGTCATCGACGAATCGGAACGGCCCGGCGACTGGATCCGTGCCGACCGCGGTGACGGCGAGCAGAGCCTGGCGCCCGACGGCGTGGCTCCCGCCCGGCTGCTCGCCGACTTCCTGCCCAGGGTCAAGGACCGGCTGATCATTTACAACCGCAACAAGGACAGGGCACACAAGCTCCGGCTGCGCTTCGGCGTGGACTGCGGCGACGTCAAGGTCGACCGGGACGGGCTGCTCAGCGGGGATCCCATCGTGGTGGCGACCCGGCTCCAGGCCCATCCCGCGAACCGTGAGGCGATGAGCGCGCTGTCGGGGGCGGTGCTGACGGCTCTCGTGTCGGACACGGTCTATCAGCGGGTCGTGCCGTACAACGCGCGCGGGCTGGAGGAGTCCCAGTTCCGGCGGGTGGTCGTGGAGATCCAGGGGCGGAAGCAGAACGCCTGGCTCTACGTTCCCGGGCATCAGCCGCCGGTGGTGGAGGGCGTCCCGGCGGAGGAGCCGCCGGAGCGGGGCTCGGCGGGCGGGGAGACCTACCACGTCCGCATGGACAACGCGATCGGTACGCAGATCGGCCGGAACAACACACAGCACTTCCACGGCGGCCCGCGATGAGTGAGGAGCCACCGGAGAGCGCCGCGCCACAGCCGGAACCTCCGGAACCGGAAGCTCCGGAGGAGGACACGGCGGAGCGGAGCTCGGACCAGCCGAGCACCGAGGAACCCGCCAGGCCCGCTGGGCGCCAGTCTCCCAAGACCGCGGAGGGCGGCGGGCCGGAGGAGAAGAAGGACGAGAGCTGGACCAACAGGGCGGGTGACGCGGAGGGTGCCGGGCCGCAGGACACCTTCACCACCTCGATCCACTCCGGGAACGGGGTGATCGTCGGCGACAACGCCAACATGATCGTGATCAAGATGCCCGACGGGCGTCAGGTCGCGGTCCTGCGGTACCAACGCACCGCCGCCTGGCTCGCCGAGGCAGAACGAACGTTCGTGCAGGCGGAGGAGTTCGACGACTTTGTCGTGCGCCTCCGGCGGGAGCGGGTGATCTACCTGTGCGGCAGGCCGGGCACGGGACGCCGCTTTCTCGCCGAGCGGCTGGTCGCCAAGGCGGTGACCGCCGGGCGCGGTGTGCACGGGGTGCACGTGCCGGACAAGGGCGTGCCCCTCGCCGACCTGGCTCGCAAGGACGACCTGATCGTCCCGGACGCCGGCGTGGTGCTCGAGGTGGCCGAGAACGGACCGGTCACGCTGGGGGTGCTCGACGCCCTCGCCGCCATGGCCACCAGCGCGAGGTCCTATCTGGTCATCCTCGGTGAGGCCAGGGGTCCCGGCGGCGCCGCACTCGGCCACTACGAGATCCAGTCCGAGCCGCCGGACCCGGAGGCTGTCCTGGACCGGCATCTCACCTATCACCTGCGCCGGGGCTGTGTCGGCTCGTGTGCCGACTGCACCGGTTCCTGCCGCCGCGAGTTCGTCGAGCGCTGCCTGGCCCTGGAGGAGGTCAGGAACCAGCTCACGTCCGACGGGCGCCCCGCCACGGTGGCGGATCTCGCACGCGTGCTGGCGGCGTGGGACGGCGTCGACGGCACCCTGAAGATCAAGCTCAACTCGATGCGCGAACGAGTCCGTGCCGTCGCGTTCGAGCTGGTCAACGGCGGGGACAAGGCCGAACCTGACCCGGTGGCGGCGCCTCGGCGGCAGGCGGTGCAGATCGCCTACGCCGCCTTCGCGGGCTATCCGCTGGCCGATGTCTTCGAGGTCGCGGAGCTGCTGTTCCAGGTGCTGTGGGCCGCTCAGTACGGCGAGAAGGCACAGGACCGGACGATTTTCGACGGCGGGGTGGAGCAGATTCTGCGCGTACCCCATGGAATGGATCTCCTTCACGTCGATCCGGCCGAACATCCCCGCCGGGTCTGGTTCACCGACGCCCGTCTGCCGTTCGACGTCCTGGACGTGGCCTGGCACGACTTCGACCAGGTCCGAGGTCCGGTGCAGGACTGGCTCGACCACCTGGTCAAGAACGCGCGGCCGGGCATCCGCGGGCGGGCCGCGTCGGTCGCGGGATGGCTGGCGACCTACGACTTCGACGAGGTGTGGCGACGGCTGATCAGGCCGTGGGCAACCGCCGGATCCGGCACGCTCCGGGAGGCCGCGGCGCAGGCGCTGGACACCGCGGTCGAGGAGCCCGCGCTGGACGGGCTCACCCGCGACCCCCGGCTCGTCGGGCTCATCCGCAGCCGGGTCCGCGACTGGGCACGCAGCGCCAGCGCGCACATGCACGACACGGCGGCACGGGCGTACGGCACACGGCTCGGAACACTCGCCCTCCGCGAGGCACTCGACGACCTGTACCTGCTGGCCGGCCGGGACGACCTCAACGGCAGCGCCTCGATCGCCCGCAGCCTGCAGAGCCTCTACCTGGACAGCCCGGCGGAGATCCGCGCCGAGCTGCTGCGCTGGATGCGTGACGACAAGTACCGGATCCAGGTGCACGCGGCCCGCTCGCTCGTCCTGATCGCCGGGCTCGCCTCGCCGCCTCCCCGGCACAACTGGCCGCTGCTGCTCTCCGACCTGGAGCGGGCCGGCGAGGACCCGCAGCTGCTCAGCGAGCCCTGGCGTGCGGCTCTCGCCGGGCCGAGCACGAGCCTGCGCGCCTGGGCGACGTTGCACGTCTGGCTGCTCAGGGCGGACGCCGACCCCGAGGTCCAGGACCGGGTGCTCGCCCTCGGCCGGGAGATCGTCGCGGCGCCGCTGGACGGGCGCGCCCGGTTCGCCCTGCGCCAGTGGGCCCGCGAGTGCGACTCGGCCCGGCTGCTCCTCAAATCCCTCTGACTCTCTTCGACCCCTCGGAGCTTTGACATGGCCAAGAAATCACTGTGGCGGCGGTTCATCGAATGGTTCAAAGGCACCGAACCGGTGCCGGCTCCGCCACCCCCGCCCCTGCCCGTCATTCCCACACCGCCGCTGCCGGAGGTGAAGTTCCGTCCCGCCGAGCCCCGCGACACGATCGCCGTGCTCTCCCGGGGCGACGTCTACGAGCTGCGGATCCACGCCGACCTGGAGTGGTCCACGTCGGCGATGACATACGCCGAGCTGATGCGCCAGGCCGGCGAGTACACCGGCGCGGCGCACGACGAGCTGCGCCGGCGGGTCTGGCGGATCGGCCGCAACTACGGCCCGCACCAGGCCGCCCAGGCCGAGGCGGAGATGCGCCGGCAGGCCGGTGACTGGTGCTACGACACCGACAAGGGCCTGATCCGGTGCGTCGCCGACATCCGGGTGGTGCCCGACGAGCGGGTTCGCGAGCACCTCGTCCCGTACGCGCTGCGCGAGATCGACCTGGACGCCGAGGCCGTGCTCGGCCACCAGCGGGCCGATCTGCTGGAGAAGCTGGTCGCGCGGTGGCGCACGCTGCTCACCGCGTCGGGTGCGAGCCCGATCACCGTGGCGGCGGCCCAGCTCTCCGACCCGGCCTTCGCGGCGGTCCTGAACCTGCTCGCGGAGAAACGCCGGGCGCAGGGCCGGGAGCTGGTGGACGTGCTGGGTCAGGCCACCCGGGACCACGAGCAGCTGGGCCTGTTCGAGTTCGCGGAGATGTACGCGTCCGCGGCGGCGGCCTTCCTCAGCCAGCTCAACGAGGAGGACCAGAAGTTCGTCCGGGACATGGTCAACGCCGATCTGGGCGGGAGCCGGTCATGAGACGGCTGCTGATCCCGGTGCTGCTGATCCCGGCGCTGCTGGCGGCGGCTGCCGGGTGCGGGGGCCGGGACGAGGACCGGGCCTGCGAACGCATGGACGACCACGACCGCGAGCGGCCGGGCGGCGTCACGGTGCTGCTCGCCGACGTGAGCGCCTCGGTCCGCGGCGGTGCCGGCGGGCCGGACTACTCGGCGGCGCTGGTTCCTCAGGTCGAGGCCGCGGTGGAACGCGGTGACACGGTGTACGTCGGCTCGTTCGACGGCAGCTCGTCGACGGTGTCGTGGACCGCGGAGCGGAAGCTCACGCACTCGGACGCCAAGCGCGAGAAGCCGCAGCGGTACGACCGGGACGCCTTCAAACGGTGCCTCGGCGAGTCGGTCCGGGCGGCGGTCACCGCGAGCCCCGGCACCGGCGGCACCGATCTGCTCGGCGCCCTCGACACCGCGGCGCAGGCGGCCCGGCGCACCGGTGCCGAGCCGCGCACGGTCGTGCTGGCCACCGACGGCCTGAGCACCGCCGGTTGCTTCAACCTGACCGGCGGGGACGCGGGGAAGGACTCCTGGATCACCACGCTGGTGTCCGCGTGCTCGAAGCGCACCGGCTGGCCGCGTGATCTGGCCGGTGCCCGCATGCTCATGGTCGGCGTCGGTCAGGCCAGTGCCTCGCAGGCAACGCTGAGCAGCGGCAACGTCAGGTTCCTCAGAAGTCTGTGGCAGCGTGCCTGCGAGACGGCGAAGGCCACGGCCTGCGACGTCTCGGCGCTTCCGGTGGCCCGGACGGACGATGACGGCGAGGCGAACCTTCCGGAGGACCCGGATGTGGCGTTCGCGCCGGACGCCGGACCGCCGCCGCCCGACGTCTATCCGGTTTCCACCAGCCTGCTCTTCGAGACCGACTCGTCCGTCGTCCTACCGGCCGGCCGCCGGGAACTGACCACGCTGGCGGAGAAGATCGTCGACGGCGGGGCCGCGTCGGTGAAGGTCGTCGGCTACGCGGACATCCGTGACACCGAGGCTCACAACCAGCGCCTGTCGGAGAGGCGCGCGGCGGCCGTCGCGGAGGTTCTGGAGCAGGCCGGCGTGGCCGGCGTCGTCTCCGAGGGCAGGGGCGAGAAGGACGCGGGCTGCCCGACCGAGAGCTGCATGCACCGTGATCGCCGAGTGGAGATCGTCGTGACGAGGACGGAGGGCTGAGACGTGACCGACACCGCACCCAACGGCCGGCGGTACTCGCCGGTGCAGTGCTCCGGCCGGGCCGCCGAGCCGCTGCCCCTGCTGCCCCCGACCCCGCCACCACCGGGTCCGTACAAGCGGGACGAGCTCTCCTACGCCGAGGCCGCGGTCCTCACCAGGGCGGTGCGTACCGCGGGGGAGAGCCTGGACCAGGCGTCCGCCGCGATCCGGACCGCGTCCGCCGCGCTGGTGTCGGCCTGGCACGAGACCGGGGCAGCACTGGAACGGCTGGAGCTGTTCCAGGCCGGGCAGCGGCTGGGCCACGCGGGCGCCGAGCGCCGCGCGGTCGTCGAGGCACACCGCCACGACGGACCGGAGGATCGGCGTGCCCAGCCGTGGTGGCACCGCGAGCCGGTGGTCTGGACCATGATCCTGCTGGCCGCCGTCTACGACACCTACTTCTTCGCGACCACGTTCCAGGACGCGCTGGACACCGATCCCAACGGTCCGTGGTACGAGCAGGCCATCGCCTACATCCCCGGTGTCAGCATCGCGATCGCGCTGGTGCTGGCCGGCTACCTGCTCTCCGAGTCGCTGTCCCGGCACCGGTCGAGGGCGGAGCGCCGGCCGGTACGCGGGCGCCTGAACTGGCGGATCGTGTTCCGCCGCACGTTCGTCGAGTGGCGCCCGGAGGAACAGCGCCGGTCGCCGAACGACCTGCCCTGGCCGAGCTGGCCGCTGGCGATCGGGTTCACCCTCCTCGTCGTCGGCGTGCTGGGGCTCTGGGCCTGGCTCCGCGGTGCCGACCCGGACGTGCGGGACGTGACCGTCCAGTGGCCGATGGTGGCGCTCCTCGTGCTGCTGACGATGTCCGCGATCATGCTGAAGGCGGTCTCGAACAACTCGTTCGCGCGGCGTGACGCCCGGTCCCGCACGGAGCTCACCGCCGCACGGGTGGAGCGTGACGCCCTGGAGGTCGCCGCGCGGCAGAGGATCGCCGAGCTCACCGACGCCTGGTACAGGCTGCAGGCGGTTCTCGACGACGCCCTGGCCGTGGCGCGCCGGCAGTTCACCGACGCCTGGGCGCAGATCGCCGAGGAGCGGGAACGGCACCAGCGCACCGGCGCGATCGCCCCGGCGTTCACCTCCGGCGAGGGCTCGATCGGCGGAGAGGTCTATCAGGGCCTCACCGTTCCGGCGCTGCCGTTGCAGAGCCTGGAGAACGGCCGTGAGGCCCTCGACCGGTACGCGCCGAAGACCGCGGAGGACCGCCTCGACCGGATCCTCAAGCTCCTGATGGAGCAGCTCAGGAAGGCGATGGGGAGTTACTAGGCCTCATTGAGGGCGACGTGCAGGCGCAGCTGGGGTACGAGCATGTCGTCGACGTCGAGGGCGCGTCCCGCCCCGTCCGGCTCCCAGCCGGTCGAGCCGAGGAACTTGCGCATCACCTCGTCGGACTCGTACACCCACGCGACCGCCGTGCTGAAGCCGTCGTCGCGCCAGTTGTCGACGGCGGCGGCGAGCAGGCGGCTGCCGTGGCCGCGACGGCCCCAGCGCGGCTCGATGAGCAGGTCGGTGACGGCGGCCACGCCGTCCGGCAGCGGGGGCTCCTCGGGGGCGAGGGCCTGCTCGTCGGCGGGGCCGGAGGCGGCGAAGCCGACCACGGTGGTGGTGCTCTCGCTCTGCTCGACGGCGATCAGCACCCGGTGCCGCGGCGACGGCGCCGCGGTGATCGCCTCGGTCCAGCCGCGCGCGAGGTAGTCCTCGTCCAGATTGGCCAGCACGTGCGCCGGGAACATCCGGCGGTAGGCGGTGCGCCAGGTGGAGAGCTGGATGCGAGCGATCTCCGATGCGTCCTCGGGACGCGCGGGACGGACGAAGCCGAGAGCCATGGCGGCAACTTTGTCATACCCCTCAACTAGCCTGCGTTCACGATGGCCGTTCCCGACTCGATCTCCGTGTCCCAGGCCCGCCGGATCACCCTGGCGGCCCAGGGCTTCACCGACCCCAAGCCCGGTGGCGCCACCGACGTGCGCCACCTCCGGCGGGTGCTGCGGCGCCTTCACCTGATCCAGATGGACTCGGTGAACGTGTTGCAGCGCGCTCACTTCATGCCGCTCTACAGCCGCCTCGGCCCCTATCCACCCGGTCTGCTGGAGCGGGCGGCCTATCGCCGGCCGCGCGAGCTGTTCGAGTTCTGGGGCCACGAGGCCTCGCTGATCCGCGCCGATCTGCAGCCGCTGTTCCGCTGGCGCATGGCGCGGGCGCACGACCTGGCCTGGGGCAACATGCGCCGGATCGCCGTCGAGCAGCCCGAGCTGGTGTCGTGGGTGCTCGACGAGGTGATCGGGCGCGGCCCGATCACCGCCGCCGAGATCGAGCACGACGCACCCCGGTCGAAAGAGCACTGGGGGTGGAACTGGTCGGTCGTCAAGCAGGCGCTGGAGTGGCTGTTCTACACCGGTCAGGTGACCGCCGCCGAGCGGACCACCTCGTTCGCCCGGCGTTACGACCTGCCCGAGCGAGTCCTGCCCCGCGAGGTGCTCGACGCGCCCGATCCGGAGCCCGGCGCGGCCTTCCGCGCGCTGGTGGAGCTCTCCGCCCAGGCGCTCGGCGTGGCCGCCGAGGCAGAGCTGCGCGACTACTTCCGGCTGCCGCTGCTCGAGTGCCGCACAGCGATCGCCGAGCTGGTCGAGGCCGGGGTGCTGCGCCCGGTGTCGGTGGCCGGCTGGAAACCGGTGGCCTACCTGCACGCCGGCGCCGTCCTGCCGCGGCGGGTGCGCGCCGCGACGCTGGTGAGCCCGTTCGACCCGCTGATCTGGGAGCGGGCGCGCACCGAGCGACTGTTCGACATGGCCTACCGGATCGAGATCTACGTTCCGCAGCCCAAGCGCCTCTACGGTTACTACGTTCTGCCGTTCCTGCTCGGCGAGCGGTTCGCCGCCCGGGTCGACCTGAAAGCCGATCGCAAGTCCGGCGTGCTCCAGGTGCCGGCCGCCTGGCTCGAGCCCTCCGCCGACCAGGAGGAGACCGCCGACGCGCTGGCCGTGGAGCTGTTCCGGCTGGCCGGCTGGCTGGGCCTGGACACCGTGGCGGTGCCCGAGCGGGGCGATTTCGCCGGCCCGCTGGCCGCTGCCCTCAAGGGTGTACCGTGACGGCCATGACCGCCGCCCGGACCTGGGGAGAGTTGCCGCCCTGGCTCGCCGATCAGCCGGTCCAGGGTCCGGCCGTGCCGCCGGAGTGGCTGGTCCCTCCGGAGCAGGACCGCCTGACCAGGTTCGTCACCCGGGTCGCCGCGCGCACACCGTTCTGGTTCGCGCCGGTCGCGGTGCTCGCCTGCATGGGCGCTGCGGCGGGATACACGCTGGTCAGCAACCCGGTCGAGGCGGAGGCCGGCGCCGAGCCGAGCTGCATCGTGAAATACACGACGGGCTTCGTCTGCCCCGGCTGCGGCGGCACCCGAGCCGCTTGGTATCTGTTGCACGCCAACGTCCCGGCCGCCGCGCGGCACCACCTGATGTTCGTCTTCGCCGTGCCCTTCCTGCTCTACCTCTATGTGGCGTGGGCCGGGCGGACGCTGTTCCGGTGGCGGCTGCCGCAACTCTCGATCAGTCCGGCCGTCATGATCACATTCATGGCGGTGTGGGGCGTCTGGAGCATCCTGCGTAACCTGCCGTGGGCCCCGTTCACCGCTTTCTACGTGTGACACTGGCGTCCGATAGGTTGTCAGGTATGACGCACGACCCGCGGCCCTTCGGACGGCTGCTGACCGCCATGGTGACCCCGTTCACCGCCGACGGTTCCCTGGATCTCGACGGCGCGGCGCGGCTGGCCGCCCATCTCGTCGACGAGCAGCGCAACGACGCTCTCGTGATCAGCGGCACCACCGGAGAGTCCCCGACCACGACCGACGCGGAGAAGGACGCTCTCCTGCGCGTCGTGGTGGAGGCGGTCGGTGACCGGGCCAGGATCGTGGCCGGCGTCGGCACGAACAACACCGCGCACACCATCGAGCTGGCCCACGCCGCGGAGAAGGCGGGTGCGCACGGCCTGCTGGTCGTCACGCCGTATTACAACAAGCCCCCGCAGGCCGGCGTCGAGCGTCACTTCACGTCGGTGGCCGACTCGACCGGGCTGCCGATCATGGCTTACGACATCCCGCACCGGGCCGGCACGGCGATCGCCACCGAGACCCTGTGCCGGATCGCCGAGCACGAGCGGATCGTCGCGGTGAAGGACGCCAAGGGCGACCTGATCGCCAGCTCCTGGGTGCTGGCCCGGACCGACCTGGCCTACTACTCCGGCGACGACGCCGCCACGCTGCCGCTGCTGTCGATCGGCGGCGTCGGGCTGGTGGGCACGTCGACGCACTTCACCGGGTCCCTCGCCAAGGACATGATCGAGGCGTTCGAGCGTGGCGACACCGCCGCCGCCCTGGCGCTGCACCGCCGGGCGATGCCGCTGTTCACCGGAATCTTCCGGTCGCCGGGGACGATGCTGGTGAAGGCCGGGCTGAACGCCCTGGGCCTGCCCGCCGGACCGGTCCGATCGCCGCTGGTCGACGCGGGTGACGAGGAATTGAACCAACTGCGCCAGGACGCCGCCGCGGCCGGCCTCGTGCTCTGACAGGAAGAGGCGAATGAGTCAAGCTCACGTGGAGCTGGGTCCGCCACCACCGCTGCCGGAGGGCGCCCTGCGCGTCGTTCCGCTCGGTGGGCTCGGCGCCATCGGCCGGAACATGACGTATTTCGAGTTCGACGGGAAGATCCTGATCGTCGACTGCGGGGTGCTCTTCCCCGACGTCGAGCAGCCGGGTGTCGACCTGATCCTGCCCGACTTCGCGCCCGTGCTGGACCGGCTGGACGACGTCCAGGCGATCGTGCTGACGCACGGGCACGAGGACCACATCGGCGCGGTGCCCTACCTGCTGGCCCACAAGCCGGACATCCCGCTGGTCGGGTCGGAGTTCACGCTCGCGCTCGTCGAGGCGAAACTGGCCGAGCGGCGGCTCGACCCGTACACGCTGACCGTCCGCGAGGGTCAGGTGGAGCGGCTCGGGCCGTTCGAGTGCGAGTTCTTCGCGGTGAACCACTCGATCCCGGACGCGCTGGCGGTGGCCGTGCGGACTCCGGCGGGCCTGGTGCTGCACACCGGTGACTTCAAGATGGACCAGGTGCCGCTGGACGGGCGGATCACCGACCTGGCCGGTTTCGCCCGGCTCGGCGCCGAGGGCGTCGACCTGCTGCTCTCCGACTCCACGAACGCCGAGGTGCCCGGGTTCGTCACGCCGGAGCGCGACATCGGCCCGGTGCTCAGCTCGATCTTCGGCAAGGCGCGCGGCCGGATCATCGTGGCCAGCTTCGCCTCGCACGTGCACCGGGTGCAGCAGGTCATGGACGCCGCCTGGGAGTACGACCGGAAGGTCGCACTGATCGGCCGGTCCATGGTCAGGAACATGGGCATCGCCCGTGACCTGGGACTGCTGCGCATCCCGGACGGTCTTCTGGTCGGTCTCGACGAGGCCACCCACCTGCCACCCGACGAGATCGTCTTCATGTCCACCGGTTCGCAGGGCGAGCCGATGAGCGCCCTGGGCCGGATGTCCACCGGCGACCACCGGCACATCACGATCGCCTCCGGCGACACCGTGGTGCTGGCCAGCTCGCTGGTGCCGGGCAACGAGACCTCGGTCTACCGGGTGATCAACCAGCTGTCCCGGGCCGGCGCCACGGTCATCCACAAGGAGACCGCCAAGGTGCACGTCTCCGGGCACGCCCCGGCCGGCGAGCTGCTCTACCTGCTCAACGTGACCCGGCCCAGCAACCTGATGCCGGTGCACGGCGAGTGGCGGCACCTGCGCGCGCACGCCCAGCTCGGCATCGAGTCCGGTGTGGCGGCGGACCGGGTGGTCCTCTGCGAGGACGGCGATGTGGTCGACCTGGTCGAGGGCCACGCCCGCGTCGTCGGCCGGGTGAAGAGCCGGTATGTCTATGTGGACGGTCTGGCGGTCGGCGACGTCAGCGAGTCGCTGCTGACCGAGCGGCGGATCCTGGGCGACGGCGGTTTCATCGCGGCCACCGTGGTGATCGACTCGGTCACCGGCAAGGTGGTCGGCGAACCGGTCATCTCGGCGAAGGGCTTCTCCGAGGACCCCGAGGCGTTCAATCCGGTCGTGCCGTTGCTCACCGCCGCGCTGCACCGGTCCGCAGAGGACGGCATCACCGACACGCACCAGTTGCAGCAGGTGGTACGCCGTACCGTCGGCCGCTGGGTGAACGACGCGTACCGCCGACGGCCCATGATCGTCCCGACCGTCGTGGAAGTTTGACGGCTTTTTCAACCATCTGAGGTCCTGCTGCGTACTCCCAGGCACCGGTGCCGCCCCCACGGCACCCGTGGCGGAGGGAGTTCTCCAGATGCAGCGCAGACCGATCGCCGTAGCGGCGGCGGTGATGGCGGCGACCGGAGCGGCGGTGGCCTTCACCCTGCCGTCGCTCGCCGGCACCGAGCCGGACGGAGCGTCACCCGCGGCCGCAGGCAAGAGCGGGGACGTCTCCCCGCAGTTGCTCGCGGCGATGAAGCGCGACCTGGGCCTCGACGGCGACCAGGCACGCACCCGGCTCGCGAGGTCGGAGTGGGCCGGCGGCGTCGCGGCGACCCTGGCGGCGCAGACCGGCACCGACTTCGGTGGTGCCTGGCTCGCCGAGGACGGCACCACGCTGAAGGTGGCGGTGACCGACTCCGACGCGGCGGCCGAGGTCAAGGCCGCCGGTGCCGTGCCGGTGCTGGTCAAACGCAGCGAGGCTCAGCTGGACGAGGCCAAGACGGCACTGGACGAGGCGAGGACCAGCCCCGGCGCCGTCACCGGCTGGTACGTCGACGTCGCCACCAACAAGCTCGTGGTGGTCGCGAAGCCCGGCGCCAAGTCGGACGCGCTGGAGTGGGCGGAGAACCAGGGAGTCTCCTCCGGCGCGGTGACCGTGAAGATCAGCAAGGCGCAGCCGAAGCCGCTCTTCGACGTACGTGGCGCCGACCCGTACTTCATCGCCGTCGACGGTGGCCAGGCGCGCTGCTCGATCGGCTTCTCGGTGGAGGGCGGCTTCGTGACCGCCGGGCACTGCGGTGCGGAGGGCGCCACCACCACGGGCTTCAACAACGAGGCCCAGGGCACTGTGGAGTTCTCGGTCTTCCCCGGTGAGGCCGACATGGGCTTCGTCGCGGTGAACGGCGACTGGACGCCGCGAGCGGTGGTCAACGACTTCGAGGGCAACGAACTGCCGGTGGCCGGCAACACCGAGGCCCCGGTCGGCGCGGCGGTCTGCCGTTCCGGCTCCACGACCGGCACGTTCTGCGGCACGATCCTCGCCAAGAACCAGACGGTGCGGTACCCGGAGGGCACGGTCACCGGGCTCACGCGGACCGATGTGTGCGCCGAGGGCGGCGACTCCGGCGGGCCGTGGCTCTCCGGCGACCAGGCCCAGGGCATGACGTCGGGTGGTTCCGGCGACTGCACGGTCGGCGGCGAGACGTTCTTCCAGCCGATCAACGAGGTCCTCGCGGCGCAGAACCTGACGCTGGTGACGAGCGGGGGAGGCGAGGAGACCGCCCCGCCGCCTGCGGAGGAGGAGACCACACCTCCCGCGGAGGAGGCCTCGGCCTGCGACAGCCTGCCGGTGCAGCGTGACGGTGAGATCTCGCGGGCCCGCTCGGCGCAGGCCCAGCCGGACGGCGGCGCCTACCGCGCCCGTGCCGGCACGCACACGGCCTGCCTGGACGCGCCGGAGGGCGCGGATTTCGACCTGGCGCTGCAGCGGCTCAACAGCCGCGGCCAGTTCCGCACGGTCGCGCAGGCCGCCGGTGACGGCGACAAGACGCTGACCTTCACCGGCCGGTCCGGCACCTACCGCTACGTGGTGGTGGCATCCTCCGGCACCGGCGCGTACTCGCTCGGTTTCAACGTGTCCTAACGGTCTGGGGCGTCCGGGTGTGGAAGCCACCCGGGCGCTCGCTGCCGGGCGCGGAGAGCCTCAAGCCCGGCCAGGCTGGCCGGGCCCGGCATGAGAGGGGCCCTCGTGAGAGATCACGAGGGCCCTTTCTCCGATTTCAGCTCACCGAGCGCCTCGCCGAGCCGGCATCCGGTGGCGATGCCGCAGAGCAGCACCTGGTCCAGCTGTTCCGGCGTGACACCGTGTTCCCAGTCACTGGTGACCTCGCCCACGACCATCGCCGCGCCCTCGTCGGTGACGTGCACGTACGCCTTCGGCCAGAGTTGGTCCCGGTTCCAGGTGTTGCAGAACTCGTACAGCTTGCCGATGTCGTCGAGCGAGAAGACGTGCTGCATCATGCCGCGGACCTGGAGGATCTCCTGCCGCTCGCCGAGGCGGAAGAAGTAGATGAGGTTGCCCTGGAAGTTCCCGGCGACGTCGCCGTCGGCATCGACGAAGTACGCGAAGCCCCGCGCGTCCAGTGCAGCTTTGATCATGTCGTTGCTGAGAGGTTGCACTTCGTGATCTTAATGCCCGGAAAGCGAGAAGCTGTCACGGTGCGCCTTCTCGGCGGAATGGGCTCGTCCGGCTACGGTGACATCCATGGCGGGCCGTACTCCTCCGGCGAGCCGGGGCCGCAGCGCGTCCACGTCGCGCGGCGCCGCGGCCAACCGTGCCCGTCAACCGGCACGGAAACCGGCCGCGCGCAAGACACCGGCGCGCCGCACTCCCGTACGTAAGCGCAGCACCGCCGGCGCGACGCTCGCCTCCGGGCTGGGCCGCGGCGTCGGTGCCCTCTGGATGGGCCTGGCGCACAGCGTCGGCTGGGTCGCCCGCGGCGCCGGACGGCAGGCCGCCACCGCCCGCAACATCGGCCCGGAGCACCGCCGCGACGGTGCGGGCCTGCTCATGCTGGGTTTCGCCATCCTGATCGCGGTGGCCCTCTGGGGTCGTGGCGCGGGACCGGTCGGGCTCTGGCTGGCCGACACGATCCGGCTGTTCCTGGGCAGCCTCGCGGTGCTGTTGCCGCTGTTGCTCTTCTACGGCGCGATCCGGCTGATGCGTGAGCCGGCCGATCCCGAGCACGGCGGGCGCGGCCTGGTCGGCTGGTCGGCGATCATCCTGTCCACGGCGGCGCTGCTGCACGTCTCCGGGCAGCCGGTGAACGAGATCGCCATGGACGAGGCAGGCGGGCTGCTCGGCTACGGGATCGGCGGGATGCTCGAGCGCGCGGTGACCGCCTGGGTGGCCGTACCCTTGCTGGTCCTGCTCTTCGTCTTCGGCCTGCTGGTGATCACCGCGACGCCGATCGCCAAGATCCCGGAGCGGGTGCTCCTGCTGCTCGACCTGGTCAGCGGCAAGACGCCGGTCCGTAACGCCTCGCCCGCGCTGCCGGAGGAGGACGACGAGGACGGCGAGGCCGGCGAGGAGCCGACACCGAAACCGCGCCGCCCGGCCCGTCGCAGGCAGGCCGCGCTGGCGGAGGAGACGCCGCAGGACGACTTCGACGAGGAACTCGTCCTGCACGACACCGTCGCGATCCCGAAGATGCCGGCGGCCCGCAAGAAGCCGCCGGAGCACTCGGCGCCGCCCACCCGGGCCGAGCAGCTGGAGATCTCCGCGGTGGCCGGTGACTACCGTCTGCCGCCGCCGAACCTGCTGGGCACCGGAGCGCCGGCGAAGGCGCGCAGCCGCGCCAACGACGAGATCATGGCCGCGCTCACCGGGGTCTTCGATCAGTTCAACGTGGACGCCGTGGTCACCGGCTTCACCCGGGGCCCGACGGTCACCCGCTACGAGGTCGAGGTCGGGCCGGGCGTCAAGGTCGAGCGGATCACGCAGCTGTCGCGCAACATCGCGTACGCGGTGAAGTCGCCGGACGTGCGGATCCTGAGCCCGATCCCGGGCAAGAGCGCGGTCGGCGTGGAGATCCCGAACACCGACCCGGAGAACGTGTCGCTCGGCGACGTGCTGCGCTCCCGCGCGGCCACCGCCGACCACCACCCGATGGTGGTCGCGCTCGGCAAGGACATCGAGGGCGGGTTCGTGGTGGCGAACCTGGCCAAGATGCCGCACATCCTGATCGCCGGTGCCACCGGCGCGGGCAAGAGCTCCTGCCTCAACTCGCTGCTGGTGTCGCTGCTGACCCGGGCCACACCGGACGAGGTGCGGCTGCTGCTGGTCGACCCCAAGCGGGTGGAGATGACGGCGTACGAGGGGATCCCGCACCTCGTCACACCGATCGTCACGAACCCGAAGAAGGCCGCGGACGCCCTGGAGTGGGTCGTCGGCGAGATGGACATGCGCTACGACGACCTGGCCGCCAACGGGGTGCGCCACATCGACGACTTCAACCGCAAGGTCCGCAGTGGCGAGATCAAGGCGCCGCCGGGCAGCGAGCGGGAGATGAAGCCGTACCCGTACCTGCTGGTGATCGTGGACGAGCTGGCCGACCTGATGATGGTCGCGCCGCGCGACGTCGAGGACTCGGTCGTCCGGATCACCCAGCTGGCCCGGGCCGCCGGCATCCACCTGGTGCTGGCCACCCAGCGCCCCTCGGTCGACGTGGTGACCGGCCTGATCAAGGCGAACGTGCCGTCCCGGCTCGCGTTCGCCACCTCGTCGCTCGCCGACTCGCGGGTCATCCTCGACCAGCCGGGCGCGGAGAAGCTGCTCGGCCGCGGTGACGGCCTCTTCCTCCCGATGGGCGCGTCGAAGCCCACCCGGATCCAGGGCGCCTGGGTCGACGAGAAAGAGATCGCCGCGGTCGTCAAGTTCTGCCGGGACCAGCGGGAGCCGGAGTTCCGCGAGGGCGTCACCGACGCGCCGCCGAGCAAGAAGAAGGTCATCGACGAGGAGATCGGCGACGACCTGCAGCTGCTGGTGCAGGCGATCGAACTCGTGGTGACCAGTCAGTTCGGCTCGACGTCGATGCTGCAGCGCAAGCTGCGGGTGGGCTTCGCCAAGGCGGGCCGCCTGATGGACCTCATGGAGACCCGCGGGATCGTCGGCCCGTCCGAGGGCTCCAAGGCCCGTGACGTGCTGGTCAAGCCGGACGAGCTGGAAGAGGCTCTGGCCGCGCTGCGGGTGGACTGAACGGCTGCCGGAACGTGAAGGCCTCCGGGCTCGGCCCCATGCCCGCGAGCCGGCCGAGACGGGAGATGCCCTGCCGGAGCGTGGGGACGCGGCCGGCCGGGATCCACCACATCACCAGCGACACCTCGTGCTCGTGCGGCCGGAACCACTCGCGGCGCCGGCGCAGGTAGTCGAGGTGTTCGCTCTGATACGCATACGCCCGTAGGTGTTCGACGGACTCCCAGGCCGACATCGTGTAGATGGTCGACGGGTCGGCCGGCGCGGCGATGGTGCCGTCGCCCGCGTCGCCGATGAGCCGCCAGACGAAGCCGGGTGAGCGGTCGGCCAGCTCGTTCATCCTGGTGAGGCCCTCGACGAACTCGGCCATGGACGGGTCTTCCAGCGGGGCGCGCAGGCGGGCGCGATTGATCTGGGCCAGGTGGAAGTCGGTCATGCCCTCAGCTCACCAGGCGGCTTCTCTAAAGTCAATCGGTTTTATTTTTACAGAGCGAGACGCAGCAGCGGCCCGCCGCCGGGTCCATCCGGGCGGTCCAGTCCAGGCCCCCGCCCTCCAGCAGGCCGCTGATCATCGCCAGGTTCATCCCGCAGATCAGCGGCGGGAACTGCTCGGCGAGACGATGGAACGGGCAGTTGGCCAGCGTGATCCGGTCCGGCTCGTCCGGGTCGGCGACCGGTGCGTAGCCGTGCTCGGTGAGCAGGCCGGCGGGGTCGCCGTGGCCGGACCCGGCCTGCCGGCCGTGCTGCCGGGCAACCTTGTTGAGCGTCTCGTCGGCGCCGGTGCGTTCGAGGGCCTCGGCGAGCAGTTCGGCGGCCGCGCGATAGGCACGTGGCGGCACGCTCACCGCGTGCTCGGCGGCGGCCAGGTGGTAGAGCTTCGCGGGCCGGCCGGCGCCGGGGCCGGTCCGGCCGGAGCGACGCGCGTACGAGACCTCGAGCAGCCCGGCGTCGACGAGTTTGTCCAGGTGGAACGCGGCCAGTGTGCGGCCGATGCCGAGCGTCTCGGCCACCTCGTCCCGCCCGACCGGCGTGCCCCGGGTCGCGGCCACCGCCTCGTACGCCGCCCGCCGCACCCGGTCGGTGAGCGCGGCCACCGCGGCGAGATCGTCCAGGTTCTCCGTCACACGGCAATCGTATTGTCAACCGGTGTTGGCGCTAGAGAGCGGTGCCGCAGCAGCGCGGACGTCGTGGCGACCAGGGCGCCCAGCGTCAGCAGCGCCAGCACGCGCAGGTCGACGACGCTGACACCGGACTTGAACAGGTAGTTCGCGTACGCCAGGAACGTCGCGAACTGCACCAGGACCGGCACGAACCACATCCGCCGCGGCACCCAGAACGCCGCGATCACGGTGAGCACCTCGGCAAGCATGAAGTAACGCTCGTGCATCCCCGGCAGCAGGAACGGCACCAGCAACGCCGACGTCGCGGCCAGCAGCACGACACCCAGATCGTCGAGCCGGACCCGGCGGATCAGCACGAGGTACGCGAGCGCCAGCACAGCACCGATCGCGAGCAGCGACCCGGCCGTCTTCAGCGTCCCCATCAGCGCGGGCGCCACCTTGAAGAACGCGTACACGCTCGGCGCGTTGAGGGTCAGGGCGCCGTACTGACCGCTCTGGTTCGCGTAGATGAGCATCAGGTCGGCGAACGGGCGACCGGCGAACCAGG
Organism: Actinoplanes sp. NPDC051861; assembly: GCF_040681145.1. NCBI lineage: Bacteria > Bacillati > Actinomycetota > Actinomycetes > Micromonosporales > Micromonosporaceae > Actinoplanes > Actinoplanes sp. NPDC051861. The sequence goes on from NZ_JBFAYE010000001.1 coordinate 1,014,419, forward strand.
CCGGCACCGTGAGGACCACGTAGACCGCCGGGATGACCGCCAGTTGGTACCAGAGCAGTCGTCCGGCCAGCACCAGCACCATCAGGACCGGGAAGAGGAACACGGTCTGCAGCTTGAACGAGAACGCCACCCCGACGAGGATCATGGCGAGCCACGGCCGGTCGCGCAGCAGGTGATAGACGCCGGCCACGGTGAACGCGGCGTAGATGGCGTCGCACTGTGCCCAGTACGCGCCGTTGAGCACCACGGTCGGCAGCAGCAGCACCACGACACCGGCGAGCGCGGCGAGCCGCAGGTCCGCGCGCAGGGCCACGATCCGGGCGGTGTAGTACGCCAGCATCACGTCGAACGCCACCGACACCAGCTTGACCAGGAACAGCAGGCCGACCGGCAGGTGCGTGTCCAGCCAGACCATCCCGGTGAGCAGGTACAGGTACGGCATGCTGTAGTTCGCGAAGTCCTCGCTGAGCGCCTCGAACCCGCCGTTCGCGGCGATGAACTCGGCCCACGGCCGGATGAACACCGCGTAGTCCGGGCTGACGGTGGAGAATCCGACGAACCGCACCGCTGCGGCGACGGCGACGAGCGCCACGATCAGGAAGACTTCCGGGCGCGCGACCCGGCTGCGAAACACCGACACGAAGCGAGGAACCTACTCGGCTCCGATGGCCGCCGGCTCCGCCTCGGATGAACGCCGGGCGCCCGGCAGGTTGCCGGGCGGCGCCACCGGGGCCGCCCTCAGCAGCCGCGCGCCGGTGGCCACCAGCGCGACCAGCGCCAGCACCGCGGGCACCCGCAGGTCGACCAGGCCGCCGGGCACGTCCAGGAGGTAGGTCAGGTACGTCGCCAGTGCGGCGGCCTGGAGCAGGACCGGCACGAACCACAGCGTGCGGGGCAGCCAGAAGGCGGCGGCCACGGCCAGCACCTCGGCGAGCATGAAATAGCGCTCGTGCATGCTGGGCAGCAGGAACGGCGCCATGATCGCCGAGGTGGCCGCCAGGAGCAGGATCCGCCCGGTGTCCAGCGTCAGCCGCCGCGCGATGATCAGAACCGCCAGCGCCACGAAGGCGGCGCCGGTGACGACGACTCCGGCGGTGCGGATCAGACCGGTCAGGCCGGTCGGCGCGGATGCCAGGAACGCGTGGACGGATGGGGCGTTCATGGTGAGCGCGTCGAAATCCTGCGTCTGGTTCGCGTAGATCAGCAGCAGGTCCGCGAACGGCCGCCCGGCGATCCAGGCCGGCAGCGCGAGCAGCAGATAGACGCCGGGGATCGCGATCAGGCACCGCCACGGCAGGCGGCGGCCCAGCAGCAGGACCAGCAGGACCGGGAAGATGAAGATCGCCTGGAGCTTGAGCGCGAACGCCACACCCAGCAGCGTGGTGCCGGCCCACGGGTGGTCCCGGAGAAGGTGGTAGAGGCCGGCCACGGCGAACGCGGCGTAGATCGTGTCGCACTGTCCCCAGTACGCCCCGTTCAGCACGACCGACGGCAGCATCAGCACGGCGAACCCGGCGAGCAGCGGCACAAACCGGTGGGGGCCGCGCAGCGCGACGATCCGCGCGACGTAGTACGCCAGCACGACGTCGAAGACGACCGAGAAACCCTTGATCAGGGCGATCAGGGAGATGGGTGTGTGTGCTTCCAGCCAGGTGATCGCGGTCAGCGCGTACAGATAGGTGACGTTGTAGTTGGCGAAGTCGAACCGCAGCGCCGAGAACATGCCGTGTTCGGCGATGAACGCGCTCCACGGTTCGAGGTAGAGCCGGTAGTCGTCGGTCACCATGCCGAGGCCGGGGAATCGGACAGCCAGCACGACACCGAACAACCCGGCGGCAAGCAGGGCCTCCGGGAGAAATGGTCTGAGGCGGTTCACCCGCACCATTGTGCGAGGCGTGGCAACCCGTCCGAGCGGACGAAGGTGACTCCTCGGCCGCCCGGTAACCTTGTCGAGTGTCTGTAACGCCACCCACCCGCCGTGTCGCCCTCCTCACCCTCGGCTGCGCCCGTAACGAGGTCGACTCGGAAGAGCTCGCCGCCCGCCTCGACGCCGGTGGCTGGGAGGTGGGTACGGACGCCGAGAACGCCGACGTGGTCCTGGTCAACACGTGCGGCTTCGTCGAGAAGGCCAAGCAGGACTCGATCGACACCCTGCTCGCCGCGTCCGACACCGGTGCCAAGGTGGTCGCCGCAGGTTGCATGGCCGAGCGGTATGGCAAAGAGCTCGCCGAGAACCTGCCCGAGGCCAACGCGGTGCTCGGCTTCGACGACTACACCGACATCGCCACCCGGCTCGACAGTGTGCTGGCCGGCGAGACGCTCGACGCGCACACCCCGAGGGACCGCCGCGAGCTGCTCCCGATCACCCCGGTGCAGCGGCATACCGCCAAGGTGGTCGTCCCCGGGCACGCGACCGTCGACGAGCACACCCCGGCGCACCTGCGCACCGTGCTGCGTCGCCGCCTGGACACCGGCCCGGTGGCCTCGCTGAAACTCGCCAGCGGCTGCGACCGGCGCTGCGCGTTCTGCGCGATCCCGGCGTTCCGCGGCGCGTTCGTCTCCCGCGACCCGCAGGAGCTGCTCGCCGAGGCGGAGTGGCTGGCCAAGACCGGTGTCCGCGAGCTCGTGCTGGTCAGTGAGAACAGCACGTCGTACGGGAAGGACCTTGGCGACCCGCGCCTGCTGGAGAAGCTGCTGCCGCAGCTCGCCGCGGTCGACGGCATCGTGCGGGTGCGCGCCAGCTACCTCCAGCCCGCCGAGACCCGCCCCGGCCTGGTCGAGGCGATCGCCACCACTCCCGGCGTCGCGGCGTATTTCGACCTGTCGTTCCAGCACTCCAGCGAGCCGGTGCTGCGCCGGATGCGCCGTTTCGGCTCCACCGAGCGCTTCCTCGAGCTGCTGGACTCCGCCCGGAAACTGGCACCCGCGGCCGGCGCGCGCAGCAACTTCATCGTCGGCTTCCCCGGCGAGACCAAGCAGGACGTGGACGAACTGGTGCGGTTCCTGACCGAGGCCCGGCTCGACGCGATCGGCGTCTTCGACTACAGCGACGAGGACGGCACCGAGGCGGCCGGCCTGACCGGCAAGATCCGCCAGGACACCGTCAAGAGGCGGTACGACCGGGTCGTCGCCCTCGCCGAGGAGCTCTGCGCCCAGCGCGCCGAGGACCGGCTCGGCGAAATGGTCGAGGTGCTGGTCGACACGGTCGACGGCGCCGAGGTCGAGGGCCGCGCCGAGCACCAGGCACCCGAGGTGGACGGCTCCACCACCCTCGTCGCGGGGGACCAGGGTGTCGACCTGGCCGCGCTGCGCCCCGGCGATCTGGTCCGGGCGCGGGTCACCGGCACGGAGGGCGTCGACCTCGTCGCCGTACCGGTCGAGATGATCTCCGCAGCACCGGTGTCGCGGTGACGAACGAGCCCGCTCCGGTTCCCGCGCCGCGCGTGGTGTCGCTCTACAACGCGGCGAACGCGCTGACCGTGATCCGGATCGTGCTCGTACCGGTCTTTCTCGCGTTCGTGGTCATCTCGGGCATGACCGACCCCGACTGGCGGATCGCGGCCTGCCTGGCGTTCTGCGTGGCGTCGGCGACCGACTTCGTGGACGGCTGGATCGCCCGCCGCTGGTCGCTGGTCACCTCGTTCGGCAAGGTGGCCGACCCGATCGCGGACAAGGCGCTGACCGGCACGGCGCTCGTGCTGCTCTCGGCGTACGACCATCTGCCCTGGTGGGTCACGATCACCATCCTGATCCGCGAGTGGGGTGTGACGGCCCTGCGGTTCTGGGTGATCCGATACGGGGTCATCCCGGCCTCCCGTGGTGGCAAACTCAAGACCGGCCTGCAGACCGCCGCCATCGCGTGGTACCTGTGGCCGGTCCCGGAGCCGTTCCACCTGGTCGGTGTGTGGCTGATGGGCGCCGCGCTGCTGGTGACGGTGGTCACCGGAGTCGACTACGTGCTGCAGGCGCTCCGGCTACGACGTCAGGGAAGCAAGTAGGTAATCATGGATATGGCGGTGGCCGCCGCGGCGGCCGTGCACGTCCTGGTCGACCGGCACGAGACGCTCGCGACCGCGGAGTCGCTGACCGGCGGGCTGGTGGCGGCGACGATCGTCGATATTCCGGGCGTGAGCGCCGTCTATCGGGGCGGGCTGGTCGTCTATGCGACCGAGTTGAAGGCGAGCCTGGCCGGCGTACCGATGAAGTTGCTCGAAGAACGAGGCCCGGTGGACCGTGACGTGGCCGCCGCGCTGGCGTCCGGTGCCCGCGAACGCTGCGGCGCCGACTGGGGCCTGTCCACGACGGGCGTCGCGGGCCCGGAACCGCAGGACGGCAAGCCGGTCGGCCTCGTCTACGTGGCCGTGGCCGGTCCCACCGGGGTCGAAGTTCGTGAGTTACGCCTCACCGGCGGCCGGGCGGCGATCCGCACCGAAAGTGTGACGGCCGTCCTGCAGCTGCTGGCCGATGCGCTCCGAGCTGCACCTGCGCGGGTTTGAACTGGGAATACTTCCGGCGCTGCGCCGGTTGTCCCGTTGCACCGCCGCCCGGCGGCTTCGGGAATTCGGCGGGGCGGGATGTCGGTCTCGCTCGCGCCAGGTACGGTTGCGGGAAGCCTCCGGCGTATGCCGGTGGCCTCGCCCGCAGGAGGAGGTGCCATGGTCCTGCTACGCCGTGTTATCGGCGACGCACTTCGTGCGCGCCGGCAGGGGCAGCACCGCACGCTGCGCGAGGTGTCCACCGCCGCGAACGTGAGCCTGGGCTATCTGTCCGAGATCGAGCGAGGGCAGAAAGAGGCGTCCAGCGAGCTGCTGGCGGCCATCTGCGACGCTCTCGGCGCCCGGCTCTCCGAGTTGCTGAGTGAGGTCAGCAACACTCTGGCGATCGCGGAGAACATGGCGGGCGTGCTCGTCGGAGTGGACGAGGACGCCGGGAAGGCGACCGGCGGGAACGTGTCCGTCTCGGTCCGCCAGGATTCACCGCTGAAGGCAACGTTGCGCACGACCCGCAAACAGCAGCGGGACATCGTCTACGCCGCCTGATCATGCTCATACGACCGCGAGGCCGCTCCGTTCGGAGCGGCCTCGCGTGCTTGTCGCCGACGGGCTCAGGGGAGCGTAGCCTCGATGCCAGGGGAGACCCTGAGATCCCCCGTAGGACCCGTGACGCCGCTGGCGTCGGGCTGACACGATGGGTTTCGCGTCATCGCCGGGTAACCGTAAGCGGTGACGCGTCCGACGGAGCGACTTGAGGGGATACCGCGAGATGGCGAACCCGTTCGTCAAGGGCTGGCATTACATGATGGCGCTCTTCGGCGCGAAGATCGACGAGTACGCCGACCCGAAGGTGCAGATTCAGCAGGCCATCGAGGACGCCCAGCGGCAGCATCAGGCGCTCGTTCAGCAGGCCGCAGCCGTGATCGGCAACCAGCGGCAGCTCGAGATGAAGCTGTCCCGGCAGATGTCCGAGGTCGAGAAGCTGCAGGGGATGGCCCGGCAGGCGCTCGTGCTGGCCGACCGGGCCCGGGCCGGCGGCGACGAGGCCGAGGCGCAGAAGTACGAGTCGACCGCGCAGACCCTGGCCACCCAGCTGGTGTCCGGCGAGCAGTCGATGGAGGATCTGAAGACCCTGCACGACCAGGCGCTCGCCGCCGCCGGGCAGGCCCGCAAGGCGGTCGAGAACAACGCGATGGTGCTGCAGCAGCGCATCGCCGAGCGGTCCCGCCTGCTCAGCCAGCTCGAGCAGGCCAAGATGCAGGAGACCGTGGCGAAATCGCTGGAGTCGATGTCGCAGCTCGCCGCGCCGGGCAACACCCCGTCGCTGGACCAGGTGCGCGACAAGATCGAGCAGCGGTACGCGAATGCCATGGGCCGCGCCGAGCTGGCCTCCAACTCGGTCGAGGGCCGGATGCTCGAGGTGCAGAAGTCCAGCCTGGACCTGGCCGGTGCGTCCCGCCTGGAGCAGATCCGATCGAGCATGGCCGGCGAGAAGCTGGGTGGCACACCCGCGCAGCCGGCCGTCGAGCAGCCCGCCACCCCGGCCGCCGACCCGGCCGGCGTGGCCCGGCTCGACGAGATCCGCGCCAGCCTGAACCAGAAGCGCGGCGACACCACCGCCGCGGGCTGACCGGCGCACGACAGCGAGGGGGAGCGACGGTGGACGAGCGGACCAGGTACTTTCGGCAGCTCAAGCGGCTGCGCGGTTCGGCGCGCCGGTGGAGCGTGCTCGGCGGCGGCCTGACCGCCGCGGCCGCCGTCCTCACGCCGTACGCGGGTATCGGCATCGCCGACGCCGCCTGGGCGGCAGCCGCGGGTGGCTCGGCCGTGCTGGCCTGGTGGCGCTGGAGCGACCACCGGGAGCTGGCCGCGACCCCGGCACCGCCGCCGTCGCTTCCCGAGCCCGGCATCACCAAGGCGCTCGGCCGGAGCGTGCTGCACGAGGTGCGCCGCCAGAAGAACCGCTATGCGCTGCGGCACTCGATGATCGCCGACTCCTGGGACCGGCTGGACCGGGCGTCGCAGACCATGTCCGGCCTCGCCGGCCGGCTGACCGGCGAGGGCGAGACCGCGGTGCTGGAGGCGGCCACCGCCGAGGGCTGGCTGCGTGACCTCGGCCAGCGGGCGGCGAGCGTCGAGCGCGCCATCCCGCTCGGCCGGGAGAACCAGCGCGACGCGCTGGTCCGGTCGCACACCGTGCTCGCCGAGCAGTTCACCGAGGGTGTCCTGGCATATGAGACGTTGGTGGCGGCCGCGGCGAGCTACGTCGCCGAGGACGGGCACCCGGTGGCGGAGAGCCGCCATCCGGCGTACTTCAGCCTGATCGAGGCGGCGGACCGGTTGCGCGGCATCGCCGAGGGCCTGGCCGAGCTGCGCGACACCACGGCGAGGTTCAATCCGGCTTCGGCTGGCAGCGCGGACACCAGTAAGTAATCCGTTCCCCCTGGTCGGCCTTCTGGATCGCGGAACCGCAGCGGCGGCACGGCTGGGCGCGGCGACCGTACACATAGCTCGTCTCGCCCCGGCGCAGCGATCCGGTGGTCGTCTGCGTCCAGCGGCCCCTGTTCGAGGCGACCAGTTTCTGCGCCAGCTCCACAGTGGCCGTCACGTCCGGCACGTCGGCGACCGGCGTCCACGGCCAGAGCCCGCGCAGGAACAGTGTCTCGGCCTTGTAGAGGTTGCCCACCCCGGCCAGGTTCCGCTGATCGAGCAGGGCCTCGGCGATACTGGTCGCCGGGTGTGCGGAGATCCGGCGGGCCGCCTCGGCCGGGTCCCAGTCGCTCCCGAGCAGGTCCGGGCCGAGGTGCCCGACAAGACTCTCCTCGTCCGCCGTCGGCACCAGCGTGACCTCATGCAGGTGGTACCCGACCGCTACTGATCGCGCGGTGCGCAGCACGACCCGGATCAGGTGGGCCGGGCGCCCGGTCCAGCGCTCGCCCGGCTGATAGGTGCGCCACGCCCCTTCCATCCGCAGGTGGGAGTGGAGGGTGAGCGGTTGCTGCCCGTCCCTGGTGAGCCGCAGCAGCAGGTGCTTGCCACGGCTCGCGGACTCGGCCACGGTCCAGCCGGTGAGGTCGGTGGTGGCCAGCCGGGGCACGCGGAAGTCCGATCCGGTCAGCACCTCACCGGTGAGCGCGCGCTCCACCACCCGCGCGGTGTTCCAGACGGTGTCGCCTTCGGGCATGGGCTCATCATTCCCCGCCGGGCGCGAGCAAATCGATCATCTCGGGCAGGGTGAGGCGGCTGCCCGCTGCGCGGTCCGCATCAGGCAGTGCCCGCTCCAGCGCGGCGGTCAGGATCGGGCTTGCCAGATCAGGATCAACACCATGGCGTACGGCGTAAGCACGCACACCCGCCAGCAACCTCGTCCCCGCCTCCCGCCGCCCGGACAGCGCCAACGCGTAGGCGCCGGTGTGCAGGCAGATCAGGACGTCACCGAGGTCGTTCTCGCCCTGGAACAGCTCGATGCCCCGGCGCAGTGCCGCGAGAGCGGCCACCGGGTCCGGGTCGCCGCCCAGCAACGCCCTGCCCAGCGCCAGCTCGCCCAGACCCGCCATCCACCGGCTGTTCTGCGCCAGCGACTCCGCGATGGCCTCGGCGAGGGTCCGCCGTCCCTCCGCGATCTCGCCCAGCCCGGCCAGCGCGAATCCGAGGCAGACCTTGCCGGACGCGACCATCCAGTCCTCGCCGTAGACGCGGGCCGCCGCCATCGACTCCCGCGCCCTCGCGGCGGCCGTGACGAAGTCGCCGGTCGCCTCGTGCAGCAGCGAGTCGTAGTAGAGCGTCTGCACCTGGACCAGCCGGGTGTCCCGGTCGGCCGGTGTGCCGGCGGCCGCGTACGTCTCCTTGACCGACTCTGCCGCACCGGTCAGGTCACCCGCGATGAACCGCAGGATCACGCACGAGGACCAGGCCCGGGCCCGGTCCGCGACCGGCGCGTCCGGTGCGCCGTTCAGCGCCTGGGTCAGCAGCCGCAGCCCCTCGGTGACGTGCCCGCCGCGGAACCAGAACCAGCCCAGCAGCCCGGCCGTCCGCAGCGCCGCGACCGGGTCGGCGGTCAGGTCGTGCTCGACGCCGGCGCGCAGGTTCGGCAGTTCCCGGTTGAGCATCCGGATCGCGTGCGCGGACCGCTCACCGGTCAGCTCGGGGATCCAGCGCAGGACGAACGCGCGCACCCAGGCGGCGTGCGCGGCCCGGCTGCCGTCGGGGTCGGGATCGTGAGCCCGGCAGTAGGCCCGGATGATCTCCAGGAGCCGGTAGCGGGCCGGGGTGACTCCGGTGTCCGCGACCACCACCGAGCGGGCCACCAGGCTCGACAGCGCGGTCAGATCCGACCGCCCCCGCCCGCCCGGCTTTCCTCCGCCCGGCTTTCCTTCGCCCGGCCTTCCTCCGGCCGGTGGCTCGGGTGGGCCGACCGCGGTCAGGCTGAAGCCGCCCTCGAACGGCCAGAGTCGCAGCAGCAGTGCCCGGTCGGCGGGGGAGAGCAGGTCCACGCTCCAGGCGACCGCGGCCTCCAGGGTCTGGTGCGGGGCGAGGGCGCCGCGCGGCACCGGTCCCAGCTCCGGGAAACGGTCGCCCAGCAGGTCGCTCAGTTCGGCGAGGCTCAGCACCCGGGCGCGGGCGGCGGCCAGTTCCAGCGCGAGCGGGATGCCGTCCAGGGCGGTCGCGATGCGCTCCAGGTGGACGCTCTCCGCCGGATTGGGACGCCAGCCCGGGCGGATCGCCGAGATCCGGTCGGTGAGGAGCGCGATCGCGTCGGATGCGGGGAGCGGTGCGACGGGCAGCAGCCGTTCGCCGTCGACGCCCAGCGGCTCCCGGCCGGTGGCCAGGATCCGCAGGCCGGGGCAGTGCGCGAGCAGGTGCAGTACCAGCGTGGCGACCGGCTCCACCAGGTGCTCGCAGTTGTCCAGCAGCAGCAGTCCGCCGCGGTTGGCGAGGGCCGCGGTGACCGCCTCCACGGTCGAACCGCGCAGCCCGAGAGCGGCCGCCACCGCCAGCACCGGGTCGGTGGCGTCAGCGAGCCGGACGAACCAGGCCCGGTCGGCGGTCTGCTCGACGGCCGGCCGGGTCTCGCCGGCGCTGTGCCCGACGGTCGGCCGGGTCTTGCCGGCGGCGTGTTCGACGGCGAGGCGGGTCTTGCCGGCGCCGCCCGGGCCGACGAGCGTGACCAGGCGGTTCGTGCTCGTCAGCTGATTCAGGACGGCGAGCTCGGCGGTGCGGCCCAGGAACGTCGTGAGCGGGCGGACCGCCGCAGCCGGGCGGGAGGAGGGAAGGAGCAGTCGTGGATCCTGGGCCAGCAGGCGGCTCTCCAGCTCCTGCAGTGCCGGTCCGGGGTCGATGCCCAGCTCGTCGGCGAGCAGGGCGCGAACCCGGCGCAGGGAGGCGAGCGCGTCCGCCTGGCGGCCACTGCGGTACTGGGCGAGGATCAGCAGTTCCCAGCGGCGCTCACGATAGGGCTCTACGCGTACCCCTTCTTTTAGATCACCCACCGCGCCCGGCGCGTCGCCGGAACCGATCCGCGCAGCCTGCCGCTCCTCCGCCGCGACCGCTCGCAACTCCGCGAGACGCGCCCGCGAGGGCGCCGCGAAATCCGGCAGCCCGGCGAAAGCCTCACCCCGCCACATCGCCAGCGCCTCGTCGAAGACCCGCAGCGCCTCACCCGGCCGCTCGGAGGCCAGCAACGTCCGCCCGCGCTCCACCAGGTCCGCGAAGTGGGCCGAATCGGTCCGGTCCACCCGCAGCCGATAGCCGTCACCGGCACGTTCCAGCGCGTCCCGCTCACCGCCCAGCGCCCGCCGCAGCCGCGACACATAAGCCTGCAACGACACCGTGGGACTGGCCGGCGGATCACCCGCCCACAACGCCTCGGCCAGCGCGTCCTCGCTCACCGGCCGCCCCTCGGCCGCGAGCAGCGCGGCGACCATGCGGCGCGGCAGCGGACCGCCCAGATCGACACGGACCCCGCCCGCCTCGACCTCGGTCGGTCCCAGCACCCTGCCGATCAGCACCGGCCGATCATAGGGATGCATCCGGTTTGCAGGCAGTCTGCAAGCCGACCGGTTCATGGTGTGGGCATGACGACGAAATCTGTGACCGGACCGGTCGACACCTGGGAGATGGTGCTGGTGCACCGGGTCTTCCGGCGCGAGTTCCGGCTGCTGCCCGGCCTGGTCCGGGCGGTGACACCGGGCGACGTGGCGCGGGCCGAGGTGATCGGCTCGCACCTGGAGAACCTGGCGTCGGCGCTGCACCACCATCACACCGCCGAGGACGAGCTGCTGTGGCCGTTGCTGCTGTCGCGGGCCCGGATGCAGGCCGATCTGATCCACCGGATGGAGGCGCAGCACGCTCGTCTGCACGAGCCGCTCGACCGCATCTCGGTCCTGTTGCCGCGCTGGCGTTCCGCTGCGCCGGCGGCCGACCGCGACGAACTCGCCGACGTCATCGCGCAGGCGTCCGTGGCGCTGGACGAGCACCTGGCGGACGAGGAGGCGCTGATCCTCCCGCTCGTCTCCGAGCACCTGACCCACGACGAGTGGGACGCGCTGGGCAAACGCGGTCAGGAGATCATTCCGAAGAACCGGATGGCGCTGGTCTTCCTCGGCTCGCTCTTCGAGGAGGCGACCCCGGCGGAGAAGGCGCGGTTCCTGGCCCAGCTGCCGGCGCCGATCCGGCTGGTGTGGCGGCTGTTCGGCGACGGGGTCTACACGAATGCGCGTGACCGGGTGCGCGCCGGCTGACATATTTCTGGCATGGACCTGGACATCGCCCCGCTGAACGGCCGTCTCGAACTCCTCGGGGAGCTCGGCGGCTTCTGGCCTGTGTTCATGACGAAGGACCCGACGGCGGCTTTCTACTACCGCCACTTCGACACGCTCTGGCCGGAGTTCACGCTGCTGGCGCTGGACCGGGAGTCGGGGCGGCCGGTGGCCTACGCCCATTCGGTCCCGCTGTCCTTCTCCGGCGACATCTCCGCCGGGCTACCGGAGGGCGGCTGGGACTGGGCGGTCCGATCCGCGGTCCACGACCGCCTGACCGGCACGCCCCCGACAATCGTCTCAGCCCTGGAGATCATGATCCGCCCGGACCTCCGAGGCGGCGGGCTGTCCGGCCGCATGCTCACGGCAATGCGCGAAAACGCGGCCAGGCACGGCTTCACCGACCTGGTCGCGCCGGTCCGGCCGAGCGGTCAATTCTCTGAAACCATCGATGGGTACGCGTGGGAAGCCCGCGAAGACGGCCTCCCCGTGGATCCGTGGCTGCGGGTACACGTGCGGGCGGGCGGCCGGATCGTGAACGTGGCCCACTGCAGCATGACGATCGCGGGCACGCTGTCGCAGTGGCGGGAGTGGACAGGCCTGCCGTTCTCGGCGTCGGGCCAGGTGGAGGTGCCGGGAGCGCTGGCCTCGGTCCGCTGCGACGTCGAACAGGACTACGCCGTATACGTAGAACCCAACGTCTGGGTCCACCACCAGCTCTGACCCTCCTCCCACCAGGCCCCGCCGTCCCACCCTGCTCGGCGCCGTCCCGCCCCGTTCGGCGGCGCTTCGTCCCGCGCTCGGCGCCGCTTCACCCCGCGCTCGACGCCGCTCCGTCTCGCCGCGCGCAGCTCCGTCCCACTCTCCGCCGCGCGGACCCGCTCGTCGCCCTCGCCGCCGCCCTCTATTCGCGATCTCGGGCGCCCGCGCCGCCAATCACCGGTTTCGGCGCCCATGGTCGCGGAGTCGTCCGGGATCTTGGGCGCCCGCGCCGCCCATCGCCCACCGCCCATCGCCGGCTTTGGCGCCCAACGTCGCGGAGTGCCCTGGGATCTTGGGCGGGAGGGGCGGCGTTGACGACGACTGTGGCGCTGGATCGATGTCAGCGGGCGGCGATGCGGACCACGTCGCCCGGACGGACGGAGAGGACCACGACTGCGCGGCCGTTGTTGACGGCGATCGCCACCCGGTCGGCGGAGTCGGGGAAGACCAGCAGCTCGCCGGCGCCGACGTCCGCGAACGTGGCGCCGCGCCGGGCCCGGACGCTGCCGTTGACCAGGAGTTCCGGGCCGAGGCCGGTGAGCATCGCGCCATCGGCCGCCAGTTGGACGTTGCCGAACCGGTCGACGGTCAGGACTTCGGCCTCGATCCATCCGTCTCCGAGGGTGATGATCGGGTCGGGTAGGCGTACCAAAGTTGCCCTGTCCACCTCCGGACCCGCCTCCGCGGCAGCCGCGCCCGCCGCCAGCCGGGCCGCGGACGGCGCGAACACGTCCCGTCCGTGGAAGGTGCGGGACACGTCACCGAGCATCCAGTCCTTGTTGCTCAGCTCATGTGCGGACTCGACGCCGCCGAGTGCTTCCGCCGCCCAGATCAGCAGACCGTTGTCGGGGCCGACGAGGAGAGCGTTCGGCGTGGTCAGCACCACACCCCGCCGGGCCGTGCCGACGCCCGGGTCGACGACCGCGAGGTGCACCGACGCCGGCAGGTAGGGCGCGGTCTGCGCGAGCACCGCCGCACCCCGGGCCACATCGGCCGGCGGCACGTGATGAGTGACATCAATCACGCGTACGTCGGGGGCGACGCGCGCGATCGAGCCATGGCAGGCCGCGACGAAACCGTCGAACGTGCCGTAATCGGTGGTGAAACTGATCCATCCATAACCGGCCATGGTGGTCAACGTTACTGCCTGTTGACATCGAACGCGGTAAGGGCACGCCGCACCGCCGTGGCAGTGTTGATCCATGCGTCTCGTGATCTTCACCGAACCCCAGCAGGGCGCCGGACACGACGATCTCCTCCGGGTGGCCAAGGCTGCCGAGGACGGCGGATTCGACGGGTTCTTCCGGTCCGACCACTACGTCAAGATGGGCGATGTGTCCGGCCTGCCCGGCCCGTCCGACGCCTGGATCACCCTGGCCGCGCTGGCCGTGCAGACGTCCCGGATCCGGCTCGGCACGCTGGTCAGTTCGGCCACGTTCCGGCTGCCCGGCCCGCTGGCCATCGCGGTCGCCCAGGTCGACGCGATGAGCGGTGGACGCGTCGAGTTCGGTCTCGGCGGCGGCTGGTTCGAGACCGAGCACCAGGCGTACGGCATCCCGTTCGCACCGCTCGGCGAGCGCTTCGACCGCCTCGAGGAGCAGCTGGCCGTCATCACCGGCCTGTGGAACACCCCGGTCGGCGCCACCTTCGACTACGACGGCAAGTTTTACCAGCTCAGCGACTCCCCGGCGCTGCCCAAGCCGGCACAGACCCCGCCGCCGGTCATCATCGGCGGCCACGGCAAGAAGCGAACCCCAGCCCTCGCCGCCCGTTACGCCACCGAGTTCAACGTCCCCTTCTCCAAGATCGAGGACATCCCCGCCCAGTACGACCGCGTCCGCGCCGCGAGCACCGCCATCGGCCGCGCCGAGCCTCCCGCCTTCTCCGCCGCAGCCATCCTCTGCGTAGGCCGCAACGACACCGAACTCCACCGCCGCGCCGCCGCCATCGGCCGCGACGTGGACGAGATGCGCGAGAACGGCGGCATCGTCGGCACCCCCGCCGAGGCCCTCGAAACCATCAACCGCTACGCCGAGGCCGGTGCCTCCCGCCTCTTCCTGCAGGTCCTCGACCTCGCCGACACCGACCACATCGACCTGGTCGCCGCCGAGGTAGCCCCACACCTCTGACCAGCCCAACCCCCTCCCGCGACGCCGGCCGCCCACCCCGGCCGGCGCCGCCCTGCCCCGCGAACCCGCCCGCGACTCACGCCCGCAACCGCAACCCCCGCGGCGTAGCCCGGAACCCCGCAGCCGTGAGCGCCTCCCGCAAAACCGAAGCATGAACCGACTCCCCATCAGCCCGCTCCACCGACATGGGCCCGAGCGCCCCCGACCGCACCGCCCCCGCAAGCCCAGCGGCCGCCCTCGTCAACTCCTCCCCGTCGTCCGTGAACGACAGCAGCGTCCGCCCGCCACGCTCCACATAGAGCACCACCTCCCCCTCGACCAGCACGACCAGCGCACCCGCCTTCCGCCCGGCCCGGTGTCCCGCCTTGGCCACCGGCTCGCCGTCGCCGCTGTCCACGATCCGTTCCGGCCACGGAAGCGCCGCCCCGTAGGGATTCGCCGGGTCGGTGGCGGCCAGCACCACGGCGTTGCCCGCGCGTTTGTTGAGCTCGGCCGGTTCCGAGAGGGCCCGCAGGCGGTCCACCGCACCCGGAACAGCGAACTGCGCCGCCCCGAGGCCCTCCACGAAGTAGCCACGCCGGGCCGCGCCGCGTTCCTCCAGCGCCGCCAGCACCGGATAGACCGCGGCGAACCCGCCGGTCACCCCTTCAGCGATGGCCGCGCCGCGGGTCACCACGCCGTGCCGTTCGAGCAGGAGGTCGGCGACCGCCGCCGCTCGCCGGGTGGGGTCCAGGTCTCGTTCCGGGAGTTGCGACCAGCGGCCCGCCATGTTGAGCGGCCCGGTCCGCGACGGCATGTGCGGCCGTCCCGGACGCCGATAGCGGGCGCGTGCCGGCGCCGCTTTCGCCCGGTGCGCGCCGCTGCCGCCGAGCAGTGCACGGAGTGGCGCGAACGTGTCGTTGGTCAGGTGGCCGGCCCAGACCAGGTCCCAGACCGCGGCCGCGAGGTCGTTGTCGTCGGTTGAGCCGACCCGGTCGGAGAGCGACCGGAAGAACAGCGCCTGCCCGTCGGCGAGCGCGTCCAGGACCGCCTGGTGCAGGGGCGTGGACGCGAACTCCTCGTCCGGTGGCGGCAGCAGCAGGGGTGCGCTGTCCGCATAGGCGAGCGTCACCCACCCGTCGCCACCGGCGATCGACCCGGAGCCCGCCCACAGCACCTCGCCGGAACCGCAGAGTTCGTCGAGCAGGGGAGGGGCGTAGTCGGCCACCCGCGCGGTCAGGACCAGCCGCTCCCACGCCGACGCCGGAACCGCGACACCCTGGATCTGCTCGATCGCGGCGGCGACCGCGTCCACCCCGCGGCCGTTGCCGCCGACCTGCTGCCAGCGCGGCAGGAACGCGGCCAGCACCGCGGGCGGCACCGGCTCGATCTCCCGGCGTAGCGCCGCCAGCGACCGCCGCCGGAGCATGCGCAGCACCTCGGCGTCACACCACTCGGTGCCGGCGCCGCCCGGCGAGAACTCGCCGGAGCTGACCCGGCCGGTCGCGCTCAGCCGTTTCAGCGCCTGCTCGACCACGAACACGCCCAGCCCGAACCGGGCCGCGCAGGTCGCCGCCGCGAACGGCCCGTGCGTACGCGCGAACCGAGCCACCAGATCACCGAGCGGATCCGTGACAGTCTCCAGATACGCCTCCGGGATCCCGACCGGCAGCGCCACCCCGAGGGCGTCCCGGTAGCGCCCGGTGTCCTCGACCCCGATCCAGCGCTCCTCCCCGGCCACCCGGATCTGGACCGCCCGCCGCGCCGCCGCGAGGCTGAGCACCCACTCCTCGGGCACACCCCGCTCGGCCAGCTCGCCCGTCGAGAGGTCACCGAGCAGCCGGAGCAGTTCCGCGGTGTCCTCGGCGTCCCGCGGCCGGCGCTGCTCGGTCCGCCACTGCAGTTGCGCCTCGGTCTCCGTGACCACCTGCGGATCGAGCAGCTCCCGCAGGTCGACCCGTCCGAGCAGCTCACCCAGCAGTGTCGAGTCGAGCGCCAGCGCCGCCGCCCGCCGCTCGGCCAGCGGAGCGTCACCCTCGTAGAGGAACGCACCCACGTACCCGAAGAGCAGCGATCGCGCGAACGGCGACGGCCGCGCGGTCTCCGTCTCGACCAGCCGGATCTTGCGGCCGGCGACCTCGCGCATCAGGCCGACCAGGCCGGGCACGTCGAAGACGTCCTGCAGGCACTCCCGGGCGGCTTCGAGGGTCACCGGGAAGTCGGCGAACTCACGCGCCACGTCGAGCAGCTGCGCTGACCTCTGCCGTTGCTGCCACAACGGCTGGCGGCGCCGCGGGTCGCGCCGGGGCAGCAGCAACGACCGGGCCGCGCACTCCCGGAAGCGGGACGCGAACAGTGCCGACGTGCCGACCGACTCCTCGACCAGCTGAGCGATCTCCTCTGGGTCGAAGGAGACCAGATCGGCGCCTGGCGGCTCGTCGGCGGTGTCCGGCAGCCGGATCACGATGCCGTCGTCGGACGGCATGACCTGGCCGTCCACCCCGTACCGCTCGGAGAGCCGCCGCCCGATCGCCAGCGCCCAGGGCGCGTTGACCTTGGCGCCGAGCACGCAGTGCACGGTCATCCGCCAGTCGCCCAGCTCGTCACGGAACCGCTCCACCACGACGGTCCGGTCGTCCGGCAGGTGACGGGTCGCCTCCCGCTGCTCGCGCAGGTAGGCGATCAGGTTGCCGGCCGCCCACTCGTCGAGGCCGGCGTCGTGCAGGGCGGTGGTCGCCTTCTCGTCGCCGGCCCGGGTCAGAGCGCGTAGCCGGGCGCCGATGGCCCGGCCCAGCTCGATCGGGCGGCCGGGCGAGTCGCCCTTCCAGAACGGCATGCGCGCCGGTGCACCGGGTGCGGGGGAGACCAGCACCCGATCCGGGGTGATGTCCTCGATGCGCCAGGACGTCGACCCGAGGAGGAAGACATCGCCGACGCGAGACTCGTACACCATCTCCTCGTCCAGCTCGCCCACCCGCGAAGCCCGTTCCGAACCGGCCAGAAAGACCCCGAAGGTTCCTCGGTCCGGAATCGTGCCGCCGCTGGTCACGGCGAGGCGCTGCGCTCCGGGCCGCCCGGTCAGCTGGTCGGTGCCGCGGTCCCAGACCAGCCGGGGCCGCAGCTCGGCGAAGGCGGTCGACGGGTAGCGCCCGGACAGCATGTCCAGAACGGCGTGCAGCGCGGAGTCGGGCAATTCGGCGAAGGGCGCGGCCCGGCGGATCAGCGCGGACAACTCGTCGACCTGCCAGGCGTCCAGGGAGACCATCGCGACGATCTGCTGGGCCAGCACGTCGAGCGGGTTGCGCGGATAGCGCAGCTCCTCGATCGCGCCCTCACCCATCCGCTCCGCGACGACGGCGCAGGAGAGCAGGTCGCCGCGGTGTTTCGGGAAGACCACCCCGCGCGACACGGCACCCACCTGGTGACCGGCCCGGCCGATGCGCTGCAGGCCGGCGGCGACCGAGGGTGGCGCCTCGATCTGCACCACGAGGTCGACGGCGCCCATGTCGATGCCGAGCTCCAGGCTCGAGGTGGCGACCACCGCCGGGAGCAGGCCGGACTTGAGCGCCTCCTCGATCTGCTTGCGCTCCTCGCGGGAGACGCTGCCGTGATGTGCGCGGGCGACCACCGGCGGTGCGCCGCGAGTGCCGCCGGCCTGCGCCATGATCTCCGCGGGCAACCGGGTCGACGGCGGTGGCGGCTCCTGACCGGACCGTTCGGCGGCCAGCTCGTTGAGCCGCGCGCAGAGCCGCTCGGACCCGCGCCGCGAATTCGTGAAGACGATGGTCGACCGGTGCGCCTCGATCAGGTCGAGCACCCGCTCCTCGACGGCCGGCCAGATCGACGGCGTGTGCCGGCCGCCGTCCAGGTCGTCGGCGTCCTCCGGCACCTCGTCCAGGCGTGTCATGTCCTCCACCGGGACCTCGACCGAGACCTCGATCGTCTTCGCGCTCCTCGGCTGCACGATCTCGACCGCGTGCGCCCCGCCGAGAAAGCGCGCGGTCTCGTCGATCGGCCGCACCGTCGCGGACAGCCCGATCCGCTGCGCCGGGCGCTCCAGCAGCGCGTCCAGCCGCTCCAGCGAGAGTGCGAGATGTGCGCCGCGCTTGGTGGCCGCGACGGCGTGCACCTCGTCGACGATCACCGTCTCGACACCGCGCAGCGAGTCACGCGCCGCCGAGGTGAGCAGCAGGAACAGCGACTCGGGGGTGGTGATCAGGATGTCCGGCGGGGTGCGTGTGAAGAGCCTCCGCTCATCGGCGGGCGTATCACCCGTACGCATTCCGACCGTGATGTCCGGAGGCGGCACGCCCAGCCTGCCCGACGCCTGGCGGATGCCGGTCAGCGGCGCACGCAGATTGCGCTCGACGTCGACCGCCAGCGCCTTGAGCGGGCTCACGTAGAGCACCCGGCACCGCCGACGGGCCTCCTCCGGCACCGGTTCGTGAGCCAGGCGGTCGAGTGACCACAGGAATGCCGCCAGCGTCTTGCCGGAACCGGTAGGCGCCACCACCAGCGCGTTTCTCCCGGCGCCGACCGCCTGCCACGCACCCGCCTGTGCAGCGGTGGGCGCGGCGAAGGCGGCCGTGAACCACTCCCGTGTGGCCGGTCCGAACTTCTCGAGCACCTCTCGCATGGGAACCATCATTCACCGGGGGTCTGACAAAACTCGGCGGCTTGGTCGCGCCCCTGCCGGGTCGCCCTTCAAAGCTTTGGGCGTACGGGGGAAAAGCTCGCGCCAAGCGGTGAGAGGGTGATCGTCATTCCTTGGGCGGTCTGTGCTGATTATCCTGATACCCGACGTGATGGGTAGGTGCCGATGGCGGTCAGGCAGATGCTCGTCGCCGGCCGGTACCGTCTTCTGGAGCCGGTCGGCGCCGGTGGAATGGGGCGGGTGTGGCTCGCCCGCGACGAAATGCTCGACCGTGAGGTCGCGATCAAGGAGATCGTCCCTCCCGACTGGATGTCCGAGGCGGAGAAGGATCGCCTGCGCGACCGGACCCTGCGCGAGGCCCGCAGCGCGGCGAGACTGAACCATCCCCACGTGGTCCGGATCTACGACGTGGTACGCCACGACGGCCAGTCCTGGATCGTCATGGAGTACATCGCCTCCCGCTCACTCCACCAGGTCCTCCAGGAAGAAGGCCCCTACGACCCCGCGGGCGCCGCCCGAATCGGCCTGGCCGTGCTGGACGCACTCGACGCCGCACACCGCGCCGGCGTACTCCACCGCGACGTGAAGCCCCACAACGTCCTCATCGGCACCGACGGCCGGGTGGTCCTGACCGACTTCGGCCTGGCCACGTTCGTCGACGACGGCACCGTGACCGCTCCCGGCCTGATCGTGGGCTCCCCCCAGTACGTCTCCCCGGAACGCGCCCGCGACGGCGCCTCGACTGTGGAGTCCGACCTGTGGTCCCTGGGCGCCACCGTGTACGCCGCGGTGGAGGGCCGTTCCCCGTACGCCCGCGAAACCGCGATGGCCACCCTGGCCGCACTCGCCAGCGAACCACCGGACCCACCGTCCCGCGCCGGCCCCCTGATGTCTGTCCTCGAAGGACTCCTGCGGTTCGACCCCGGCGCGCGGTTGAGCGCGGCGGAGGTCGAACAACGACTGCGACTCATCGTCGCCGTCGACCACCGGGAGATCCCACTGGTCCCGGGTCAGCGGAGCCCGAGAACCCGCCCGGAGGAGACAAGAAAGCCTGCCGACGGCGCAGTCTTCGAGTTCAGCGCCGGCCTTGCCGAACCGGACACCGACGAAATCGTGGCGGAGCTCTACCCAAGCCCGGTCGCGGCAACGGCGTCCTATGCGGCCCGCGGAGAAGCCCCCATCCCAACAGCCTTCCGCGGCGAGGCGGCAGTCCCACCGGTGGTTGTTCCCCCACCTGCGCCCGTTGCCCCGCCTGCGCCCGTTGCCCCACCTGCGCCTCAGCCCGCGCCCACCTTCACGCCCGCGCCTACGTTCGTGACCGAGTCCCAGCCGGCGCCCAAACCCCCACCCACGCGCCGGCCCTCACCGCGGCCCACGCCAAAGCCCGCCTTCCCACCCATGGCGGCGCCCTCGTCCACCCAGCCGCAAGTCCCAGACGCGGCTCCCGTTCCTCCTTCTCCCACAGCCTTCCCACCAGCAGCACCGACAACCGATCCCGCCCCCACCTTCCCGTCAGCCGACCAAGACGCCGCGGAATCCCCAGTCATCCCCACCGACGACCGCGACCTCCCCGACCCGGCTGCTCCCGAGCCACCAGTCGACGTCGTAGCTCAATCAGAAAGCCACCCCAGCTCTGCACCCACCCCTCAAAACCCGATCGACCCCGACCCCGAGGCCGTGACAACACCCCTGCCCACCTCAAGCCACGCCCTGGTCCCCAAACCCCCAACCCCTCGAACCGTCCTGACCGGCCAAATCGTGGATCCCAGCCCGCCACCCGCCACACCGGCGCCCCGCCGATCCCGTACTCGCCGCAGCGTCATCACCGCGGCAGTCCTGGCCCTGCTGGCCGGCGGCATCTCCGCCGGATACCTGGCGCAGAACACCGCCCCTCACCCCGAAGTCGTACTCCCCCCAGCCTCCGTAACCGCCCAATCCCGCTCAGCGCCGAACACCGCACCCCCACCCAGCACCCCGTCCACCACGACCCCGGCTCCTACCGTCTCTGCCCAGCCCATACCCACGACGCCACTCGCCGGCCCCAACGGCTTCTCCCCGGTGGCCTGTGACTCCCCGGCCCCCGCAGGCGTCCGCCTCACCCCGAGAAAGGGAGCCGCCCGCGGCGTCAACGGTTGGACGCTGCTCGCCGGCTGGTCCTATTTCACCGACCGCACCGGCTTCCACATCGCGGTCCCCGACGGCTGGACATACCAGCGAATCGGCAGGACCTACTGCTTCCGCGACCCCCGAAGTTCGGTGGTCATGAGCCTCGACGTAGGCCGCGACCCGCAGACCGAACCCCTCAAGGCGTGCCAGGCCGAGGACCTCCGCCTCCAACGGGACGGCTCACCGGCCGGTTATCAACTGATCGGCATCACACCGGTCCCCCTCCTGCACAAGGCCGCCGACTGGGAGTTCCGCTACGACAGCCCGAACGGCAAGCGCCGCGTAGGCATCCGCTGGTTCACCGCGAACGGCAAGACATACGTCCTGAGCTGGGCCACCCCCGACAAGACCTGGTCCGACGACCTGACCAAAATCCAGATGGTCCGCAGCACCTTCTTCGCCGACCGCACCGCCCGCTCCCCATCCAGCGACGCCAACCGAGGCTGACCCGGCGCCCCCGGCGCCCCCGGCGCCCCCGGCGCCCCCGGCACCCGCCAACCCCGGCACCCCCGGCGCCCCGGCACCGCTCAACCGAGCTGCGCCCCGAAGTCCGCCTCCGCTGTTATCCCGCCGCCAGCCGATCGCGCAGTCGCCGCGCGGCAGCCGGCCACTCGTCCGCGGTCATCGCGAACAGAACCGTGTCGCGCCAAGACCCGTCAGGCCGCTGCCGCTGACGCCGGATGACCCCGTCCCGCGTCGCACCGAGACGCGCGATGGCCTGCTGGGACCGCTCGTTGCGAATGTCCGTGTACCAGAACACCCGCTCCGCCCCCAGCACGTCGAAAGCCCGCTCCAGCAGCATCAGCTTCGCCTCGGTGTTGACGCCGGTCCGCCACCACTTCCGCCCGACCATGGTGTGCCCGATGCCGAGCGACCGCTGGTCGGTGTCGATGTCGTGATAGGTCGTCATCCCGATCACCGCGCCGCTGACCGGGTCGATCTGAGCCCAGCCGGAACGCTTTCCGAGCCACTGCCCGCGCACCACCCCGGCGACGTCCTCGACGAGCTCCTCAGGCGTCCGCGGGCGCGGCGTAGGAATATGACGCCACACCTCCTCGTCGTCGAGCGCCTCGAACAGACCCGGGACGTGCGCCTGTGTCAGCGGCTCCAGCCGCACGTGCCGGCCCTCCAGCACCACCGGCGTCTGCCAGGCGGAGGGGTGCCCCGGCAGGTAACCCGGTGTGGGCACGGTCACGCCCTGATCGGCCTCCGGCGGCCCGGCCACGACTCGCAGCGGCAGCACGCCCGCCCAGTGCGGCAGGCTCAGATCCTCCGGCTCGTCCACCACCCCACCGGCGCGAACGCGAACCGACACCTCCACGAGCGGCAGCGCCAGGACAGTCGTCTGCGCCAGCTCCTGCCGGGTGGGCGGCCGGCTGTCCGCGGACCGGCCGTGACCGACCTTGTCCGCCAGAGCGTTCAGCACGCGTCTCTTCTCGCTGTCGTCGGTGACCGGGCGCGCGACGCCGTGGACGACCACGGAGCGATAGTTCGCGCTGTGGTGGAACTGTGATCGCCCATACACCAACCCGTCCACCAGGGTCACTGACACGCAGACCGGCACTCCGTCGCCTCGCGCCGAGAGGCCCAGCCGCCCACCGCTGGAGCCGTGCAGATAGAGGGTGTCGTCGACCCGCACATGCAGGTTCGGCAGGACTCGCGGCTGACCGTCGACGACGAAACCGACCGCGCAGTCCCACGCCTCGTCGAGAATGGCGTGTGCGGTGTCCCGCTCGTAGTGCATCCGGCTGCGAGTCCGGGTGGCCGTCGTGCGCTCGGTCGGGGAGTAGAGGACGGTCATCGAAACCTCCGAGGCCAATCAGGTTGCGGATGAGGCTGTACTAGTACAGAATCGCATCTGTGCCAGCACAGTATCAGGTCAGCGGAGAGACTGCCGCAGAGATTTCGGCGAGCATCGAATCCGGCGTCGTCCGGGGCGAGTGGGTCACCGGAGCCGCTCTGCCGTCGGTGCGGATCCTCGCCGGAGCTCTGCACGTCAGTCCGGCCACGGTCGCCAAGGCCTATCAGGACCTTCGACAGCGCGGCGTGATCGAGACCGAGGGGCGCCGGGGGACCAGGATTCGGGCGCGCCCGGCGGTCACTGTGCCCAGGTCAGCGTTGCTCTCGCCCGTCCCGGAGAGCCTCCGAGACCTCTCCACCGGCGAGCCGGAGATCAATCTGCTCCCTCCGCTGGGTGCGTCACTCGCGGCCATCGCCGCACAAACAGGACCACCACAGGGGTACGCGAGCGCGCTCGCCATGCCGGAACTCGTCGATGCGGCCCGCCCTCGCCTGCTCACCCAGGGCATTCCGGTCGCCGACTCGGCCATCACGGTGACCGCCGGTGCCCTCGACTCGATCGAGAGGGTGCTGAACGCACATCTGCGCCCGGGTGACGCGGTCGCCGTCGAGGACCCCTGCTGGGCCAACCTGATCGATCTGATCGCCGCCATGGGCCTGCGGTCCGTGCCGTTCGCCGTCGACGACCAGGGCCCCGATCCCGGCTCGCTCGACGAGGCCCTGCGTGCCGGCGCGCGAGCCGTCGTCGTCACCGTCCGCGCGCAGAACCCGACCGGAGCCGCGGTGAGCGAGGAGCGCGCCACACTCCTCCGTGACCTGCTGTCCGGCCGTCCCGAGACCGTCGTCATCGAGGACGACCACGCCGCCGAGTTGGCCGAGCAGCCACCGCACTGCATCGGCCCGGTCACCCGTTCCTGGGCCTTCGTCCGCTCCGCCTCCAAGCCCTTCGGCCCTGACCTGCGCATCGCGGTGCTGGCCGGCGACGAGACCACGATCGCCCGCGTCACCGGCCGGATGCGCATCGGGATGGGCTGGGTTTCCACCCTCCAGCAGCGACTCCTCCTTCACCTGTGGCGCGACCCCGACGTCACCGAGTGGGTGCGGACCGCCGCCGGCGTCTACTCAGCTCGCCGTCGTGGCCTCCTGGAAGCCCTTCGAGCTGCCGGCCTCCCCGCCTCCGGCGACAGCGGCATCAACGTCTGGATCCCGGTCCCCGACGAAACCCGCGCCGTCGCCGGCCTCCGTGACGCGGGCTACGCGGTGGCCCCCGGCGCCCTCTTCCGCCTCCGCTCCGCTCCCGGCATCCGGATAACCATCAGCTCCCTGACCGAACCCGAGATCCCAACCCTGGCCCGAGCAGTGGCAACCGCCACCGGCACCGCAGGCACAGGAGCGCCTATGAGGTGACACCAACCACTCCCACCACCCCGTGCCCACCCCCGATGCGGGCTCCCTGCCGGGCCGCCGACCCAGCATCAAGGATTTCTGCTCCGCCATCCTGCCGAGGCAGCGCCGTCGACCGGCTGCGCCTTGTGGGCGCCTACGCCGTCGTGGCTACACCGAGCCGGCACCTGCCGTAGCGGTGACGCTGCCGGGACCCGCCGCCGTGGCGACGTCGACCGGGATCTGCCGTGGCGGCGACGCTGCCGGGACCCGCCGTCGTGGCGGTGACGCGCTGCCGGGACTCGCCATGGCCACACCGGCCGGGACTTGCCGTGGCGGTGACGCTGCCGGGACCTGCCATAGCCACGCCGGCCGGGATTCGCCGTCGTGGCGACGTCGACCGGGATCTGCCGTGGCGGCGATGTCGGCCGACCATTCGACGCGGCGGTGTGGTGACGCCGGCTGGGGGACTGCTGTCCTCCGGGAGGGGCAGGGCGGTCGGCATGCCGGAGCCTCGTGCGGGTAGAACGGAGCAATGCCATCGACAGGGACGCCGGTCGGCGCGGAACGGTGGGTTCCGCCGCGGTCCGAGAGCATCGACGAGCTGAAGTCGGCTGCGGCCGGCTGTCAGGGCTGCGAGCTGTACCAGGACGCGACCCAGACCGTCTTCGGCCGGGGCGCTCCGCACGCGCGGATCGTCTTCGTCGGTGAGCAGCCGGGTGACGTCGAGGACCAGCGTGGCCTGCCGTTCGTCGGGCCGGCCGGCCGGCTGCTGCGTGAGGCTGTCGACGACGCCGGCATCGATCCGGCCGACCTCTACATCACGAACGCGGTGAAGCATTTCCGGTTCGAGCTGCGGGGCAGGCGGCGGATCCACCAGAACCCCGGTCCGGCGCACATCACCGCCTGCCGACCCTGGCTGGTGGCGGAGTTCTCGCTGCTCCAGCCGGAGTTGGTGGTCATTCTCGGCGCGACGGCGGGTAAGGCGCTGCTCGGCCCCTCGTTCCGGGTCACCAGGTCGCGCGGCCAGTTGATGCCGTGGCCCGCCTCGGCGCAGCACCCGGAGGACTTCCCGGTCGCCGAGATCAAGGCGCTGGCGACCATCCATCCTTCGGCGGTCCTGCGGGCGGACGATCGCGACTCGGCGTACCGAAGTCTGGTCGACGATTTGAGGGTGGCCGCCGCCGCGGTGGCCTGAAACAGCCGCCTGGGTAATCTCGAACGGTGCGGTTGACAGACTTTTGGGGACGTCTCGAGCAGACGTTCGGAGCGGCCTATGCCCGAAGTATCGCGGCGGATCACGCTTTCAGCGATCTCGGAGGGCGCACGATCGACCAGGCCATTGCTCAGGGTGTCGAGACCGCCACTATCTGGCGTGCTGTGGTGACGGCATATCCCGATCGAGTGCCGTCACGACTACGCTGAGCTGCTTTCGTACGTTTGTTCGGCGTGTCGTTCGATCGTCGTACAGGTGTTCGGCTATTGTCCACAGCGGCTCGGCTGTCCACAGGCCGACGGTGGGGTGGATGATTTTTGTCGTACCCACCGCATACCGTGTCGGCCGTGGTGAACAAGAGCTCTTCGACGAAGACCGCGAAGTCGAATACAGGGGTGGCGGCAATGGTGGCAGGACCGGATCGGGAAAAGGCGCTCGAGCTAGCGCTGGCACAGATCGACAAGCAGTTCGGCAAGGGCTCCGTGATGCGCCTCGGGGAGCGGCCGGTCGTGCAGACCGCCGTCATCCCGACCAGCTCCATCGCCCTCGACGTGGCGCTCGGCGTCGGTGGCCTGCCGCGGGGCCGCGTCATCGAGGTCTACGGGCCGGAGTCGAGCGGTAAGACGACGGTCGCGCTGCACGCCGTGGCCAACGCGCAGAAGGCCGGCGGCATCGCGGCGTTCATCGACGCCGAGCACGCGCTCGACCCGGAATATGCGAGGGCGCTGGGCGTCGACACCGACGCGCTGCTCGTCTCCCAGCCGGACACCGGTGAGCAGGCGCTCGAGATCGCGGACATGCTGATCCGCTCCGGCGCGCTCGACATCATCGTCATCGACTCGGTCGCCGCGCTCGTGCCCCGCGCCGAGATCGAGGGTGAGATGGGCGACAGTCACGTCGGCCTCCAGGCCCGGCTGATGAGCCAGGCACTCCGGAAGATCACCGGCATCCTGAACAACTCCGGCACGACCGCGATCTTCATCAACCAGCTCCGCGAGAAGATCGGCGTCATGTTCGGCTCGCCCGAGACGACGACCGGTGGCCGCGCGCTGAAGTTCTACGCCTCCGTGCGTCTCGACGTGCGCCGCATCGAGAGCCTGAAGGACGGCACCGACGTCGTCGGCAACCGCACCCGGGTCAAGGTCGTCAAGAACAAGGTGGCCGCGCCGTTCAAGCAGGCCGAGTTCGACATCATGTATGGCAAGGGCATCTCCCGCGAGGGTTCGCTCATCGATGTCGGTGTCGAGCAGAGCATCATCCGCAAGTCCGGCGCGTGGTACACGTATGACGGCGACCAACTCGGCCAGGGCAAGGAGAAGGCGCGGGAGTTTCTCAAGGAGAACCCCGACGTCGCCGCCGAGATCGAGAAGAAGATCCTGGAGAAGCTCGGCGTGGGACAGACCACCGGTGACGCCGCCGGCGGCCCCGAGCTGCCCCCGGTCGACTTCTGATCCGGTAAACGGCGATGGCCGGACGACGTGGTGCGAGGTCCGGGCGCGGATGGGATGCCATCCCGCCCCGGACCGAGTCCGACGACCCCGAGGGCGGCGGTGCGGGGGCCCAGCGCCGCACCACCCGACGAGGCCGCCGCCCGGCCGACACAACAGACCCGTGGGCCTCACCGGGCGACCGGGGTTGGGCGGACGCCCGGGGTTCGGCGGGCGGGCGGGATTCGGCGGCCGAGCGAGGCGAGTTGGGTTCGGTGGGCGGGCGGGATTCGGCGGGGGAGGCGGCGGGTCGTGAGCGCAGGCCGGCGAAACCGCAGCTGAGCGAGCCTGAGCTGGCGCGTGAGATCTGCCTTCGCCAGCTCGCCGTCCGGCCGCGCACTCGGGCCGAGCTGGCGAAGGTCCTGGCACGCAAGGAGATCTCCGAAGAGGTGATCGCTGAGGTGCTCGACCGCTATGACGAGGTCGGCATCATCGACGACGCCGCGTTCGCCCGTGCGTGGGTCACCAGCCGCCATCAGGGGCGCGGTCTGGCCCGCAGAGCTCTGGCCAACGAGTTGCGCCAGCGCGGTGTCGACGCCGAGACCGCAGGCGAGGCACTGGAGTCGCTCGACGACGAGTCGGAAGCGGCTACGGCGCGCGCCCTGGTCGACCGCAAACTACGCACCGCCCACGGCACGCCGGAGGCCGTCTTCCGCCGTCTGGTGGCCATGCTGGCTCGCAAGGGCTACGCCGCCGGCATCGCCATCCGAGCCGTCAAGGACGCCCTGGCCGCCCGCGACGCCGAAGCAGCCGAGTTCGCCGAGGGCATAGACGCCGACGCCCTCGCCGACCACGCCACCGACCCACCCACCTAACTTCCGCCCAGAACCACCCCACCCAAACCGCGCCGCGCCGGGCAGGCCGCGCCGGGCTCCGGGCTGGGCCGCGTCGGCCTGCGCCGCACCGCGCCGGGCCACGTCGTGCTGCGCCGCGCCGGGCCGCACCGCGCCGGCCACGCCGCGTCCGCCGCACCGCACCGCGCCGCGTCACGTCGTGCTGCGCCGGGCCGCACCGCGCCGGGCCACGCCGCGCCGGGCCACGCCGCGCCGCGCCGGGCCGCGCCGGGCCACGCCGCGCCGCGCCGCGCCGGGCTGGGTATTACCCGCCGGGCTTCGCCGAGCATCGGACTGGGCCGCGTCGACCTGCGCTGGGCCGCGCCGCGCCGCGCCGCACCGGGCCGTGTCACGTCGCGCCGGGCTGTGCCGCGCCGCACTGGGCTGTGTCACGTCGCGCTGGGCTGTGCCCGCGCGTGTGCGGGCCGGCCCGCAGAGTCGCCGGGGGGTGAGGTCGGCCTAGAGTGCGCAACCCTCCGCAGGCGGGAGGGGTGCCGGGACGCCGAGTGTGGGGAGGCCCAGGGAGACGCCCTTGAGCTTGGGGGTGCGGCCCGCCTCGGAAGCGTCGCCGGCCCGCGTGCGGCGGTGTGACAGCGGTTCGCCGTCGGCGTTGAGGTGGTGGGGGGCGGCGTATGTGACGACCGTCTCGATGATGTCGCCGGGGCGGGGGGCCAGATCGCCGGTGTTGAAGTGGACCAGGCGGCCGTCTCGGGCTCGGCCGCTCAGCCGGCCCGTGCGCTCGTCCTTGCGGCCCTCGCCGACCGCGACCAGGACCTCGACCTTCGACCCGACGAGTTTCTTGTTCTCGTCCCAGGTGATGTCCTCGAGAGTGGCGATCAGGCGGTTGTAGCGGTCCTGCACGACAGCCTTCGGGACCTGCTCCTCCATCGTCGCCGCGGGGGTGCCGGGACGCTTCGAGTACTGGAAGGTGAAGGCGCTGGAGAAGCGGGCGCGGCGGACGACCTCGAGGGTCTGCTCGAAGTCCTCCTCGGTCTCGCCCGGGAAGCCGACGATGATGTCCGTCGTGATGGCGGCGTCCGGCATGGCGGCGCGCACCTTCTCGATGATGCCGAGGTACTTCTCCTGGCGGTAGCTGCGGCGCATCGCCTTGAGCACACGGTCGGAGCCGGACTGCAGCGGCATGTGCAGCGAGTGGCAGACGTTGGGCGTCTCGGCCATCGCGGCGATCACGTCGTCGGTGAAGTCCTTCGGGTGGGGGCTGGTGAAGCGGACCCGCTCCAGGCCCTCGATCTCGCCGGTGGCGCGCAGGAGTTTGCCGAAGGCGAGCCGGTCGCCGAACTCGACGCCGTAGGAGTTCACGTTCTGGCCGAGCAGGGTGACCTCGAGGACGCCCTCGGCGACCAGCGCGCGCACCTCCGCGAGGATGTCGCCGGGACGGCGGTCCTTCTCCTTGCCGCGCAGGCTCGGGACGATGCAGAACGTGCAGGTGTTGTTGCAGCCGACCGAGATCGACACCCAGCCCGCGTACGTCGACTCGCGCTTGGTGGGCAGCGTCGACGGGAAGACCTCGAGCGACTCGAGGATCTCGACCTGCGCCTCCTCGTTGTGCCGGGCGCGTTCCAGCAGGGCCGGCAGGGAGCCGATGTTGTGTGTGCCGAAGACCACGTCGACCCAGGGCGCCTTCTTGACGATGTCGCCCTGATCCTTCTGCGCGAGGCAGCCGCCGACCGCGATCTGCATCCCGGGGTGCTTCAGCTTCGTCGGCCGCAGGTGGCCGAGGTTGCCGTAGAGGCGGTTGTCGGCGTTCTCCCGTACCGCGCAGGTGTTGAAGACGACGACGTCCGCCGCGTCCACGTCAGCGGCGCGGACGTAGCCGGCGTCCTCCATCAGGCCGGAGATCCGCTCGCTGTCGTGCACGTTCATCTGGCAGCCGTAGGTACGCACGTCGTACGTGCGAGGGGTGCCCTGCGTCTCGGTAGTCATGGCGTGACCAGGGTACTGCTTACGCCGCGGCGGGTCGCCCCGGCGTACACGCGGGCTCACATCCGTCACACGGGCGCAGCCCTCGGCGTTCCGTGCCGTCGTCGGTCTCCTCCTCGTCGACGTGCACCGGCCGCAGGGTGCCGTCCGGCTCGGCCAGGATGTACCGCGACGCGTCGAGCGAGTCGTCCGGAAGGAGGACCGCGGCGTGCAGCCGGACCGCGACCGCGCTGGCGATCGTCGCCTCCGTGACGTCGGACGGGGCGAGGAAGACGTCGACGACTGTCGGGAAGTCGCCACCGACGTGATAGACGTCGCAGAGCAGCTCGCCGGCGGGCACCATCTCGTGCACGGGACGCTCCAGCGCACCGGCCAGCGCGCCCCGGACCAGGTCGGGACCGACCCGCGCGGCCACACTCCAGTTCCACAGGCCGTCTGCCGCCATACCCATCATGGTGTCCACCCCAATTCCCACGCACCTGCTGTGTTACCGCTCCGTGACCATTCTCGACACGATCCGATACGGACCGCCCCATAGGGTGTGTCCATTCGAGTGAACCGACGACCGGAGCGGATGGAACGGGTGGCAGACGAGGCTCTCATCGTCCTTGAGAACGTCAACAAGTGGTTCGGGCCCTTGCACGTGCTGCAGGATGTGGACCTTTCTGTTGCGCGCGGTGAGGTCGTGGTCGTGATCGGACCGTCCGGGTCCGGCAAGTCCACGCTGTGCCGCGCCATCAACCGGCTGGAGCCGATCGACTCCGGCACGATCACGTTCGACGGACAGCCGCTGCCCGCCGAGGGGCGGGCGCTCGCCCGCCTGCGCAGCGAGGTCGGCATGGTCTTCCAGTCCTTCAACCTGTTCGCGCACAAGACCATCCTGCAGAACGTGATGATCGGCCCGGTCAAGGTCCGCAAGGAGAAGGCGGCCGTGGTTCGCGAGCGGGCCATGTCGCTGCTGGAGCGGGTCGGCATCGCCAACCAGGCGGACAAGTTCCCGGCGCAGCTCTCCGGCGGCCAGCAGCAGCGTGTGGCGATCGCCCGCGCGCTGGCCATGCAGCCCAAGGCCCTGCTCTTCGACGAGCCGACCAGCGCGCTCGACCCGGAGATGGTCGGCGAGGTGCTGGACGTGATGACGTCGCTGGCGG
Organism: Actinoplanes sp. NPDC051861; assembly: GCF_040681145.1. NCBI lineage: Bacteria > Bacillati > Actinomycetota > Actinomycetes > Micromonosporales > Micromonosporaceae > Actinoplanes > Actinoplanes sp. NPDC051861. The sequence goes on from NZ_JBFAYE010000001.1 coordinate 1,045,168, forward strand.
CCGAGGGCATGACGATGGTCGTCGTCACCCACGAGATGGGCTTCGCGCGGCACGCCGCCAACCGTGTCGTGTTTATGGCAGACGGACAACTAGTCGAACAGGCCTCGCCGGCCGAATTCTTCGCGAATCCGAAGACGGATCGGGCGAAGGATTTCCTTTCCAAGATCTTGACGCACTGACCGTTGCCCTTTCTGTCACTTACAAGAGGAGATTGAGCATGCGTATGAAGCGGGTAGCGATGGTCGCCACCGCGGCCTTCGCCTTCACCCTGGCCGCCTGTGGCGAGGAGGGCACGCCCACTCCCAGCGGCGCCGGCAGTGGCGCGGCTCCCGCCTCGGACACCTGCACGACGTCCGGCGCGACCTTCACCGCGGACTCGGCGGCGGCCGTCACCGGCAGCGCGACGTTCGACAAGATCAAGTCCGCGGGGGCGGTGAAGGTCGGCGTCAAGTTCGACCAGCCGAACCTGGGCTACAAGGACACCTCCGGCACGCGCTGCGGCTTCGACATCGAGGTCGCGCAGTACCTGGCGTCCAAGCTGGGCGTCGACCCGGCGAAGATCGAGTACAAGGAGATCCCGTCCGCCAACCGCGAGACGGCGATCAAGGGTGGCGAGATCGACTACTACGTCGGCACCTACTCGATCACCGACAAGCGCAAGGCCGACGTCTCGTTCGCCGGGCCGTACTTCATCGCCGGCCAGGACCTGCTGGTCCGCAAGGACGAGACCGCGATCACCAGCAAGGACACGCTCAAGGGCAAGAAGGTCTGCTCCGCGACCGGCTCCACGCCGATCCAGCGGGTCCGCGACGAGGCTCTGACCGAGCCGGAGAACATCGTCGAGTTCAAGACCTACTCCGAGTGCGTCTCGCAGCTGCTCGACAAGAAGGTCGACGCCGTCACCACCGACGACGCGATCCTCAAGGGCTACGCGGCGCAGAGCCCGGACGACCTGAAGGTCGTCGGCCAGCCGTTCAGCGAGGAGAAGTACGGCATCGGCCTGCCGCGTGACGACAAGGCGTTCCGCGACGCGGTCAACAACGCGCTGGAGGCCGCGTTCAAGGACGGCACCTGGCAGAAGATCTACGACGGCACGCTGGGCAAGTCCGGTTCGCCGGCCACCCCGCCGACCCTCGAGCGTTACTGATTCACGCCGCGCCGGCCGGCGTCGGGTGGTTCGCCACCCGGCGCCGGCCGGTGATTTGAAGGACGGGGTATGACTGAGTTCTTCCGGGTTCTGACCGACAACTGGGACCTGTATCTCGACGGCTTCACCAACACGGTCAAGCTGTTCCTGATCGCGGCGGTGGGCAGCCTGGTGCTGGGCACACTGCTCGGTGCTTTCCGGGTCTCGCCGATCCCGGCACTGCGCTGGTTCGGCGCCTCCTACGTCAACATCGTGCGCAACACGCCGCTGACGCTGGTCTTCGCGTTCCTGGTGTTCGCGGTACCGAAGCTGGACGTGAACCTGGAGTACGACACCGCCGCCTTCACAGCGCTGACGGTCTACACCGCGGCGTTCGTCTGTGAGGTCGTGCGGTCGGGCATCAACACGGTGAACCCGGGCCAGGCGGAGGCGGCACGCGCCATCGGCATGACGTTCGACCAGGTGCTCACGCAGATCGTGCTGCCGCAGGCGCTGCGGGCCATGGTGCCGCCGCTGATGAGCGTTCTGATCGCCATGCTGAAGAACACGACGATCGCCGCCGGGTTCTCCGTCCTGGAGGCGGGAGCGATCCCGTTCTACATGGCCGAGCGCGGTGAGCCGCAGTTCTACGTGCTGCTGTGGATCGTCATCGGCTTCCTCATTCTGATCGCACCGCTGATCCTGCTGCAGCGGACCCTGGAACGGCGGATGGCGGTGGCGCGATGAGCTCGGTGCTGTACGACCTGCCCGGCCCGCGCGGGCGGCGCCGCAACGCCGTCATCGGCGTGCTGGCCACGCTGGCCATCGCGGGGCTGATCGCCTTCGTGATCTACCGGTTCTGGAAGACCGGGCAGTTCGAGGCCCGCCGGTGGGAGCAGTTCAAGTTCAAGGCCGTTCAGATGGAGATCGTGAACGGCATCGTGGCCACCCTCCAGGCGGCCGGCATCGCGGCGGTGCTAGCCCTGCTCTTCGGCGCGGTCTTCGCGTCCGGGCGGCTCAGCGACCGCGCTCTGCTGCGCGCGCCGTCGACCTGGGTGGTCGAGCTGTTCCGGGCCATCCCGCTGCTCATCCTGATCTTCTTCGGCTACTACGTTCCGCTGCAGTACGGCTGGTCCATCGACAAGATGTGGGCGCTGGTCATCGGCCTGACGCTGTACAACGGGTCGGTGCTCGCGGAGATCTTCCGGGCCGGTATCAACGCGGTCGCCAAGGGCCAGTCGGAGGCGGCGTACGCCATCGGCATGCGCAAGAACCAGGTGATGCGGCTGATCCTGCTGCCGCAGGCGTTCCGGGCCATGCTCCCGGCCATCGTCAGCCAGCTGGTGGTGCTGCTCAAGGACACCGCGCTGGGCTTCATCATCACGTACCCGGAGTTGCTGACGGCAGGCAAGACGATCGGCGGGCGGCTGGCGTTCGGCCTGCCCTACGTCCCGGCGTACCTGGTGATCGGCGCGATCTACATCGCGATGTGCGGCGCCCTGTCGGCCTTCGCCTGGTGGCTGCAGCGGCGCCTGACCCGGGTGCCCAAGGCCACCGTGGCGGCCAAGCCGGTGCCCCTGCAGGACGTGACCCGGCAGGTCTGAGGCTTACCGGGCCAGCTCCGTCACACGGGACTCGCGGACGACCGTGACGCGGATCTGGCCCGGATAGGTCAGCTCCTCCTCGATCTGCTTGGCCACGTCGCGGGCCAGCACAGCGGCGCCGATGTCGTCGATGTCGTCCGGGCGGACCATCACCCGGATCTCGCGGCCCGCCTGCATGGCGAAGACCTTCTCGACGCCCGTTTTGCCGCCGGCGATCTCTTCGATTCGCTCAAGGCGTTTGACGTACGCTTCCAAGCTCTCCCGCCGGGCCCCCGGCCGGCCACCCGAGCAGGCGTCCGCGGCCTGGGTCAGCACAGCCTCGATGGTCTGTGGCTGCACCTCGTTGTGATGCGCTTCGATGGCGTGGACGACGTCCTCGTGCTCGCCGTACTTGCGGGCCAGGTCGGCACCGATCAGGGCGTGACTGCCCTCCACCTCGTGGGTCAGCGCCTTGCCGATGTCGTGCAGGAACGCGCTCCGCTTCATCGTCGGCACGTCCAGCCCCAGCTCGGCCGCCATGATGCCGGCGATGTGCGCGGTCTCCACGAGATGCTTCAGAACGTTCTGGCCGTAACTGGTCCGGTACCGCAGACGTCCCAGCAGCTTCACCAGCTCCGGGTGGATGTTCGTGATGCCGACGTCGACCAGCGCCTCCTCGGCGGCCCGGTCGCAGAGGCGCTCCACCTCGTTCTTGGCGCTGTCGAAGACCTCCTCGATCCGGTGCGGGTGGATCCGGCCGTCCAGCACCAGCTTCTCCAGGGTCAGGCGGCCAACTTCACGGCGTACGGGATCGAAGCACGACAGCAACACCGCCTCGGGAGTGTCGTCGATGATCAGGTTGACGCCGGTTGTCGACTCGAACGCCCGGATGTTGCGGCCCTCCCGGCCGATGATCCGGCCCTTCATCTCGTCGCTCGGCAGGTGCAGGACGCTGACCACACTCTCCGCGGTCTGCTCGCTGGCGATCCGCTGGATGGCGTCGACCACGATGTGCCGGGCCCGGGTGTCGGCGGTGCTCTTCGCCTCGGTCTCGATGTCGCGGATCAGGATCGCGGCCTCGCGCTTCGCCTGCCCCTCGATCACCTCGATCAGCTCGGCGCGGGCGGTGTCCGCGGTCAGGCCGGCGATCCGCTCCAGCTCACGGCGGCGCGTCTCCTCCGCCTTCGCCACCTCGGCCTCCCGCTTCGTCAGGATCGACTCGCGGGCGGACAGGTCGGACTCCAGGGCCGCCAGGCGGCGCTCGCGCTCCACCAGGCGCTCGACCTCCTCGCCGTGCAGCCGTTCCCGCTCGTCGATCCGGGCGGCGCGGCGCTCCACCTCCGCGGACTGCTCCTTCACGGTGGCGTTGAGCAGGGCGATCTCCCGCTCACCGGAGCGGCGGGCGGCGGCGCGGAGCTGCTCGGCATCCGCCTCGGCTTGCCGGTGAGCGTGTTCGAGGATCGTGTCGGCCTCGCCGTGCGCGGTCTCCAGGACACGTCGGGCCTCGGCGCGGGCGGCACCGGCCTCGGCTTTGGCGGCGGCGGTCTCGGCCCGTACCGAAGCTGCCTTTGCATTGGCGTCCTCGACCTTGGCCTGTGCGTCGCCGACCGCCTGCTCCTGCCGGACCGCGGCGTCCTGGCGGACCGCCTGCAGGTTACGCAGCGCGCGCATGCCGAAGACGATGGCCGTTGTCACGGACACGGCGAGCACTATGGTCGCAACCACGAGCACCCAGACCAGGGGGGTCATCTCGCCGCGTCTCCCTTCGCCACCGGCGCGGTGTTCACGCGCACGGCCCTGTGTGCGGGATGCCCGACCAAGGCAGATGACCACAATCGGCGGCTCACACGCTCCGCCGTCGGCTTCCCCCGAGCCTCCAGTCTCCGCCGTCCGGAGCCGGCGATTCCCCGGCTTCCGCGGCCCGGGGTGGTCCCCTCGGGTGCGGTCGTCGGCCGGCGCCCCGGGTGCCGGGCGCGTCCCGCTCCCTGGATCCAACTTTTCGGTTCTTAAGCCGATTTGTTGGGATCGCCGGAGACCGGGCTGGTCCGGTAAGTCGGGTACGCCGGGACTGTCTCCTGTCGCCCGGGGAACAGGAACCTGGCCCAGGGGCGACGGGAGACCGTCGGCTGTGGCCGCTGAATTCCCACCGGATCGGAAAGCGCTTCCCGCGACGAGACAGGACAGCCGTTTCGTGGCTGACCGGGCGCCGCCGGTCACGTCACCGATCGTGGATCAGCGGACCGCCGCCGACTGACGAGTCGGTCGATCGTTGCTCGGATCGGAGTGTGTGGAGTTGTGGGTTGACCGCCGATGTATGTCGCGCCACCTGCCGCGCGGTCGGCGGCCGGTGGAGGCCTTCGCGTGGGCGGCGAGCCGCCCAAGTGATGCCGTAATGTAATGCGATCTATGTTGTATCTGTTGCATGCGATGGTCGAGCAAACCTTGTGTAACGCGAGGCTAGGTCGCAAGCACCGGTTCGGTCAAGGACTCATGATTCGGCAGCGGATGGGACGTAGGGCACAGACGTGCTTACGCCCAGCTCACGACCCGTCGGGATATTTCCGACGTTCCGTACGATGACGCCAGGAGTCGTTGACGCTGTGCCAGCAGGCGGCGCCTCGCATCCATTATCTCCGGTCCCGCTGGCGGGGGATGTGGGGAACACGGAGCGTGAGGAAAGATCCTCACATCGGGACTATATCGGTGAGAGGGGCCCGGACCGTCACCAATGCCCCAGCCCGGAGATGGTCGAGCAGTGCGGCCGTGCCCGGCGGGTCGGGCGGTTCACCGAGCACCGCCACCGAGATCCGCCGCCCGGGGCCGGCCAGCGGCACCACCCGCACGCGTGGATCGCGGTGTGCGGCGAGCGCGAGGGCGGGCAGGGTCGTCGCGCCCATCCCGGCGGCGACCAGCGCCTGCACCGCCACGTAGTCGTCCGTCGTGAACCGGATGTCCGGTGTGAAGCCCTCCGCCGCGCACGCGCTCAGCAGCCGCGCCCGGCAGCGCTCGCACCCGCTGATCCACGGCCGGTCCCGATGGTCGGCGAGGCTGTCCCCGGCCCAGTCCGCCGGCACCACCAGGCTCGACGGCTCCTCGAACAGCGTCTCCAGCCGTGTCCCGGCGCTCTCCGGCACCGTTTCCGGGTGGTCGAACACGACCGCGGCCTCCACCTCGCCGTTGCGCAACAGCCGCAGGGCCTCGGGCGGTTCCGCCTGCACGAACCGCAGATCCACCGCCGGGTGGGCGGCCGCGAAACCGGCCGCCGCAACGGGTACGAAAGTGCCGAGCGCCGAGGGGAACGCCGCCAGCCGTACGCGTCCGCCGCGCAACCCGGTCAGCTCCGCGAGCTCCGCCTCGGCCGCTGTGAGCCGTCCCAGGATCTCCTCCGCCCGGTCCGCGAGCAGCCGCCCGGCCTCGGTGAGCCGCACGCCGCGCCCGACCCGCTGGAGCAGCCGGCTGCCGGTCTCCGCCTCAAGCCGGGCCAGGTGGTGGCTCACCGACGGCTGGGCGTAGTGCAGCGCCCGAGCAGCGGCGGTGACCGACCCGTGCCGGGCAACGGCTACCAGGACGGTGAGGCGGGTGACGTCGAGCATCCGGCCAACGTATCAATCGGATCTATGGATCACCGAGAACTTTGACATTGGACCTATGCTTCGTGGTGCTCGACGATCAAGGCATGGACCTGACCATCGATGCCGTCTACGCGGCTCGCGCGTTGCTCCGTGATCTCCTGCCGCCCACCCCGATGTGGTCTTATCCCCTGGTGGATCAAGTGGCAAGAACGTTCGTTCTTGTCAAACACGAGAACACGCAGCCCGTCGGTGCGTTCAAGGTGCGCGGGGGCCTGACCTTGCTCGCCGGGATGCCTCCGGAGGATCGCGCCCGGGGCATCGTCACCTGGTCCACGGGTAATCACGCGCAGTCGCTCGCCTACGCGGGACAGGTCTTCGGCGTGAAGTGCACCGTCGCCATGCCCGCCGGAACCCCGCAGTCCAAGGCCGACGCCGTCGAGGGCTGGGGTGCCCGTGCCGTGCGTACCGGCGACAGCCTTGAGGACGCCGAGCGATATGCCCGGCAGCACGCCGCTGAGACCGGCGCCCGGCTGATCAGTCCCGGTGACACGCCGGAACTGCTGGCCGGGGTCGGCACCCTCTATCTGGAGGTCCTGGAGGCCCGCCCGGACCTGGACGCGATCGTCGTGCCGGTCGGCAGCGGTACCGGCGCTGCCGCGGCCTGCCTGGTGGCATCTGCACTGGCTCCGCGCTGTTCGGTGATCGCGGTCCAGTCCGGCGCCTCACCCGCCGCCCATGACTCCTGGCGTGCCGGAACGCTCGTCGAGCGCCCCAACCGGACCACGGCCGCGGGTCTGGCCACCGGGCGCGGGTTCGCCCTGCCGCAGGCCGTCATGCGGGATCGTCTGGCGGACTTCCTGCTGGTCAGCGACGAGCAGATCACCGAGGCCCGGCGTCTGATGGCGGGCGCCGCGCACACGCTCGCCGAGGGCGCCGGGGCGGCTGCTCTGGCCGGCGTCCTCGCCAATCCCAGCCTCTTCTCCGGCCGCCGCGTCGCCGTCGTCTGCACCGGCGGCAACGCCGACCCCACGGAAACCGCGACCCTCAGCCAACCCTGAGCCGCGCCGACCCCGTGAAAAGGCGCTGAGCCGCGCCGACCGCGCGAAAACGCCCTGAGGTGCGCCGGGAGCCCGGCGTGGAGTCACGCCGGGCTTACCCCTGCCACCCACATGTCGCGTAAGGCGCGCTGCGGCCCTGAGCGGCAGGCAGGCCGCGAGTCACCCGCGGCAGAGCACGACTGCGCGTACCGTAAAAAAAGCCGAAAGATCAGCTCGCCTGCTCCGCCAGGGCGAGGAACTGCTTCTTCGAGTTGAGGGCCTGCTCGGCTTCCTTGATGCGGCGCTGGTCGCCGGCCGCCTGGGCCCGCGCGAGACGCTGCTCCGCCTCCGCCACCTGCTCGCGCATCTGGCGCAGCAGCGGGTTGTCCTGAGGGCTGGTCTTGCGCCACGCCGAGTCCATCGCGACGCGGATCCGCTCCTCCGCGGCACGCCAGCGGCGGTCCAGGGAGGCGGCCGACTCGCGCGGCACCCGGCCGGCGTCGTGCCATGCGGCCTGGGCGTCACGGAGCCTGTTCTGCGCGCCGCGCGGGTCCGAGTCGACGTCCAGGGACTCGATCTCGGTGAGGATGGCCTGCTTCTTCTCGAGGTTCCCCTGGTACTCCGCGTCGCGGGCGGAGAAGACCTCGCTGCGGCGGGTGAAGAAGGCGTCCTGCGCGGCCCGGAAGCGTTCCCAGAGACGCTGCTCGGCCTCCTTGGCGGCGCGCGGCGCCGCCTTCCACTCGGCCATCAGCTCCTTGAGCCGGTTGGCGGTGGTGGACCACTCGGTCGAGTCGGAAAGGCTCTCCGCCTCCTTGACCAGCTCCTCCTTCGCCGTCTGGGCCTGCTTGCGCTGCCCGTCCAGCGTGGCGAAGTGCGCGCCGCGGCGACGGGTGAAGCCGTCGCGGGCGGCGGCGAAACGCTTCCACAGCTCGCCGTCGGTCTTCTTGTCGACGCCGCGGATGGTCTTCCACTCGTCGAGGATCTCCTTGAGGCGGTCGCCGGCCGTCTTCCAGCCGGTGGCGTCGGCGGCGATCTTCTCCGCCTCCTCGACCAGCGCGGTCTTGCGGGCCAGGGCCTCGGTGCGGGCCACCTCGCGAGCGGCGCGGGCCTCACCGGCCTTCTCCTCGGCGAGACCGGCGAGGCGTTCCAGGCGGGCGGCGAGACCGTCGATGTCGCCGACCACGTGAGCCTCGTCGAGCTGGGTCCGCAGGCGCTTGACGCTGCTCAGCGAGTGAGCGGCGTCGGCCGCGCCGGACTTGAGGCGAGCCTCGACGAGGTCGACCTCGGTCACCAGGTCCTCGAAACGCCGGGCGAAGTGGGCGAGCCCCTCCTCCGGGGTGCCCGCCTGCCAGGAGCCGACCACCCGGTCGCCCTCGGCGGTCTTCACGTACACGGTGCCGTCGGCATCCACGCGCCCGAAGGCCGTCCAGTCGTTCATGAGCTCATCCTCGTTCTCCCGGCGTCGCCGGCTCGTCCGAGCCCGCGGCCACCGCCACAGCGCAGTCTGAATGCCAACCTTCTAACCGGCATTCTTTCTCGCGCATTGTCACAGGTCCAACCCGGTTAGGGGAAAGCTCCCACCGATGACCGTGACACAACGGTGTCCTACGGTTGGTCGGTGCGGTTCCGGACAAGTCCTCGCGTGCTCACCGTCGTCGGCCCGACGGCGGCCGGGAAGTCGGCCCTGAGCATCGCTCTCGCCCACGAACTCGGTGGTGAGGTGGTCAACGCCGACTCGATGCAGCTTTACCGGGGCATGGACATCGGCACCGCGAAGCTGACGGTGGCCGAGCGCGAGGGCGTGCCGCACCACCTGCTCGACATCTGGGACGTGCGTGTCGCCGCGGCGGTCGCGGAATATCAGCGGCTGGCCCGCGCCGCGATCGACGACATCCTGTCCCGGGGGCGGGTGCCGTTGCTGGTCGGCGGGTCGGGGTTGTACATCCGGGCCGTGCTGGAGGATTTCGACTTTCCCGGCACCGACGCGGCCATCCGGTCCCGCCTCGAATCCGAAATGTCGGAAACCGGCCTTGAATCGTTGTATTCCCGGTTGCAGGCGCTGGATCCGGCGGCTGCATCGAAGATCCTGCCTACCAACGGCCGCCGCGTCGTCCGGGCCCTCGAGGTGATCGAGCTGACCGGGCGGCCCTTCACGGCGTCGCTGCCCGACCCGAAGCCCGTCTACGACACGCTGCAGATCGGTGTCGACCGGGACACCGAGGCGCTCGACGAGCGGATCGGGCAGCGCGTCGACCTGATGTGGTCGGCCGGCCTGATCGACGAGGTGCGCGGCCTGGACGGCATCCGGGACGGGCTGACCGCGTCGCGCGCGCTCGGCTACCAGCAGGCGCTCGCGCAGATCGACGGGACGCTCAGCGAGGAGGAGGCAAAAGCCGATACCGTACGCGGCACCCGCCGTTTCGTCCGCCGCCAGCGGTCCTGGTTCCGCCGCGACCCCGCGGTCACCTGGCTGGACGGCGCCGCACCGACGCTCGTGGCGGATGCTCTGGCGCTTGCGGGATGATGGGCGGCGTGCGTTTTACCAAGGGCCACGGCACCGCCAACGACTTCGTCATCCTTCCCGACCCCGACGGCGAGCTGGATCTGACGCCCGCGCTCGTCGCGGCGCTCTGCGACCGGCGCCGCGGCATCGGCGGCGACGGCGTGCTCCGGGTGGTGCGCAGCGCCAAGCACCCCGAGGCGGCCGGTCTCGCGTCCGAGGCCGAGTGGTTCATGGACTATCACAACAGCGACGGCTCGATCGCCGAGATGTGCGGCAACGGCGTGCGCGTCTTCGTCCGCTATCTGGTCGAGCGCGGCCTGGCCACGCCAGACCCTTCCGGTCTGCCGGTGGCCACCCGGGCCGGGATCATGGTTGCGGTGGTCGGTCCGGAAACGGTCAGCGTCAGGATGAAAACCCCAAGGGTGTACGCGGGGAGCACCGCGACCGTCGGCGGCCTGACCATCCCCGGTGTTGCCGTCGACTGCGGCAACCCGCACCTGGTCTGCGGCCTGCACGACGGCGTGGCGCTGGACTCCCTCGACTTGACCCGCGAGCCCCTGCACGACGCCGGCGTCTTCCCCCAGGGTGTGAACGTCGAGTTCGTCGAGCGCGCCGCACCGGATCACGTGCGGATGCGCGTCTTCGAGCGGGGCTCCGGCGAAACCCTCTCCTGCGGCACCGGGGCCCTCGCGGTCGGCGCCGTCGCCCTCCGCGACGCGGGACTCGCCACCGGCTCGATCACGGTCGACGTGCCCGGCGGCCGACTGACCGTCACCCATGACCCCGACGGCGCCTGGTGGCTGGAGGGCCCGGCGGTCCTGGTCGCCGACGGCGAGGTCCTCTGATGCTGCACCGCGTCGCGCACCGGGGGTACTGCACGGTCGCGCCGGAGAACACGCTGCCCGCCTTCACCGCGGCGGTCGCGGCCGGCGCCACGTTCGTCGAGTTCGACGTCCGCACCACCCGTGACGGGGTACCCGTGGTCATCCACGACCGCACGGTGAACCGGACGACGTCGGGGTCCGGCCGGGTGTGGGACCTGACGTACGACGAGGTCGCCGCACTCGACGCGGGGTCCTGGTTCGGCGCGGGCTTCGCCGGTCTGCGGGTGCCCACACTCGCCGAAACCCTCGACCTGCTGGCGGCCACCTCTGCGGAGTTGCTCCTCGAGATCAAGCCGCCCGCCACGCTCGACGAGGTGAAGGCTGTCGTCGCTGAGCTCACCGAACGTGACCTGCTGGGTCGCACGGTGATTCAGAGCTTCGACACCGACGTCCTGCGCAAGGCCCGCGACGTCGCCCCCGAGGTCCGCCGCGGCCTGCTGCTGTTCCGCTACGACGCGGAGACGGTGGCGCTCTGCCGGGAACTCGGCGTCGTCTACTGCAACCCGGCGATCGAGGACGTCCTCGGCGGTGCGGAGACGACAGCCGCACTCGCCGCGGCCGGCGTCGGCGTGATGCCCTGGACGCCGAACGACATGGGTGAGTGGGGCCCGCTGGTGGACGCCGGGGCCGCCGGCCTGATCACCGACCATGTCGGGGAGTTGACGGGGTGGGCGGCCGCTCGCAGGCCCTGACCCCGACCGAGATCGTGGCGAACTGAGCCCGTATACGAGCCCCAACTCGCCACGATCTCTGACCGCCTCTAGAAGGTCCCCTCCGGCGCGCGGTCGAGCTCCGCGTCCGGCGCCGCCGCCGTGTTCGCCGGCGCCGGCACTCCCTTGACCACCGCGCGGATCGCCGCCGCCACAGCCGGCGTCACCCGCTGGTCGAACACACTCGGGATGATCACGGTCGGGTTGAGCTTGTCCTCGCCGACGACGTCCGCGATGGCCCGGGCCGCCGCGAGCGCCATCTCCTCTGTGAACTCCTGCGCGCTCACATCCAGCATCCCGCGGAACACGCCCGGGAACGCCAGCACGTTGTTGATCTGGTTCGGCTGGTCGGAGCGGCCGGTCGCGACCACCGCGGCGTGGCGGCGGGCCTCCCGCGGGTCGACCTCCGGGTCCGGGTTGGCGAGCGCGAACACGATCGACTTGTCCGCCATCCGGGCGATGTCGTCGCCGGTGAGCAGGTTGGGCGCGCTCACACCGATGAAGACGTCGGCGCCGGCGATCGCGCCGGGCAGGTCACCGGAGTAGTTGTCCCTGTTGGTGTGCTCAGCCAGCCACTGCCACGTTTCCGACATGTCAGACATGCCGCGATGGAGTGCGCCGCGTCGGTCGTACGCAATGATGTCGCCCACGCCCTGGCGCAGCAGCAGCTTCATGATCGCTGTGCCGGCCGCGCCGGCGCCGGAGACCACGACCCGTACGTCCTGCATCCGCTTGCCCACCACCCGCAGCGCGTTGGTGAGCGCCGCCAGCACGCAGATCGCGGTGCCGTGCTGGTCGTCGTGGAAGACCGGGATGTCCAGCATCTCCCGCAGCCGCGCCTCGATCTCGAAGCACCGTGGCGCCGCGATGTCCTCCAGGTTGATCCCGCCGTAGGCCGGAGCGATCGCCTTCACGATCGCGACGATCTCGTCGGTGTCCTGGGTGTCCAGCACGACCGGCCAGGCGTCGACGCCGCCGAACCGCTTGAACAGCGCCGCCTTGCCCTCCATGACCGGCATCGCCGCGGCCGGTCCGATGTTGCCCAGCCCGAGCACGGCCGAGCCGTCGCTGACCACGGCGACTGTGTTGCGCTTGATGGTGAGGCGGCGCGCGTCCGCCGGGTTCTCCGCGATCGCCATGCAGACCCGGGCAACACCGGGGGTGTACGCACGGGACAGCTCGTCGCGGTTGCGGAGCGCGACCTTCGACGACACCTCGATCTTGCCGCCCAGGTGCAGAAGGAACGTTCTGTCCGACACCTTGCGGACGTCAACGCCGTCCTGGTCCTCGAGCTGCTTGACGACCTGGTCGGCGTGCGCGGCGTCGGCGGTGTCACAGGTCAGGTCGACCAGGACGTGGGTGGGGTCGGAGTCCACCACGTCCAGCGCCGTCACGATCGCCCCGGCCTCACCGACGCAGGTGGTGAGGCGGCCGATGGACGAGGCGTCCGCGGTAACGGCGATACGAATCGTGATCGAGAATCCTGCGCTCGGCAGGCGGGTGGTCACCACGGTGGTCCCTCCGACGTTGGTGGGTGAGTCTCCGCATTGTCGCTCTTGCGGAATAGTCGATCCGACCGCGGTGGTTACCGGTGAGTCAGCCCGTTATGTAGATGCGCCGCCCGGCGGGACGTGCCACGCTTGGGCGGAGGAGGTCACTTTTGCGAAACACGTACCAGACACCCGTCCTTGACGAGCCGGATCTGACGACCGGCGAGCTCGAGCTCGAGGAGCGGCACTCGCTCAGGCGGGTGGCCGGTCTCTCCACCGAGCTGACCGACATCACCGAGGTCGAATACCGGCAGTTGCGACTCGAGAGGGTCGTGCTCGTCGGCGTCTGGACCGAGGGGAACGTCGACGACGCGGAGAACTCGCTGACCGAACTGGCCGCGCTCGCCGAGACCGCCGGCTCCCAGGTCCTGGAGGGCCTGATCCAGCGGCGTAAGCAGCCCGACGCGGCCACCTTCATCGGCCGGGGCAAGGTCGACGAGCTGCGCGACGTGGTTCTGTCGACCGGCGCGGACACCGTCATCTGCGACGGTGAGCTCTCCCCGTCCCAGCTGCGCAACCTGGAGCAGCAGACCAAGGTCAAGGTGGTCGACCGGACGGCTCTGATCCTCGACATCTTCGCCCAGCACGCGAAGAGCAAAGAGGGTAAGGCTCAGGTCGAGCTCGCCCAGTTGCAATACCTTCTGCCGCGACTGCGCGGCTGGGGTGAGACGCTGTCCCGCCAGAGCGGTGGTTCCGGTCGCGGAGGCGGTGCCGGCGGCGGCGTGGGCCTGCGTGGTCCCGGTGAGACGAAGCTGGAGACCGACCGCCGGCGGATCAACACCCGCATTGCGAAGCTGCGGCGTGAGATCAAAGCCATGAGAACGGTACGGGAGACCAAGCGCTCCCGTCGCATCGCCAACGGCGTCCCGGCCGTCGCCATCGCCGGCTACACCAACGCCGGCAAGTCCAGCCTGCTGAACCGTCTGACCCAGGCCGGTGTGCTGGTCGAGGACGCGCTGTTCGCCACGCTCGACCCGACCACCCGCCGGACCGCCGCGGAGGACGGGCGTGTCTTCACGCTCTCCGACACGGTCGGTTTCGTCCGTCACCTGCCGCACCAGATCGTGGAGGCGTTCCGCTCCACGCTCGAGGAGGTGGCACAGGCTGACCTGGTCGTGCACGTCCTCGACGGCGCCCACCCGGACCCGGAGGGTCAGGTCAGCGCGGTTCGTGAGGTGCTGGGCGAGGTCGGCGCCGACCGGATCCCCGAGCTCCTGGTGGTCAACAAGGTCGACGCCGCGGACGAGGAGACGATCCTGCGGCTCAAGCGGACCTGGCCGGACGCCGTGTTCGTCTCGGCGCGCTCCGGTACGGGCATCGCCGAGCTGCACAAGGCCATCGCCGACCGGCTGCCCCGCCCGGCGGTCGATCTGACCGTCCTGGTGCCGTACGACCGGGGTGACCTGGTGGCCCGGGTGCACCGGTCCGGTCAGGTGCTGCAGTCGCGCCATCTGGATGACGGGACAGAACTGCACGTACGGGTCAATGAGCAACTCGCCGCCGAACTGGCGGAATTCCGCCGGTGACGCGGAGTGCATTTCGGGAGCGCTCCACGCAGGGTTGATCCACACGTAATACCGGTACGGGACGCCGCATGCGACACTGTGCGGATGCGGCGTCTCGTGTTCCCGATCATCGTGGGTCTCGGCTTCGTGATGATCGGCTCCTCCAGCGCGTCCGCCGAGGATCCGACCCCCGCGCCCACGGTCAGCGCGAAGGCGACGCCCGGCAAGAAGCTCTGCAAGGTCACCGACCCGAAGCTCGACGAGATCTCCGGCCTGGTCGCGACGAAGAACGGATACGTCGTCATCGACGACGGCACCACCGACGAGTCGAAGAAGAAGATCTTCTTCCTGGACAGTCAGTGCGCCGTCGACAAGGTGCAGGAGTTCAGCGGCGACGGCCCGAAGGACCCGGAGGACCTCGTCCTCTCCGCCGACGGTGACACTCTGTGGATCGCCGACATCGGTGACGGCGGCATCCGCTCCGGTGACGAGCCCCGGCCGACGATCGCGCTGTGGAGCATGCCGGTCAGCGGGGCGAAGAAGCCGACGATCCACCGCCTCAGCTACCCGTCCGGCGACGCCCATGACGCCGAGGCGATGCTGCTCGACGGCGACGGCACCCCGCTCATCATCACCAAGGAGATCGGCGCGACGGCCGGCGTCTACAAGCCGACCGCGCCGCTCAAGGCGAAGAACGACACCGGCGTTCCGATGGAGCGCGTCGCCGACCTCCCGATCAACGCGACGGAGACGGCCGGCAACCCGGTCGCCCGGATCGGCAACAAGACCATCACCGGCGGCGCGGTCGCGCCCGGTGGCGGCAAGGTGGTTCTGCGCACGTACACCGACGCCCTGGAGTGGGACGTCGCGGGCGGTGACGTGGTGGCCGCGCTCAAGAAGGAGCCGCGCACCACGGGCCTGCCCAACGAGCCGTTCGGTGAGGCGATCACCTACAGCTCCGACGGCAGCACCTTCCTCACCGTCTCGGACATGAACGGTGACAAGGAGACCGCCAACAACATCCGGCAGTACACGCCGGCGACCACGGTGGCCAAGCTCTCCGAGAAGTCCGGCGATGACCAGGCCGGCGACCCGTGGTACCTGGATGTCGACAACCTCACCTACGCGGTGGCCGGTGTCGGCGGCTTCGGCCTGATCCTGGTGGCGATCGGCGTCTTCGGCATCGTCCGCTTCCGCAAGTCTCCCCAGGCCGTCTCCGCGAACGTGGACGACGCCCCCTCCGGCGGCCTGCGCCCCAACCCCGACAACGAACTCATCGGGGTCGGCGGCGCCCGCCCCGGCGGTCCGGTCTACGGCGGTGCCCGTTCCGGCAACGGCCCGGTCTACGGCGCCCAGTCCGGCCCGGCCGCGGGTTCAGCCCGTCCCGGCGGCGGCGGTCCGGTCTACGGAGGCGCACCTGGCGGCGCTCAGGGCGGTGCGCCCGGCGGCGGCCCGCAGTACGGCCGCCCCCAACAGCCGCGCGGTCCCCAGGGTCAGCCCGCCCGCGGTCCTCAGCAGGCACCGGCTCGCGGTCCTCAGGGTCAGCCCGCCCGCGGTCCTCAGCAGGCCCCCGGTCGTGGTCCCCAGGGCCAGCCTCCGCGCGGTCCGCAGGGCCAGCCGCCCCACGGCCCGCAGCAACAGCCCCCGCGCAATCCGCAGCAGCCGCCGCCCGGCCGTGGCGGCGTCTACGGCGGTGGCGGAGGCCAGCAGCAGCGCGGCCCGCAGCAGGGCCAGCGTCCTCCGGGCGTCTACGGCGGAGGCGGCCGCCCGCACCCCGAGGGCCACGACAACAACAACGGCTACCGCTGACCCAGTGACGCCGAAAGCCGGTCCGCTGACAACGGGCCGGCTTTTCGCGTACCCCCAAAGGCTCTGACCCTGAGCGAGACGGCCCGGACCGGCTCACGCACCGCAGCCGGCCCGTCGCAAACGGACGTCACACTCGGCGAAGAACCGCCACAACCCGACCCATGATCACCGCATCATCCCCAGGAATCGGGTCGAAAGCGGGGTTGGCCGGCATGAGCCAGACGTGACCGTCCCGCTGCCGGTAGCTCTTCACCGTCGCCTCTCCGTCGATCATCGCGGCCACGATGTCGCCCACCTCCGCGGTCGGCTGCTGGCGGACCACCACCCAGTCACCGTTGCAGATCGCGGCGTCGATCATCGAGTCGCCCTTGACCTCGAGCATGAAGACCTCGCCCTCGCCGACCAGCTCGCGCGGCAGCGGGAAGAAGTCCTCCACCGCCTGCTCGGCCAGGATGGGGCCGCCGGCGGCGATCCGGCCGACCAGCGGGACGTAGGCCGGCTGCGGGCGCGCCGCGCGCATGGCCTCGTCGTCGATCAGCTCGCCGGGCGCGCGCACGTCCACGGCACGCGGCCGATTCGGATCACGGCGCAGGTAGCCCTTGGTCTCCAGCGCCTTCAGCTGATAGGCCACGCTGGACGGTGAGACCAGCCCGACCGCCTCGCCGATCTCCCGGACGCTCGGCGGATAGCCGTAACGCTCCACCCAGTCGCGGATGAATTCGAGGATCCGGCGCTGCCGCGTGGTGAGGTCGGACGCGACGGCCTCGGGCAGGTGGCTGACCGGCGTGACCGATCGCAACTGCGGCGCGTCGGCACCGCGGGCGCGGCTCGGTGTACGGCGCCGCATGGCCGCTGAGGCATTCGCTGCCTCGGGCTTTCCGGCCTGGTGCTGCCGGCTGGTCCGGTCGTCGGTCGACACGTCTGCCCTCCCTGTCGGCCAGTGCCTGAGCGGCACGTGGTGCGTCGCGGAGCCGGGACGCGCGCCGTGGGGATGGCGTTTGTCCGGCTGACCCCTCTTGATGGGAAACCGTAATAGGGAGGTGCGACATATTCAAACATCTGTACGAGGTTTTCCCGGCGTGTCGCGCTCAAAGGCTCGACTTCCGTACCTGTGTTCTGATAGACCGTCGTACGGACGTTCTATCGAACGGGTGTCCGATAGTGAGGGGGCCGGAGATGGTGACCGATACACGACACGCCGAACCGCCGCTGCGGCTGACCCGGCGCGGCCGGGCGGTGCTGCTCGGGCTGTTCTTCGCGTTGTCCGTGCTCGCGAGCGTCGTCTTGTTCACCACGGCGTCACACGCCTGACCGAAAAACGCGCGTTGAGCCGCCACTCCCGGCCGCTCCGCGTGATCGTGACATCACCCCTGGTGGTGAGGTGCAAAATACGGCGCGTCGGCATGCCACTGAACTTGCGAACCCGTCCGCCGGGGCATAGCGTCTACCCCAACATCTAGTGGTTACAAAGATGTAAGTCATCCACAGGTTGGGTTTCCCTCTCCCCGGTTATCCACATGCAGTCCACAGCGACACCGCGGTTGTCACCTCGGCGAAGCTGCGCTTCCGCATGTCCGGATTCCATCGAGAGGGTGTCCGGAAGGGGTCGCGGTGCGTTGCCCGTACTGTCGTCACGCTGATTCGCGCGTGGTCGACTCGCGTGAGGCCGATGACGGTCAGCTGATCCGTCGCCGGCGGTCGTGCCCCGAGTGCGGTAAGCGTTTCACCACGGTCGAGGAGGCGGTCCTCGCCGTCGTCAAACGCAGTGGCGTCACCGAGCCCTTCAGCCGGACGAAGATCATGAGCGGTGTCCGGAAGGCCTGTCAGGGCCGTCCGGTCGACGAGGACTCGATCGCGCTGCTGGCGCAGCGTGTCGAGGAGGCCGTCCGGGCCCGCGGCGCCGCCGAGATCCCCAGCCACGAGGTGGGCCTGGCGATTCTCACGCCGCTGCGTGAGCTGGATCAGGTGGCATATCTCCGGTTCGCCAGTGTGTACAAGTCGTTCGACTCTCTCGACGAATTCGAGAAGGAGATCGCGGCACTGCGCGACGCGGCGGTGGTCAGGGAGCCCGGGACGCGACACGCCGTCGCGCCGCGGTCCGGCAACCGCGCACCAAAGCTCAACGGCTGACATTCCGCGGTACTACGAGGGGGAGCACGTTCATTATGGCCGGAGACGGCATCACAGCAGGTCGCCAGCGCAGCCGGAGCAACGGCGGCGGGAACGGCGCGGCGGCCGGGGGGCTGCGTGTGGAGCGGGTGTGGACGACCGAGGGCGTCCACCCGTACGACGAGGTGGAATGGGAACGCCGCGACGTCGTCATGACCAACTGGCGTGACGGCTCGATCAACTTCGAGCAGCGGGGCGTCGAGTTCCCGGCGTTCTGGAGTGTGAACGCGGCGAACATCGTCACCACCAAGTACTTCCGGGGTGCGGTCGGCACGCCCGAGCGGGAGTGGACGCTCAAGCAGCTCATCGACCGGGTCGTGCAGACGTACCGGAAGGCGGGCGAGGAGCACGGCTACTTCGCCACCGCCGCGGACGCCGAGCTGTTCGACCACGAGCTGACCTGGATGCTGCTGCACCAGGTGTTCAGCTTCAACTCGCCGGTCTGGTTCAACGTCGGCACCAAGTCGCCGCAGCAGGTCAGCGCGTGTTTCATCCTGTCGGTCGACGACTCGATGGACTCCATCCTCGACTGGTACAAAGAGGAGGGCCTGATCTTCAAGGGTGGCTCCGGCTCGGGTGTGAACCTGTCCCGGATCCGCTCGTCGAAGGAGCTGCTGTCGTCCGGGGGAACGGCGAGCGGCCCGGTCAGCTTCATGCGCGGCGCGGACGCGAGCGCCGGCACCATCAAGTCCGGCGGCGCCACCCGGCGTGCCGCGAAGATGGTCATCCTTGACGTCGACCACCCGGACATCGAGGAGTTCGTGCAGACCAAGGCGCGCGAGGAGGACAAGATCCGCGCGCTGCGGGACGCCGGCTTCGACATGGACCTGGGCGGCTCCGACATCGTGAGCGTGCAGTACCAGAACGCCAACAACTCGGTGCGGGTCAGCGACGAGTTCATGCACGCGTACGAGCAGGGCGGCCAGTTCGGTCTGCGCGGCCGGCTCAACGGCGAGGTCATCGAGACCATCGACGCCAAGAAGCTGTTCCGTGACATCGCCAAGGCGGCGTGGGAGTGCGCCGACCCGGGCCTGCAGTACGACGACACGATCAACGACTGGCACACCAACCCCGAGACCGGCCGGATCACCGCGTCCAACCCGTGCTCGGAGTACATGTCGCTGGACGACTCGTCCTGCAACCTGGCCTCGCTGAACCTGATGAAGTTCCTCAAGGCCGACGGTGGCTTCGAGGTGGAGAAGTTCGTCAAGAGCGTCGAGTTCATCATCACCGCGATGGACATCTCGATCTGCTTCGCCGACTTCCCGACCGAGAAGATCGGGATCACCACCCGGGCCTACCGGCAGCTGGGCATCGGGTACGCGAACATCGGCGCGCTGCTGATGGCGTCCGGCCTGCCGTACGACTCCGAGGGCGGCCGCAGCGTCGCCGCGGCGATCACCTCGCTGATGACCGGTACGGCGTACCGGCGTTCGGCCGAGCTCGCCGGTGTCGTCGGGGCGTACGAGGGTTACGCCCGCAACGCCGACGCGCACCAGCGGGTCATGCGCAAGCACGCCGCCGCGAACGACGCCATTCGCCCGCAGGGTGATGTCGCCACCGAGATCGTGCGTGAGGCCACCCGCCAGTGGCAGAACGGCAACAAGATCGGTGCCAAGAGCGGCTGGCGCAACGCGCAGGCGTCGGTGCTCGCCCCGACCGGCACCATCGGCCTGATGATGGACTGCGACACCACCGGCATCGAGCCCGACCTGGCGCTGGTCAAGTTCAAGAAGCTGGTCGGCGGCGGCTCCATGCAGATCGTCAACCAGACGGTTCCGCGCGCCCTGCGCAGCCTCGGCTACCTCGAGGAGCAGGTCGAGGCGATCGTCGAGCACATCTCCGACCACGGCAACGTGATCGACGCCCCCGGTCTCAAGCAGGAGCACTACGCGGTCTTCGACTGCGCGATGGGTGAGCGGGCCATCGCCCCGATCGGCCACGTGCGGATGATGGCGGCCGTCCAGCCGTTCATCTCCGGCGCCATCTCCAAGACGGTCAACATGCCGGAGACGGCGACCATCGAGGAGATCGAGGAGATCCACTACCAGGGCTGGAAGCTCGGCCTCAAGGCGCTCGCGATCTACCGCGACAACTGCAAAGTTGGTCAGCCCCTCTCGGCCGCGAAGAAGAAGGCCGAGCCCGCCGCCGAGGTGGAAAAGGTCGAGAAGGTCGTCGAGAAGGTCATCGAGTACCGCCCGGTCCGCAAGCGGCTGCCGAAGAAGCGCCCGTCGGAGACGGTGTCCTTCTCGGTCGGTGGCGCCGAGGGCTACCTCACCGCGTCGTCCTACCCCGACGACGGCCTCGGCGAGGTCTTCCTGAAGATGTCGAAGCAGGGCTCCACCCTGGCCGGCGTGATGGACGCCTTCTCGGTGGCCATCTCGATCGGCCTGCAGTACGGCGTCCCGCTGGAGACGTACGTCGCGAAGTTCACCAACATGCGCTTCGAGCCGGCCGGCATGACCGACGACCCGGACGTGCGCATGGCCTCCTCGGTGATGGACTACATCTTCCGTCGCCTGGCGCTGGACTTCCTGCCGTACGACACCCGCGCCGAACTCGGCATCTTCACCGCGAAGGAGCGCACCGCCCAGGCCCAGGCCGAAGCGGCCGCCGAAGCCGCAGCGGCTGCCGACCTGGCCGGCATGGCCGTCTCCGCGCCGATCTCCCCGGCGAGCGGCTCGATCGTCACGGTGGCCGAGGCGAAGGCGTCGACCACCCCGGAGAAGGAGACCCCGGTGACCGCCGGCTCCTCCACCGAACTCCTGGAGATCGTCACCGGCCACGCCGCCGACGCACCGCTCTGCTTCACCTGCGGCACCAAGATGCGCCGCGCGGGCAGCTGCTACGTCTGCGAGGGCTGCGGCTCCACCTCCGGCTGCAGCTGAGTGTCTCCGACGAGCCGCCCGGTCCTCTTCCAGAGGGCCGGGCGGCTCAGTTCTTCGGGGCGACGTCCCGCAGCCAGACGCCGAACTCCACCGCGGTCCGCACCCCGTGCTCCAGCACCGCCGTGTAGATCTCGAACCCGCTCACCTCGTCCGGGTACTCCGGCCGCTGGTGCCAGATGGTCTTGATCGCGAGAACGGCCTCGCGCTCCTCGTCGGTGATGCGCTTCGCCAGTTCCCGGTGCCACTCGGTGCCGTCCGCGTGATCGTGGTTCAGCCAGATCGACAGGTCGACGCGCCATTCCGCGAGGGTGAGCACCACGTGATATCGCTGGTCGCGCTCCGGTCCGCCCCGCTCGTCCGTGTACGAGAAACCCGTCACGCCGGGGATCTCGACCGCCTGCCCGAGCAGCTTGACGACATCGGCGGGTGAGAAGTCCGGCCCGCCGAGCAGCATCACGTCGAGGTCGCGCCAGACCATCAGACCGGAGACGAAGCTGCCGATGGGCAGCAGCGGTCCCAGGGGTTCCAGCAGCGCCAGCACCGTACGCGCCTCCGCCTGCAGTTCCTCCGGCCGGCCCATGTCGTTCTCCCTCCGGTTGCGATGCCCATTGTGGGATGTGCGGTCGTTCGGACTCCTGCGACCCCAAGGCTTTAACGTGTAAGTTCTGATGGTGGCCAGCCTCGACGTCGACCTCTCGCGCCTGAACTCCGCCAAGACCGCGGTCGGCGTCTCGTTCGCGATGAACGGTTTCGCCTACGCCGGCTGGCTCTCCCGCGCACCGGCCGCCCGCGAGGCCCTGGACATCTCCGCCGCCGGCTTCGGCCTCCTGCTGCTCTGCATGTCCGCGTCGGCCATCGCCGCCATTCCGCTGGCCGGCCCGGTCGTGCAGCGCTTCGGGCCGTCCCGGACCGTGATGATGAGCTGCCTGTCGCTGGTCTCCGGCCTGCTCATCCTGGCCACCGCCGTCTGGCTCGGCGAACCGCTGCTGGCCGGCGCGGGCCTGCTCTTCGCCGGCATGGCCACCAGTATGTGGGACGTCGCGATGAACGTCGAGGGCGCCGACGTGGAACGCCGCCTCGGCCGCACCCTCATGCCCCGCTTCCACGCGGGCTTCAGCCTCGGCACGGTCACTGGCGCGGCGTGCGGCGCCCTGGCTGCCGCCACCGGCCTGCCGCTCTCAGCGCAGATCTACCTTTCCGCGGTCGTCACGGCGGCCGTCATGGCCTTCGTGATCCGCCTTTACCTCCCGCACACCCCGCTCGAACCAGGCGAGCGCCCCGCCATGAGCGTCGGGCAGGCCTGGCGCGAACCCCGCACCCTCCTCATCGGCCTGATCATGCTCGGCTTCGGCTTCACCGAGGGCACCGCCAACGACTGGCTGGCCATCAGCCTCGTGGACGGATACGGCACGAGCGACACCATCGGCGCCATCGGATTCGGCGTCTTCGTCACCGCCATGACCCTGGCGCGCCTCTTCGGCGGCCACGCCATCGAACGCTGGGGCCGGGTACCCGTCCTCCGGGCCACCGCCCTGACCGCCGCCGCGGGCCTCCTGCTCGTCGTGGCGGGCGGCAGCGTCCCGGTCGCCCTCCTGGGCGCCCTCCTCTGGGGCATAGGCGCCTCCCTGGGCTTCCCCGTCGGCATGAGCGCCGCCGCTGACGATCCCGCCCGAGCCGCCATCCGCGTCTCCGTAGCCGGCTCCGTAGGCTACGGCGCCTTCCTCGCCGGCCCACCCCTGATCGGTTTCGCCGCCGAACACTTCGGCGTCCTCAAATCCATCCTCTGCGTCCTGGCAGCCCTCACCATCGGCCTGGCGGCCTCGCGGGCAGCCCGCCCGCTGCCGCTGCGCCCCGAGGCATCCGGGTAGTCGTCCTCCTGTCGCCGTGCCCTGGGGTATCCGGGTAGTCGTCCTCCTGCCGCCGCCCCTGAGGCGTCCGCGTAGTCGTCCTCAGCGATGCTCCGCCAGGAAATCGCCGATGATCGAGGCCAACAGCGCCGGCTGCTCGATGACCATGGCGTGTGAGGCGTCCGCCAAGGCGAGGTAGCGCAGGTGCGGCACAGCCCTCGCCTGCTCCACCAGGAACCGGCGGTGTGCCTCGTAGAGCTCCGCGAACGGCTCCTGCTCGGGCAGGCTCCGGGTGGGCAGCACGACCAGCTCGGGGCAGGTCGTCGCGGCGTAGACCGGGGTCAGGTCCAGTGAGTTCATCAAAGCGCGCAGCTGGGAGGTGGCGGCGGCCGACGGGCGGATGGAGGTCTCGCCGTTCTCGTGGCGCAGATTGCGGCGGAAGCCCTCGATCCACACCTTCTCGTTGGCGCCCATGTCGCGGGCTGCCATCTGTTGGCGCTCCACCAGGTCGGGAAGCTGCTCGGCGGGAATCACCTGCCCGGCGGCGGCCTCCATCGCGTCGAAGAGGGCGTGCAGGCGGGCGAGCTCGGCCTCGGCCTTCTCCGGGTCGAGGCCGGGCAGGTGGTCGGCCCGGGTGGGCGGCGGATTGCCGTCCAGGCTGACCACACCGGGCGCCTCCGGGTGGCGCTGGCCCCAGAGCGCGGCGAGCATGCCGCCCAGGGAGTGCCCGACCACTGCCGGGCGGTCCAGCTCCAGCTGCACGCAGACCGAGGCCAGATCACCCAGCGCGGCGTCCCAGGTCCACGGCCCGTCGCCGGAGCGACCGTGCCCGCGCAGGTCGATGGTGATGACCCGGTGCCGCGGCCGCAGCGCCCGAGCCAGCGTCGTCATGTGCGCGAGGTTGCTGCCGGCGCCGTGCAGGAGCAGCAGCGGTGGCTCATCCCCGCCGAAGTCACGAACCGCCAGCGGCAGGTCACCGGCGTCGACAAGTCGGTCGTTGATCATTCGGTTGCTCCTAGTTCGAGGGCCGGCCGAAAGCCGACCTCGGTGTTGTTCCCGCCGCCCGAGCTCATCGGATCGCCCACCTCGCCCACCTCGCCCACCTCGCCCACCCCGCCCACCCCGCCCACCTCGCCCAGCAGCCGCCGCCGCACCGCGGCGACCGGCACGCCGCCGTCCTCGTGGCGTGGCAGACGGCCGCGTTTGACCAGGTCGTGGACGCCCTGTCGGCTGATGCCCAGCATGGCCCCGGCCGTGGCGTAGGAGACCGAGTGCGCGAACGGATGGCCGACCAGACGGACCGTGGCCTGTCCGAGCGGCGCGCGCCACCAGTCGACCGACGGTGCGAAGGCGTGATCGTCCGGATAGAGCGTCGCGATGAGCCGTGCGAGCGCGCGGACGGCCGTGGAGTTGCTGCCGTGCTCGATCGTGTCGGCCCACTCGGCCGCACGCAGGCGGAGTTGCTCACGCAACCTCGTCACCTCCCTGTCGTCCTCCAGAAGAATCTCCAGGGGATCGAGGAGGCGGGAGTCGATCAGCCGAAGCAGTTGCTCCGCGAGTTCCATGCGGCCATCCTTCCGCTACTTGACACGCGGCGTCAAGTAGCGGAAGAGTGTGAGCATGAACCACCGCCCGCTGACCGAGCCGCACCCGGCCCGGCTCCCACCGGATCACCCCCGCCGTGCCGAGATCCTGTCGGCGCACGCCGCCGCGCTCGACGAGGGCAAAGCCGGCTACACCGATCCGGGCACCGGGCTCTTCGTCCTGACCGCAGGATTCCTCGCCGCCAGGGGAACATGCTGTGACAGGGGCTGCCGTCACTGCCCGTACATCAAGGAGGCATGATCGAGCTCTTCCGCTGAGCGCTCACTACCAGTACGGTGTGCCCGGTACCCGGGGAGGATCACGAGTGCGTACGCCTATCGTCGCGCTGGGCGCCGCCCTGCTGCTGACCGTCGCCGCATGCAGCAAGCCGGCCGCTTCCAGCACCACGACCCTGCCTCCGGTGAAGGTCGTCGTGCCACCGGCCGCATCGGCGGGTGGCGCCTGCATCCTGTGGGACTGGGGCTTCATCGAGCAGAAGATCGGCCTGCGCTTCTCCGTGGCCGCCTCGGATCAGGTCGACGACACCTCCACCTGCGTGGTGCAGAACGTGAACGAGCCGTGGCCCGACCTGTCACTGTCCGTGGTGGAGACTACGAAGGCGGACGCCGACCTGTTCCTCGATGAGCGGATGCCCGCCAAGGCGACGAAGCTCAAGGGTCTGGGCAAGGCCGCCTACCGGCTGAACGCCAAGGCCGCCGACGGGCACGGCCCGACCGTCGAGATCGGCTGGCTGAGCGAGGCGAAGCAGTTACAGACGCTACGGTTCCGGTTCGCTCAGGGCGCGAAGACCGACGACGTCAAGCAGATGAACACCAAGCTGCTGGACCTGGCAAAGGCGATGGACACCACCAACGGCTGAGCCAACCCGACCGGCGGCGGCCAGAACGCCGACCAGACCCGGCGGCGGCCGAAACGCCGGCCAAACCCCCGCGGCGGCCAAAACGCCGACCGCCGCCCGAACGGCGAACCCAACCCCTAGCGAGCCGCCACGAACACCCGGGAAGCCACCTCACGCGGCAGCCGGATCTTGTCTCCCGAGCGGTCTATCGTCACGCCGTCCCGCTCCTGGGCCACGGTCACCGTCGTGCCGGGGTCGATGCCGGCCGCGTGCAGCTGCCGCAGCACGTCCGCATTGGTCTGCACGCTCTCGCAGATCCGCCGCACCACGACATCACCCGACAAACCCGGGAACGCCAGATTGCGCTCGCCCGCGTTGAGGACCTCGGCGCTGTCATCCGGAGCCCCGAGTTGTTCCAGGCCCGGGATCGGGTTGCCGTAGGGGGAACGGGTCGGCTTGTTCAGCAGCTCGTAGACCCGCTTCTCCACCGAGTCGCTCATCACGTGCTCCCAGCGGCACGCCTCCTCGTGTGCCTCCTCATAGGGCATCCCGATGACGTTGACCAGGAGGAGTTCGGCGAGGCGGTGCTTGCGCATGACCGCGACCGCCGTGTTACGTCCCAGTTCGGTGAGCACGAGGTGGCGGTCGCCCTCGACGGTGAGGAGGCCGTCGCGCTCCATCCGCGCGACGGTCTGACTGACCGTGGGACCGCTCTGGTGCAGGCGCTCGGCGATCCGGGCGCGGAGGGCAGGAATGCCCTCTTCCTCGAGCTCGAGGATGGTCTTCAGATACATCTCGGTGGTATCGACGAGATCATTCACGATGCGGTCCTCCCAGCAGCGATAATACCGCGTGGCCGGGGGTTGACATCCGCCCCGAGCAAGTGCCAAGAGACCCTACCCGACGCCGCCACATCGTGGTGACGACACGGCGCGCCCGACCGGGCGACGCTTAGCATGTCGGCATGGCGGATGACACGACTGCGGTGGTCTGGGACAGCGCGCTGCTCGACTACGACATGGGTGACCATCCGCTGAACCCGGTCCGGGTCGAGCTGACCATGGCGCTCGCCCGTGAGCTCGGCATTCTCGACCGTCCGCACGTGCGGATGGTGACGCCGGAGCCGGCCAGTGATCTTGATCTCACGCGGGTGCACCGTCCCGACTATCTGGACGCCGTGCGGCTCGCGCCCATCGATCCCTTCTTCTCCGGTTGGGGCCTCAACACCGCCGACAACCCGGTCTTCGAGGGCATGCACGACTCCTCGGCCCGGATCTGCGGCGCCACTCTGGCGGCCGCGAAGGCGGTCTGGCACGGCACCGCCCGCCGGGCTGTCAACATCGCCGGCGGCCTGCACCACGCCATGCCCGCCCGCGCCGCCGGGTTCTGTGTCTACAACGACCCGGCCGTCGCCATCGCCTGGATGCTGGAGCAGGGCGCGCAGCGGGTCGCCTACATCGACATCGACGTGCACCACGGCGACGGGGTGCAGCACGCGTTCTACAACGACCCACGGGTGCTCACCGTCAGCCTGCACGAGACACCGCTCGCGCTGTTCCCCGGCACCGGGTTCGCCGACGAGATCGGCGGGCCCGACGCCGAGGGCACCGCGGTCAACATTCCCCTGCCACCGAGTACCGGGGACGCCGGCTGGCTGCGCGCCTTCAACGCCGTCGTGCCCTCGGTGGTGCGGGCGTTCGCACCGGAGATCATCGTCAGTCAGTGCGGCGCCGACGCCCACCAGCTTGATCCGCTCGCCGACCTGCAGTTGTCAGTGGACGGTCAGCGTGCGGCCTACATCGCGATCCGGGCGCTGGCCGACGAGCTCTGCGACGGCCGGTGGGTGGCCACCGGCGGGGGAGGGTACGCGCTCGTCGAGGTCGTCCCGAGGGCCTGGACCCACCTGCTGGCCGTGGTCACCGGTGAGCCCCTGGACCCGGCCACCCGGACACCGGCCGCCTGGCGCGCGCTCGCCGCGCAGCGCCGCCCGGGCACCAGCGTTCCGGCAACCATGACCGACGGCACCCCACCGGAGGTCCAGCAGTGGTCCCCGGGCAACACGGACGCGATCGACCGCGCTGTCATGGCGGCCCGGACAGCGGTGTTCCCGCTGCACGGCCTGGACCCGCACGACCCCAGGGACTAGCCGTGGAGCGCAGCGCAGACGTCCTGCTCGCCGACGGGTCCACCGCGCATCTTCGGCAGATCCGTCCCGAGGACGCGCCCGCCATCGTGGAGTTCCACTCGCGGATGAGCGACCGCACCCGCTACCTGAGGTACTTCTCGCCGTACCCGCGGATCCCCGAGCGCGACCTGCAGCGTTTCGTCAACGTGGACCACGTCGACCGGGAGGCCTTCGTCACCGTCACCGACGACAAGATCACGTCGGTGGGCCGGTACGAGCGGCTCGGCCCGGACTCCCCGGAGGCCGAGGTCGCCTTCGTGGTCGAGGACGCGCTGCAGGGCCGGGGTATCGGCTCGGTGCTGCTGGAGCATCTCGCCGACGCTGCCCGCGAGCACGGCATCACCCGGTTCGTCGCCGAGGTGCTGCCGCAGAACAGCGGCATGTTGCGCGTCTTCGCCGACACCGGCTATCAGGTGCAGCGGCAGTACGCCGACGGCGTCGTCCACCTCAGCTTCCCGATCGCGCCGACCGAGAAGTCCCGGGAGGTGCAGGAGTCCCGCGAACACCTCACCGAGGCGCGGTCGATCGCCCGGCTGCTCGCACCGCGAAGCATCGCCATCTACGGCGCCAGCGCGACCGGTCACGGCATCGGCGCGGCGATGCTGGGCAACCTGCGAGACGGCGGCTACACCGGCGCCATCGTGCCGGTCCACCCCACGGCGGAGCGGGTGGCCGGTCTCCAGGCATACCGGACCGCAACAGAAGCCCCAACCCCCATCGACCTCGCGCTGATCGCGGTGCCGGCGGAAACCGTGGCCGAGGCCGGCGCGGACGCGGCAAGGGCGGGCGCCGGCGGCCTGGTCGTCATATCAGCAAATTTCGATAAAAATAAGACAAAAGTGCTGGTCGAACGCACCCGCGCAGCCGGCCTGAGAGTCATCGGCCCCAGCAGCTTCGGCATCGCGAACACCGACGCCGAAGTACGCCTCAACGCCACGATGTCCCCCCGCCTCCCGACAGCGGGCCGCGTCGGCTTCTTCAGCCAGAGCGGAGCACTCGGCGTCGCCCTGCTGGCCGAGGCCGACCGCCGCGGCCTGGGCCTGTCCAGCTTCGTCTCGGCAGGCAGCCGCGCCGACGTCTCCGGCAACGACCTGCTGCAGTACTGGCAGGACGACCCCGGCACCGACGTCGTCCTGCTCTATCTGGAGACGTTCGGCAACCCGCGCAAGTTCGCCCGGCTGGCCCGCCGGATGAGCCGGATCAAGCCGGTGGTCGCGGTCGCCTCGGCCGCCCGCCAGCTCAGTGAAGAGGGTGAAGCCGGCGACCTGCCCGGCCCGGACGCGCACGCGGTGACCGCCCTGTTCGCCCGCTCCGGCGTGATCCGGGTGGACACCGTCCAGGAGCTCTTCGACGTCGGCATGCTGCTCGCGCACCAGCCGCTGCCGTCCGGTCGCCGGGTCGCCGTGGTGGGCAACTCGTCGGCGCTGGCCGAGCTGGCGGTGGTGGCCTGCCGCGCCAACGGCCTGACGCTGGCCGAGGGCTATCCGCACGACGCCGGCCCGGACGCGACCGCGCACACGCTGGCTGACGCGCTGGCCGACGCGGCCGTCGACGAACGGGTGGACGCGCTGGTCGCGGTCTGCGCGCCGCCGGTGCCGGGCCAGCTCTCCGACGAGGACGCCGACTTCGCCACGGCGCTGGCCAGTGTCGCTCTGGCGGGCGAGAAGCCGACGGTGGCGACGTTGGTCTTCGGCAAGGCGCCGCCGCGCGTACCGGTCTATCCGTCGGTCGAGGAGTCGGTGCGCGCGCTGGCCAAGGTGATCAATTACGCGGAGTGGCTGCGCCGGCCGCCGGGTGTGCTGCCCGAGCTGACCGGCGTCGACGTGGCAGCCGCGGAGGCGGCGGAGACTGCGGAGGATCTGCTCGCCGCTTATGGGATCTCGGTGGCGCCGTCCACGCTCGCGACCTCCGAGCAGGAGGCGGTGGCGGCGGCGAAAGACCTGGGATATCCGGTCGCGCTCAAGGCGGCAGGTGGTGGGTTGCGCCATCGGATCGACCTCGGCGCCGTGCGCCTCGCGCTTTCCGACAAGCATGGGGTACGCGACGCGTACCGCGATCTGAGCGCCTCGTTCGGCCCGGACGTCCTGGTGCAGACCATGGTCCCGCCCGGTGTGGCCTGCGTCGTCGAGCTGGTCGAGGACCCCGCGTTCGGCCCGGTCATCGGCTTCGGCCTGGGCGGCGTGGCCAGCGAACTGCTCGGCGACCTGGCCTGGCGCGCCGCGCCGCTGACCGACCGGGCCGCCGAGGCCCTGGTCGACGAGCCGCGTGCGGCGCCGCTGCTGCACGGTTACCGAGGGTCCACCCCGGTGGACCGGGCCGCGCTGATCGATCTGCTGCTGCGCGTCGGCCGCCTGGCGGACGAGCACCCGCGGGTCCGGTCGCTGACACTCAACCCGGTGCTGGCCCGCCCGGACGGCTTCTCGGTGCTGCACGCCGCCGTCGAGTTCGGCGATGCCGGTGTCCGCCCGGACACCGGCCCCCGAAGACTGCGCAGTGCCTAGACTGCGTTGTTCTTAGACGGCGTAGGCCTCGAGGCGGGAGGCCCGCTCCGGGTCACGCAGCTTCAGCATCGTGACCTTCTCGATCTGGCGGATGCGCTCGCGGCTGAGGCCGAACTCGCGGCCCACCTCGTCGAGAGTGCGCTGCCGGCCGTCGTCCAGGCCGAAGCGCAGCCGGATCACGGCCGACTCCCGCTCGGAGAGGGTGGCCAGCACGATCTCCACCTCGCTGCGCAGCTCGCCCTGCGCGACGCCCTCACCGGGCTGGTTCGGGTCGACAGCGGCGACGAAGTCACCGAGGGCGCTCTCGCCGTCCTCGCCGACCGCCTGGTCCAGGCTGACCGGCTCCCGATCGTACGAAATCAGCTCGATGACCTGGAACTCCGGAACGTCCATGGCCTTGGCGATCTCGGCGATGCTGGGCTCCCGGCCGAGTGACGCGGCCAGGTCGCGCCGGCAGCGGACCATGCGGTTGACCTGCTCGACCATGTGCACCGGGATGCGGATGGTGCGGGCCTGGTCGGCCATGGCGCGGGTGATGGCCTGGCGGATCCACCAGGTCGCGTACGTCGAGAACTTGTAGCCCTTGGTGTAGTCGAACTTCTCGACCGCGCGGATCAGGCCGAGGTTGCCCTCCTGGATCAGGTCCAGGAACGCCATGCCGCGGCCGGTGTAGCGCTTCGCGATGCTCACCACGAGACGAAGGTTCGCCTCCAACAGGTGATTCTTCGCGGACCTGCCCTCGGCGACGATGATGTGGAGCAGAGGCGCCAGCTCGGCGGGGGCGCCGGCGAGCTTCTCCTCGGCGTAAAGGCCGGCCTCGATCCGCTTGGAGAGGGTCACCTCCTCGACCGCCGTGAGCAGGCGAGTGCGGCCGATGCCGTTGAGGTAGGCGCGGACCAGGTCGGCGGAGACGCCCCGCTCGTCGGTCGCGTCCAGGTCGGTCAGCGTCTCGACTTCGTCGGTCATGATGTCCTCGACGACCTTGGACTCCGACGCCTTCATCTCCAGGACCACTTTGAGTCCCCTCCCCGCGATAACGTCTCGTGCGTACCAGCCCGCATTCGTGCCGGTGAGAAGTAGCTTGGTCCGCGGCGCGTTAAGCGGAGGTGAGGCCAGCGTCCAGGTGGCATGAATCGGGGAGAACCCTGACGTCGTCAAGCCGACAACCTTGGCGTTCACTCACCCTGAGTACTTGTGACGACTCGATAATGTGCATGCCCTAGGAAGGGGATGGCTGTGGTCTTCAAACGCATGATGCAGGCGCTCGGTGTGGGTGGTCCGTCGGTGGACACCGTCCTGGCGAACCCGAACACGTACCCCGGCGGGTTTCTGGAGGGCCAGGTGCACATCGTCGGCGGCGACCACGCCGTCGACGTGGAATACCTCGCCGTCGGCCTGCTGACCCGGGTCGAGGTCGAGAGCGGCGACAATGAGTACCAGACGAACCAGGAGTTCCACCGGCAGCGCCTGACCGGTTCGTTCCGGCTGGAAGCCGGTGTGCGCCACGACGTCCCGTTCCGGTTCGAGGTGCCCTGGCAGACGCCGATCACCGAGCTGTACGGGCAGCGCCTGCACGGCATGACGATGGGCCTGGCCACCGAGCTCGAGGTCGCCCGCGCCGTCGACAAGTCCGACCTGGACCCGGTGATGGTGCACCCGCTGCCGGCCCAGGAGCGGATCCTGGAGGCGTTGCTGCGCCTCGGATTCCGGTTCAGCAAGGCGGACGTGGAGAAGGGCCGTGTCTACGGTGTGGAGCAGCACCTCCCGTTCTACCAGGAGATCGAGTTCTACCCGCCGGGGGCGTACGCGAGCGGCATCAACCAGCTCGAGCTGACCTTCCTGCCGACGCCGCAGAAGCTGCAGGTCGTGCTGGAGCTGGACAAGCGCGGCGGCCTGTTCACCGAGGGCCACGACGCGTTCGGCAGCTTCGACGTCGACTACGCCACCGTCGACCAGGTGGACTGGACCGCTCGCCTGGACCAGTGGCTGCGCCAGTCCGCCCAGCGCCGCGGTCTCTTCTAAAGCTCCAGCAGGACCGTCTGCGGTCCGACGTTCACGCTTTCCACCAGCATGTGGGCCCGGAAGCGACCCGTCTCCACGGTCGCTCCCCGGGCCCGCAACGCGTTCACGAACTCATCGATCAGCGGTTCGGCGACCTCGGCCGGCGCGGCCGCGCTCCAGGTGGGACGGCGGCCCTTGCGCGCGTCGCCGTACAGGGTGAACTGGCTGACCACCAGCACCGGAGCGCCCACGTCCGAGGCCGACCGCTCGCCGTCCAGGATGCGCATCTCCCACGCCTTGCGGGCCAGTTCGGCGGCTTTCGCCGGGGTGTCGTCGTGCGTCACGCCGACCAGCACCAGCAGACCGTCCTCGATCTTGCCGACGATCTCGTCGCCGACGGTCACGCTCGCCCGCCCGACGGTCTGGACCAGTGCGCGCATCGTGCTCCCGTCACCGGCCGCGCGGGTCGCGGCCCCGATCAGCGACGGTATCCGAGCTCGATCAGACACTTCCCGGCAGGCCGGTGTTCGCTTTGCGGCTGATCGAACTGTCCCTATATCGGCTTTTCGCGGTGGATGCCGGTGCCAGGATTTGCCTGGTCGAAGGGGGCCGCCGGCCACTGAGCTCCGGCGCCGGCCAGCAGGTCGTGCTCCCGCTCGCGGCGACCTGAATCCGCACCCCACGTGCGCCGGATCAACCGGACTCAGATGGGAGACCACCCATGCCCCTCACCAGCACCAGCACTGTGCGTACGACCGAGACCAAGACCAGCCGTCCGGCCGCCGCGCCCGTCTCGGCGCGTCCCGCCGCCAAGGGAGGCGACTCGGACGCGACGAGACGCCAGGCGCGGTCGGTGGCCAAGCAGCAGCAGGCGGCCGAACGGATCGCCACGGCCACCGCGGAGATCTCCGCGCAGAACGCCCAGGCCGCCGAGGCCTCCCGCCAGCTCTCCGACTCGATGCAGCAGATCGCGGCGGGCGCGGAGCAGGCCTCCGGCGCCACGCAGACGAGCCTGGCCTCGATGAACGAGGTCGAGGAGCGCGTCGGCCGCCAGGGGCAGGCCACCCGTCAGGTGGCGGACCTCAGCCAGGCCCTGCAGGGCCTGCTCATCGAGACCCGGACCGGGATCAGCAACCTGCTTGCCAATGTCGACAGCGCCTCCACCCGCCAGACCGCCTCGGTCGCCACCATCACCGAGCTGGAGAAGCAGGCTGACGAGATCGGCGAGATCGTCAAGACGGTCGCGCACATCGCCGACCAGACCAACCTGCTGGCGCTGAACGCCGCGATCGAGGCGGCCCGGGCCCGGCAGCACGGCAAGGGCTTCGCCGTGGTCGCCGACGAGGTACGCACCCTCGCCGAGACCAGTGAGCGCAGCGCGCGGCAGATCCGCGACCTGATCGACGAGGTGCGCAGCAGCGTCACCGAGATCGCCGGCGCGGTGCAGAACTCGGCGGAGACGGCCCGGGGCGAGGTGGAGAAGGGCAAGTCGATCACCTCGCAGTTGGAGACGATCCGGGCCGACATGGGCACGATCATGGCGGGTGCCACCGAGATGGCCGCCGCCGCCGAGCAGGCCAAGAAGGCGGCGGCCAGCGCCAAGCAGCGGTCCGAGGAGATCGCGGCGGCGGCCGAGCAGCAGTCCGCGGCGTGCGAGGAGTCGCTGCAGACGGTCGGCCAGCAGACCCAGGCTCTGCGCCAGAGCGACCAGGCCGCGGAGTCGCTGGCCGAGGTGGCCGAGACGCTGCGCAGCAGCACCGACATCGCCAAGAGCGCCGAAGAGGTGGCCTCCGCGGCCGAGGAGCTCTCCGCCGCGGTGGAGGAGATCAACCGTGCGGCGAGCCAGATCAACGTGGCGATCAACGAGATCAACAGCGGTGCGCGGACCGCGGCCGAGAAGAGCCAGCAGACGGCCGAGGCGGTCAATCAGATCGAGAAGGGCGCCCAGCTGTCGGCGGAGCGCGGTGGCAGCGCGGTGGAGCGCGCCGACGTGATCCTGGAGCTGCTGGGCACGAACAAGCAGGCGGTCGACTCGATGATCGGGGCGATCGGCGCGGCGGCCCGGGAGGGCATCGACAACGTCCGCAAGGTCACCGAGCTGGAGCAGATCTCGCGGCGGATCGACAAGATCGTCGACGCCATCGCGAACGTCTCGATCCAGACCAACATGCTCGCGGTCAACGGCTCGGTCGAGTCGGCGCGGGCCGGCGAGTTCGGCAAGGGCTTCGCCGTGGTCTCCACCGACATCCGCAACCTGGCCCGGGACTCGGCCGACAACGCCGATCGGATCAAGGACCTGGTGAAGTCGGTGCAGGACCGGATCGTCGAGGTCCGTGCGGACCTGGAGGAGACCAGCCGGCTCTCGCTCGCCGAGGTCGAGTCCGCCAAGGCCACCACGCAGCGGCTCGAGGAGATCGAGCGCGACATGCAGCAGGTCCGCGGGGGCAATGAGGAGGTCCGCGAGTCCGCCCAGCAGATCGTGAGCGTGCTCGGTTCGGTCAAGACCGGCTTGGACCAGATCTCCTCGGCCGCCAATCAGGCCGAGCAACTGGCCGGTCAGGCCTCCACCGCGGCCAAAGAACAGTCGCAGGGCGCCGAGGAACTCGCCGCCGCGGTCGAGGAGATCGCCGCGCTCGCGGACGAGCTCCAGAACGCCGCCTGACGCCGGCTCGAGGGGAGGTGACACCCATGGACGTCGACCAGATGGCGGACACCGAGGAGTTCGACGAGGACACCGCCGACTACGTCACGTTCGACATGGCGGGGGAGCGGTACGCGTTCCCGATGCGCCAGGTTCAGGAGATCATCCGGATGCCGGCCGTGGTGAAGGTCCCGCTCGGCCCGCCCTCGCTGGAGGGCCTGGCGAACCTGCGCGGCCGGGTACTGCCGGTGGTCAGCCTGCGCCGGTGCTGTGCGATGGACCAGACCGGGCACGACGAGACCACCCGGGTGATCGTGGTCGACGGCGGTGTTCCGCTCGGCTTCGTGGTGGACCGGGTGTCGAGCGTGATCAGCATCGACCCGTCGAAGGTGGAGTCGGCCGACGCCGTGCAGTCGACGGTCCGCTCCGACGTCCTGGTCGGGGTGATCAAGTCGGACGGCGGCGGGATGACCACGGTGCTCGACGTGGACCGGCTGATCGGCAGCCAGTTCGCCCGCCTCTCCGAGCCACGGACCGGCCGGGACGGCGCCACCGCGACCCGGATGGCCTCCGGCGACGGCGACGGCGAGCTGGACGACACCCTGGAGCTGGTCAGCTTCGCGGTGGAGGGCCAGGAGTACGCGCTGCCGATCGACCAGGTGCAGGAGATCGTGCAGGCACCCGAGTCGGTGAGCCACGTGCCGAACGCCGGAAGCCGGGTGCTCGGCGTGATCGACCTGCGCGGCCGGCTCCTGCCGGTGGTGAGCATGCGCCGGGTCTTCGGGCTGCCGGTGACACCGCTGGAGCCGCAGAACCGGATCGTGGTCGTCTCCATCGACGGCGGCGTGGTGGGCGTGGTCATGGACACCGTCCGTGAGGTGCTCCGGGTGCCGCACCAGCTGGTCGCGCCGCTGCCGAGCGTGGTCGCCGGCGAGGGGCGCAAGACCGAGGTGGAGTCGGTCTGCCGGCTGGAGGACGGCAAACGCCTGGTCTCGGTGCTGAGCGTGAACCGGATGTTCGACTCCCCTGAGGTGCGCAACGAGATCGCCGAGTACCGGGAGGACGACCAGGAGATGGCCGAGGAGCAGGCGGGCACCGCCGACGACGGGCGCGGCGACGAGGAGCTCTTCGTCGTGTTCCGGCTCGACGAGGAGGAGTACGCCGTCGACGTCGACGCGGTGCAGGAGATCATCCGGGTTCCGGAGGCGCTGATCCGGGTGCCGAAGTCGTTCGACTTCGTGGAGGGCCTGGTCAACCTGCGCGGCACCGTGCTGCCGGTGGTGGACCTGCGCATCCGGCTGGGCCTGGGGCGTACCGAGCGGGACGAGCGGCAGCGGATCGTGGTGCTGATCATCGGCGGGGTGCGCACCGGCTTCATCGTGGACTCGGTGGCCGAGGTGGCCCGGGTCGGGCGCAACGTGCTGGAACCCGCGCCCGAGTTGTCGGCCGAGCAGGCCCGGGTGGTGTCGCGGGTCGCGAACCTGCCGGACCAGCAGCGGATGCTGCTGCTCGTGCAGGTCGACCAGCTGCTCGCCGCCGGCCAGGCAGCGGAGGCGGCGGAACTCTGCGAGACCGCCGTCGAAGAGGCCCTGGCCGCCGTCTGATCGGAGTCGCCGGTGCCCCCCACCTCTGTCCTGGTAGTCGACGACTCGGCGCTGATGCGCCGCGCGCTCAAGGGCATCCTCGCCGACGCGGGCGACTTCGAGGTGCACACCGCCCGCAACGGCGTGGACGCGCTGGAGCAGCTCGTCCGGCTGCACCCGGACGTGGTGACCCTCGACATCAACATGCCCGAGATGGACGGTCTCACCTGCCTCGCCAAGATCATGGAGGAGCAGCCGACGCCGGTGGTGATGGTCTCCTCGCTGACCGAGCACAACGCGCTGGTCACGCTGGAGGCGCTGGAGCTGGGTGCGGTGGACTACGTGCCCAAGCCCGGCGGCACGGTCTCGCTCAACATCGAGGAGGTCTCCGGCGACCTGGTGGCCAAGGTGCGCGCGGCGGCGTCGGTGCGGCTGCGGAAGGCCGGCGGGCTGACCGCGCGGCTCAAGGCACAGACCCGGCGGACCCGTGCGGCGGCACCGCCGCAGCGGGAGATCGGCGAGGTCGGCTCCGTCGACCTGGTCCTGATCGGATCCTCGACCGGCGGGCCGGCGCTGCTGTCCGAGATGCTGCCCGGCCTGCCGGCGAGCCTGGGCGCGCCGGTGGTGCTGGCCCAGCACATCCCGGCCTCGTTCACCGCGGCGCTGGCCCGGCGGCTCGACGAGGCGTGCGCGCTGCGGGTGCACGAGGTCGACCGGATCATGAACCTCCAGCGGGGCAACATCTACATCGGCCGGGGCAACGCGGACGTGGTCGTCGCGCGGCGTACCGACGGCCTGATCGTCAAGAGCGTGCCGGCCGCCGCCGAGTACCGCTGGCATCCCAGTGTGGACCGGCTGGTCAGCTCTACCCGGCGTTACGTCGACCCCGCGCGGCTGGTCTGCGTGCTGCTGACCGGGATGGGCGACGACGGCGCCACCGAGATGGCGGCGGTCAAGGAGGACGGCGGCCGCACCATCGCCGAGTCTGAGGAGACCGCCGTGGTCTGGGGCATGCCCGGCGAGCTGTCCCGGCGCGGCGGGGCCACGGTGGTGCTTCCGGCATACGAGATCGCGGCCCGGCTGGCTGACTGGGTTCGGTGACTAGTCGAGAAAGGGTGGTCCTGTAATGGGACTGGTGCGCAAGCAGGCCCCGCAGCAACCCGAGGAGGTGCTGCCGCCGGAGTCGCCCTCGACCGAGACGCTGCTGGGGCAGATCGGCGACGCGGATGCGAACGTGCGCCGGGAGGCGGCACTGGGTCTGTCCGGTGCGGCCGAGGCGGTGCCCGAGCTGCTCGCCCGCGTCGCGGTGGAGACCGAGACGAACGTACGCGACGCCGTGCTCACCACACTGGCGGCCCACGACACCGAGCCCGTGGCCGGCGCCCTCGCCGTGCACCTGGCCAGCGACGACGCGGCCCTGCGTACGGCCGTCGCCGAGGCACTGGCGAGCATGCCCGCGTCGATGCCGTCGCTGATACCGGACCTGCTGGCGGCGCCCGACCACGACGTACGCGTGATGACCGCGATGGTCCTCGCCGACCTGGCCCATCCCGAGGCGCAGGTCTGGCTGACCCGGATGATCGCCGAGGACCCGCATCCGAACGTGGTCACCGCGGCCATCGACGCCCTGCTGCCGGCCGCCGGCGCGGAGCACGCTCCGGTGCTGGAGGCGGCCGTGGCGCGCTTCCCGGACGACCCGTTCCTGCGGTTCACGGTCCAGGCGGCACTGCCGCGCCTGACCGGGAAGCAGTGATGGTGAGCACGACCGCCGCCGGGACAGGGCTCTCGGACGCGGATTTCACACGGTTCGTCGAGTACTTCTACAAGCGCACCGGTATCCACTTCAACGCGGGCAAGCGCTACTTCGTCGACAAGCGCATCGACACGTGCGTCCGCAACTCGCCGTACGACACGTTCACCAGCTGGTTCGCCGCGCTGCGGATGAGCGACAAGTCCGCCATGCTGCAGGACCTGATCAACCAGCTGACCGTCAACGAGACGTACTTCCTGCGCGAGGACTACCAGTTCGACGCGATGCTCAGCACGGTGCTGCCGAACGTGCTGCGCGACCGCGGCGGGATCGGCCGGATCACCGGGCCGGTGAAGATCCTCTCGCTGCCGTGCTCGACCGGCGAGGAGCCGTACTCGATCGCACTGCGCCTGCTGGAGGAATGGGACCAGATCGACAACGTCGACGTGGAGATCCACGGCGCCGACATCGACAGTGAGGTCCTGGACAAGGCGGCACACGCCAGTTACGGCGAGCGGTCGCTGCAGCGGGTGCCCAAGTCCTGGCTGAACAAGTACTTCACCTCGGTCGGCGCCGGCCGGTACCAGGTCGACGAGGGGATCCGCAGCGCCGTGACGCTGCACCGGGTGAACGTCTGCGACACCGCCGCGATGCGTGCCTTCCGCGACTACGACGTCATCTACTGCCGCAACGTGCTCATCTACTTCGACGAGCTGTCCAGCCGCCGGGCCGCCGAGAACCTGTTCGGCGCGCTGCGCCCCGGCGGGTACCTCTTCCTCGGTCACTCCGAGTCGATGAGCCGGATCTCGCCGATCTTCACGCCGACCCGCCTGCCGGAGGGCATCGTCTACCAGCGACCGACCGGAGCCAACTGATGACCTCGGATACCGCCAGCAAACCCCGGGTGCTCGTCGTCGACGACGCCGCCACCGTGCGGCTCTACCACACCAGCCTGCTGTCCGACGCCGGCTTCGAGGTGGCCGAGGCGGCGAACGGCCTGGAGGCCGTGGAGGCCGCCATGACCACCTCGTTCGACCTGTTCGTGGTGGACGTCAACATGCCGAAGATGAACGGCTACACGTGCGTGGAGACGTTGCGCTCGGAGACGGTCGGCACCGCGGCGCCGGTCCTGATGATCAGCACCGAGGACCGGCCGGGTGACGCCGACCGCGCCTACCAGGCTGGGGCCAACCTCTATCTCGTCAAGCCGGTGACCGGGGAGCGCCTGGTCCGGATCGCCACCATGCTGACCACGGGTGGGCAGGCATGAACCCACTGCTCGCCCAGTTCCTCGCCGAGGCCAACGACCTGCTCGCCCAGGTCGACGAGGGCCTGCTCCAGTTGGAGCGCGAACCCGGCGACCCCGAGCTGGTCAACGAGGTGTTCCGCGCGGCGCACACCTTCAAGGGCTCGTCCGGGCTCTTCGACTTCCCGGAGCTGACCCGGCTCACCCACGCGGCCGAGGACCTGCTGGACGCGGTCCGCGCCGGCCGGCTCGGCCTCGACTCGTCGATGACCGACGACCTGCTCGCCGCGTTCGACCTGATCCGGGGCTGGCTGGCGCACGTCACCACGCACGAGCGGCTCCCGGCGAGCGCCGGCAACGACGCGGCCGGGCTGATCACCAAGCTGCGCGCCCCGCTCGGCGGCGAGGCGGTCACCACCACACAGACCGCGTCCGGACCGGTGCAGACGGTCGACGTCGCACCCGAGTGGCTCGCCTGGTTCGACGCCGAGTGGCTGACCGAGACCGCCTCCTGGCTGTCAACCACGTCCTCGACCATGCGCTTCGTGCGCTACGTGCCGGACAGCGACTGCTTCTTCCGCGCCGAGGACCCGCTGCATCTGATCCGCCAGGTGCCGGGCCTGGACAAACTCGGTGTGGTGCAGCCCGAGCAGTGGCCGCCCGCCGAGGAGTACGACGAATACGTCTGCCTGCTCTCCTTCGTGCTCGCCACCCGGGCCGCGGTCGGCGAGCTGGAGTATCTCTTCCGATACGTCCCGGACCAGATCCAGATCGTCGAGCTGGACGCCGACGCGATCACCCGGCACCTCAGCGGCGAGCCTCCGTTGCGCACCGAGGAACCGATCACGGTCGCGGTGACCGAGGTGATCGACTCGGACCTGGCGGCCGACGCGCGGGCGATGCTCGCCGCCGCGCACCGGTCGCTGGACATCGCCGAGCGGGACGGGATCCAGCTGCGGGCGATCGCGCACACCGCGGTCTCGGCGGCGCACGCACTCGGCGTACCCCTGGATCTGACCGGCGCGGACCGCGCGACCGTGCAGGCGGCGGTGGAGCGCCTGCTCACCCGGGCCGCGCCGGAGCCGGCGGGCCCGATCGCCACGCCGGCCACCGCCGGTTTCACGGCGGCTCCCGCACCGGTGCCGGTGCCCGCGACCGCGCCGGCCGACATGGCGGGCCGCGCCGAGGACCCGGGCGGGCAGGTCGGCACCCGGGTGCTCAAGGTCGACCAGGAGAAGGTGGACCGGCTCATGGAGCTGGTCGGCGAGCTCAACGTGGCGAAGAACGGCCTCACGTTCCTGGCCGACGCCGCCGAGGAGGAGTTCGGCAGCCGGGTGCTCAGCCGCCGGATCAAGGATCAGTACGCCGGCCTGCACCGCATCGCCGAGGAACTGCAGGCCGCGGTGATGGACGTCCGGATGCTCCCGCTCTCGGTGGCGTTCGGGCGCTTCCCACGCCTGGTCCGCGACCTCAGCCGGCGGCTCGGCAAGAACATCGAGCTGGTCACCGAGGGCGAGGACACGATGGCCGACAAGGACGTCATCGAGGCGCTCGGCGACCCGCTGGTCCACCTCGTGCGCAACAGCCTGGACCACGGCGTCGAAACGGCCGGCGAGCGGGCCGCGGCCGGCAAGTCCGGCACGGCGAGGCTCACCCTGACGGCCGTGGCCGACGGCGACGCGGTGATCGTCGAGGTCGCCGACGACGGGCGCGGCGTGGACCCGGAGCGGGTCAAGCGCAAGGCGTACGAGAAGGGGCTGATCAACGAGGAGGAGCTGGAGTCGCTCTCCGACAGCGACGCCGTCGACCTGGTGTTCCGGCCCGGGTTCTCCACGGCCGACGAGGTTTCGGATCTGTCCGGGCGGGGAGTCGGCATGGACGCGGTCCGGGCCAGCGTGGAGAAGCTCGGTGGCACGGTCACCATGCGCTCCAAGCTCGGCCAGGGCACGTCGACCCGGCTACGGCTCCCGCTGTCGATGGCGGTCACCCAGGTGATGGTCGTCAGCGTCGCCGGTCAGCGGTTCGGCATTCCGGTCGACCTGGTGGTGGAGACCGTACGCGTACCCGCCGCCGAGATGGGCCACGTGCTGCACCAGGAGGTGGTCGTGATGCGCGGCGAGGTGGTCCCCGTGATCGACCTGGCTCGTGCGCTCGACATGCCGTGGGAGCCGGACCCGGTGGCCGACCGGGCGATCCTCGTGGTGAACGTGAACAACCAGCGGGTCGGCCTGCTGGTCTCGGCGTTCCACCGGGAGGTCGACGTGATCCTCAAGCCGATGGAGGGCCTGCTCGCGTACGCCGACGAGTTCTCCGGCACAGCGCTGCTCGGCGACGGCCTGGTGCTGCTGGTGCTCAACATGAAGGAGGTGCTCGGTCTTGCCGCTCGAGTTGCATGACGACAGCGCCACGCTGGTCGGCGTGGTGACCGTGGACGAGGTCGAGCAGCTGGCCGGCTGGCTGCGGGCCGCGCGCAAGCCGAAGGTGAGCCTGCGCCGATGCAACCATCTGCACACCGGTGCGCTCCAGGCCCTGCTGCTTTTCCGCCCGAAGATTTCCTCGGCACCGAATGACGCCTTCCTGGCGGCACAGGTGCTGCCGCTGCTCAACGGGAGCAGTGGCCTCGCCAGCCGACCGGGAAGCGATCCTCCATGACCACTGTGATGCTCGTCGACGACTCCGCGACCATGCTCATGAGCCTCAAGTCGATTCTCACCAAGGCCGGGTACGCGGTGGAGACCGCCGGCCACGGCAAGGAGGCGCTCGACAAGCTCGGCAAGGGAGTCAAGCCGAACCTGATCATCAGCGACGTCAACATGCCGCAGATGGACGGGATCACGTTCGCCCGCGAGGCGCGCAAGGCCCCCGGTATGCGGTTCACCCCGATCCTCATGCTGACCACCGAGTCGGAGCAGACCAAGCGCACCGAGGCGAAGAACGCGGGCGCCACCGGCTGGCTCGTCAAGCCGGTCGGACCGGACCAGCTGCTCGGCGTCATCAAGCAGGTTCTGCCCGGGGCCTGACCGGCTCGCTCCCGATATCGGAGGTATCGCATGCCAAGCCTTCTCCGCAAGCTGTCGCTGAACCCGGCCGAGCCGGACGAGCAGCGTACGCGCGGGGACGTCGTGGCCGAGGCGCTGGACCCGATCACCCCGTTCTGTGACCTGATCGACGCACACGTGCGTGACGTCATCGATCAGACCGGTGACGCCGCGCACGCGATCGTGCAGCAGCTCGTCAAGGTCGACTCACTTGCGGAGGTGATGGCCGGCGACGTGTCACAGCTCGCCGGCACCCTCAGCCGCACGGAGACCGAACTCAGCCAGGTCAGCTCCTCCAACGACCAGCTCGTCGGACGGCTGATCTCGTACTTCCTCCACCGCGACCACCAGATCCGCGCGCTCGTCGACCAGATGCGTGAGCTCGACCAGCACGTCAAGCAGATCGAGGAGGTCAGCCGGGCCACCAACATCCTCGCGCTCAACGCGATGATCGAGGCGGTCCGGGCGGGCGACGCGGGCGAGGGCTTCTCGGTGGTGGCCGACGAGGTACGCAAACTCGCGCACCGCTCGTCGGAGGCGGCGCACGGCATCGGCAGCAACATCGCCGACCTGACCGCCAAGCTCGACTCGGTGCTCTCCGACGACACCCAGTTCGACTCCAGCGCCGAGCTCCCGGAGACCTCCGAGGAGACCGCGATGACCCGGCGGCTGAGCGGCATCGCCGGCGCCCAGCGGGAGATGTCGGAGATGGTCGCCCACATCCTCAAGGACACCGTCAGCGCCGCCGAGCAGGTGCAGCGCAGCTCCGGAGCGCTCACCGTGGAGACCACCGGCGCCGTCGGGCACGTGCAGTTCCAGGACATCAGCCGGCAGATGCTGGAACATGTCCTCGACGCGGTATCCGACGTACGCGGCCAGG
This sequence comes from Actinoplanes sp. NPDC051861, assembly GCF_040681145.1. Lineage (NCBI taxonomy): Bacteria > Bacillati > Actinomycetota > Actinomycetes > Micromonosporales > Micromonosporaceae > Actinoplanes > Actinoplanes sp. NPDC051861. The sequence continues at coordinate 1,088,619 of NZ_JBFAYE010000001.1, forward strand.
CCGAACAGATCGCGGTCTACGCCCGTGGCGGCATCGGTGAGGACGATCTCAGAGCGGGTTCCATCAAGGTCGAGGATCTGCGGTCGAAGCATGTCATGTCCCGGCAGCGGTCCACCCACGCCGAACAGACCGGCACCGAGGCCAAGGCAGACACCGAACCGCTCATCGAGCTGTTCTGACAGGGAAGAGGCACGATGGCGCGGAGCGACGAGTACGGCCACGACGTGCCGACCGAGCAGGACGCCGTGAAGGCCCTGGCGGACCTGATCGGACCACAACTGGCCGAGGGCCTGTGGACCCTCGCGGTACAGGCCCTCGGCATGCGCCGCCCGGTGACCACACCCGCCGACCTACGCCGGGTCGCCGAGCACATCATGGAGGTCGGCGAACTCAGCCGCGTCGCCGGCCGCTCACTGAAGGTCCGGATCATCACCTACGAAGCCCTGGCCCGCACCACGATCCAGGCGTGAGACCGGGCACCCCGTCGTGCGACGATGCACGTATGGGCTTCCAGATCGCCAATGAGCCGGCCGCAGACAAGGTGCTCGACGAGTACCCGTTCGCTGTTGTCATCGGCATGATGCTCGACCAGCAGTACGGGATGGAGCATGCCTTCCGCGGCGGCTGGAAGGTGCTCGGCCGGTTCGGCACGCTGGAGCCGGCTGCGATCGCCGCGGCTGACCCCGAGTCGTTCAAGCAGTTGTGCAGTGAGCCGCCGGCGATCCACCGGTTCCCCGGTTCGATGGCCGGGCGTCTGCAGGAGCTCGCCACGCTCGTCGAGACCCGTTACGACGGTGACGTCACCCGGCTGTGGTCCGAGCCGACCACCGGCAAGGAGCTGTTCAAGCGGGTCCAGGAGCTGCCCGGCTTCGGCAAGCAGAAGGCGCAGATCTTCGTGGCGCTGCTGGCCAAGCAGCTCGGGGTGCGGCCGGAGGGCTGGGAGGCGGTCGCCGGTGACTACGCGCTGGACGGCTACCGGTCGGTGGCCGACGTCGTGGACGCCGCCTCGCTGACCAAGGTCCGTGAGTTCAAGCAGCAGAAGAAGGCGGCGGCGAAAGCGGCCGGTTAGCCCCACCGGTTGGGCACCGCGGCCCTGGCGGTGGGAGGATGACGAGGTCGATCGGAGACCTCGCGTGAAGAAGCACCAGGAGCGCCCGGTGTTGATCACCGACGCTGCCACCAGCCAGGATGCTCAGCTTCGCAGCCGGCAGATCCGCTACGTCACGATGATGAGCGTCCGCGCGGGCTGCCTGATCCTGGGTGGTGTCCTGATCAGTGCCAAGGTCCCGCTGCTGCCCGTCTGGCTGGTCCTCTGCGCCCTCGGCATGGTCTTCCTGCCGTGGGCGGCCGTGCTGATCGCCAACGACCGCCCGCCGAAGAGCAAGGCCGAGCGGGCCGCCGACGCGGCCGCCCGCGAGGACGTGCGGCTGGCGCTGGAGCCGCACCGCGTCGAGGAGCCCGAGCACATCACCATCGACTCCGAGATCGTCGACGAGGCCCGGCGCCGGGGGCTCTAGGCCGGCCGGGCACCCACGCGGCCCACGGCGGCCGCGCCCATCGCGATGCCGGCGGCGAGGGCCGCCTCCGGGCCGTTTCCGGAACACCATGCGGAGAGCAGGCCCGCTGCGAAGGCGTCACCGGCACCGGTCGGATCCTTCATGGGTACGCGTTCCGCGCTCGCCGTCCACGAGCCGCCGTCCCTCGACGCCCACACCGCACCGTCCGGCCCGCGTTTGACCACGGCGTTACGCACGTGGGCCGTGAGCCGCGCCGCCTGCTCTGCCGCGCTGCCCGGACCGGCGAGCACGTCCGCCTCGTCCGCGTTGCACAGGAGCACGTCGGCGTCGCGTACCCAATCAAGGAAAGCGCTCGCACCCACGGCCCGCAACGGGGCCGCCGACGCCGCGTCGACGCTCACCGTGATCCTTCTCTCCGCCGCCGCCGAAAGGGCCGCCAGGCCCGCCGGACGGGAACCCGCGTGCAGCAGGGGATAGCCGGAGAGGTGCAGGTGGCCACCGGCCGGCGACGCCGTGATCACCGACCGGACGTGGCCCGCGTCGATAAGTACCGCGGCGCCCCGATCCGTGATCATCGTCCGCTCGGACGGGCCGGTCAGGACCACCACGCTGCCGGTGACCACGCCCGGGTGGACGCGCACCGCGCAGTGCACGCCCGCCCACTCCAGCTCGGCCACCCGCTCCCGCCCGGCCACGTCGTCGCCGACCGCCGCGATCAGCGTGACCGGCTGCCCGGTGTGCGCCAGCCAGGCCGCCGTGTTCGCGGCCTGGCCGCCGCCGCCCACCCGGATCGCCGCGTCCGTGTCCGACCCCGGCTGGATCGGCCCGGTCTGCTCGACCAGGACGTCGGTGACCAGGTCCCCGACGACGATCACGCGGGTACGGCGAATCCGACCGGGGACGCCGACCCGGTGCTCGTGGCGGCGGCGATGCGCGCGGCCAGCGCCGCGTTGCGCAGGATGATCCGGATGTTGACCTCGAGGCTCCGGCCGTCGGTGCTGGAGTGGAAGTGGCTCAGCAGGAACGGGGTGACCGCCTTGCCGGTGATGTTCTGCTCGGCGAGCAGGTTGAGCCCGGCCGCGAGGGTCCGGTCGTGCAGCGCCGGGTCGAGCTGCTCGTCGGTGGGCAGCGGGTTCGCCAGCACCAGCGCGCCCTCGCTGACGCCCTGGTCGGTGCGGGCCCGGATGAAGTCCGCCACCTGCTCCGGCGAGTCAAGCTCCCAGTCGACGTCGAAGCCGCCGTCGGTGATGAAGAAGCCGGGGAAGCGCCGCGTGCGGTAACCGGCCACCGAGACGCCCAGGGTCTCCAGGCGTTCCAGGGTGGCGCCCACGTCGAGGATCGATTTCACACCGGCGCAGACCACCACGATCGGCGTGCGGGCCAGGGCGGTCAGGTCGGCCGACTCGTCGTATGTGATGTTGGCCTCGCGATGCACCCCGCCCAGCCCGCCGGTTGCGAACACCCCGATGCCCGCGGCGGCGGCGATCGCGCTGGTGGCGGCGACGGTGGTGGCGCCGTCGGCGCGGCGGGCGGCGGCGATCGCGAGGTCGCGGACGGACAGCTTGGCCACGTCCCGTGCCAGCGCCAGGTGCTCGACCTGCCGGTCGTCGAGGCCGACTACGATCTCGCCGCCGATCATGCCGATGGTCGCCGGCACGGCACCGTTGTCCCGGACGGTCTGCTCGATCTCCCGGGCCACCCGCAGGTTGTCGGGGTGCGGCAGCCCGTGCGAGATGATCGTGCTCTCCAGGGCCACCACCGGACGGCCGTCGCGGCGGGCACGGGTCACGTGCTCGCCGTAGTGAATAGCGAAGTCAGTCACGTGCCAACCGTACGGCTCCCACGAGCTGCGTTGTCGTTGGACCGACCAGGCGTGAGGTGCAAGACTTGACGGCCGAAGCTTCGCTGATTTCTCGAAGGGCAGATAACCGTGAGCACCCAGATCCTGGAGCGTCCGGAACTCAAGGACGCCGACACCGGTCCGGAGACGTTCCACTACGTGCGCAAGGAGAAGATCGCCGAGAGCGCGGTCATGGGCACGTACGTCATCGCTCTCTGCGGCGAGACCTTCCCGGTGACCAAGGCGCCCAAGCCCGGCTCACCCGTCTGCCCGCAGTGCAAGGAGATCTACGAAGCCATGAAGGCCTGATCGGCGCGTGACGGGCGGATATGGACTGCTCGTCGCGGATCTGATCGGTGTGGCGGTGTTCGCCGCCTCGGGCGCCTCGGCCGGCGTCGTGAAGCGCCTCGACCTGTTCGGGGTCGCGTTCGTCGGCTTCGCTGCCGCGCTCGGTGGCGGCATTCTGCGTGACCTGGCCATTGGAGCCGTGCCACCGCTGGCGTTCGCCGACTGGCGTTACCCGGTGACCGCCGTGGTGGCCTCGGTCGCCGTGTTCTGGCTGCACCCGACGCTGAACCGGGTCCGGCGGACCGTGTTGCTCCTGGACGCGGCCGGGCTGGGCCTGTTCACCGCGACCGGCACGCTGAAGGCGCTCGATGCCGGTGTCCCGCCGGTCGGTGCCTGCCTGCTCGGCATGCTCACCGCGATCGGCGGCGGCCTGGCGCGCGACCTGCTGGTCGGTGAGATCCCGGTGGTGCTGCGGCGCGATCTCTACGCGGTGGTCGCCCTGGGCGGGGCGATTCTGATCACCATCCTGCACGGGCTCGGCCACACCGGTCTGGTCACGCTGGTCAGTGCGGCGGCCTTGATCTTCGGGGTACGGGTGATCGCGCTCCACCGCCACTGGTCGGCTCCGATCGCGGCGCCGTGACCCGCCCGAGCAGCCCTCCGCGGCTATGCTGGAGCCCGCCTCCGCGCCCCTGACCGCGGAGGTTTTTCCATGAAGAAGGGATCGTCGCAGCTTGAGTCCGCCCCTGCCGAAACTGGAGACCTTCCCGCCGCTGCGAGACTGGCAGCGCAAGGCGATGGTGACGTACCTGCGCCGCCGCTCCGAGGACTTCATGGCCGTGGCGACGCCCGGCGCAGGCAAGACCACGTTCGCGCTGCGGATCGCCGCCGAGATGCTCAACGACGGCACCTGCGACGCCGTCACCGTTGTCTGCCCGACCGAGCACCTGAAGACCCAGTGGGCGCTGGCCGCGGCCCGGGTCGGCATCGAACTCGACCCGAGGTTCCGCAACTCGGACGTCCACTCGTCCCGGGACTTCCACGGTGCCGTCCTGACGTACGCGCAGGTCGGCATGGCCCCCGCGGTGCACAAGCGGCGCACGCTGACGCGGCGGACGTTCGTGATCCTCGACGAGATCCACCACGCCGGTGACTCGCGGACCTGGGGTGACGGGGTCAAGGACGCCTTCCAGCCCGCCGTACGCCGCCTGCTGCTGACCGGCACGCCGTTCCGGTCCGACGAGAACCCGATCCCGTTCGTGACCTACGAGCGGGGCCAGGACGGCATCCAGCGGTCACACTCCGACTCGGTGTACGGCTACGCCGACGCGCTGCGCGACGGCGTCGTCCGGCCGGTGCTCTTCATGGCGTACTCGGGGGAGACCCGGTGGCGCACCAACGCCGGTGACGAGCTGGCGGCCCGCCTCGGCGAGCCGATGACCAAGGACCTGATCGCGCAGGCGTGGCGGACCGCCCTGGACCACCGGGGCGAGTGGATGCCGCAGGTCATGCGCGCCGCCGACGCCCGCCTCTCCAAGATCCGCGAGCACGGCATGCCGGACGCGGGCGGGCTGGTGATCGCGAGCGACCAGACGGCCGCACGGGCGTACGCGAAACTGCTCCGCGACATCACCGGCGAGCCGGCCACCGTGGTCCTCTCCGACGACGAGGGCGCCTCCGGCCGGATCGCCGAGTTCGCCGACTCCGACAAGCGCTGGATGGTCGCCGTCCGCATGGTGTCCGAGGGCGTCGACATCCCCCGCCTGGCCGTCGGCGTGTACGCGACCAGCGCCTCCACCCCGCTCTACTTCGCGCAGGCGATCGGCCGGTTCGTCCGGGCCCGCCGCGAGGGCGAGACGGCCACCGTCTTCCTGCCCAGCGTCCCGCACCTGCTCGGGCTGGCCAGCGAGATGGAGGCGCAGCGCAACCACGTGCTCGGCGCGCCCAAGGACAAGGACGGGCTCGACGACGACGTCCTGGAACGCGCGCAGAAGACCGAGGACGCCCTCGGCGAGCTGGACAAGATGTTCGAGGCGCTCTCCGCGACCGCCGAGCTGGACCAGGTCATCTACGACGGGACCTCGTTCGGCATGGCGGCCCGGACCGGCACGCCCGAGGAGGCCGACTACCTGGGCCTGCCCGGTCTGCTCACCCCGGACCAGGTGACCACCCTGCTGAACAAGCGGCAGGCCGATCAGATGGCGGCGCAGAAGCGCCAGCAGCAGGACGAGTCCCGCAACGCCGTGCCCGAGCAGCGGGAGCCGGTCGTGCGGCTCAGCGCCGGTGAGCGGCGGGCCACCCTGCGGCGCCAGCTGAACACCCTGGTGGCAGCGCACCACCACCGAACCAACCTGCCACACGGCAAGATCCACGCGGAGCTGCGGCGGATCTGCGGGGGCCCACCGAGCGCGCAGGCCACGATCGAGCAGCTGGAAGAGCGGATCGCCACGATTCAAACGTTCTGAACCCTCCGATCTTTTGCCCAGGAGCCGATTGGGCCCGCCGGGAGGAACCGAATGCGGGAGATGACGCGAGAGGCGGCGCGACTGCTGGAGCGGGCGCAGACCGGCGAGGCCGCGGCCGCGCTGGCACGGGCGGAGGAAGCGCTGCGCTCGGTCAACGGCGACCTCGCCGACGGCCCCGCCTGCATGCACTTCGTGCGGGTGGTCGTGCGCATCGCCCAGGCGGACCCGCACGGCGCCATCGCGGCCGCGGACGTGATGCTGCTGGCGGCCGAGCGGGAGGGCAGCAGCGGCTGGCAGGCCTGCGCGCTGGCCAGCCGGGCGTGGCAGCGGCTCCGGCTCGGCGAGGTCGACCCCGCGCAGTACGACGTCGGCAGCGTCCTGCGTGACCTCGTGGCCGCCGAGTCGCTCGCGTCGGACGAGGACGAACCGGTCGCCGCGGTCAACTCCCGGGTCGCGGTCGCCATCGGCTACTACGAGCTGCGCCTGTACGAGCTGGTGGAGCCGCAGTTCCGTACCGCGTACGAGATGGCGCTGGCCGACGACGAGCAGAACGGCAACCGGGCCATGTGGCTCATCAACCTGGCCGAGCTGCACCTGCGGTGGGCCCTGGAGCTCTACCAGATCTCCCAGGTCGACGACGCCGAGGCGCACACCGCCGAGGCGGAGCGGTACGCCGTACAGGCCGCCGAGGAGGTCTTCGGCGACGACGCGGCGGTCTGGCGGGACAACGCGCTGCTCTACGCCGCCTGCGCGCGGGCGGACCGGCACGACCCTGGTGGCGCCGCGGTCGACATCGAGAGCTGCACCAGACGGCTCGAGGCGCGCGGATTCACCCCGGCCGCCCTGGCCACCAGCAAACCGTTCTACGCGGTCGCGTTGAGGCGCTCAGGGCATCCCGAGGCGGCACTGGAGGTGATGGCCGCAGCCGCGCGTGACCTCCCGCCGGACGCCGACTGGCTGGTGGTGGCGAGCACCCACCGGACGCGGGCCGTGCTGATGGCCGCGCAGGGCTCGCGGGACGCCGAGGCGACGCTGGCGTACGGCGACTCGCTGGCCGCCGCGCTGTGGCGCCAGCGGCTCAGCACCCTGCACGCGGCCCGGAGCCTGCACGACCTGGAGACGCTGCGCCTGCAGCACGAGCAGATGGCCCGCGCCGCCGAACTCGATCCGCTGACCGGCATCCCGAACCGCCGGGCGTTCGACCGCGCCATGGAGCTGGCCGGTACCGCGCCGGACGCCGCCCACCGCCGGGTGGCCGTCCTGCTGATCGACACGGACAAGTTCAAGGCGATCAACGACACCCGGGGGCACGCCGCCGGTGACGCCGCGCTGCGGGCCATCGCGGACGCCCTGACCGCGCAGACCGGCCCCGGTGACCTGGTCGCCCGCCTGGGTGGCGACGAGTTCGCGGCGCTGCTCGAGGACCGCGACGAGGCCGCTGCCGCCGACGTGGCCCGCCGGATGGTCCGGGCCGTACGCGACATCCCCGACTGCCCGGCCACGGTCAGCATCGGCGTCGCCGTGGCGTCCGCCGAGGCGCTGCCGGCCGCCGTCGACCGCGCCGACGAGGCGATGTACCAGATCAAGCGCGGCGGCGGCGACGGCGTACGGGTGTACCCGCCGGAGAGCACCGCGCTCGCCGCCTGAAAAAGTCAAAGCGTCTTTACGTTAAGAGGACTTGACGTCAAGTCGCCTTAACATCAGAATAGAGCCATGACCACGACGTTCATGGATCGTTTCGTTCGCTGGAACCTCGACTTCGACGGCGACCTCTACGGCCGCGACGAGCGCGAGCGCCTGAGGTGGTATGAGGGTCTCACCACCTCCTCGCAGCTCCAGGCGATCGCCGTGCCGTGGGCCGCGGCAGTGCTGGTGTGGGCGCTCGGCAAGCCGGCCGTGGTGCCGCTGGCGGTCGTCCTGGCCGCGTTCCTGATCCCGCTGGGGTTCGCGGCGGTCTACGTGCAGTTCCGCCGGGTCGACACGATGCCGCGCGAGTGGAGCCGCAAACGGCTCCTGGTCGGCGCCCTGATGGGCCTGCCCTACGCGCTCTTCGTGATCGGCGCCAGTTACCACCTCGGTGGCCCCGAGTCCGGCTCGTGGAAGTCGACGACCGTCGGCGCGCTGATCGGCCTGGCCGGCGGCGCGGTGGTCCAGCACTTCCAGACCCGCAAGCGCCGCCGCCTGGACGCCGCTCTCGTCGGGGACGAGGACTGATGGCCCCGCCGTCCGGCCCGGTCCGCGCTCCGGAGGCCGACGGTGCGGTCGGTGCCCGGATCAAGGCGGCCCGCCGGGAGGCCGGGTTCACCCAGCAGACCCTGGCCGCCGAGGTCGAGGTGAGCCGGCAGACCATCATCGCGATGGAGACGGGAGATTACGCCCCGTCGGTCTACCTCGCGATCAAGGTGGCCCGGGCGCTCGCCACCTCGGTCGAGGCCCTCTGGGGCTGATGAGGGTACGCAGAAGGGCGCTCCGTCGAGGAGCGCCCTTCTTACGCGTCAGTCGGGGGGACCGCTGCTTTTCAGTTGGTGGAGTTCGACATCATGCCCGCACCGCGCCAGGTGAAGTCGGGGTCGGCGGAGAACTGCACCGCGATCTTCACCAGGTCCTCGGCGTAACGGTTGGCGTGGTGGCCACAGAAGACCAGCTCGCCACCGCCTGCCAGGGTCAAACGGAGCTTCCCGGCTGCATTGCAGCGGTCGCACCGTTCATCGGCTGCTAGACCGGCCAGGCTTCCCGCCGGCGGCGTGAGGGTCGGGGTCATCGCCTTCCTCCTCTGTTCGTCACCGATGAACATGTTCCTCGGCTACTGCTCACACATCGTGCAACACCCTGCACCGTTGCAGCCTTCCCAGAGTGCCCCGGGGGGACCGAGGTCACACGTTGGTTCTGGCTAGTGTGCCGTGATCCAAGGGTGCCACGTCAACGATCACTTCTGCACAACGGTCTGATCACCACCCGTTGATGTACGGGTGGTGACCAAATGGACACGTAATGTTGACTACTCGGCCCTAGTCCAGGTAGTCGCGCAAGACCTGCGACCGGGACGGGTGTCGCAACTTCGACATCGTCTTGGACTCGATCTGCCGGATCCGCTCGCGGGTCACGCCGTACACCTGGCCGATCTCGTCCAGCGTGCGCGGCTGGCCGTCGGTCAGGCCGAACCGGAGCCGGACCACGCCCGCCTCCCGCTCGGAGAGCGTCTGCAGCACCTGCTGGAGCTGGTCCTGCAGCAGCGAGAAGGAGACCGCGTCGACCGCGACGACCGCCTCGGAGTCCTCGATGAAGTCGCCGAGCTGGCTGTCGCCCTCGTCACCGATCGTCTGGTCCAGCGAGATGGGCTCACGCGCGTACTGCTGGATCTCCAGCACCTTCTCCGGCGTGATGTCCATCTCCTTGGCCAGCTCCTCCGGGGTGGGCTCGCGGCCCAGGTCCTGGAGCAGCTCGCGCTGGATGCGGCCGAGCTTGTTGATGACCTCGACCATGTGCACCGGGATGCGGATGGTGCGGGCCTGGTCGGCCATGGCGCGGGTGATGGCCTGGCGGATCCACCACGTCGCGTACGTCGAGAACTTGTAGCCCTTGGTGTAGTCGAACTTCTCGACGGCGCGGATGAGGCCGAGGTTGCCCTCCTGGATCAGGTCCAGGAACGCCATGCCGCGACCGGTGTAGCGCTTGGCCAGCGAGACCACGAGTCGAAGGTTCGCCTCGAGCAGGTGGTTCTTGGCCCGCTCGCCGTCCCGGTTGATCCACTTGAGGTCGCGCTCGAAGTTGCGCTCGAGCGACTCCTCGCCCTCGTCGGCGGCGCGCAGCCGCTCGGCGGCGTAGAGGCCGGCCTCGATCCGCTTGGCGAGCTCGACCTCCTGCTCCGCGTTGAGCAGCGGGACCTTGCCGATCTGCTTGAGGTAGGCGCGGACCGAGTCGGCGGAGGCGGTCAGCTCCGCGTCGCGGCGGGCCTGCTTGAGCGCCTCGGACTCCTCGTCGTCCCACTCGAAGTCGCCGTCGGTCGCCGAGCTGGCCGCGTCGGTGGCGGCCGCCTCGACCATGGCGGCCGGCTCCTCGACCACCACGTCCTCGATCTCGGCGGCGAGCTCCTCGGGATCGATCTCGCCCTCGGGGCCGCCCTCGCCGGGCTGTGCGGCCTTCGCCGGTGCGGCCTTGGTCGCCGCGGCGGTGGTGGCCTTGCGGGCCGGTGTGGCCTTGGCGGCGGCCGCGGTCCTGCGGACCGGAGCCGCCTTCTTCGCCGGTGCCGGCGCGTCGCCCTCGGGCGCCGGTGCGGCCTGCTTCGGCGCGGGCGCCGCCTTCTTGACCGGTGCGGTCTTGGCGGTGGTGGCCTTGGAGGCGGGCGTGGCGGCGCGGGCCGCGGCGACCTTGCGGCGGGTGCTCGCCGAGCCGTCGACGACGACCGTGATCCCGGCGTCCACCAGCGCGCGCAGGATCTTCTTGGCCTGCGCCGGGTTGACCGCGGCGGATTCGAGCGTGTGCGCGACCTGGGCCGAAGTGAGCTGCCCGCCCGCACCCTGGGCATGGGTGATCAAGGCCTCGGTGAGAGAGCGAACGTCGGCACCGTTCTGGTGGGCTTCTGTCACGAATGACCTTCCGGAGGCGATGTGGTTGGGCACGGCCAGGATCCAGCGCAGCACGCGGGGGCGAGGCTCGCCGGGATCGGTTTGGGAGCCCTCGGGACACGGACCGTCCCGCAGGTGAGTGTCCGTGAAGCGTGGGCAGGGGTGAATTGTAGCGCCGCCGACCGAGATCCTCCGCCTCCAGCACGCCGCCAGGGCCCGACGACCTCGTCAGAAGCGCTCGACGCGACAATGCTAACGGTGGAAAGGACCCATACGTGAACGAGATTTCGGCGATATCGACGCCAGACGAGTTGTTGGCGGTGGCGATTCGCGTGGCCCGTGAGGCCGCTGCGACCGCACGACAGATGCGGGCCGAGGCGATCGGCGACGTGCAGACCAAGAGCACCGACACCGACGTGGTCACCGCGGCCGACAAGGCGGTCGAGCGGCAGGTGGTCGACGCGCTCCTGACCGAGCGGCCCGGCGACGGCGTGCTCGGCGAGGAGTACGGCGACTCGGTCACCGTCGACCCGGGCGCCGTGCGGTGGATCCTGGACCCGATCGACGGCACCGTGAACTACCTCTACGGCCTGCCCCAGTACGCGGTCTCCCTCGCGGCCGAGCGCGACGGCGTGGTGGTGGCCGGCGTGGTCGTCAACGCGGCCACCGGCGACGAGTGGACCGCGACCCTGGGCGGTGGTGCGTGGCGTGCCGGGCGCCGCCTCACCGGCTCGTCACGCAGGACGCTGGACCAGACCCTGGTCGGCACCGGGTTCGGCTACGACGCCCGCCGCAGGGCCCATCAGGGCGCCGTGCTGGCCCGTCTGATCACCCGTGTGCGTGACATCCGCAGACTCGGCGCGGCGGCCCTCGACCTCTGCCTGGTCGCCGAGGGCACGCTGGACGCCTACTTCGAGAAGGGCCTGAACCTGTGGGACCACGCTGCCGGAGGCCTGATCGCGTCGGAGGCCGGCCTCACCGTGAGCGGTCTCGCCGGAGCGCCGGCGGGCCGGTCGATGCTCGTGGCGGCGCCCCCGGCGATCTTCCCGGCGCTGCACGACGTCCTGGTCGAACTGGACGCCGCCGGTGGCCCGTGAGGGCCGACTTCTCAGCCGACCTTGGCCTCGGCGACCGGCTTGACGCACGCGCCCGGCGGCAGATCGGGGTTGCCGATCTCGACCAGCGACTGGTTGACCTCGGTGGTCGTGGCCAGCTGCTGGAACTCCTTGCCGATCACGATCTCGACCGTCGCGCCCTTGCGCTTGGGGTTGTAGACCATCTCGGACTGGGCCAGGAAATACGCCCTGAGCAGCTGCGCCTTGCCGACCGCCTCCGGGCCGAAGCGGATCTCCGCGACGCCGTTGAACTTGGTCTTGCTCTTGCCGGCCTGCTCGACCGTGAACCGCCGGTTCTTGAACTCGTCGGTCACCTGTTCGGCCAGGCCGGCGCGGTTGGTGCCGTTGAGGACCTTGACCTTGACCTCGGCGGGGTCGTCCGGCAGGCGCACGTCAGCGAGCGGGGCGTCGGCCGGGCAGTCGCCGCCGTTCACCAGGTCGCGCTGGGTGTCGCGGACGAGCGCCACGACGACGAAGACCACCGCGGCGACGGCGAGCACGCCGACGACGACGAGGGCTCGGACGCGCGCAAAGCTCATGTGGCTGGCTCCCGGATTCCTGCGGCGGACCCGGGTGACGTCGCCGGGCTTGTCGAGAGGTTAACGTCTGTCCGCCAGGCGCGCGGAAACAGGGAATGCTTCCGGCGCGCCGACAATGATCCAGAGCTCCCTGCCCCTACTTTGATGTCGCCTCAATCACATCGGGAACAATGTGCCGCCGGAACGCGTACAAGCCTGCCGCAGCAGCGGTAAGGTTCCGCGCTCGCCGGAGCCGTTTCCGGGTGTCAGAAATCGTCCAGCGGAACCGGGAACCGAAACCTTGTCACCGGCGTTACAAACGCCAAGTGACACATCGATACAGGAGAGTGAAGACCGATGGCCACCGACTACGACGCCCCGCGTCGCGATGAGGTCGACCTCGGCGAGGACAGCCTTGAGGAGCTCAAGTCCCGTCGCGCCGACTCCCAGTCGGGCGCTGTGGACGTCGACGAGGTCGAGGTGGCGGAAAGCTTCGAGCTTCCCGGCGCCGACCTGGCCGACGAGGAGCTGACCGTCAAGGTGCTGCCGATGCAGACCGACGAGTTCCGTTGCGCCCGCTGTTTCCTGGTGCATCACCGCAGCCAGCTGGCGGCGGAGCGTAACGGGGAGCTGATCTGCCGCGAGTGCGCCTGAGCGCACTCGCGCGCAGCGCGCCCTCACCCGATCGCGGCTGACGCGGTCGGGCGCGGGGCGTTCGCCACGGGGGTTGCAAAGAAGTTTGACCCTGGGTTGAGACCGGGAACTGGGACCGGGACAGCCGATGGGGAGGACGAGCATGAGCCACGCGGAACGCGCGACCGAACCCGGTGCCGAGCCCGGTGCCGTGGAGCGGGTCGAGCCTGCCCAGGAGCCGGGCACCGACGTGGAACTGGGCCGCACCGTCGCGGCCCTCACCTCGGACGAGATCGAACCGGCCGGCCGGCGACGCCTGCTGGGACGACTCGTCGACGATGTCCGGGCCCGTGGGGTCGGCCGGCTGTTCCGCCCCCGTGGGGCGCTGCGCTGGATGGCCGACGCGGTCGCGGATGTGGCTCCGCACGTCCCGGTTCGGGACCTGGAGACGCTGCGCAGGCACTTCCCCGACATGGACGACGAGGAGCTGGCCGAGCGCCTGATCCGCAACGCCGCCCGGTCCACGGCCGGGGTGGGCGCCGCCGGTGGCGGGATCGCCTCGGTGGAGTGGGTCGCGACGCCGACCCTGCTCTCCGCGCCGGTGCTGCTGGCCGCGGAGACGGTCGCCGTGGTGGCGGTCGAGATCAAGCTGATCGGCGAGCTGCACCAGGTCTACGGCCAGCCGATCGAGGGCGGCGTGCCCGAGCGGGCGATGAAGCTGGTCGAGGCCTGGTCGGGCCAGCGCGGGGTGAACCCGCTGATCCCGGGCGTGGGCGTGGCCACGGTGCTGGGCACGGCGGGCCGCAAGGAGCTCCAGAAGACGCTGCTCAAGCGCTTCGGGCGCAACCTCACGACGTTCGGGCCGATGCTGACCGGCGCGGCGGTAGCGAGTTACCTCAACCGGCGGGCCACCCGGGCGCTCGGCGACAAGCTGCGTGAGGAGCTCCGCAAGCAGCGGCCCCGGAAGGTCATTTCGACGATTGACCGGCGCGAGCTCGGCGACTGACCTCGAGCAGGGCGGTGGCGAGCTCGACCGGCCGTCGCGTGCTGATCACCCAGTAGGGTGTCGGATCCGCGGGATCGTCGAGCAGGACCTGCACGGCGGGGCCGATCCAGGGGCGCTGGACGACGAACGCGTACGGGTGGGCGCCGACACCCAGCGCCTCACGTTTGCCGGCGGCGTCGAGTGCCACCACGTCGGAGATGACGGCGACCGGGAGGCGGGCGTCGTCGACCTGGAACTCGTCCCCGGTGACCGAGACACGCAGCCGGCCGGCCGGGATCAGCAACAGGACGCTCAGCGGGAGGACCACCGCGTACGGCAACCAGGCGGGCAGGTCGGGGAGTCCCAGGGTCAGCTCGGTGGCGATGATCGCACCGGCCGCGAGCGCGGACGGCCAGGCCCACCACGGGAGACTCAGCCGTTCTCGGTGGGCCGCTTCCGTGCGCGCCGGGGACTCGGGTGTCACCCTCGAAGGGTACGGCGCGCCTCCGTTGCGCGGCGCGGCAGGATGGCAGGGTAAGTGCCGCCCGCATGCCGTCCCAGTGAGGAAGCCTCCGTGACAGACGTTGTGATCCTCCTCCGGCGACTCGACCCGGATCTGCCCCTCCCGGCGTACGCCCACCCCGGTGACGCCGGCGCTGATCTGTTCGCCGCGGAGGAGGTCGAGATCGCGCCGGGCAAACGTGCCAAGGTGCGCACCGGGCTCGCGATCGCACTGCCCGAGGGGTATGTGGGGCTCGTGCATCCGCGTTCCGGTCTGGCCGCTCGCCTGGGCGTGACGGTCCTCAACGCGCCCGGTACGGTCGACGCTGGTTACCGAGGCGAGATTCTGGTGAACCTGATCAATCACGATCGGGAGAACACCGCCAAGATCTCGCGGGGCGACCGGATCGCCCAGCTCGTGGTCCAGCGGGTGGAGCGGGCGGTGTTCCACGTGGTGGACACCCTCGACGACACCGCGCGGGGAGCGGGCGGGCACGGTTCGACCGGTGGCCACGCAGAGTCCGACAGGAAAGGTTGGCAGTGATGTTCTCCCGTAAGCGCGAGCCGAAGCACGTCCGGGCGGCCGACGCGCCGCCCTCGAAGGCGCTCGCCGACAGCCTCGCCGCGGACGGCGAGGGGCCGGCGCCGGAGTTCGGCCCGTGGGACGCCAGGTACGCGCCGGACGGGGTGCAGCGGCTCGACCTGGGCAGCCTGCAGATCCCGGCGGTCGAGGGCGTCGAGGTGCGGGTGCAGGCCAACCCGGACGGCGGTGTCGAGCAGATCGTGCTGGTGGACGGCGAGAGCGCCCTGCAGCTGGGTGTCTTCGCCGCGCCGCGCACCGAGGGCATCTGGGACGAGGTGCGCGCCGAGATCGCCGAGGCGATGGCGAGCGACGGGGTGACCCCGCGCGAGATCACCGGCAGGTACGGCACCGAGCTGGCGGCCCGGGTCAACACCCCGGACGGTCCGGCCGACGTCCGGTTCGTCGGCGTGGACGGCCCGCGCTGGATGGTCCGCGCGCTCTTCCAGGGTGCCGCCGCCTCCGGCCCGGCCCGTGAGGGCGTGCTCGGCGAGGTGCTCGGCGGGCTGGTCGTGGTCCGCGACAACGAGCCCCGGCCGGTGCGTGAGCCGCTGCCGCTGCGGCTGCCGAAGGAGATGGCCGAGCAGGCGCAGGGCCAGGGGGCCTAGCTCCGGATCCAGTGATCCATGTCACCGATGCGCTTCGGGCGTACCGTGGGATCGAGGCACACGCGCACACTGTGCCGTCCGAGACCCGCCTGGCGTCGAGGAAGGTGACTGCGGAGTCATGACCATCGAGGAACGCACCGGCCTGCGTCGGTTTCTGAGCCGCTTGACGGCGACCGAGGCGGAGCTGGACGCGGAGGAGTTGCAACGGGACAGCGCCAAGTGCGGCGCCGTCCCGGCGGGGGAGTGCCGGCGGGGACAGGTCGTTTCGGTGTCCGGACGGCTGCGCACGGTGGCGTACACTCCTCGCACCAACCTGCCGACACTGGAGGCCGACCTCTACGACGGCAGCGACGTGGTCACGCTGGTCTTCCTCGGGCGCCGGTCGATACCCGGCATCGAGCCCGGGCGCCAGCTCACCGCGCGCGGCCGGATCGCGATCCGGGACGACCGTAAGGTGATCTACAACCCGTACTACGAGCTGGAGGCGCCCCGGTGACTGGAAGCGAGCCGCGCCACGCCGCGCACGAGTCGGTCGAGGAGCGGATCGCCGAGGAGATCGTCGAGGAGCTCGACCTCCACCCGATCGTGGACGAGAGCGTCGAGGGCAAGAAGGGCGCCGACGACGAGGAGGAGCCCTTCCCGTCGATGAGCGAGCAGATCGCCGAACAGTTGGGCGGCGTGCGCGGCCTCATCGAGTCGAGCCTGCCGGTCCTCGCGTTCGTGATGCTCAACGTGCTGCTCGGCGAATCGGTGCTCGGCCTGGAGAAGCGCCAGGCGCTGCTCTGGGCGATCATCGGTTCGGTCGGCTCGGCGCTGGTCATCGGCGCGGTGCGGCTGGCCGCCCGCAAACCGGTCCGGCACGCGGTCAACGGGCTGTTCGGCATCGCGATCGGCGCCTGGCTGGCCTGGCGCACCGGTGACGCCAAGAACTTCTACCTGCCCGGCATCCTGCTCACCTTCGGCCAGGCCGGGGTGCTGCTGATCTCGGTGGTCGTGCGCAAGCCGCTGATCGGGTACGCCTGGGGAATCATGGCCAACAAGGGGCACCAGGACTGGTTCGGCAACACCCAGTTGTTCCGCACGTTCCAGTGGCTGACGCTGGTCTGGGTCGGTTCCCTGAGCCTGCGGGCCGGGATCCAGTACTACCTGTACCTGGCCGACGAGGCGAACGCGATCGGCATCGTCCGGATCCTGGTGAGCTGGCCGATCTACGCCGCCACGTTCGCGTTCACCGCCTGGGCCATCCACCGGGTGACCTCGGCGCAGCGCCGCGAGGCCGAAGCGGCACCGGCTTAGGGTCTGAGCCTAGGCCGCGTCGCCGACCACCACGGCGCGGATCTGGTCCTCCACCTCGCTGGTGCAGACGAAGATCAGCTCGTCGCCGGCCTCGAGCGGGTCGTCCGGGGTCGGCACCAGGACCCGCTTGCCGCGCAGGATGGCCACCAGGGCGGCGTCGCGGGGCATCGGCACCGCGCGGACCGGCTGACCCTCGTACGGCGCGTTGTGCGGGAGGGTGATCTCGACCAGGTTGGCCTCGCCCTGCCGGAAGGTCATCAGCCGGACCAGGTCGCCGACTGTCACCGCCTCCTCGACCAGGGCGGCCATCAGGCGGGGCTTGCTGACCGCGACGTCGACGCCCCACTGCTCGGTGAAGAGCCACTCGTTCTCGGCGCGGTTGACCCGGGCCACCACCCGCGCCACCGCGAACTCGGTCTTGGCCAGCAGCGACACCACCAGGTTGGCCTTGTCGTCGCCGGTGGCGGCCACCACGACGTCGCAGGCCGCCAGGTCGGCCTCCTCCAGGCTGGTCAGCTCGCAGGCGTCGGCGAGGATCCACCGGGCCTGCGGCACCCGCTCCGGGCAGAGCTGGCGCGGCTGCCGCTCGATGAGCATCACGTCGTGGCCGTTGCCGATCAGCTCCTGGGCGATGGACCGGCCCACGTTCCCGGCTCCCGCGATGGCGATGCGCATGGTCAGTGACCTTCCTTGTCCGCGCCCTCGGCGATGCCCAGGACCTTGTCCACGGTCTCGTCGGTCACCAGCAGGTAGACCTGGTCACCGTCCTGCAGCACGGAGGAGGGCTGGGCGAGCAGGCCCATCCCGAAACGGGTCAGGTACGCGACGCGGGCACCACTGCGGTCCTCCAGGGACTTCACGGTCTGCCCGACCCAGTCCCGGTGCAGGGACGCCTCCACGATGCTGACCACGCTGGTCGGATCCCGGAAGACCTCGACCCGGCCCTCGGGCACCAGGAACCGGAACATCCGGTCGGCGGCCCACCGGATCGTCGCGATCGTCGGGATGCCCAGCCGCTCGTAGACCTGCGCCCGGCGCGAGTCGTAGATCCGGGCCACCACCCGGCTCACGCCGAAGGTCTCCCGGGCCAGCCGGGCCGAGATGATGTTCGAGTTGTCGCCGCTGGAGACCGCCGCGAAGGCGTCCGCCCGCTCGATGCCGGCGGCGCGCAGCACGTCCCGGTCGAAGCCGATCCCGTTGACCGTGACGCCGCCGAAGTTGTCGCCGAGACGCCGGAACGCCTCGGCGTCGCGGTCGATCACCGCCACTTGATGGCCTTGCGCGTCCAGCTTCTGGGCCAGCGTCGAACCGAGCCGGCCACACCCCATGATCACCACGTGCACGGTTCGTGCCCTCCCGAATCACTACGGATCAGTGTGAGCCTCCCATGCGGCTTCCACTGCCCGTGTCCGGGGCGCCCAGCGGGCCGTGCGACCCGCCCGTACTCTTGGCACTCGTGGCCAGTCCCACCTCTCTTGCCAAGCGGCTGCTCCTCGGCCGGCCGTTCCGTTCGGACAAGCTGCAGCACACGCTGCTGCCGAAGCGGATCGCGCTGCCGGTGTTCGCCAGCGACGCGCTCTCCAGCGTGGCGTACGCACCCGACGAGATCCTGCTGACCCTCTCCATCGCCGGTGCCGCCGCCTACGCCTATTCCCCCTGGGTGACGCTCGCGGTCGCGGTGGTGATGGTGACGGTGGTCGCCAGCTATCGGCAGAACGTGCACGCCTACCCGTCCGGCGGCGGCGACTACGAGGTGGCCACGGTCAACCTCGGCCCCAAAGCGGGCCTCGGTGTCGCCAGCGCGCTGCTGGTCGACTACATCCTCACGGTCGCCGTCTCGGTCTCCTCCGGCGTCAGCAACCTGGGCTCGGTCGTGCCCTGGGTGGAGGAGAACAAGGTCGGTGTCGCGATCGCCGCGGTGATCGTGCTCAGCGCCCTGAACCTGCGGGGTCTGCGCGAGTCCGGCACGGCGTTCGCGGTACCCACGTACCTGTTCATCATCGTCATCGTCGGCATGATCGTGACCGGGTTGATCCGGGTCTTCGTGCTCGGCCAGGATCTGCAGGCGCCCAGCGCCGACCTGGTGATCGCCGCCGAGGAGGATCATCTGTCGCAGATGGCCTTCGTCTTCCTGCTGTTGCGGACGTTCTCGTCCGGCTGCGCGGCGCTCACCGGTGTGGAGGCCATCTCCAACGGCGTGCCCGCGTTCAAGAAGCCGAAGAGCAAGAACGCGGCCACCACGCTCATGCTTCTCGGCGGCATCGCGATCGTGATGCTGTTCGGCATCATCACGCTGGCCCGCGCCACCCACCTGCAGTTCGTGGAGGATCCGACGATCCAGATCGTCTCCGGGCCGGTCAACTACGTGCAGAAGACGGTCACCACCCAGTTGGCCGAGACAGTCTTCGGCTCCGGATCGATCATGCTCTTCGTGGTCGGCGGCGTGACCGCGATGATCCTGTTCCTGGCCGCCAACACCGCCTTCAACGGCTTCCCGGTGCTCGGCTCGATCCTGGCCCAGGACCGGTACCTGCCACGCCAGCTGCACACCCGCGGCGACCGGCTGGCCTTCAGCAACGGCATCCTGTTCCTCGCGGTCGCCGCGATGGTGCTGATCGTCGCGTTCCACGCCGAGGTCACCAAGCTGATCCAGCTCTACATCGTGGGCGTGTTCGTCTCGTTCACGCTGTCGCAGGCGGGCATGATCCGGCACTGGAACCGGCTGCTGCAGACCCAGCGGGACCCGGAACGCCGCCGCCGGATGATCCGCTCCCGGGCGATCAACGCGTTCGGCATGTGCCTCACCGGCGCCGTCCTGATCGTCGTCCTGATCACCAAGTTCCTGCTCGGCGCGTGGATCGCGATCGCCGCCATGGTGGTCATCTACGCGCTCATGGTCGCCATCCACCGGCACTACACGCGGGTGGCCGAGGAGTTGAAGCCGACCGAGGAGCGGCCGGTGCTGCCCTCGCGCAACCACGCGGTCGTCCTGGTCAGCAAGGTGCACATGCCGACGCTGCGGGCGCTGGCGTACGCGCAGGCGACCCGGCCGGACACGCTGACCGCGGTCACCGTGAACGTCGACGACAAGGACACCCGCGCCATTCAGGCGGAGTGGGAGCGGCGGCAGCTCCCGGTGCCGCTGACCGTTGTCGACTCGCCATACCGCGAGATCACCCGGCCGATCATCGACTTCGTGAAGAACGTGCGCCGGTCCTCGCCCCGCGACGTGGTCACGGTCTTCGTGCCGGAGTACGTGGTCGGCCGCTGGTGGGAGAATCTGCTGCACAACCAGAGCGCGCTGCGGATCAAGGGGCGGCTGCTCTTCGAGCCCGGCGTGATGGTCGTCAGCGTGCCCTGGCAGCTGCGCTCCAGCCAGGAACGCGACCTGGACCGGCTGGACCGCGGCCTGAGCCTGGCGCCGGCCCGGGGGCCGCGTCAACGCGCCGACGAGACCCCGCCCGAGCCGGCCGAGGGGACCGAGACCAAGTGACCGTTCCGGCAGAGACCGCAGACCTGATCCAGGGGGACCGGGTCGAGCTGACGGTGGGTGCTCCGGCGCACGGCGGGCACTGTGTGGCCCGGATCGGTGGCCCGCACGGCCGGGTGGTCTTCGTCCGGCACGCGCTGCCGGGCGAGCGGGTCACCGCCGAGATCACCGAGCTGCACCGGGGCTACCTTCGTGCCGACGCGGTCGAGATCCACGAGGCCTCGCCGGACCGGGTCGAGCCGCCGTGTCCGCATGCCCGTCCGGGTGCGTGCGGCGGCTGCGACCTGCAGCACGTCGCGGGCGACGCGCAGCTGCGGTGGAAGGGCTCGGTGGTCCGGGAACAGCTGGAGCGGATGGCTGGGCTCTTTTTGGACGTACGGGTGGAAGCGTTACCGCCGGCGTCCGGAGACACGCTCCTCGGCTGGCGCAGCCGGATCCGCTATGCGGTGGACGCCGCGGGACGCCCCGGGCTGCTCCAGCACCGCTCGCACCAGGTGGTGCCGATCGACCGGTGCCGGATCGCGCACCCGGCCATTCAGGAGCTCGACCTGCTGACGCACGAGTGGCCGGACGCCGACGCGGTGCAGGCGGTCGCCACCACGGGCGGGGACGTGGCGGTGCTCGCGAGGCCGGCCGGCAGCCGGGCGCCGGAGTCCGGGGACGACCTGGGCGAGCCGATGTCCGGGGGACTGGTCCGGCTGTCAGGGCCGGGAGAGGTGGTCGAGAACGCGGGTGGGCGTGCTTTTCACGTACCCCCGGAAGGTTTTTGGCAGGTGCACCCAGCCGCAGCCGAAACGCTGACCGATGCCGTGCTGGAGATGTTGCGGCCCGCACCGGGTGAGGCGTCGTGGGATCTCTACGGTGGAGCCGGCCTGTTCGCGGCTGCCCTGGCGGAGCGGACCGGTGCGCGGACCACTGTGGTCGAGTCCTCGCCGCTCGGGGTGGCCGCCGCGCGCCGCAACCTGGCCGATCTGCCGCATGTGGAGGTGGTCGCGGCGAAGGTGGATGTGGCGCTGAGCCGGCGGCGGATCGCCGGGCCGGTGGATCTCGTCGTGCTGGACCCACCGCGTGCCGGTGCCGGTGCTCGGGTCGTCCGTGCGGTGGCGGCGGCACGGCCGCGCGCGATCGCCTACGTCGCGTGTGACCCGGCGGCGCTGGCCCGCGACATCAAGACGTTCGCGTCGGTGGGGTGGCGGGCTGATCGGATTCGGGCGTTCGACTGCTTCCCGATGACTCAGCACGTGGAGTGTGTGGCGCTGCTGCTCCCGGAGGACTGACCGGCCCTCGCGCGGCGGGCCAGTTCGATCAGGGCGTCCAGGGAGTCGCGGGTGCTGATCAGGTCGTTGATGTGGCTGGAGAGCCGGTCGCGCTCCTGGGACAGGCGCTCCAGGGCGGCGTCGGAGTGTTCCAGGCTCGGTGTGTCGACGCACGGCAGCAGCTCGGCGATGGTGCGGCTGGAGAGGCCGGCCGTGTAGAGCCGCTGGAGAAAACGGACACGCTCGACCTCGGCGGTGCCGTAGAGCCGCTGGCCGCTCGGGCTGCGAACGCTGGTCAGCAGGCCCTGCTCCTCGTAATAGCGGACCGACCGGACGCTGACGCCGGCCTGTGCCGCGAGATCGCCGATGCGCATGCCGGCCTCCGATGCACCTTGCCTCTGACGTCAGTGTCAGGTTACCCCGCCCCGCCCCCGCCGCGTGTTGAGTTCGGGTCGCTATGAGGGCCGAACTCCACACGCGGCGGGTGTGTGGAGTTCGGGTCGCTATGAGGGCCGAACTCCACACGCGGCGGGTGTGTGGGTGTGTGGGTGTGTGGGTGTGTGTGGAGTTCGGGTTGCTATGAGGGCCGAACTCCACACGGGGCGGGGGTTTCGTGTTACGGGGTGGCGCGTTCGGCTGCTGTTACGGCGTTGCGGAAGAGCATGGCGACTGTGGTGGGGCCGACGCCGCCGACTCGGGGGGTGATCGCGCCGGCGACCTCGGCGCATGACTCGTCGACGTCGGGGAGCAGGCGGCGGCCCTCGTAGCGGACGCCCGCGCCGACCACGACCGCGCCCGCGCGTACGTGTTCGGGCTGGATGATGCCGGGGACGCCGGCCGCGGCGATCAGGATGTCGGCCCGCTGGGTGTAGCGCTGCCAGTCCGGAACGCCGGTGTGCACGACGGTGACCGCGGCGTTGGCGGTGGGGCGCTTCTGGGCGAGCAGCATGGCGAGGGGGCGGCCCAGGGTGGCGCCGCGGCCCAGGATGACCACCTCGCGGCCGGAGACCGGGATCTCGTGGAAGGCGAGCAGCGCCTCGATGCCGGCCGGGGTGCAGGGCAGCGGGCCGGGCAGCCCGACGGCGAGCCGGCCCATGTTGAGCGGGTGCATGCCGTCGACGTCTTTGTCGGGGTCGAGGGTCTGCAGAGCCGCGTCGTAGTCCAGGTGGGCCGGGATCGGGTACTGGATGAGGACGCCGTGTACGTCCTTGTCGTCGTTGAACTCGGCGATCACCTTCAGCAGGTCGGCCTGGGTGACGTCGCCGGACAGGTGCCGGTGCGGCGAGGCGAAACCGAGCTCACCGGCCTGCTTCTGCTTGATCCGGATGTAGCCGGCGCTGGCGTCGTCGTCGCCGACCAGGATGGTGGCGAGGCTCGGCTGGACGCCGCGCTCGCGAAGGCGGGCGACGCGCTCCCGGACGTCGGCGAGAACGGACTCGGCGACGGGGGCGCCGGGGAGAAGGCGTGCTGTGGACATGCGACTCCTCAACCGGGGAGCCCAGGCGGTCGACTCCTCCTGACCAGCTCCCCGATGGTTCGACCATCCCCATGCCGCCAGTCGCTGTGTGACTCCAGGATGCCAGGTCAGGTTGGGGTGCCCGGTCGGGGGCTGACAAGGCACCCGGCGGTGGGTCGCCTGGCCGCCGCCCAAGTCTGTCCGGGGAGGCGGGATGTAAAGGTTGTGTGGAGGGAAGGTCACCAACCGTTCGCTCCAGTCGCGCTGGGGCGCGGCACGGATAGACTCGGGCCTCATGAGCGACTCCCCCTCGACCCCGGCCGGCCTGCTGACCAGCATCACCGCCCCCGGTGACCTGAAGCGACTGACCTCGGAGCAGTTGACCCTGCTCGCGGCCGAGATTCGTGACTTCCTGGTGGCCAAGGTTTCGCGCACCGGCGGGCACCTCGGTCCGAACCTGGGTGTGGTCGAGATGACCCTCGCGCTGCACCGGGTCTTCGATTCGCCCCGTGACAAGGTTCTCTTCGACACGGGCCACCAGGCGTACGTGCACAAGATCGTCACGGGCCGGCAGGACGGCTTCGACCTGCTCCGCCAGCGGGGTGGCCTCACCGGCTACCCGAGCCAGGCGGAGAGCGAGCACGACCTGATCGAGAACTCGCACGCCTCCACCGCCCTGTCGTATGCGGACGGGCTCGCCAAGGCGTTCGCGCTGCGCGGCGAGGACCGGCACGTGGTGGCCGTGGTGGGTGACGGTGCTCTCACCGGCGGCATGTGCTGGGAGGCGCTCAACAACATCGCCGCCACCCGCAACCGGCTCGTCATCGTGGTCAACGACAACGGCCGGTCGTACGCGCCCACCATCGGCGGCCTCGCCGACCACCTCTCCACGCTGCGCCTCAACCCGGGCTACGAGAAGGTTCTCGACCTGGTGAAGGACGCGCTCGGCTCGACGCCCGTGGTGGGCAAGCCGGTCTTCGAGGTGCTGCACGCGGTCAAGAAGGGCATCAAGGACGCGGTCAGCCCGCAGCCGATGTTCGAGGACCTCGGCCTGAAATACATCGGGCCGGTGGACGGGCACGACCAGCAGGCGATGGAGTCCGCGCTGCGCCGGGCCAAGGGCTTCAACGCCCCGGTCATCGTGCACGCGGTCACCCGCAAGGGCTACGGATACCGTCCGGCCGAGCAGGACGAGGCGGACTGCCTGCACGGCCCGAGCAGCGCGTTCGACGTGGAGACCGGCAAGCTGCTGGCCGCGCCGACCCTCAAGTGGACGAAGGTGTTCGCCGAGGAGCTGGTGGAGATCGCCGACGAGCGCCCGGACGTGGTCGGCATCACCGCCGCGATGGCCGAGCCGACCGGCATCGCCGCGCTGGCGAAGAAGTATCCGGAGCGCACCTACGACGTCGGCATCGCCGAGCAGCACGCGGCCACCAGTGCGGCCGGCCTGGCGATGGGTGGCCTGCACCCGGTCGTGGCCGTCTACGCGACGTTCCTGAACCGGGCGTTCGACCAGGTCCTGCTGGACGTGGCGATGCATCGGCTGCCGGTGACGTTCGTGCTGGACCGGGCCGGCATCACCGGTCCGGACGGGCCGAGCCACTACGGCATGTGGGACATGAGCGTCTTCGGTGTGGTGCCGGGCCTGCGGATCGCCGCTCCCCGGGACGCCGCCACGCTGCGCGAGGAGCTGCGCGAGGCGGTCGCGGTCGACGACGGCCCGACCATCGTGCGGTTCCCGACCGGCGCGGTCGCGCCGGACACCCCGGCGCTGCGCCGGGTCGGCCAGGTGGACGTGCTCCGCGAGGACGTGCGCAAGGATGTTCTGCTGGTCGCGGTGGGCTCGTTCGCGGGCCTGGGCCTGGACGCCGCGGAGCGGCTCGCCGAGCAGGGGTACGGGGTGACCGTCGTCGACCCGCGCTGGGTCCGCCCGGTGCCGATCGAGCTGACCGGTCTCGCCGCACAGTACCGCTACGTGATCACGGTCGAGGACGGTGTGCGCGCCGGCGGTGTCGGCGACGCGGTGGCGAGTGCCCTGCGCGACGCCGGTGTGACAGTGCCGCTGCGCGACTTCGGTGTGCCGGTCGGGTTCCACCCGCACGGCAGCCGGGCGGAGATCCTCGGCAGCCTCGGGCTGACCGCTCAGGACATCGCCCGGGATGTGACCGAGTGGGTTTCGGGGCTCGAGGAGAGCGACCGGGTCGACGCTATTTGATCTTCGTAGCCGTCTCGACGGGCGGATTCGTTACGCAACCGTTACCTTAGAGGGATGGGTGCGGACACCTTCAGCGACGAAGCCGTCATCGACCTCGGCCTGGAACGCGGAGAGCCGGAGACATACCACCGGCCGGGGCGGCGCACCGTGCCGCTCTGGTTCGGGCCGGCCCTGGTCGCCGTTCTGATGCTCCTTACCGTCGGGACGTCGGCGCCGGCACCCCCGCCGCCGATGTCCGAGGTGCTGCGGGTGCCGATCGGGCCCGGTGACCCGTACACCATCAACGACGGGCGGTTGCTCGTGCAGTCGGCGGGGGTGCTCAGCTCCTACCGGCTGAGCGACGGGTCGCGGGACTGGCGGGTGACGCAGCCGGAGCCGGTCTACCGGTTGCGTACCGCGCACGGGCTCCTGCTACTGCGGCCGTGGACGGTTCGCGGCGCCGAGCACGGCACGACCGGGATCTCCCTGGCCGACGGCGCCCGGCAGTGGCATCACGACCTCAACGTGGTCGCGTTCGCCGGATCGCCGCTGTTCTTCGGGGTCGAGGGCGTGCGCAGTTCGTCGAACAGCGGGCGCCGTGTGCAGAACACGGTCGAGGTGGTCGAGCCGGCGATCGGCCTGGCCCGCTGGCGGGTGGCCGTGCCGAACACCGCGGTGCTGCTCAGCGTGCCGGGCGAGGACGGGCCGGCGCGGGTGATGCTCGTGCGGGACGACCAGGTCGCCGATCTGTACGACGTGTCGACCGGCGCGCACCTGGCGAGCAGGAAGCTGCCGATGGCCGACTACGACCCGGAGAACCCGGTGGCGATCGGGGACACGATTCTGCTGCGGCATCCCGGGGCGGACGGGAACGAGGTCTCGGCGTACGACGCGGCGACGCTGCGGCCGCTGTGGACCGTTCCGGCGGCGGGCACCCAGCGGATCCGGTCCTGCGGTGAGCTGGCCTGCCTGGCCGGGCGCGACGGGATCCGGGCCGTCGAGACGGCTACCGGCGAGCAGCGGTGGCGGCAGCCGTGGTGGCGTTCGATCGAGAAGTACGGGACGAGTTTCATTGCGTACGCGGCCACCTCCACCGGGACGGACCAGCCGGTGGCTGTGGCGGACCCGTCGACCGGCCAGGTGATGGCGGACCTGACCGGGTGGCACCCGGTGCCGGGCTCGTCCGAGGACGGAGAACTGCTGGTCACCCGGGAGATCGATCCAGGCCCGCGTACCATGGTCGCGGTCGTCACGCCGGGCCTGGAACGGCCGCGCCTGTTCGCCGAGCTGCCGGAGGGCACGGGGGACTGCCAGGCCACCGCCGACCGTCTGGTCTGCCGGTCGATGTATGACGAGCTGATCGTCCGGGAGTACCGGGCTCGGAACGGCGCAGTTTGACGCGTACGAAATTGGGGTGAAAATGCTGATCGAGCTGGACCGCGACGCCCCGCTCGACCAGGCACCCGGCCGGCGCCCCCCGCCGCGGCTCTATCGCCCGGCCGGTCTGTTGCTGGCGGCGACCCTGCTCGTCACGCTCGCGGGCGCGGCGCCGTTCGCCTCGACGTTCTGGCGCGACCTCGGCACGATCGCGGCCGCGGGTGACGCCGAGACCCCGATCCAACTCGCCGGTGGCCGGATCTACACAGCCGGGACCGCCGGACGGGACCGCGAGGTGACCGCGTGGTCGCTGGACCGGCCGATGCGCCGGCTGTGGGCCACCCGCGTGCCGATCGGCATGAGCTACAACCCGGTGAGCGGGCTGTTCGGCTCGTTCACCATCCGGCAGGCCGGCGACGTCGTGCTGCTCTCCGAGGGCTTCGCCACCACCGCCCTGGACGGCCGCACCGGACAGGTCCGCTGGCGCTCCCCGGTCGCGGTCACCCTGCTCGGCACCGGCGGGATCGGCGTGGCGGTGGAACGCGTCTTCCGGCCGGGCACCGTCTACGACCAGGCGTCCGGTGATCCGGGGCCGCTCTACTTCTCGGCGAGCGGCGAGCCGCACACCGAGCCGCCGGTCCGCACCGAGGTCCGCGGCCTGGACATCGCGACCGGCCGGGTGGTGTGGACCTCGGCGCCGGGCGGCTCGGTCACCGTCGACCCGGTGCACGGCGACGGTCCGGCCGTCCTGATCACCTCGTCCGACCGGCTCACCCTGCACGCCGCCGGGACCGGTGAGGTGCTGGCCGAGGCCGCGCTGCCGAAGCTCAACGGATCGGGACCGGTCACCGCGACGGTGGCCGGTGACGTGGCGCTGGTCGGATACCGAGCTCCGGGACAGGAGGTGGCGTACGACGTGCGGACCCTGCGCCGGCTCTGGGCCTGGAAGCTGCCGGACTTCGAGGGCGACACACCGGACTGCCGTGACGTGATCTGCTCCGGGCCGCGCGACGACCTCTGGGTGCTCGACCCGGCGACCGGCCGGCGGGCCTGGCAGGCGAACGGCGACGTGGACCTGACCGTACGGGCCGGCATGGTGCTGGAGACCAAGGTGCGGACCGGGCGGCCGGATCGACTGGCCGACCCGCTCACCGGCCGGAACCGGGTGATCCTGACCGGCTGGGACGAGGTGCTGCCCGGCGAGCCGAACGGGACGGTGGTGGTCCGGCGCGACACCGACAGCGGGCAGACTTTCGGTGCGGTGCTGCCGGGCCGCGCCGAGCTGCGGGTGCTGGGCACGGTCGACGTGGACTCCGGCGAGTGCTCCGCCGACGAGCATCACCTGGTGTGCCGCGACGGTACGGGACTGCGCGTCTGGGCGTACCGGATCTGACGTTCCGGACGGCACAATGAGCTGACATCCCCAGCGCAGGGGAGGCCGTCGTGAGTGATGCTCTGATCGATCTCGGCGAGGTGCGGCTGAGGGACGAACAGGTCCCGGCGCCACCCGTGCCGTACCGTCTGCTGCTCACCGCCCTGTCGGTGCTGCTGGTCGTCGCGCTCGGCGGCGGTTCCGCCCAGGCCGAGCCGGCGCCGCCGGTGATCGTGCCGGCCGGGCTCGGCGACGCCATCCGGGTGGCCGGTGACCGGCTCTTCGTGATCAGCCAGCAGTATCGGAGCATCCGCGCTTACGCCCTGCCGGACGCCACGCTGGTCGCCGAGCACAGCGTTAACGTGCACGGCGACGTGCTCAACGTCGACGTGGCCGGTGACCTGCTGCTGGTCACCGTGCAGGACGAGGAGACCGTCACGTTCGGCACGATCACCCTGCTCCGGGGCCGTGAGGAGCCGCTCTGGCAGCGCCCGGCCCTCCTGCAGGGCGTCTCCGAGGCCGACGGGCTGGCCCTGGTCCGGGAGGAGACCGAGCTGTTCGGCGAAGCCGCCTGGCACGGAGTCGACCTGCACACCGGTGCCGTGCGCTGGACCCTGCACCAGGGCGAACGCGACGACGTGGCGGCCTCCAGCTACGGCGACGGCTATCCGAAGTGGCTGTACGTGCTGACCGCCGACGGGCGGCTGGAGGCGTGGGACACCCGGACCGGCGAGCTGGCGGCCTCGGTGCACGTACCCGAGGGACGGAACCGCACCGCCACCCTCTGGACCGCCGGTGACCTGGTGCTGGTCGGTGCGGGCGGGTCCGGCACGACGGGGTACGACATGGGCAACCGGCTGCAGCCGCGCTGGCACAGCGGGATGAACCTGAGCTGGTACCGGGGGCCGTCGACGTGCGGGCAGTTCATCTGCGCCTACCTGCCGCAGCGCGGGATCCTGGTGATCGACCCGGTCACGGGGCGGGAACGCTGGTCGTCGGACCGCTGGGACTACGCCGAGCGGGTCGGCAGCTACCTGATGACCGGGATGCCGGAGACCGCGTACCCGCGGCTCTACGTGCTCGACCCGGAGACCGGGGACGTACTCGGCGACGCCGGCCTCTGGCGCAGCGCCGGGCCCGGCCCGTCACCGGAGACGGCGTACGTGCAGCGAGCCGTCTCCGGCGCGGACCGCATGTGGTACGGCGTGCTCGACCTGACCCGGATCCGGGTCCGCGTGCTCGGCGTGGCCGAACGGGTCGCCGGCGACTGCCACTTCGCCGCAGGTGCCCTGGTGTGCCGCCGGATCGACGCGTCGGTCGGAGTGTGGCGGGTTCGGTAGCCTTGTCTCCGGGTTCACGTTTGCGGAGATCGAGGTTGCGGTGCGAGTGCTGGTGGTGGAGGACGAGCGGAACCTGGCTGACGCGATCGCACGCGGGCTGCGCCGCAAGGGCATGGCCGTCGATGTGGCGTACGACGGGCTCGAAGGGCACGAGATGGCGTACGTGACCCGGTACGACGTGGTGGTCCTCGACCGCGACCTGCCCGGCATGCACGGCGACGACATCTGCGCCGATCTCGTGGCCCGGGGCGCGCTGACCCGGGTGCTGATGCTGACCGCCAGCAGCACGGTCGCCGACCGGGTCGAAGGGCTCGAGCTGGGCGCCGACGACTACCTGGCGAAGCCGTTCGCGTTCGAGGAGCTGGTGGCCCGCGTGCAGGCCCTCGGACGGCGGGCCACCCCGGCCGCTCCGCCGGTGCTCACGGTGGGCAACATGGTGCTCGACCAGACCCGCAGGGTGGTGACCCGCGGCGGTGCGCCGATCGAGCTCACCAACAAGGAGTTCGGTGTGCTGGAGGAGCTGCTCAAGGCCAAGGGCGGCGTGGTGTCCACCGAGGAGCTGCTCGAACGGGTCTGGGACGCCAATACGGACCCGTTCACGACGACCGTGCGCGTCACGATAAACACTCTGCGTAAGAAGATCGGCGACCCGCCATTGATCGAGACCGTCGTCGGCGCGGGATACCGGGTTCCCGAACCGGTCGTGGCCTCGTGACCGTCTACCTCGGGCGGACCCGGCCGTTGCGGTTCCAGCCGCGGAACACCCTGCGCCTGAGGCTCACCCTGCTCAACGGCATCCTGCTGGTCGGCGCCGGGGTGGCCCTCGTGCTGCTCGCCTGGCTGCTGGTCAGCGAATCACTGCACCCGGTGGACGAGCTGCGCGCGGGCTCCACGGTGACGCTCGCCGACGGCAGCACGCGGGAGGCGCTGTCGTGGCAGACCGACATGGTCGAGCAGGCGTCCCAGGAGCTGCTGTTCAAGGGGCTCAGCGCGCTGGTGGCGATCGGCATCATCGGGATCGCCGGGGCCTATGTCGTGGCCGGGCGGGCGTTGCGGCCCCTGCACCGGGTCACCCAGACCGCGCAGAGGCTCGGCGAGGAAACCCTGGACCAGCGGATACGGTACGCGGGGGCGGACGACGAGGTGGCCGAACTCGCCCGCACGTTCGACGCCATGCTGGACCGGCTCGCGGCTGCGTTCGACTCGCAGAAACGGTTCGTGGCGAACGCGTCGCACGAGCTGCGGACCCCGCTCGCCGTGATGCGCACCGAGATCGACGTGACGCTCAGCGACGACGAGGCGGACGTGGCGGAGTATCGGCGGATGGCGAAAGTCGTCCGCAACGCCTCGGAGCGGGCGAACGGGCTGGTCGACGCCCTCCTCGTGCTGGCCCGCTCGGAAGCGCAGTCCGGCCGCCGGCTGGTCCGCAAGATGCCGGCCGACCTGGCGACGAGCGTTTCCAACGCGCTGTCCGCGGTGAAGGTCGAGGCCGAGCGGATGAAGCTCGACGTGACCACCGAACTGGAACCGGCGCCGGTGGTCGGCGACCCGAGTCTCCTGGACCGCCTGGCCGGCAACCTGATCGAGAACGCGATCCGCTACAACCATCTCCTCGGGCGCCTGTGGCTGCGCACCTCCTCGATCGACGGTCAGGCGGTGCTGGTGGTCGGCAACACCGGTTACGAGGTGGAACCGGCGGACGTCCCGGGCCTGTTCGAGCCGTTCCAGCGCGGCGGCTGGGAACGAACCGGCTCCCGAGGCTCGGGTCTGGGCCTGTCGATCGTGCGCGCGGTCTGCGACGCCCACGGCGGCACGGTGTCCGCGGTGGCCCAGGAGGGCGGCGGCCTCGAGGTCACCGTCTCCCTGCCCGCCGCCGACACGACACCGGTGGTCGCCGCGAGCGCCAGCGTCCCCCGAGCCCGCTTCTGACCCGCACGCCCTCTTTTCCCGTCCTGGCGGGCGCGGGGTTCCGCCATCCCGCCGGGCGGCCGCTGCCGCCCGACGTCGCGCGGCTCCGGGTCGCCGGGTTCGCGCCGGCTGTCGGCCGCCGGTCCTGCCGGCCGCCGACCCTGTCGGCCGCCGGGCCATCGCCGCGGGACGTGGGTGGGCGCCAGGCGTCGCTGCGGCTCCCGGTGTCGCCGGGCCTCGCGGCCGGTTTGCCCGGCCCTGTGCTGCGGGGTTTGTGGTGGTTTGGGGCTGGTTACTCGGTCTTCGTCTCGATTTCGGCGCGGAGTTTGGGGAAGTCGGCCTTCACGTCGGCGGCGGTTTTGAAGAACCACATGATCATGCCGACGCTGCCCTCGTCGGCCCAGCCGCAGATGGCCAGGTCGACGCCGGAGTTGGAGCTGGTGCCGCACTTGGCGACGCCGCCGAGGTCGCCGGTGGAGACGTCGGCCAGGTCGCGGACCTCGGAGGTCTTGCCGAACGTGTCGAAGGAGGCGTCCAGTTCCTTCTGCGGGTCGACGATCAGTGCCTTGGTGGCCAGGGCGGCGACCATGTTCTGCTTCTCGGGTGCGCCGTAGATCGCGCCGAACGAGCTCGAGGCGCCCGGGTAGGCGGCCAGGCTGCTCTCCATCTCGGCGGTCATCGCGGCGAACGACGGGTCGTCGATCTTGGGCAGGCCGCCGAGCGTGTCGGGTTCGGTGATGGCGACCTTGGAGGCCTCGTCGCCGGCGTCCTCGATGGCGTTCTTGCCGGCCAGGAGGACTGCGGCGGCGCCGCCGACGCAGAGCACCAGCACGATCGCCGCCGAGATCAGGGCGATGGGGAGCGCCTTCGACTTCTTCGGCGGCGGGCCGGCCGGGAAGCCGGGCGGGGCCGGCGGATATCCACCCGGGGGCGGCGGGTAACCGGCGTCGGGCGGCGGCGGGTAACCGGGCTGCCCACCCGGATAACCGGGCTGAGCCGAGTAACCGGGCTGGGCGCCCGGGTAACCGGGGTCGGCGGGCGGCGGATAGCCGGGCTGAGCTCCGGGGTAACCGGGGTCGGCGGGCGGCGGGTAACCGGGCTGAGCTCCGGGGTAGCCGGGGTCGGCGGGCGGCGGATAACCAGGCTGGGCGCCCGGGTAACCCGGGTCGGCGGGCGGCGGGTAGCCGGGCTGGGCGCCCGGGTAGCCCGGCTGGGCCGGCGGGTAGCCCGGCTGCGCGGGCGGGTAACCGGGGTTGGGCTCACCGGGATGGGGAGGGTAGGTCATCGACGCTCCAGAGCTCGTGCAGGTCGCTGGATAGTAGCGACGGGCACCGACAACAAATGCCCCCGCACTCCGAGCGCGGGGGCATTTGCAGGGATATATACCGATCAGGCGCGGACGTTCGCCAGGCCGTTCGGCAGGAACCGCTTGCCTGTCACCCGTTCGGCGGTGCCGCTGCGGTCCAGGTACGGCGTGACGCCACCGAGGTGGAAGGGGTATCCGGCGCCGAGGATCATGCACAGGTCGATGTCCTGTGCCTCGGCGACCACGCCCTCGTCGAGCATGATCCGGATCTCCTCGGCCAGGGCGTCCAGTGCTTTCTGGCGTACCTCATCGGCGGTCAACGGCGCCGAGCCGGTCTCCAGAAGCTTGACCACCTCGGGGTTGATCTCGTCGTCGACCATGACCGGGAGGCCGGCGTCGACGATCTTCTTGAGGTTCGGCGAGTCCTTGAACCGGTCCGGGAACGCCGCGTGCAGCGTCTCGCCCACGTGGTACGCCACCGCCGGGCCGACCAGCTGGAGCAGCGCGATCGGGCGCATCGGCAGGCCCAGCGGGTCCATCGCCACGTTGACCACGTCCAGCGGGGTGCCCGCGTCGATGGCCTGGAAGATCTCGCTGGTGACGCGGGTCAGCAGACGGTTGACCACGAACGCGGGGGCGTCCTTGACCAGCACCGACGACTTCCGCAGCTGCTTGCCGACCTCGAACGCCGTGGCCAGCGTGGGGTCGTCGGTCCGCTCGCCCTTGATGATCTCCAGAAGCGGGAGTACGGCGACCGGGTTGAAGAAGTGGAAGCCGACGACCCGTTCCGGGTGCTCCAGGTCGGCCGCCATGTCGGTGATCGACAGCGAGCTGGTGTTGGTCGCCAGGATCGCCTCGGCGGAGACGATCTTCTCCAGCTCGGCCCAGATCTGCTTCTTCAGGTCCAGGTTCTCGAAGACCGCCTCGATCACGAAGTCGGCGTCGGCGAAGACCGACTTGTCGACCGAGCCGCTGATCAGACCGCGCAGCTTGGCCGCGGTGCCCTCGTCCATCCGGCGCTTGGCGACCAGCTTGTCGATCTGGCCGGTGACGTAGCCGACGCCCTTGTCCACACGGGTCTGGTCGAGGTCGGTGAGCACGACCGGCACCTGGAGGCGGCGCAGGAAGAGCAGGGCCAGCTGCGAGGCCATCAGGCCGGCGCCGATGATGCCGACCTTGGTGACCTTGCGGGCGAGGGACTTGTCCGGCACACCCACCGGCCGCTTCGCCCGGCGCTGGACCAGGTCGAACGCGTACAGGCTGGCGCGGGACTCGTCGCCCAGGATCAGGTCGGCGAGGGCCTCGGTCTCGGCGGCGGTGCCGTCGGAGAACGACGCCTCCTTGGCGAGCGCGAGCAGCTCCAGGGCCTTGTTGGCGGACGGGACCGCGCCGTGCAGCTTCTCGTCGAGCTGGTTCTTGGCGAACCAGAGCACGCCGTCCCACATGTCCCTGTCGATCTCGGGACGCTCGACCGTGACCTCGCCCTTGACGACGCCGGCGGCCCAGGCGAGCGAGCTCTCCAGGAAGTCGGCCGCCTCGAAGAGCGCGTCGGCGACGCCGAGTTCCCTGGCGTCCTTCGGCTTGAGCACCTTCTGGGTCAGCGGGTTCTGCAGGATGACCTGGGCCGCGCCGGGTACGCCGATCAGGTTCGGCAGGAGCTGGCTGCCGCCCCAGCCGGGCACCAGGCCGATCGCGACCTCGGGCAGGCCGAGCGCCGCCGCGCCGGTGGAGACCGTGCGGTAGTGGCAGTGCAGAGCGACCTCGAGGCCGCCGCCGAGGGCCGCGCCGTTGACGAACGCGAAGGTCGGGATGTCGCTGTTCTTCAGCCGCGCGAAGACCCGGTGGCCCAGCTCGCCGAGCGCGACCGCCTGCTCGCGCGAGGTGATGAGCGGCATGCCGGTGATATCCGCACCTACGCAGAAGATGTAGGGCTTACCGGTGACAGCGATGAATGCCGGATCTGCGGCCGAAGCCGAAGTGATCGCGGCGTCGAGGGAGGCAAGCCCACCAGGACCGAAACTGTTCGGCTTCTTGTGGTCGAAGCCGTTGTCCAGGGTGATCAGCGCGGCCTTCTTGTCGAGACCCGGCACCTGAACAAGGCGGACGATCGCCTTGGTGACGACTTCGTTCGGGTTCTCGATCACTTCGAAGCGCCTTCCCAGTTCGCGTTCTCCCAGATGACCGTGCCGCCCATGCCGATGCCGATGCACATGGCGGTGAGGCCGTAACGGACCTCGGGGTGCTCGGCGAAGTGCCGGGCGAGCTGCGTCATCAGGCGCACACCGGAGGACGCGAGCGGGTGACCGATGGCGATCGCGCCGCCCCACGGGTTCACCCGGGGGTCGTCGTCGGCGATGCCGTAGTGGTCGAGGAAGGCGAGCACCTGGACCGCGAAGGCCTCGTTGAGCTCGAACAGGCCGATGTCGTCGATGGTGAGACCGGCCTTCTTGAGGGCCTTCTCGGTCGACGGGATCGGGCCGTACCCCATGATCTCGGGCTCGACGCCGACGAAGCCGAACGACACCAGCCGCATGGCGACCGGCAGGCCCAGCTCGCGGGCGGTCGCCTCGTCGGCGAGCAGGGCCGCGGTGGCGCCGTCGTTGAGGCCGGCCGCGTTGCCCGCGGTGACCCGGCCGTGCGGGCGGAACGGGGTCTTCAGCGTGGCGAGCTTCTCCATCGAGGTCTCGCGCGGCGCCTCGTCCACGGTGGCCAGGCCCCAGCCCAGCTCGGAGCTGCGTACGGCGACCGGCACCATGTCCGGCTGGAGCTTGCCGTTCGCATACGCCTTGGCGGTCTTCTCCTGCGAGCGCAGGCCGTAGGCGTCCACCCGCTTCTTGGTGATCTGCGGGAGCCGGTCGTGCAGGTTCTCCGCGGTGGAGCCCATCACCAGGGCGGACGGGTCGACCAGCTTCTCGGTCAGGATCCGCGGGTTCGGGTCGACGCCCTCACCCATCGGGTGCCGGCCCATGTGCTCGACGCCGCCGGCGATGGCCACGTCGTACGCCCCCATGGCGATGCCGCCGGCGACGTTGGTCACCGCGGTCATGGCGCCGGCGCACATCCGGTCGATCGCGTAGCCCGGGACGGTCTTGGGCAGGCCGGCCAGCAGGGCCGCGGTCCGGCCGATGGTCAGGCCCTGGTCGCCGGTCTGTGTGGTGGCCGCGATCGCGACCTCGTCCACGCGCTCCGGCGGGAGCTGGGGGTTCCGCTTCATCAGCTCTCGGATGCAGCGGATCACCAGGTCGTCGGCGCGGGTCTCGGCATACATGCCGCCCGCCTTGCCGAACGGGGTGCGGACGCCGTCGACGAAGACGACCTCGCGTACTTCACGGGGCACAGCAAGCCTCCTTGCGGGCGTGAACCCTGAATGTGTCGGCAATGCTACTCGCCGGTAACTAGAGGCTGCCAGGGCATCCGCGAATTGGTCACACCCCGGTCAGGAAGGCTCGGGAAGCACCTCCGCGAGCTGCTCGGCGAGGAGGCCGACCTGCCAGTTGCGGGCACCGAAGCCGAGCAGGGTGTCGCCCACCGTGCGATCGGTGACCTCGTCCGGCGGTGACCAGGCCAGGCGCCGTACGAAATCCGGGCTGATCAGGTTCTCCGGAGGCAGGTTGTGCTTCTCGGCGGTGCCGACCACGATCTGCCGGCACCGTGCCAGCCGGGCCGCGGCGATCGGGTCGCGCTCGGCCCAGCGGTGTGGCGGCGGGGGACCGTCCACCGGCTGGTTCACCGGCAGCGCGTCGTCGGGCAGC
Organism: Actinoplanes sp. NPDC051861; assembly: GCF_040681145.1. Classification (NCBI taxonomy): domain Bacteria; kingdom Bacillati; phylum Actinomycetota; class Actinomycetes; order Micromonosporales; family Micromonosporaceae; genus Actinoplanes; species Actinoplanes sp. NPDC051861. Next base: position 1,124,981 of record NZ_JBFAYE010000001.1, read on the forward strand.
GACCGGGCCTGGTCCAGGGCGTCCAGCCAGATCCGGGCCAGGCGGCGCACCGAGCGGCCGCCGAAACCGGGGATGCCGAGCAGGGTCCGCTCGTCCTTCGGATCCGCCTCGGCCGCCGCCACGATGGCCGAGTCGGGCAGCACCCGGCCGGGCGCGGAGTCGCGCCGGGCGGCGACGGTGTCGCGCGCGAACCAGAGAGCGCGCACCCGGGACTGGGCGCGGGCGCCGCGGACGCGGTGGATGCCGGAGGTGCGGCGCCACGGGTCGGGGCGTACCCGGGGCGGCCGGTCGGCGCTGGCCACCAGCGCGGCGAACTCCTCGGCCGCCCAGGCGGTCTTGCCCTGCTGGTCCAGCTCCGCGGCGAGCACGTCACGCAGGTCGGTGAGCAGCTCCACGTCGAGCGCGGCATAGGTGAGCCAGGACTCCGGCAGCGGCCGCGTCGACCAGTCCGCTGCCGAGTGGTGTTTCTCCAGGGAGAAGCCGAGCAACTGCTCGGTGAGCGCGGCCAGGCCGACCCGCTCGAACCCGGCCAGGCGCGCGGCCAGCTCGGTGTCGAACAGCCGGCGCGGCCGGAATCCGAGCTCGGCCAGGCACGGCAGGTCCTGACTGGCGGCGTGCAGCACCCACTCGGTGTCGGCCAGCGCGGCGTCCAGGGTGCGCAGATCCTCGAGGGGCAGCGGGTCGAGCAGCACCGTGCCGGCTCCGGCGCGGCGGAGTTGCACCAGGTAGGCGCGCTGCGTGTAGCGGTATCCGGAGGCGCGCTCGGCATCGACGGCGACCGGTCCGGTGCCCGCCGACATCCGGGAGATCACGTCGGCCAGCTCGGCCTCGGTCTCCACCGGTCGCGGGGTGCCGTCGCGGGGTGCGGTGAGTGGTGTTGCCTCGGGACCGCCAGGACTCGGGTCGGGCGGCACTGCGTGCGGTCCGTCCCCTGCTGTGTCCGGCGAGTCCCGACGGCGCAGGGGTGCTTCGTCGGTCACTCCGTAACCGTACGGGGGTGTCACCCTTGCCGTGCGCAGCCGGGGTCCGGCGCGTCATTTCTCGATCTTTTCCCGGCGTTCATCCGGAGGGGGCCCGGATGCGTATCACCTGTCGCAGCGCCGATACCCCGGGAGGCCGCGCCGGATGTCCTACGAGCCATTCACCCCTGCGAACAGCTCCGTGCGGCGGAGGTCTTCCTGGGACGACGAGCCCGCCTGGAACCAGCAGCAGCAGTGGCCGCAGCAGGACCCGTGGCCGCAGCAGCAGTACCAGTATCAGGAGCCGCAGTACCAACAGCAGTATCAGCAGCAGTACCAGCAGTGGTCGGCCCCGGAGCCGCCGCGTACTACGAAAAATCAGGAAAAGTCCAAGAAAGGGCGGCCGCTGATCATCGGGCTGGTCGCCGCGCTCCTGCTCGTCTCCGGCTGGCAGGCGTTCCGCGTGGAAAGCATGATCAAGGCCAGCACGGACCTGGCCTCGGCGGTCACCGCGGAGCAGGGCAAGACCCAGGACCTGGAGAAGCAGCTGGCCACGGTCTTCGACCCGGAGGGCATCTCCTCGGCGGTCATTCCCAGCGTCTTCCGCGTCCGGGCCGGCGACTTCACCGGCACCGCCTTCGCGATCGGGCAGGCCGACGACGGCCGGACCCACCTGTTCACCAACTACCACGTGGTCGAGGGGATCTTCACCGACGGCGACAAGCAGGTCTCGCTGGAGCGCGGCAACACCCGCATCCAGGCCCGGATCATCAAGGTCAACGAGGAGAAGGACCTGGCGCTGCTGCGCGCCGAGAAGGAGATCAAGGCCCTGGCCCCGGCTCCCGGTGACGTGAAGCCCGGCCAGCAGGTGGTGGTCGTCGGCGCGCCGCTCGGCCTGGACGACACGGTGACCACGGGCGTGATCAGCGCGTACCGGCCGGACGACGCGGCCGGCCCGACGATTCAGTTCGACGCGCCGATCAACCCCGGCAACTCGGGCGGCCCGGTGGTCAACGCCAGCAGGCAGGTGGTCGGCATCGCGACGGCCAAGGCCCGTGACGCCGAGGGGATCGGCCTGGCCATCCCGATCGAGACGGCCTGCGACGAGCTCGACGTCTGCGGCAAGAACTAGATCTCTAGCCCGCCGGGGCGCGGTGGCGGTCCGAGAGAGAGGCGACCCCGGGCGGCGGCAGGCCCGCGGTGGAGGAGAGCATCGCGCACCAGCCGCGCAGGTGCGCGGCGAAGTCGCCGGAGGTCGGCGTCCAGGAGGCGCGGACCTCCAGGTCGGCGGTGGGCACCGGGCCGGCCAGCTCGCCGAACCGGGTCGAGGCCGTCTGCGTGACCGTGCCGCCGATCGCGGTGTACGCGGCAGCGTGCTGATCCAGCCCGTCGGTGAGCCAGGTCCAGGCGACCGCGGGCAGCAGCGGGTCGGTGGCCAGATCCGCCTCCAGCTCCGCGGTGACCAGCGTGACCAGGCGCAGGTCGCCGCGCCACGCCTCGTGACCGGCGGGCTCGTGCAGCAGGATCAGCCGGCCGCTCGCCACCTCGTCGCCGCCGCGCAGGACGGTGGCACTGAGCGCGAACGCATACGGCGCGAGCCGCTGGGGCGGGGTGATCTCCTCGAGGAGGATCTCCGGCCGCGGCGAGTCCGCGCGTAACCCGGCGACGGCGCGGGTGAACGCCTCGGGGGCAGCGGAGGGGGACGCCATGGTGGAAGCGTATGCCGATCTACCGACTGCGAAGGGTCGGCGCGCCGCCGGGGCCGTTCACTCACGTGTCACCATGGCTCGGTGACCGTTCTCGAGGAATCCCCCTTTGTCCGGGCGTGTCGTGGCCTGTCCGTGCCGCACACGCCGGTCTGGTTCATGCGGCAGGCAGGCCGTTCGCTGCCGGAGTACCGCAAGATCCGTGAGGGGATCGGCATGCTGGACTCGTGCCGGCGGCCCGATCTGGTCACCGAGATCACACTGCAGCCCGTGCGCCGGCACGGTGTGGACGCCGCGATCCTGTTCAGCGACATCGTGGTGCCGATCGCGGCGGCCGGCATCGATCTGGACATCGTTGCGGGCACCGGGCCGGTGGTGGCCGAGCCGGTGCGGGCGGAGAGCGACCTGGAGCGGCTGCGGCCGATCACTCCGGCCGATGTGGACTTCGTCGCCGAGGCGGTGAAGCTGCTGGTGGGCGAGCTCGGCGACACACCGCTGATCGGGTTCGCGGGCGCGCCGTTCACGCTGGCCAGCTATCTGATCGAGGGCGGTCCGTCCCGGACCTATCTCAAGACCAAGGCCATGATGTACGGGTCACCCGAGCTCTGGCACGCCCTGTTGTCCCGCCTCGCCGACATCACGCTGACGTTCTTGCGTACGCAGGTGGACGCCGGTGTGAGCGCGGTGCAGCTGTTCGACTCGTGGGCCGGCGCGCTGTCCGAGGCGGACTACCGGACCTATGTGATGCCGCACTCGGCCACGGTTCTGCGGGGGCTCAGCGGCGCCGGGGTGCCGCGGATCCACTTCGGTGTCGGGACGGCCGTCCTGCTGGAGGCCATGGGTGAGGCGGGCGCGGATGTGGTGGGCGTCGACTGGCGTACCCCGCTGGACATCGCCACCCGGCGGATCGGGCCGGACCGCGCGGTGCAGGGCAACCTGGACCCGGCCATCCTCTTCGCCGGCTGGGACGTGGTGGAGCGTGAGGCCCGCCGGGTCCTGGAGCAGGGCCGGAGCGCGCCGGGTCACGTCTTCAACCTCGGGCACGGCGTGATGCCCGAGACCGACCCGGACATCCTGACCCGCCTGGTAGCGCTGGTGCACGAGGTGAGCGCGCGCTGATCCGGCGCGGATCACAGTGCACGACCCCGGTGGATGAGGGCGGGGGAGACCTGGGAGTGTGAGGGGCGTGCGGAAGCGGATCGCGGTCATCGGCGGTGGCATCGCCGGGCTGGCGGCTGCCGTGCGGCTGCGGGACCGCGCCCCCGCGGACACCGACATCATCGTGTACGAGCAGGGCGGCGCTCTCGGCGGCAAGCTGCGCACCGGCGAGCTGGCCGGCCTGCCGGTCGAGCAGGGCGCCGAGTCGTTCCTGTTCGGTGCCCCGGACGGCGGCGAGTCCGCGGCGGTGACGCTGGCCCGGCGGCTCGGTCTCGGCGACACGCTGGTGCATCCGGCGGCCCGGCCGGCCGCGCTGGCGATCGGCGGCGAGCTTCGCAGGATCCCGGCCGGGACCCTGGTCGGCGTGCCCGGCGATCTGTCCTCGCTGGACGGCGTGGCGCTGCCGGAGTCCGGCGCGGACCGCGACGAGGGCCGCCCGCTGCTGGCACCGGGCGAGGACGTCGCGGTCGGCGAGCTGGTCCGCTCCCGGTACGGCGATCAGGTGGTGGACCGTCTGGTCGACCCGATGCTCGGCGGTGTCTACGCGGGCCGCGCCGACCAGCTGTCCCTGCGGGTCACGATGCCGCAACTGGCGCGCACGGCGGAGACCGAGCACACCCTGCGGGACGCGGTCCGTGCGGCTCAGGCCCGGTCGCGGCGCACTCCCGGGCAGCCCGTCTTCGCGGCGGTCGGCGGCGGGATGAGCCGTCTGGTGGCGGCCGCCGCGTCGGCGAGCGGCGCCCGGATCAGCCTGGGACTGCCGGTGCGTGAGCTTTCGCGTACCCCGCATGGTTGGCATTTGACCCTCGGCCCGGCGCCGATGCCGCAGACCGATGATGTGGACGCCGTGATCCTGGCGGTTCCGGCGAAGCCGGCCGCAAGGCTGTTGTCCGACGTGGCGCCGGAGGCGGCGCAGGCGGTGGCCGCGCTGGATTACGCGAGTGTGGCGCTGGCAGCGATGGCCCTGCCCCCGGGCACCGCGTTGCCCGACCTCTCCGGTTTCCTGGTCCCACCCGGCGAGGGCACCCTGGTCAAGGCCGCGACGTTCTTCACCGTCAAGTGGCCGCACCTGACCGGCCCGAACGACCCGGTGATCGTCCGCGCCTCGCTCGGCCGGGCCGGTGAGCAGGAGCGTCTGCAGCTCAGTGACCCGGCGCTGCTCGCCCGCGCGCACGCCGAGCTGAGCGATCTCGCTGGGGTGAAGCTGCCGGAGCCGGACGCGTTCTGGATCCAGCGGTGGGGTGGTGGCCTGCCGCAGTACGCGCCGGGTCACGCCGACCGGATGGTGACGGCACGGGCCGCTCTGCCGCCGGGGCTGGCGCTGGCCGGTGCGGCGGTCGACGGTGTCGGCATCCCGGTGTGCGTGGCCAGTGGGGAACGGGCGGCGGATGATGTCTGCGAGTACCTGGAGGAAGCATGAGCGAGCAGTCCAACGCGGCGCGGATCAACGAGCTGAACGCGACGATCCGGTACACGATGTGGTCGGTGTTCCGGCTCTCGACGCCGCTGCCGGCGCTGCGTGACGAGCTGGCCGGTGAGGTCGACGCGCTCTTCGAGCAGCTCGCCGGTAAGGACGTGACGATCCGTGGCACGTACGACGTGTCCGGGCTGCGCGCGGACGCCGACGTGATGATCTGGTGGCACTCGGCGTCGCCGGACGCGCTGCAGGACGCGTACGGTCTCTTCCGCCGCACCGGTCTGGGCCGGCACCTGGAGCCGGTCTGGTCGCAGATGGCGCTGCACCGGCCGGCCGAGTTCAACCGCAGCCACCTGCCGGCGTTCCTGGCCGGTGAGGACCCCCGGGCCTACATCTGCGTCTACCCGTTCGTCCGCTCCTACGAGTGGTACCTGCTGCCCGACGCCGAGCGCCGCCAGCTGCTGGCCGAGCACGGGCAGATGGCCCGGCCGTACCCGGACGTGCGGGCCAACACGGTCGCCTCGTTCGCGCTCGGCGATTACGAGTGGATGCTGGCCTTCGAGGCCGACGAGCTGCACCGCATCGTCGACCTGATGCGTGACCTGCGTGCCTCGGGCGCGCGGCGGCACGTACGCGAGGAGGTCCCCTTCTACACCGGCCGCCGCCGGTCGATCACCGAGATCGTGGCGAACCTTCCTTAGGGCCGGCTCATCGGCACGTGGGGGATGCCGTCCTCCAGGTACTCCGGCCCGGTCTGTTCGAAGCCGAAGCGCGCGTAGTAGTCCTTGAGGTGCGCCTGGGCGTGGAGCACGCTGGGCCGGTTGCCGATGACGGTCAGCGCCTCGGTGATCAGCTTCCCGGCCAGGCCGTTGCCGCGGGCGTCCTTCTCCGTGACGACGCGGCCGATCCGTTCGGTCCCGTTTTCGTTGATTACGCGGAGATATGCCCGGACTGATCCGTCTCGTTCGAACCAGATGTGCCGGGTTCCGGGCTCCAGGTCCCGTCCGTCCATGTCCGGGTAGACACAGTCCTGCTCGACCACGAAGACGTCGGAACGCAGCTTGAGGATGCCGTAGAGCGTTGTCGTGTCGAGGTCGCGGAACGAGGCGACTCGCAGCTCGTCGTGCGGTTCCGGGTGCATCGACACAAGATACGCGGCGTGTCCTCACCTCTGCGCCGGTCCTGCCGTTATAGGGATTGAGGGCCAGCATCCGTGGAGGACGCATGATCAAGCGAAGCAAGCTGTTCGGTAGCAAGACCCGGGTGACGTTCAGCCTGCCGGCCGACGTGCCGGCCGGCGCCGTGAGCGTGGTCGGCGACTTCAACGGCTGGGAGCCGGGGAAGCACGAGCTGCAGCCGCGCAAGAACGGCACGCGGACCGTGAGCGTCCCGCTGGAGCCGGGTCACTACGCCTTCCGGTACCTGGCGACCGACGGCGTCTGGTTCGACGACGACGAGGCCGACGCGGTCGGCCCGCGAGGCAGTGAACTCCGCCTATAAGCGTTTCATGAGCTTCTTTCAGGAGATTTGCTTGATCCACCAGCAGATCTCCGGGGAGGCATCGTGGCGGACGTCAAGCTCTCGATCATCTATTACTCGTCGACCGGGACCGTGCACGGCATGGCGGAACGGCTGCGGGAAGCGGGGGAGAAGGCCGGAGCAGAGGTACGCCTCCGTCAGGTCGCCGAGCTCGCTCCCGCCGAGGCGATCGCGTCGAACGCGGCGTGGAGCCAGCATTTCGACCGCACCAAGAACGAGCCCCGCGCGACCGCCGACGACGTGGTCTGGGCCGATGCCGTGCTGTTCGGCACGCCCACCCGGTACGGCAACGTGACGAGCCAGCTCAAGCAGTTCCTCGACACGCTCGGACCGCAGTGGGCGCAGGGCCAGCTGGCCAACAAGGCGTACGCCGGGTTCACCGCGTCGATGACCGAGCACGGCGGCCAGGAGTCGACGTTGCTCGCGCTCTACAACACGATCTACCACTTCGGTGGCGTCGTGGTGGCTCCCGGGTACACCGATCCGCTGAAGTTCGCCGACGGCAACCCGTACGGGGTGTCGCACGTCACCGGTGGCAGCAACGACGGTCCGCTGACCGAGGTGCAGTTCGCGGCGCTCGACCACCTGGCCCGCCGGATCGTCTCGATCGCCGGGCGGCTGCGCGCCTGAGCCCCGACTGGGCGCTAACGTTTCGGCCATGGCCGTCGACACCCAGTACGAAGACCTGCTCCGGCGGGTCCTTTCCAGCGGCACGCCGAAGAGCGACCGCACCGGGACCGGCACGCGGTCGCTCTTCGGGGAGCGCCTGCGCTACGACCTGTCCCAAGGGTTTCCGCTGATCACCACGAAGCGGGTGCACTTCAAGTCCCTTGCGGTCGAGCTGCTGTGGTTCCTGCGTGGCGACACGAATGTCTCCTGGCTCCGGGAGCAGGGTGTGACCATCTGGGACGAGTGGGCGTCGCCCACCGGTGAGCTGGGTCCGGTCTACGGCCACCAGTGGCGGTCGTGGCCCACGGATCGAGGTCCGGTCGACCAGATCTCCGAGGTGCTGGAGACGCTGCGGCGTGATCCCGACTCGCGCCGGATGATCGTGTCGGCCTGGAATGTCTCAGACATTCCGGACATGGCGCTGGCGCCGTGCCACGCGCTGTTCCAGTTCTACGTTGCCGACGGGCGGCTCTCCTGCCAGCTCTATCAGCGCAGCGCGGATCTGTTCCTCGGGGTGCCGTTCAACATCGCCAGCTACGCGCTGCTGACCCGGTTGGTGGCGGCGCAGGTCGGGCTCGCGCCGGGTGACTTCATCTGGGTGGGCGGGGACTGCCACATCTACAACAACCACGTCGAGCAGGTCACCGAGCAGATCGGGCGGGAGGCGTACGAGTTCTGTGAACTGGAGATCGCGCCCCGGCGGAGCCTGTTCGAATACGAGTACGGCGACTTCACCGTGGTGAACTACCGGCACCATCCGGCGCTGAAGGCGCCCGTCGCGGTATGAGTGTGCACATGATCTGGGCGCAGGCCCGGAACGGGGTGATCGGCGCGGGCAACACGATTCCCTGGCACGTTCCGGGTGAACAGCGCCTGTTCAAGGAACGCACCATGGGTGCCACGGTGGTGATGGGCCGGGCCACGTGGGACTCGTTGCCGGAGCGGTTCCGGCCGCTTCCCGGGCGGCGCAACGTGGTGCTCACCCGGGACCCGGAGTGGCGATCAGCCGGAGCGGTGGTTGCGCACTCCCCCGAAGAGGTCGACGAAGACGACTTCTGGGTGATGGGTGGTAGTGCCGTTTACCAGGCATTCTTGCCTCGTGCGGCACACCTGGTCCGGACGACCATAGACTTCGATGTGGAGGGTGATAGACATGCACCGGACCTCGGTCCGGAGTGGGTCGTGTCGGCCTCCACCGGGTGGCTCACCGTGGCGGACGGGCGGCGCTATGTGGTCGAGGATCTGGTGCGGCGTATTGCACAGGGAGGCGCAACCCAGTATTAGCGGGCGGTCTGTATCCTTCACGACCATTGGGCCGGCGAAGAACGTTCGCATTTACGTGGGGTGCCCAATTCAGGCCTTCTACTGGGGGACAGGAACATGCGGCGTGACTTCGCGCTGAGCGCTCTGACCTTGTCAGTTGTGACACCCATGTACAACGAGCGTGAAGCCGTGGACCACTTCGTGGCTCGTCTCCGCCCGGTCCTGGACGGGCTCGGCGTCAGTTACGAGGTCGTGGCGGTCGACGACGGCAGCAGGGACGAGACCGTCGCCCGCGTGCTCGAGCTGCGCAAGGACTGGCCGCAGCTGCGCCTCGTGAAGCTGCGCCGCAACGTCGGTCACCAGTCCGCGCTCGCCGCCGGCCTCCGCTCGGCCCGCGGCGACTACGTGGTCAGCATCGACGCCGACCTGCAGGACCCGCCCGAGGTCATCGGCGAGATGCTGGCCAAGGCCCGCGACGAGGACCTCGACGTGGTGTACGGCGTACGCAACGACCGCACCACCGACACCGCATTCAAGCGCAGCACCGCGGGCGCCTACTACTGGCTGATGCGTAAGCTGGTCGGCCCCTGGGTCAGCGGCCAGGCCGGGGACTTCCGCCTGATGAGCCGCCCCGTGGTGGACACGCTCAACGACCTGCCCGAGCAGCAGCCGGTCTACCGCCTCGTGGTGCCGTCGCTCGGCTTCCCCAGCGGCGAGGTCGGCTACGTGCGCGCCGAGCGGGTCGCCGGCGAGACCAAGTACCCGCTCACCAAGATGATCAAGCTGAGCGTGGACAGCGTCACCGGCTTCTCGGCGGCGCCCCTCAAGGTCGCCACCTGGCTCGGCCTGATCACCTTCATGGTCTGCCTCGGCCTGATCGTCAGCGGCATCGGCGCCTGGGCGTTCGGCGTGACCGTGCCCGGCTGGACCTCGCTTTACATCGCCGTGCTGCTGCTCGGCGCGGTGCAGCTGATCTGCCTGGGCCTGCTCGGTGAGTACGTGGGACGCATCTACGCGGCGACCCAGCGCCGGCCAAGGTTCCTGATCGCGTTCGACACCGACCAGGAGGAGCCAGTGATCAACCGGAACGGCTCCGAGACCGTGCCGACCGAATTGGTCACCCACGGCTGATGGTGACCGACCTGGCCGAGCACACTCAAGTCGAGAACGAGACCACCACCCCGAGCGGCCGGCGGCGCCCGCCGTCCGCCGGCTGGCTCGCACTGATCTTCACGCTCGCCGTCATCTACGTGGTGATGCGCTACTACGGCGTCTCCGACCGCGACCAGGCCATGTTCGCGGTGTACTCGCTCGGCTGCGTGACCCTGCCCGGCACCCTGATCTGGCGCGCCCTGCAGAGGCAGGCCGGCTACCTGCCGTTCGACGTGGCCTTCGGGACGACCGCCGGCTTCGTCATCGAGCTGCCGGTCTACCTGGTCGCGCGGGCGGCGGGTGTGCCGCTCGCGGTGCTGGCCTGGCCGATCGCCACGATCGTCGCCTTTACCGCGGTGCCGGCCCTGCGCCGGTTCTGGCGCGGCAGCGGCGAACGGCTGCCGCTCGGCACGTCATGGACGGCCGCGCTCGGCATCTCCTTCACGATGTGGACCGCCGGGTTCGCGATCTTCCGCTACAACTCGCTGGACGAGCCGAACTCGGCCACCATGCACATGGACTTCCCGTTCCAGTTCGCCCTGGTCGGAGTCTTCAAGCACGACGTGCCGGTGAACACGCCCTGGCTGTACGGAACGGAACTGCTCTACCACTGGTACGCGTACGCGCACGGCGCAGCGGCCAGCTGGATCACCGGCATCGAACCGCAGGTCATGATCATGCGGCTCATGCCGGTGCCGATCTTCGCCGCGTTCCTGGTGCTCGTCCTGGCGCTGGTGCACCGGATCACCGGACGCTGGTGGCCGGGCAACCTGGCGGTGCCGCTGATGCTGTTCGGCACCGTGACACTGCCGTTCGTGTGGACCGGCCGGCCGATGGACCCGCTGTACTTCCTGGACAACCTGTGGGTCAGCGCCTCACAGACGTTCGCCGCCCTGTTCTGCGTCGCGGTCGTCTATCTGCTGTGCGACTTGTTCCGCGCCTCCCCGGGCGAGTTGCGGCGTCCCGTACCCTGGCTGGTTCTGATCGCCCTGGTGGGCGCACTCGCCGGCGCCAAGGCCACCTTCCTGCCCATGCTCATCTGCGGCCTCGGCCTGGTGATGGCCGTCCGGGTGGTGCTGCGCCGCAAGCGTCCCGGCCGTGAGGTCTTCGCGCTGCTGATCTGCCTGGCCTGGATGGCCTTCGCGCAGGTCGTGCTCTTCGGGTCCGGCTCGCAGGGCACCGAGGTCAACCCGTTCCAGACGGTCAAGTACACGGTGCTCGGCAAGGCCGTGATGGGTCCGCAGACGGCAGCCAACCCGTGGAAGCCGATCCTGGTGCTGACCGGTGTCGCCGTGATCGCCGTGCTGCTCGGCTGGGCCGGCATGGTCGGCCTGCTGCGCCGGAGGTTCCGCAACGACCCGATCGTGCAGCTGATGTTCGGCTTCGCCCTGTCCGGGCTGGGCGCGCTCTACGCCCTGGCCCACCCGGGGCTGAGCCAGTCCTACTTCGGGCGCTCGGCGGCGCCGTACTTCGGCATTCTCGCCGCGGTCGGCATGTCCGCCCTGCTGCCGCCCGGCAAACGACCGCCGCGCAGGTTCTTCGTGCTCAGCGGCGCCGGGATCGTGGCGAGCGCGGTGCTGCTGGTCGTGGTGCGGCAGACACTGGGCAAGAAACCGCCGGCCGACCCGCTGGACAGCTGGACCCTGGCGCACGCGATCAAGCCGTACGTCGTGCTGTTCGCGGCGCTGGCCGCCCTCACGCTGGTGGTCGCGCTGGCGGGACGGTTCCTGCGGCTGGGCCGGCTGCAGATCCTCGCCGCCATGGCGCTCACCGTGGCGACCATCGCGGTCGCCAGCGGCGTGGCGAACTGCAGGCCGCTCTGGGACCGGCTCGTCTCCGGCGAGTCCCAGCGCGACATCGTGCTGCCGGGCAACGTGTTCGCGATGCCGCCCGGTGCGATCGCCGCCTCCCGGTGGCTGCGCGATCACTCGGATCCGCGCGACCTGGTGGCCACGAACAGCCACTGCCGTACCGGTTACGGATTCTGTGACAGCCGGGACTTCTGGCTCGCCGCGTTCTCGGAGCGGCAGGTGATCATCGAGGGCTGGAGTTACACCGAGCCGTCCCTCGCCGGCGGTGGCCTCTGGGACCGCACGCTTTACCGCAGCAAGTTCTGGGACCCGGCGCTGCTGACCGCCAACGATCAGGTCTTCACCGACCCGACGGCGGAGCGGGTCACCGCGTTCACCCGCGAGCACAACGTCCGGTGGCTCGTGGCGGTCAGCCCGACGCCCATTCCCGACCCGCTCCGCGGGGGTGCGACCTCGGCCAGCCCGGAGCTGGCCCGATATGCCACCGAGCGGTTCAAGGCCGGGAACGTGACGGTTTACGAGGTTCCCGCTACTTAGGGTCGAGCCTGATCGACAGGCTGTTCACACAGTGCCGCGTGTTCTTCGGGGTGAAACCCTCGCCCCGGAACACGTGGCCCAGGTGCGAGTCGCAGCGCGCGCACCTGATCTCGGTGCGGACCATCCCGTGGCCGCGGTCCTCGATCTCCTTGACCGCACCCGGGATCGCGTCGTCGAACGACGGCCAGCCGCAGTGCGAGTCGAACTTGGTGTCACTGGGGTAGAGCTGGGCGCCGCAGGCGCGGCAGTTGTACATGCCCTCGGTCTTGGTGTCCACGTACTCCCCGCTGAACGGGGCCTCGGTGCCCGCCTCCCGGAGCACCCGGAACTCGGCCGGGCTCAGGCGGATCCGCCACTCGTCCTCGGTGGTGGGGATAGGTCCAGTGGGCAGGGTCGACTCATCGGTTGCCATGCCTCAACGGTACGTCGCACGCCCGGTGCGCCGGAGCCGGTGGCCGGCCCGTTGGACCATCCATGGAAGGTGCATCCCCGGCGACGTTCCGGCCCACCTGGCAGCAGGTGCTCGGCCACGGTCTGTACCTCGGCGCGCTGAGCGCCGTGGCGAGTGTCACGGCGGGGGTGATCGTGGAGCTCGCCTGGCCGCGGGCGGGCGGCCCGCCGGAGTGGATGTGGCCGCTGCTGATGATGGCGCCGCTGCTGCTGGGCGCGGCGCTGGGCCTGGTGGCCGGGCGGCGGACCGGGATCGTGGTGGAGGCGGACGGCATCCGTACCCCTTCGGGTGTCACCGATTGGGACAGCGTTGTCGACCTGCGGGCGGAGCGCCGGGGTCGCCGGAACGTGGTCTCCGTCTACCTCGATTCGGGCGCCAGTGTGCAACTGCACGCTCCGTACAGCGGGGGACTCTTCGCAGCTGACCCGCAGTTCGAGCGCAAAGTGTTCGCTCTGTCTCATTTGTGGCGGAGTCACCGTTTTGGTGGTCTTCCGAGTTGAAGACCCGCCGGGGGATGTTTTCGGGTAAATCGGGCAATTACCGTTAAGCTCCCGTGCGACCATGGAACCGTACCTTCAGCAACAGAACGGATACTCCTCATGAGCTTCTCGCGTCGGTTGGCCGCTGGACTGCCCGCGGCCGGCGTCACTGTCTTCGCTGCTCTGGCCTTCGGATCACCCGCCACGGCAGCTTTCGCCGGCTCGCCCGCCACGGCAGCGTTCGCCGGCTCGCCCGTCACGGCAGCTGAGCCGGTCGTCGCGGCCGGGCACCCGGCGGTCATGACCAGCCCGGCACCGACCGGGGATGTTCGTGGCGACGCCGGTTACACCGGTGACGTGGCCGAGGTGCCGGCCACGACTCCCGCGGACACGACCCCGACTCGCGGCCGTCCCGGTTACGGCGAGACGACCCCGCCCACCACCAGCCCCACCACCACGCCTCCGGGCACCACGCCGGCGACCACCAGCCCGACGCCGTCCGGCCCGGTCGGTGTGGCATCCGCGTCGGTGACGCCGGGCGTCGCCACGACCACCCAGCCGGCCGGCGTGTCCGGCGGTGCACTGCCGCTCACCGGTGCGCCGCTCACCGGCACCCTGGTCGCCGGTGGCCTGATGATCGCCGCCGGCACCGCCGCGGTGGTCTACACCCGCCGCCGTCGCAACGCCTGATCGTTTTCGTCCGTGGGAAGGCCGTCCGGATCTCCGGGCGGCCTTCGGCCGTTCCGGGGCCTATGGTCGTTGTCATGCCGAAAGCCGCAGCGGAAGAATTCGAGATCGCCGGCCACACCGTGCGCCTGTCCAGCCCCGACAAGATCATGTTTCCGGCCAAGGGCTACACCAAGCGGGACGTCTTCGAGTACTACCGGTCGGTCGGCGACGGCATCCTCCGCGCGCTGCGCGACCGGCCCACCACGCTGCAGCGCTTCCCGGACGGGATCGAGGGCGAGGCCTTCTTCCAGAAACGCATTCCCACCCGCGGCGTGCCCGATTGGATCAAAACCGCAAAGATCAAATTCCCGAGCATGCGTACGGCGGACGAGCTGTGCCCCGCCGACCTGGCGCACGTCGCCTGGGCCGCGCAGATGGGCACCGTGGTCTTCCACCCCTGGCCGGTACGCGGAGACGCCCCCGACAACCCGGACGAGCTGCGCATCGACCTCGACCCGCAACCCGGCACGGACTTCGGCGACGTGGTGTCCACAGCCGGCGTGGTCAACGAGGTGCTCGCCGACCTGGGCTGGACCGGCTATCCCAAGACGTCCGGCGGGCGCGGCGTGCACGTCTACGTGCGGATCGCGCCGAACTGGTCGTTCATCGAGGTGCGCCGGGCCGCCATCGCGCTCGCCCGCGAGGTGGAACGCCGCAACCCGGACGGCATCACGACCTCCTGGTGGAAGGAGGAGCGCGGCGAGCGGGTGTTCCTCGACTACAACCAGATGGCCCGGGACCGGACGATCACGTGTGCGTACTCGTTGCGCGCCAACGCCCGCGCGACCGTCTCCACGCCGGTGACCTGGGACGAGCTGACCCGGGTGGAGCCGGACGACTTCGATCTGCGTACGGTCCCGTCGCGGTTCGCCTCGGTGGGCGACCCGCACGCCACCATCGACGACGTGGCGCACGACATCACCCCGCTGCTCGAGTGGGTGGAGCGTGACGAGAAAGCCGGACTGGGCGACCTGCCGTACCCGCCGGACCACCCCAAGATGCCCGGCGAGCCACCCCGCGTCCAGCCCAGCCGCAAAAACGCCGCGAACTGGGAAAACAGCGAATGAGCGGCGCTACGTCAAGTCACAGCGCTAGCTTCATGCCCTCGTGGGAGGCCTGGAAGCCGAGTGCGGCGTAAAAGCGCTGTGCCTCGGTGCGGCGCTTGTCGGTGGTCAGCTGGACCACCCGGCAGCCGCGCTCGCGGGCCCGCTCGATCGTCCACCGGATCAGGTCGCCACCGCGACCGCCGCCGCGCTTGTCGGAGCGGATCCGGACCGCCTCGATGAGCAGGCGCTCGGCGCCGCCGCGGCTCAGGCCCGGGATGAACGTGAGCTGGCAGGTCCCGATCACCTCGCCGTCCTCGACCGCGACGACCAGCTCGTTGCGGTCGTCGCTGTCGATCGCCTCGAACGCGCTCTCGATCGCCGCGGGCACCACGACGTGTCCGCGCAGGCGCGAAATGTCGTCGTCCTCCAGGAGAGTGAGGATCGCGGGTACGTCGGAACGGGTCGCGGTGCGGATCTGCATGATCGAAAGCTTGTCACGGCCTGTCGCGCGTTGGTCACCTCGGGCACCATGACCACATGGAAGCGCTGCTCCTGCCGTTCCGGCTCGTCTACCGGGCGGTGTTCTGGCTGGCGAACTCGCCCAAGACGTTGCTCATCGCGTACTCGTTGCTGATCGTGGTGTGCGGGACCCTCTACGACCGATTCGAGCCGGACACCACGTTCGGTGACTCGATCTGGTGGGCCGTCGTCACCGCCTCCACCGTCGGGTACGGCGACATCTCACCCGAGACCTGGCAGGCCCGGCTGATGGCCGGTCTCCTCATCTCGATCATGGTGCTGCTGGTGATTCCGCTGATCACCGCGCATTTCGCCAGCAAGCTGATCGTGGACACCGACGCGTTCCGGCACGAGGAGCAGGAGGAGCTCAAGCTCAATCTGCGCCACGTCCGGGCGCTGCTGGACGAGATGGCCGCCCGTCAGGGCATCAGCGCGCCGGACAGCGCAGGCCCTCCCGAGGCACCTTCAGATCGATGAGGTAGCCGTCCACCGCGTCCCGGATGCAGTCGGTCGTCGGGTACGCGGTGTGTCCCTCGCCCTCCCACGTCAGGACCCGGCCGACACCCAGCATCTTCGCCAGGTCGGCGGTGTTCTCGTACGGCGTGGCGGGGTCGCCGGTCGTGCCGACCACCAGGATGTCCGGCGCGCCGGTCGCCGGGCCGGCCGGGTACGGGTCGCGCTTGCCGGTCCAGTACGAGCAGGGCAGCATGCCGACCGCCAGCGCGGCGCCGAACAGCGGGTACTTCTTGCGCCACTCGCCCTGCAGCCGGCGGATCTCCTCGATGCTCGGCGCGCCCTCGGTGTCCGCGCAGTTCACCGCGAGGTTCGCGTCGAACAGGTTGGTGTAGTCGCCGTTCGGCTTGCGTTCCGTGTATTGATCGGCGAGGTCGAGGATGCCCTTCGCTTCGCCGTTCTGCAGGCCGTCGATCGCCTCGGCCAGGCTGGTCCAGCCGGACTCGGTGTAGAGGGAGGAGATCAGTCCGATGAAGATCCAGCCGGGCGTGGCCTCCCGGCCGTCGTCGCCGCGGACCGGGGAGTTCTCCGCCTTGGCGAGCGCGTCGGTGACGGCGCCGCGGGCGTCCGGCGCGATCGGGCACTTGCCGGGAGTCTCGCCGCACCACTCGGTGAAGTTGGTGAAGGCGCGCTCGAAGCCCTTGGCCTGCGCCTCGGAACCCTGGATGTAGCCCTCGGTGGGGTCAACCGCGCCGTCCAGGACGAGCGCCCGGATGTTCTGCGGGAAGAGCTGGGCGTATGTGGCGCCGAGCAGTGTCCCGTACGAATAACCGAGGTAGGTGAGCTTCGGGTCGCCGACGGCGGCGCGCAGGGCGTCCAGGTCGCGGGCCGCCTGCTCGGTGGAGAAGAACGGGAGCTGGTCGCCGTACTTCGCGGCGCACCCGTCGGCGATCCGCTTCTGCAGGGCGGCGAACTGGTCGAAGTCGGCCTGGCTCACCGGATCCGGGTCGGCGCCGAAGTTCGCGTCCTGGTCCTTGTCGCTGATGCACTTCACCGGGCTGGACCGGCTCACGCCTCGCGGGTCGAACCCGACGATGTCGAACCGGTCGGTGATCTCGGTGGGCAGGCCGCCGAGCGCCTGACCGAACGAGAGATACACCGCGACGTCGACACCGGACCCGCCCGGCCCGCCCGGGTTGAGCAGCAGCGACCCGATCCGGTTCTTCTGCCGCTCGGACCGGATCCGGATCATCTCGATCTCATAGGTCTTGCCGTTGTCCGGCGTGGCCCAGTCCTGCGGCACGGCCACTGTCGCGCACTCGTACGTCATACCGCCGGCGGCCTGTCCGACCAGCTCGCGGGGCACGTCGGGGCACGGTGTCCACTGCGCGGGCGTGCCCACGGCCGAGGCGCTGTCCGACTCGCCGCGCGGCCTGGCCGGCTCGGCGGCGCCGTTCGGCGCGAACGCCGGCAGCGTGCACCCGGCGAGGGTCAGCGTCATCACGGTGAGGAGTCCGGCGACCAGACGGGAGCGACGATCCACCAGAAGACCCTATCCGGTCATCCTGGAAACACCCGTCAGCGGCTGGTGAGCACCTCGGCCAGGTCGAACCGCACCGGACGTTCCAGCTGCTCGTACGTGCAGGTCCGCGGCTCGCGGTCGGGGCGCCAGCGCTCGAACTGGGCGGTGTGCCGGAACCGGATTCCCTCCATGTAGTCGTAACGGACCTCGACGACGCGCTCCGGCCGCAGCGGGGTGAACGACAGGTCCTTGCCGTTGTTCCAGCGGCTGACCTCGTTCTTGCGCGGGGTGCGCTCGCCCTGCATGTGTGCCGCCCAGTCCCACGGGTGACCCTCGAACTCGGTGACCAGCGGCTGCAGCTCCTCGAAGAGCTCCTCGCGCACCTTGATCGGGAAGGAGCCGATCACGCCGACCGAGACCAGCACGTCCCGCTCGTCGTAGAGGCCCAGCAGCAACGATCCGATCCGGTTCTCGGCGGACTTGTGCACGCGGTAGCCGGCCACCACACAGTCGGCGGTCCGCTTGTGCTTGATCTTCGACATCACCCGCTTGTCGGGCTGATACGTCAGGTCGGTGGACTTCGCGATGAGCCCGTCGAGGCCCGCGCCCTCGAACTCCTGGAACCACCGGCGGGCGGTCTCCAGATCGTCGGTCGCGGGTGTCACGTACACCGGAGGTTTTGCGTTCTTGAGAACGTCGACCAGGCGGTCCCGTCGCTCGCTGAAGGGCCGCTCGGTGAGGTCCTCGTCGCCGATGGCCAGCAGATCGAAGGCGACAAAACTCGCCGGGGTCTGCTCGGAGAGCAGCTTGACACGGCTGGCGGCGGGATGGATGCGCTGCTGGAGCGCCTCGAAGTCGAGGGTGTTGCGCTCGGTGTCGGCGACGATCACCTCGCCGTCGATCACCGCCCGCTCCGGGAAGTTCGCCAGGACGGCCTCGACGACCTCGGGAAAGTAGCGGGTCATCGGCTTCTCGTTGCGGCTCCCGATCTCCACCTCGTCCCCGTCGCGGAAGACGATCGACCGGAACCCGTCCCACTTGGGTTCGTAGACCTGGCCGGGCGGGATGTCCGCGATCGGCTTGGCGAGCATCGGCTTGACCGGAGGGTTGAGCGGCAGCTGCATCCGCTCAGTGTGCCCCGAAACTTGATTCACGGAAGCCCTTTACCCGGCCCTTGGGGGAGACTCCATCATCGATCCCATGACATCGCGGGGGATCGAGTCGATGACGATCGGGGAGTTCGGGCGCAGGTCCGGGCTCTCGATCAAGGCGTTGCGGCTCTATGACGTGTCCGGCCTGCTGCCACCGGCCGAGGTGGACGCGGCCAGCAACTACCGGCGCTACACCTCGGACCAACTGGAGCGGGCCGGGCGGATCAGCCTGCTCCGCCGGCTCGGCATGCCGCTCGCCGTCATCACCGAGGTGCTGGCACTGCCCGATGCCGAGGCGGTGCGCCGGCTGGACCGCTGGTGGGCCACCGAGGAGGCGGCGGCCTCGGCCCGGCGCGAGAGCTACACCTGGTTGCGGACCCGGCTGGCGCACGGCGACGAGCCACCCCGGGTCTACGAGGTGGGGATCATGCTGCGGCCGGCCCGAAAGGTGGCGTGCATCCAGGCCGAGGTCGACCAGCAGGCTCTCGTCCCGGTGATGAGCGCGGCCGAGTGGGAGATCCGCCGGCATCTCGAGGAGCAGGGCGCGTCCACCACGGCCGAGCACTGGGTGCTCTATCCGAGTCCGGTCACACCGGACAACGAGGGATCCATCGAGGTCTGCGTGCCCTACGAGGGCTCGGTGGAGCCGGTCGAGCGGCTGACGCTGCGGATGGAGCCGGAGTGCCTGGTTGCCTACACGACGGTGGTCCGCGACGACTGCTTCTATCCGCGCATCACACAGGCCTACCAGGCCGTGTGGGAGCACGTGAGCGCGGCCGGCCAGTTCGTCACCGGCCCGCCCCGTGAGATCTATCTGGACTGGTGGGACCGCCTGCGCGGGACCGACCCGTTCGTCCATGTCGCCATACCAGTCGAAGGGTGAGACCGATGGATTACACACGACAGACCGCCTTCTCCGACCCGCGCCACCACCTGGCCCGGCTCCGGGAGCTGCCGGACGACGTGGCCGGGATCGCGGCGGTCACGCGCAACCTGGTGAGTCACTACAGGGCGTCGGGCATCGACTTCCCGCCGGCCCGGCTCGCCGAGATCGACAGCCGCTGGGTGGACCGGATGCTGGACGCGGACGCCGCCCGCTTCACCGTGCCGCTCGACGCCCCTCGGGCGCCCGAGCAGCGGATCGTCGGCTGCTGCCGCGACTTCACGCTGCTCACCGTCGCCGCGCTGCGGGCGAAAGGTGTCCCGGCGCGCAGCCGGGTCGGATTCGCCGACTACTTCGCTGAGGACTTCCATGTCGATCACGTCGTCGTGGAGCACCACGACGGGAGCCGCTGGATCGCCATGGACTCCCAGCTGGACCCGGCCGGCGACCACGCGGTCGACGTCACCGACGTGACGCTCGGCCCCGGCGGCCTGCGCACCGCGGCGCAGTCCTGGGTCGCCGTCCGCCGCGGCGACGAGGACCCGGGAACGTTCGGCGTCGGGCCGGGCCACCCGATCGGCGGCTCCCGGATGATCGCTGAATACGTCGTGGTGGAGCTGGCCCACCGCATGGGCGACGAGCTGCTCCTCTGGGACCTCTGGGGAGTCTCCGCGGAAACGGTCGCCCACCTCGGCGGGCGCCAGGTCGACGAGGCCTGGGACGACCTGCCGCCGCTGCAGCCGGAGGAGCTGGCCCTCATCGACGAGATCGCCGATCTGCTCCTGTCGGCCGACGCGGGGGACCGGGCCGCCGAGACCAAACTTGCCGAGCGCTATGCCGAGGATCCGCGCCTGCACCCCGGCGACGTCGTCACCTGTCTCTCGCCGCGAGGCGTCGGTTTCCAGGTGGACCTGCGCCGGCGCACCTCGACGATGGGCTGAGTCGTGTCAGCGCACCAGCAGGCCGACCAGTCGGTCCAGCTCGGCGTCGGGGTCCGCGGCCAGGCCCATGTGGACCGGGCCGGCTCGCAGCACCGTGCTTCGCGGGGCCACCAGCCAGCGGAATCGTTCGCCCAGCTTCATGCCCTCGGAGGCGCCGCCGCCCGTGCAGGTCCGGTCCCAGGAGTCCAGGGCGGTCCGGATCGCCTCGACGTCGGCGGCCGGGTCCAGAGCCCGTAAGCGGTCCTCGTCGAGGTGCGTGCGGGCGGAGAGGAAGTCGTGCCGCTGGCAATACAGCAGCACGCCCACGTTGATCAGCTCGCCGCGCTCGATCCGGGGGACGGCCTGGATGATGGCGTACTCGTAAGGGACCATCACGGCAACCACGCTTCCGGCCGGGCCGCGCGCTGCGACAGGTGATCCAGGTATGCGTCCCGGTCACCCTCGTCGAGCCACTCGTCGGGGACGAGTGCGAGCACCTCAGCGAGCAGATCGGGGGTGATCCGCTCCGCAAGGGCGGGGCCTTCCGTGGAGAGCGCCGTGGCGTAGGGCTTCAACACGTGATCGTCCCAGCGGTATGCGCGATGCACGACGTTCGCGGCACGGGCCCAGTTGTGGTGGAAGTACAGGGTCGCGCCGTGATCGATCAGCCAGAGGCCGCCGTGCCACATGAGCAGGTTCGGGTTGCGCCAGCTGCGGTCGACGTTCTCGACGAACGCGTCGAACGCCACGACGCGGCTGGCCAGCTTCGCGTCGACCGGGTGGGCGTTCGGGTCGTACCCGAGCGCCCCCGGCAGAAAGTCCATGCCCAGGTTGCCGCCGGCGCTGGCCTTGATCAGCTCCTGAACCTCCTCGTCCGGCTCGGCCCGCGCCACCACCGGGTCGAGCTCCACACGCGTCAGTTCCGGCACCGGCAACGCAAGCCGCCTGGCCAGCTCCCCGGCGATCACCTCGGCGACGAGAGCGCGGGTCCCCTGCCCGGCGCCGCGAAACTTCACCACATAGGTGCCGAGGTCATCCGCCTCCACAACACCCGGCAGCGACCCACCTTCCCGAAGCGGCGTGACATACCGAATAGCCGTGACCTGACGAAGCACGCCGCCCACCCTACGACCGCCCAGCGCACCGGCCTCGCCCACCCCGCGCACCCGCCCCGCGCACCCGCCCCGCGCACCCGCCCCGCGCACCCGCCCCGCGCGCCTGCCCCGCGCGCCCGCCCCGCGCACCCACCCCGTGCGCCCACCCCGTGCGCCCACCCCGTGCACCCACCCCGTGCACCCACCCCGCGCACCCACCCGGCTTGCGCTCCCGGCTTGTGCCCTATGCCGCCCACCCCGCTGTGCCTTGCGCTCCTGCCCCGCGCATTGCCCTGTGCCGTCCCTCTGCGCCCGCTCAGCGCTCACCACTCCTCGCCTGTCCCGTTTCCGGCTCGCCAGGCACGACGGGTGCGGGCACGCCGCCGCCATGCCGCCACGCCGCCGTCTTCGCGCCGTGCCACTCACCCGCGCCGTGCCACTCGCTCGCGCCGTGCCACTCGCTCGCGCCGTGCCACTCGCTCGCGCCGTGCCGGCCACTCGCTCGCGCCGTGCCGGCCGCTCGCGCCGTGCCGTGCCGGCCACTCGCGCCGCGCCGTGCCGGACGCCCGCGCCGCGCCGTGCCGGCCGCCCGCGCCGTGTCGATTGCCTGCGCCGCGCCGTGCCGGTCGGCTGTGCCGCGCCCTGCCGGTCGGCTGTGCAGGCCGCCGTGGCCGCGCCGATTGCCTGCGCCGCGCTGTTCGCCCGCGACGTCCGCAGCGCATCGCGCTGCGTTGCCCGCACGCTGCGCTGTCCGGGGGAGTTCGCTTGTGGTGAACGGGTGTGGCGGGTGGGGCGCAACGGTGTAAGTATGTAAGCACGTAATTTGGCGGGAGGTTGGTATGCGGATTCGAGTTGGGGCGCCTGGGGGAAGGGCTGAGCCGCCTAGTGCTGAGGATGCTCAGGCCTGGGTTACGGGGGCTGTGCCTGATGGGTGGTTTGTTGAGCCGCCGGAGGTTGTGGTTGATCGGGACGAGATCATTGTTTGGGGGCGGTTGGCTCGGCCTGAGTTGGCGGCGGAGGCCAGTGAGGCGGACAACGCGGCTGGGCAGGCGGGGCGGATCGCGCAGTTTCGGGAGGACACTCGGGATGCTCGGATCCGGGTAGCGCGGTCGGTTGAGCATCGTTATCAGCGCAAGGTTGCGTGGGGGATTCGGTGTGGGGACACGTCGGAGCTGTTCACGCATCTGTCGGCGCCGGTGATGACTCGGTTGCGCCAGCCGGAGCGGCAGGTGCTCGACACGTTGGTGGACGCGGGAGTGGCGCGGTCGCGGTCTGAGGCGCTTGCCTGGTGCGTCAAGCTGGTCGGCAGCCACACCGAGGACTGGTTGGGCGAGCTGCGCAGTGCCATGACGCGGGTTGACGAGCTGCGCCGGCAAGGGCCCAACGCCTGACGGGCTGCGCAGTCAGGGTGGCGCTGCGGTGGTGGGAGCGCCTGACGGGCTGCACGGTCAGGGGTGGCTCCCGCAGTGGTGGTGGCGCGCCTGGCGGCTGCACGGTCAGGCGTGGCTCCCGCAGTGGTGGTGGCGCGCCTGACGGGCTGCGCGGTCAGGGGTGGCTCACGCGGTGGTGGGGGCGCCTGACGGGCTGCACGGTCAGGGGTGGCTCCCGCAGTGGTGGTGGCGCGCCTGACGGGCTGCGCGGTCAGGGGTGGCTCACGCGGTGCTGGGCGGGCTGCGGGGTTGCGGTTGGGGGAGTGCTTTTTTCGTACGCTAATAGGGGTTTCCTGTTCCTGGGAGGTGGCCTCGCAGCAGGCCGCCTAAGCGTCCCGGCATCGCGGAATTGTCGGACATGGGTGGGCTTGTGGTGTGTGCGCGGGCGGCCAGGCCTGCGACCAGCTCGCGTAGGGCGGAGACGGCGTCTGTTCGCGGGTGCCAGCCCAGTTCGGAGGCGGCTCGGTCGCAGCTCATCAGGGGGGCCTTCAGGGCCAGGCGGACCCAGCCGCGGTCTACCGGTTGGAGGCGTAGGAGCCAGGTCAGGGCGGCGGCGCCCTCCAGGGCGAATCCTGGGACCGGGAGTGGCAGGCCGCGGAAGGTGTGGGACAGGGTGTGGGGGTCGAGTACCGGGGTGGCGGCGAGGTTGAAGGCGCCTCGGACGTCGGCGCGGAGGGTGCGGAGGTAGGCGTCGGCTACGTCGTCGGCGTGGACCGCCTGCAGGCGCAGGCCGGGGTGGGACGGCAGCAGCGGGATCCAGCCGAAGCGGAGCAGGCGGGCGGGTAGCAGGGGGCCGGCGAAGTAGCGGCCGATCTCGGTGCCGGCGTCGCGCTGGAGGATCAGGCCGGGGCGGACGCGGACCACTCGCAGGGTGGGGTGGTCGGCCTCGATCTCGTCGAGCATGCGTTCGACCAGGGCTTTGTGGCGGCTGTAGGAGGACTCGGGTATGCCGGTGCGCAGCCATGTCTCCTTGACGAACGCCCACTTCGGGCCGGGGGCGTAGACGCCTACCGAGGAGGCGTGTACGAGGGTGGGCACCCCGGCGCGCAGGGCGGCGCGGAAGACGGCTCGGCTGCCGAGGACGTTGGTCCGGTAGAGCCGGCGGGTGTCGTGGCTGGGCTGGATCTGCCAGGCCAGGTTGACTACGGCGCCGGCGCCTGTGCAGATGCGGGTGAGCTGCTCGGCGGCGTCGTCGGCGCCGATGTCGAGCGAGTGCCACTCCATGTCGGCGTAGGGGTCGCTCGGGTCGGCGTGAGGGGCGCTCGGGTCGGGGTGGCGGCGGGAGATGCCGACGGGTTCGATGTCGGGTTCGGTGCGTAGCCGGCGCAGCAGAGCGGTGCCCGCGTTGCCGCCTGCTCCGACGATCACTAGGCGCATGGTTGTTCGCTACCCGGGGGCGGGCGGTTGAATCGTTTGGCGGGGTGGTTTCTGCGGGGCCCTTTCGGCTGGTGGCCGGGCGTTCGCATTCCGCACGAGTTGAAACGGTGCTTTCGGCTTTTGGAGGGGCGTGCCTTCGGGGCGTCGGGACGGCCGCGTCCCGTCTTTTCCTTCGCGGGGGTGGCTGGCAAATCCGGGTGCTGTGGATTTTCGGGTCGCTCGGCGTTTTCAGGGGCGCTGGTTGCCGGGTGTGCGGGGGTGGTCCGGCCGATCCCGCCGTTCCTTCTTCCTGGGCGCGAACTGGGCGTGGAGTGGGGCGCGAACCGGCGTGGAGTGGGGCGCGAACTGGGCTCGAACTCGGGCGCGGAGTGGGGCGGAGTGGGCCCGGAGTGGGGCGATGCGGACTGGGCGTGAACCGGTGCTCGAACTGGACGCGAAACGGCGCCGCCGGGTGATCCCGGCAGCGCCGTCACAGTGCGGTCGTCACAGCGTGCTCGGCACAGCGTGCTCGTCACGGTGTGCGCGTTCACCTATCGCTTGGCGTGGTACGCCTCCACGACGTGGCTCGGGATGCGGCCCCGCTCGGAGACGTTGTGCCCGTTCTTGTTGGCCCACTCGCGGATCGCCTGGTTCTGGT
The DNA here is from genome assembly GCF_040681145.1 of Actinoplanes sp. NPDC051861. NCBI lineage: Bacteria > Bacillati > Actinomycetota > Actinomycetes > Micromonosporales > Micromonosporaceae > Actinoplanes > Actinoplanes sp. NPDC051861. The sequence goes on from NZ_JBFAYE010000001.1 coordinate 1,149,883, forward strand.
CGCGGCTCGACCGGCTCGTGGCGGCCGGAGCGGTGCGCCGGGCGGGAGTGGGCACGCTGCCGTTGCGGCCCAGCCGGGTGGCGGCGGAGAGGAACGGTTCCAGGGCCTTGCGCAGCTTGCCGGCGTTCTTCTCGGACAGATCGATGGTGTAGTTGACGCCGTCAAGCCCGAATTCGACGGTGCGGTCGGCTTCGCCGCCATCGAGGTCGTCGGTGAGAAGGGTAATTATCTGCTTGGCCATGTGTGTCGCTCCTACAGCGATGTCATTCGGGCGTCAGTTGCCCCGTGCGGATTCTCGGCCGCGAATGGTCGTAGTCACATTCATTCTGTCGCGCCCGTGGTATCCAGTGCAAATTGCCGCTTCTGGCATGTCGCAATTACTGAGCGCCATCGTGGCCCTCACCAGGAAGCCGGTGCAGACCTTTTCGGGCTCGTGAATGTGCGGTAACGTCGCGTTGGGGGAGCGCTCCCAATCCTCGGGGGAGGGTCGTTGAGACGCGCCATCAGCACTCTTGTCCTGGCCGCGCTGGTCGCATTCGCTGTCGCTACGGCGATCGTGGCCGCCCGGCCCACGTCGGCTGACTGGGGGACGGATCCGTCGTCCACCCGTCACACGTGAGTCAGACGGCCACCGGGTGGGCGCCGCGCATCCAGGCGAGAACCTCCGTGGGGCCCAGCGGACTGGAGAACAGGAACCCCTGACCCAGCGGGCACCCCATCTGGACGAGCAGCTCCCGGTGCGTCGTACTCTCGATGCCTTCCGCAACGACCGTCAAACCCAGCGACTGCGCCAGGCTCACGATCCCGCTGACCAGGGCCAACGGCTGCTGACTGGTCGTCATGTCGTCGATGAACGTCTTGTCGATCTTCACGACGTCGATCGGGCGCTGGCGTAGGTAGCCGAGCGACGAGTACCCCGTACCGAAGTCGTCGATCGCTATGCGGATGCCCATGTCGCGCAGGGTGGCCAGGTCGGCCCAGATGCGTTCGTCGTCCTTGACCAGCATGGTTTCGGTGATCTCCAGCATCAGGGACCGAGGTGGGACGCCGGCGTGCTGGAGGGCGGCGCGTACCTGGTCGACGAAGCCGGCCTCGCGGACCTGGCGTACGGAGACGTTGACGCTCATGTAGGGCGCCTGGGACGGCGTGAGGATGCGGCGCCACTCGGCGACCGTGCGCAGGGCCTCCTCGAGGACCCACCGGCCCATCGGGACGATCAGGCCGCTCTCCTCGGCTACCTCGATGAACTGGTCCGGCGTGATGATGCCCTGGCGCGGGTGGTGCCAGCGGACCAGCGCCTCGAAGCCGACCGCCGCGCCGGCCGCCATGTCCATGATCGGCTGGTAGTGGAGCAGGAAGTGGCCCTCGTTGACGGCGTGGTCGAGGGCGGAGCGCAGTTCCAGGCGGGCGACCATCGAGTCGTGCAGGTGCTTCTGGTAGCGGCGCCACTGGTTCTTGCCGGCGCCCTTGGCGACGTACAGGGCCAGGTCGGCCTGGCGGAGCAGCTCGTCGGCGTCGTTGGCCTCGGGGGTCGTGGTGATGCCGATGCTAGCCGCGGCGTACAGGGGTTTGGCGTCGGTGTGGATGGGTGCGGCGAGGGCGGCGAAGATGCGGTTGGCGGTCTCCTCGACGGCGCCGGGGTCGTTGACGTTCTCCACCAGGGCGGCGAACTCGTCGCCGCCGAGACGGGCGGCGGTGTCGTCGGCCCGTAGCGCGCCGGCGATCCGCTCAGCGACCGCGATCAGCAGCTGGTCGCCGATGGCGTGGCCGAGGGTGTCGTTGACGATCTTGAAGTCGTCGAGGTCGATGAAGAGCACGCCGACCACAGAGCCGTCGCGGGCACTGCGAGCGAGGGCGTGCCGGAGGCGGTCGTTGAACAGGACGCGGTTGGCCAGGCCGGTCATCGAGTCGTGGAACGCCTGGTGGATCAGCTCGCGTTCGAGGCGGCGCGGTTCGGTCACGTCGCGCATGGTGATGACCAGGCCGGCCACTGTCGGTTCGTGGCGCAGGTCGCTGCAGTGGAGTTCGAGGAGCACCTCGTTGCGCCCGTTGCCCTGTGCCCGGAAGTCGAGCTGCTGCTGCAACTGTTCGCCGCCGCGTACGGCGATGAGCACCTCGGCCAGCCGGGTCCGCTCGTCGGGGTGGATCACCTCGGGCAGCAGGGCGCCGGTCGGGTCGCCGCCGAGGACGCCGAGTGCGGACGGGCTCGCGTACCGGATCCGGTCGGCGTCGTCGATGATCAGGATGACGTCGGCGGTGTTCTGGATGAGCGTGCGGAAGTAGGTCTCGCTGTTGCGCCGGGCCACCTCGTGACCGAGGGCGATCCGTTCCAGGGCCAGCGCGACCTGGCCGGCCAGTACCTCCACCGAGCGCTGCAGCTCCAGCAGGGCCCAGGTGGGTGCGCCGACGTGCAGGACGCCGACCAGGGGGTCGCCGGCCGGGCGGTCCTTGAGGACCATCGGGCAGCGCAGTGTCCTGGTGAACTGGGTGAGGCGTACGGCGACAGCCCAGTCCACATCCCGGGTGGTGACCAGCCGAGCGGCGGTGCCGGTCGCCCGGTCGACGGCGGCCTGCGCGGCGGCCTCGGGCGACTGCGGCTCGACCTGTGCGATGGCGATCGCCAGCACCACCCCGTGCGGCACGTCGCCGGGGAGAAGTTGGGCCACCGCGGTACGGACAGCGAGCCCAACACCCTCGGTGTCGACGGCCGAGACCAGTGCGGCCGAGGCCTCCCGGAGCGCCTTCTCCCGCGCCATCGCCTGCCGGTGACTCGTCATGATCCCGGCCATCCGGGCCAGGACCAGCAGCAGCATGAGGATGCTCAGCGCGGCCACCGTGGTCAGGCCGGCGACCTGGCCGTCCCGGAACATCTTCGCCACGAGTACGGTCGGCGCGACCAGGGCGGCCACGCCGAGCAGCGCGAGCCGTCCACGGCTGGTGTCGGCGGGCGGCACCTCGGACGGGCGGGTCAGCTCGGCCATCGAGGGGATCAGGGCGGCGAGTCCGGCGGCGGTGTAGAACGCCAGGTGACCAAGAACAGCGACATCGGGCCCGGTCACGTCGGCGACCAGCATCGCGAAGACACCGGCGCCCAGCCAGTGTCCGGGTGCGACGAGCCGGCCGGGCATCGTGGCGAGCCGGATCAGCAGGCCGAGGCAGAGCAGGTCGGCGAGCGGCATGGCGAGGCCCGTCCAGCCGTCGCCCGCCGAGCCGTCCATCCGCGGCCCGATCACGAACGTCCAGATCAGCAGCGCGACACCGGTGGTGACGACCAGCGCGTCGAAGAGGCCGGCCCAGTCGCGTACCGAGTTGGTGCGGCGGCGCACGAAACCGGCCAGCGCGACGGCCAGGACCGGGTAGGCGAGCAGCAGCAGCGCGGTGCCGGTCGGCTCCACCCAGGTCAGCCAGTTCGTGATCCAGGAGGGTGCGTCCGCGCCGGCGCCACCGATCGCGGACAGGGCGACGGCGGCGGTGAGCAGCCACCAGGGGCGTACGTCGTCGGGCCGGCTGCGCCGGATGCCGACGGCCATGACGACCACGGTCGAGGCGCCGGCCAGCAGCCGTAGCGGGATCTCGAGGTCGGGCTCCCAGGCCACGACCACGGCGAGCACCGCGATCCAGGCGCCGAAGAGGGCGGCGGGCCACCGAGTCGGCATCCTGCTCCTGCTCCCTCCCGAGGTACCCCGATGTCGGCCTGATCGGCCCGGGAGCCGTTGATCTGAGCGAAAGCGGCACAATCGGGTGGTGCCAATAGACTTCGTCCGCGCCCACACCACCCTCGCGCCGGTGCCGTTCGTCCCGGAGATCCTGCTGAGCCAGGCCGAGGAGCCGATCGCGCTGTGGGAGGCGACGGAGGCGCTCGGAGTACCGGGTTTTGGGAAGACACAGCCGCCGCCTTTCTGGGCGTTCGCGTGGGCCGGCGGGCAGGCTCTGGCCCGTCATCTTCTCGACGATCCCGACCTGGTGTCCGGGCGCAGCGTGCTCGATCTGGCCACCGGCTCCGGTCTGGTGGCGATCGCTGCGGCAAAGGCGGGTGCGGCACCGGTCATCGCCAACGACATCGACCCTTACTCGCTTGCCGCGGCCCAGGCCAATGCAAAAGCAAATAGGGTACGCGTGGACGCGCTCGAGGCTGACCTTCTCGAGTCCGACGACAAATACGGAGTCGTCCTCGCCGGCGACGTCTTCTACAGCCGTGAGATGGCGGCACGCGTCCTGCCGTTCCTGCGGCGCGCGGCCGGCCGGGGCTCACTGGTGCTGGTCGGCGACCCGGGGCGGGCCTACGCGCCGGAGGGCCTGATCGAGCGGGCCGTCTACGAGGTGCCGGTCAACGAGGAGCTGGAGGGCGTCCCGGTCCGGCGCACCACGGTCTGGCAGGTCACGGCCGGCCGCTGAGCAGATCGCGCAGAGCGTGACCGTCTCGTACGGTGAAGTCGGGCTCCGGCCAGTCGGCCGCATCCTCCGTCTTGTCGCGGCCGGACGGCATCAGGATCGCGGTGCCGATGTCCGCCCGGCGGGCGCAGAGGATGTCGCGGCGGCGGCTGTCACCGACGAACCAGCAGTTCGCGGGGGACACGCCGAGAGCGTCCGTGGCCGACCAGATCATCTGCGGGTTGGGTTTGCGCACGCCGGCCTCGTCGCTGTAGATCTGCGCGGCGAAGAGGCGACCGATGCCGGCCTTGGACAGGAAGTCACGATGGGCGGCGCCGCAGAGGGTGTTGCTGACGATCGCGAGGCGGATGCCGGCCCCGGTGAACGCGGTCAGGGCGTCGGCGATGCCGGGAGTCAGCGCCCAGCCGTCCCGCCACGCCCAGTCGTAGCTGAGGCGGGGGATCGCCCCGCGCACCCGGACCTGGGCCAGCGCGGGCCAGTCGGCGATCACGAAGCGCTCCCAGACGTCGGCCTGGGGCAGCTCGTCCGGCCAGTCCTCGTCCCGCCAGCGGGCGTAGGCGGCGGCACCCTCGATCAGTGAACGCTGGATCCGGCCGGGGGTGAGCGCGCCCTGGACCAGGTTGTAGAGGCGCAGGACAAGCTCGGGAGGATCGGCCCGGAACGGCGCGTCGGCGAGCACGCCGCCGAAATCCAGGAGGACGGCGTCGGGCTCCGACTTCTGTTCAGCGCTCTTCTGTTCGGTGTTCAACGCTGCCCCAGGGTCCACGCGCGCACGCCGCCGACGATGCCCGCGGTGTTCGGTACGACGACGACGTCGTCGCCCATCCGGGCCAGCTGTGCCGGAGTGATCAGCCGGGAGTTGCCGCCGCCCAGGTAGACGCGGTCCCAGAGGAAGACCGGGCGCAACCCCTCGATGACGTTGCGGACCCGGCGCGACCAGAGAGCGTCGCCGAGGCGGCGGCGTTCGTGCTCGCCGATGTACGTGTCGTAGGACATGCCCCAGCGGACCGGCGCCTGCGACATCTCCAGGTGCGGTGCGAGTTCACCGCCGTCGAAGAGCGCGCAGCCCAGACCGGTGCCGAGGGTCAGGACCAGTTCGCAGCCGGTGCCGGCGACGACTCCCGCGCCGTGCACCTCGGCGTCGTTGAGGACCAGAGTGGGCAGGCCGAACGCCTCGGCCAGCGCGGTCCGGGCGTCGAAGCCGTGCCATGCCTCGACCAGCTCGGGGTCGATCTTGGTGCGGGGGCCGCTGCGAGTGACGTAGTGCGGGGTGGCCACGACGACGCCGTGGCGGATCATCCCGGGCATGCCGACGGTGACGCGATCGGCGTTCGGCAACTGTTCACCGAGGTTCACCAGAGTCTTGACGAACAGGTCGGGTGGAAGCGGATACGGTGTCGGCACCCGGATCGGGTGCGCTCGCATGGTGCCGGCCTCATCGAGCACGGAGCCCTTGATGCCTCCGCCGCCGCAGTCGATCGTCAGGGTGAAAGCCACGCCGCCAGTCTGCATGTGGACCACCTCCCGGCACAGTAATTGTGCCGGGTGTCCCGTCATCGCGCGTTGGCGAGTCAGCCGGCTTCTTCCGCCCACACCCGCCAGTTGTCGAGAACTCCGTGCAGCGCGGGTGTCAGCCAACCGGGGGCGGAGCGGCGGAAAACGCCCGGATCCATCGAGCCGGCACCGGCGGGCAGGGCGCCGACCAGGTGCGGGACGAGCTCGCTGAGGTTGGCCCAGTGGACCAGCTCGGGCTCGGCGGGCCAGGCACCGAGGATGACCCGGGCCGGCACGCCACGCCGGTGCAGCGCCTCCAGGGTCAGCGCGGTGTGGTTGAGCGTGCCGAGGCCCGCGCGCGCGACCACGATCATGTTGGCGCCGAGGGTGGTGGCCAGGTCGGCGAAGGTCCACGCCTCGCCGGAGGGCCGTACGCCCATCGGGACGAGCAGACCGCCGGCACCCTCGACCAGGACCAGATCGTGCTTCTCGGCCTCCGCGCGGATGGCGTCGACGACCTCGAACAGGTCGAGCGGGGGCAGGTCGGCGACCTTGGCGGCGGCCAGGGGCGCGAGCGGCTCGGGGTACTCCGCGAGGGTTCGCACGGTCGCCGGGCCGGCCAGCCGGGTGATCACCTCGGCGTCGGTGGGCGCGCCGGTGGAGGTGCCGGTCTGGCCGGGTTTGATCACGGCGACGCGCAGACCGGCGGCCTGGGCGGAGGCGGCCATCGCGGCGGTGGCGATGGTCTTGCCGACCTCGGTGTCGGTGCCGGTCACCAGGACGATGCCGTGCCACTCGTGCGGGTCGGGCCGGGAGGGCGCCGGCTGCGTCGCGGCCTGCGCGGCGAGCTCGGTGTCGATCTCAGCAGCGAGGGCGTCCCCGTCGATGTCCGCGGGGGCGATCGGCGCCGCGGTGGGCTCGACCGGCTTCTCCAGCGGAGGCTCGGCGCCGGGCTCGGTGGGAGGCGCCGTGGCCTCAGCCCCGGCGCCGGCCACGGGCTCGGCGGCGGCTTGCGTCCCGGCAGGGGCCTGCGGCCCGGTGGCGGGCTGGCCCTCGGCGGCGCCGGGGGCGCTGGAGGGCTCGGCGGCGGTCTCCGGATCGCTGGAGGGCTCGGCGGCGGTCTCCGGATCGCTGGTGGGCGATGCGGTGGCGTCCGGATCGCTGGTGGGCGACGCGGTGGTCTCCGGATCGCTGGTGGGCGACGCGGTGGGAGCGCTGCCGCTTCCGCGGCCGAGCAGCGGGTCGGTGCCCGCGGCGGGGCGTGGGGGTGGGCCCAGGGGCAATCCGTGTCCTCGGCCACCGCCCTTCCTCGGGGGCGGAACCATCGAGATCCCGGCGTAGTAGGACACCTCAGGGGGGTCGGCGGTCATGGTGCGCACTCCACAATCACGTTCAAAGCTCTGGCGAAGTCCTCTTCCGGCACGCCCGCGTTCAGCGTCAGCCTCAGGCGCGAGCTGCCGTCCGGTGTCGACGGCGGGCGGAAGCAGCCGACCGCGACGCCGTGGTCGCGGCAGTCGGCGGCCCACGCCACGGCGGCCTCGGGGCCGGGCGCCGGGACGGAGAGCACGCCGGCGGCCGGGCGGCGGACCGGGAAGCCGGCCTCGCCGAGCCGGTCGGTCAGCGTGGTGCCTCGGCGGAACAGCAGGTCGCGCCGGTCGTCGGCGGCGCGGGCCACGTCGACGGCTGCGAGCACGCCGGCGACCACGGCGGGTGGCGGGGCGGTGTCGTAGATGAAGGTGCGGCCGGTGTCGACCAGGTGCGCCAGGAACGGCGCCGGGCCGGCGACCACGCCGCCCGCGCCGCCGAGCGACTTGGAGAGCGTGGCGGTGACGATCACATCGGGTCGGCCGCTCAGCCCGGCCGCGGCCACGCCGCCGGCGCCGGACGGCCCGAGCAGGCCGAGCGCGTGGGCGTCGTCGACGATCAGGAGCGCACCGTGTGCCGAGGTGACCCGGTGGAGAGCGGCGAGCGGGGCGAGGTCCCCGTCGACGGAGAAGACCGACTCGGTCACCACGGCGGCGCGGCCGGGGTGGGCGGCGAGGAGCGCTTCGACGGCGGCGGGGTCGTTGTGCGGGGCGACGGTCACCGGCAGCCCGGACATCTTGCAGCCGTCGATCAGCGAGGCGTGGTTGTAGGCGTCCGAGACGACCAGGTCGCAGACGGCGGCGACGCCGCGGAGAACGGCCAGGTTCGCCAGGTAGCCCGAGGAGAAGACCAGCGTGCCGGCGGTGCCGAGCCAGGCGGCCAGGGCGTCCTCGAGAGCGGCGTGCGCACCCGTGGATCCGCGGACCAGGCGGGAACCGGTGGCGCCCAACCCGTACCCCTCAAGCGCCTGGCGCGCCGCGGCAACCACCCGGGGATGACCGGCGAGGCCGAGGTAGTCGTTGCCGGCGAGATCGATGACGGTGTCGCCGGCCGCTCGCGGCCGCAACTGACGGGTGAGCCCCGCCTTGGCCCGGTCGCGGGCCAGGCGATCGAGCGCCTCCAACCAGTCCGTCAAGACACCCCCATAGATCACGAGAAAGGGAAACTATCACCCACCACTGACAGTCCGGCGCTGCCAGCGAGACGTGCAATGAATACCAGCAACGAATACCAGCAAGGAAACTCTGTAGGGTACGGGGATGCCGAAGATCCTCGACCGTGCCCGCACCCGGGTTCTCGACGAGGGAGCCGGACTGGACGAGGCCGACATCCTCGAGGTCCTGCGCCTGCCCGACGACGCCCTGCCGGAATTGTTGCAGCTCGCCCACGATGTGCGGATGAAGTGGTGCGGACCGGAGGTCGAGGTCGAGGGCATCGTCTCCCTCAAGACCGGTGGATGTCCCGAGGACTGCCACTTCTGCTCCCAATCAGGGTTGTTCGCCTCACCGGTGCGTGCCGTCTGGCTGGACATTCCCTCTCTGGTGGAGGCGGCCAGGCAGACCGCGGCCACCGGCGCGACCGAGTTCTGCATCGTGGCGGCGGTGCGCGGGCCGGACGCGCGGCTCATGGACCAGATGCGCGAGGGCGTCAAGGCGATCAGGGAAGCGGTCGACATCCAGGTCGCCGCGAGCCTCGGCATGCTCACCCAGGGCCAGGTCGACGAGCTGGTCGAGATGGGTGTGCACCGCTACAACCACAACCTGGAGACCTGCCGGTCGTATTTTCCGAACGTGGTGACCACGCACTCCTGGGAGGAGCGCTGGACCACGCTGAGGATGGTGCGCGAGTCGGGCATGGAGGTCTGCTGCGGCGGCATTCTGGGCCTGGGCGAGACCGTGGAGCAGCGCGCCGAGTTCGCCGCTCAGCTCGCCGAGCTGGATCCGCACGAGGTTCCGCTGAACTTCCTGAACCCGCGGCCGGGCACCCCGCTGGGCGACCGCCCGGTGGTGGAGGGCCGGGACGCATTGCGGGCCATCGCCGCCTTCCGGCTGGCGATGCCGAGGACCATCCTGAGGTACGCGGGGGGCCGCGAGATCACGCTGGGCGACCTGGGTACGCGTGACGGCCTCCTCGGCGGCATCAACGCGGTGATCGTCGGGAACTACCTGACGACGCTGGGCCGCCCGGCGACCGCCGACCTGGAGCTGCTCGCCGACCTGAAGATGCCGGTCAAGTCGCTCTCACAAACCTTCTGAGGTTCTGCTGATGTTCTGCGATCGGTGCGGCGACGAGACCGTGGGGCCCCATGAGGCCTGCGCGCGAGCGCGGGAGCTGGAGCCGCCACGGTTCTGCCCGCACTGCCGCCGGCGGATGAAGGTGCAGGTGGTCCCCACCGGCTGGAAAGCCGTGTGTGTGGAGCATGGGGAGACCCTGGGATGACGGCGGTGGTCACTGCCCCGAAGTCGCGGGCGTCTCGGCTGCCGTAGCCAGGGTCACGCTGACCTGCGCGCCGTCCCGTTCGAAACGGTCCGCCCCGAGCCGGCGCAGGGTCCGCAGCATCGCCACGTTGTCGGCGGCGACGTGCACGGTGAGCGCGGCGAGCCCGGAGCCCTCGGCATGCGCGTGCAGCCGCCGCATGAGCGCGGTGCCGAGGCCGCGCCGCTGCCAGCCGTCCTCGACCAGCACGGTCGCCTCGCCGAGGTCGCCCTCGACGAGCAGCGTCGCCATCGCGACCACGCGGGAGCCGGGTGCCACCGCCAGCAGGGTCACGCCGTTGGACGGCTCCAGCAGCCGGCGCAGCCGGGCCTCATCGGCCACCGCGCCTTCTCGGCGGGTGACTCCCCGGAAGCGGTGGCGCAGCGTCGCCGGCGAGCAGTCCTCGATCATCTCGCGGACCGCCGGGACGTCGTCCTGCACGGCGGGGCGCAGCACCAGCTCGGTGCCGTCCGGCAGCAGCATGCCGATCTGTTCCCGGTGCTGGCGCCGCGCCCGGTCCTGTCGCTGCAGCGTGGCGGCGACCTCGACCAGTGCCTGCGCCCTCGCATACTCCGCGGGGGTGAAGGCGGGTAGCGCCCGGAGCACCTCGTAGGAGCCGCCGGCCGGATCGGCCAGGACCATCCGGCCGCCGTGGAAGCCGGGGAGGTCGGTGGTGGCCTCCGGGCGCCAGCGCACGTCGGTGGCGTCGAGTAGTGCCGCCAGGGTTTCGGGCAGCACGGTCTCGGCCAGTGCGTCCGGCTCGTGCACGAGACGGCCGGCCAGCGCGAGCGCCCGGGTCGGCTGATCCACGAGCCCCTCGGCCTCGGCCCGGGCCACGAACGCGTCGCGGCCCCGGCCCTTGACGACCGCGGCCATCAGGTCGGCCTCGGTCATCGTGTCCGGCGCGTCGACGAGGAAGTCGTCGACCGCGCCCTCCTCGGTGGTGTGCACCTGGACGGCGAGGATGTTCACCGAACGCAGAGCCAGGCTCGCGGTCAGCACGGAAAGGTAACCGGGCCGGTCGTCGACCGTTGCCCTGACCCGCCACAACGCCATCTCGGGCACTCCCTTCTGTCCACCTCAAGAGTGACCCGCTGTTGTTAACCGGGCGTTGCTTTACCTGGGGTTTGTCGGCGACGACACAAGGTCATCTAGATCACACGGGCAGATCACACGGGCTGGGTGACCACGTCCAGGCGGTCGCCCAGGATCACCGCGGCGGCGCGGACCAGCTGCGCGACCCGGTCGACCTCGGTGACGTGGAAGGCGGCCGCGGGCAGCTCGTCCTCGTCCGTGCGGGCGATCAGCAGCACGAGACCGGCCCGGCCGAACGGGGCGACCGCGTACCGCGCGCCTCCCGGCTCGGTGAGCGGGCGGGCCCGCAGCGGGGTCACCTCGGGCAGGTGCAGCGGGGAGGGCGCGCGCCAGCTCGCGTACACGATCTGGGGTTCACCGCCGGAACGGGAGGCCCAGTCGGAGGGCACCACCGCGGCGGCGGCCCAGTCCGCGGCCAGCAGGCCGGGCATCGCGTCGACGAGCGTGGCCAGCCCGTCCACCGGGTTCGCCGCGACCTGGGCGAGCAGCTCGGCGTCGTGGCCGCCGTTGACCGGGGCTCCTATCGCCTTCCACACGCCGTCCACCTGGACGCCGGGTATGGCGGCGAGCCCGGCCAGGAGCCGTTCCACGCGGGACGCGCCCGGCCAGACGACGGTGAAGTCGTCGACAGCCCGGCCGCCGAGCCGTTCCAGCACCACTACCTGGACGATGTCGGCGCCGGCCACCCCGAGGGTCCGCGCGACCTGCCCGAGGGCGCCCGGACGGTCCGGCAGGGTGACTCGTACCCGCAGCAACATGTGACTCCTCCCGTCGCGGAATGCTGGCAACACCATGCCTGAACGGGATTTCGGACCCGTTGCACGGTCGTGTCCCGGCCATCAAGCTGGTGCCATATGCCCGAAATCACAAACCGAGCGTAGACGCGGCGAATCACGGCCTCGTCGGACACGGTGTGCTCAAGAGAGTCGTGCTCGATAGGGTTTGGACATGATTTGTGAGGCGTGCCGGGATCGGCGGCACGACGACTGCCGTGGCGGCTCGTGGTGCGACTGCCAGCACCGGGAGAGCAAGCCCACCCCGCCGGTGACCGGGCCGCCGGGGCCGTGACCGTTCTCGACAACGCGGCGTCTGCCGGTGGGTGGCCCGCCTCGCTTACCGACCTTTATCCGCGCAATCCGGAGCCGACCCTTCGGGCGAACTTCATCGCGAGTGCGGACGGCGCGGTCACCGTGGACGGGCTCTCCGCCGGCCTTCAGGGACCCGGCGACAAGGAGATCTTCGACTCGCTGCGGATGGTGTGCGACGCGTTGATCGTCGGGGCCGGGACGGTGCGCGCGGAGCGCTATGACGCGCTTCGGCTGACCGAAACGGGCCGGGCGTGGCGTGTGGCGCACGGTCTTCCGGAGTTCCCGCTCATGGTGATCGTCTCGGGTTCGCTCGACCTCGATCCCGGGCAGCTGATCTTCTCGGACGCGCCGGTCCGCCCGATCGTGATCACACACGGGCCGCCCCGATCGAGGGATTTCGCTGAGATCGTCTCCTGCGGCCAGGATCGCGTTGACCTTGCCGAGGCGGTGCGGTTTCTGCACTCGCGCGGCGCGACTCAGCTGCTCTGCGAGGGCGGGCCGAGCCTGCTGGGCGCGCTGATCGCCGAGGACCTGATCGACGAGCTGTGTCTGACGGTCGCACCACTGCTGGTGGGCGGGCACGCTGGGCGAATCTCAAAAGGGCCGCCTTCTTTGCCGCGCGAGATGTCTCTGCGGCACGCGCTCATGCGCGAGGACATGCTTTTTCTTCGGTACGGGAGAAGCACGCCAGCTTCGAGCCCAGCCGGGCGCGCCTCCTCGATGTGATCAAGATCTTGTGCATAACTCTGTGGATGGACCCCACAGGTTGTGGACAGCCGTTCAGAGGAGCAATTTGTCGTACCTCTGAGGCAACATGATCGGCGTGTCTGACGAAACTTCCCCCGTCGGGCGGGTGCTCGGAACAGCGGACGCGACCCCGTTGCAGTTCTGGACGGCCGTGACCCCGGGCAGCTACCTGCAACTCGATGACGTCGTGGTGACCCAGCGGGAGCTGCCGGATCGCGAGCCGGTGACGATCGCCGGGGTGGTGACCCAGGTGCGCGCGAGGCACGAGGGCGCCCAGTTCGACTCCGACGTCTTCGCGATCGCCGAGGGCACCCTGCCCGCGATGGTCCAGGAGGCCGCCGAGATCACCACCACACGCGTCGACCCGGAGCTCTACGTTCCGCCCTCACCCGGCGCCGTCGTGCACCGGGCCTCCGGTGACGCCCGCGACGCGGCGCTGCACTTCGACCGGATGGAGCGGCGTGTCCCGATGGGCACCGGCCGCGACGGCGTCCCGGTCTTCCTGAACGCGGACTTTCTGGACGGCACCCGCGGCGCGCACGTCTCGATCTCCGGCATCTCCGGCGTGGCCACCAAGACCAGCTTCGCGACGTTCCTGCTCTACTCGGTGTTCCGGTCCGGTCAACTGGGTGCGGACGGCGCCAACGCCCGCGCGCTGATCTTCAACGTCAAGGGCGAGGACCTGCTCTTCCTCGACCACCCGAACACGAAACTGGACGACAACACCCGCGCGGCGTACGCATTGCTGGGTCTCCCCGCCGCACCGTTCCCGGACGTCCGGGTCTACGCGCCCCCGCGCCCCGGCGACTCCTCCGGCGCGCCCGACGTGAGCAGCCGCCTCACCGGGGTCGACTCGTTCTACTGGACGCTCGCCGAGTTCTGCGAGCTGAAACTGCTGCCCTACGTGTTCGCCGACGCCGACGACGAGCGCCAGCAGTACACGATGATCGTCCACTCGGTCACCGCCCATCTCAACCGGCACGCGGTGCCCGCCGAGGGCGGCATCAGCATCGACGGCCGCCGCATCGGGTCGTACCAGGATCTCGTCGACCACGTCGTCGACCAGCTCACCGACGACGAGACCCGGTCCACCTGGGCCGGCAGCGCGGTCAACATGGGCACGGTCAACGCGTTCGCCCGGCGGATGATCGCCAGCAAGCGCGACCTGTCCCGGCTGATCCGCGGTGACCTGGCCCAGCGCCGCCCGCACCAGATCAAGACCGCGAACAGCGCTCAGGTCACCGTCGTCGACCTGCACAACCTGCCGGACCGCGCGCAGCGGTTCGTGGTCGGCGTGACGCTCAAGAGCGAGTTCGAGGAGAAGGAGAAGTCCGGCACCGGCCGCCCGCTGCTCTTCGTCGTCCTCGACGAGCTCAACAAATACGCCCCACGTGAAGGCTCCTCGCCGATCAAGGAGGTGCTGCTCGACATCGCCGAGCGGGGCCGCTCACTCGGCGTGATCCTGATCGGTGCCCAGCAGACGGCCAGCGAGGTGGAGCGCCGGATCGTCACCAACTCGGCGATCCGGGTGGTCGGGCGTCTCGACCCGGCCGAGGCCTCCCGCCCGGAGTACGGATTCCTGCCACCGGCGATGCGGCAGCGCGCGCTGCTGGCCCGCCCCGGCACGATGTTCGTCAACCAGCCCGACATCCCGGTCCCGCTCTGCGTCGAGTTCCCGTTCCCGGCATGGGCCACCCGCAAATCGGAGTCCGGGCCGCCACCGGCGGAGACGCTGCGCTCGATAGTCCAGGGCGCCGACCCCTTCGCGGTGGTGGGCAGTGGCCGTGGCAGTGGTGGTGGCGGCGCCGATGACGACATCCCGTTCTAAGGTTCTGCGATGCGCATCCTGCACACGTCCGACTGGCACGTCGGCAAGGTTCTCAAGGGCCGCAACCGGCACGACGAGCACATCAAGGTGCTCGCCCAGGTGGTCGAGATCGCCCGCGCCGAGCGCCCGGACCTGGTCATCGTGGCCGGCGACCTCTACGACACGGCGGCGCCCACCGCCGAGGCGACCCGGCTAGTCACCCGTGCGCTCTCGGCGCTGCGGCAGACCGGCGCCCGGGTGGTGGCGATCGGCGGCAACCACGACAACGGGGCGGCCCTGGACGCGCTGCGGCCGTGGGCCGACGCGGCCGGCATCGAGCTGCGCGGCTCCTTCAAGGAGAACCTGAACGACCTGCTGGTCGAGGGCACCACCGAAGAGGGTGAACGCTGGCGACTGGTCTGTCTGCCGTTCCTCTCCCAGCGCTACGCGATCCGCGCCGCCGAGATGTACGACCTGACCGCCGCCGAGGCCAACCAGACCTACGCGGACCTGGTGGCCCGGCTCGTCGCCAAGCTGAGCGAGTCGTTCAGCGAGTCGTCCGGTGAGGGCGGTGTGATCAACCTCGTCACCGCCCACCTGACCATCGTCGGCGCCACCACCGGCGGCGGCGAGCGCGAGGCGCACACCATCATGGGGTACGCGGTGCCCGCCACCGTCTTCCCGCAGAACGCCCACTACGTGGCGCTCGGTCACCTGCACCGCTCCCAGCAGGTGATCTCGCCCTGCCCCACCCGGTACAGCGGCAGTCCTCTCGCCGTCGACTTCGGTGAGGAGGAGAACGTCAGCTCCGTCGCGATCGTCGACGTCGCCGCGGACCGGGCCGCCAAGGTCCGCGACGTGCCGGTGACCTCGGCGCTCACCCTGCGTACCGTCCGGGGATCTCTCGAACAGCTCGCCACGGTGAACCTTCCGGACGCCCTGTTGCGTGTCCTGGTCCGTGAGGCACCCCGGCCGGGCCTCCGCGAGGACGTGCAGGAGCTGCTGCCGAACGCCCTGGAGGTGCGCATCGACCCGGACATGCTGCCGGACAAGACGGGAGCGGGCAGTGCGCAGCGGGCCGGCCGTTCCCCGCGCGAGCTCTTCGGTGACTACCTGGACAGTCGCGGTAACGCCGAGGAGGGCGTCCGCGAGCTCTTCGACGAGCTGTACGACGAGGTGAGCAGCAACTAATGCGACCACTGAGGCTCGACATGGCCGGATTCACGGTGTTCCGCGAGCCGACCACCGTGGACTTCACCGACGCCGACTACTTCGCCCTGGTCGGCCCGACCGGATCCGGCAAGTCGACGGTGCTGGACGCCATCTGCTTCGCTCTCTACGGCACGGTTCCCCGCTGGGGTGGCGCGCGGGGCATCGGCAACGCGCTCGCCCCCTCGGCCGCCGAGGCGCGGGTGCGGCTCTGCTTCGAGTCGGCCGGCGACCGGTACGTCGCGACCCGGGTGGTCCGCCGCGACGGCCGGGGCAACGTCAAGACGGCCGGCGCCGGGCTGCAGCTCATGCCGGCCGGCTTCGACGTCTCGAAACTCGACACCGGCATGGATCTGGCCGACCTCGGCGAGGCCCTCGCGGGCACCCCGGCCGAGATGGACCGGGCCGTGCTGGACGCGGTCGGGCTGCCGTACGAGCAGTTCACCAGCTGCGTGGTGCTGCCGCAGGGCCAGTTCGCCGACTTCCTGCACGCCAAGCCGGCCACCCGGCAGCAGATCCTGGTCAACCTGCTCGGGCTGCACGTCTACGAGGAGGTGCAGTTCAAGGCGTCCGAGCGCGGCAAGACCGCGGAGGCCAAGCTGGGCGTCATCGAGCAGCAGCTCGGCACGCTGGACGACGCCACCGAGGAGGCGGTTGCCGAGGCCGAGGGACGGCTCGAGCGGATGCGCGAGCTCACCCGGGACGTCGAGCAGGCGATGCCGGGCCTGCGTACAGCGCGTGCCGCGGAGACGGCTGCCCTGGGCGCGCGCGACACGGTGGATGCCGAGTTGACTTTGCTGTCGTCCGTCCGTACCCCCGCTGGTCTGGACGAAGCGACCGGCGCGGTCGCCGCAGCTAGAACGACCGCCGACCAGGTGGCGGACGAGGTCCATGCGGCGGAGGAGGCAGAGGAGAAGGTACGCGGGGAGCTGGCCGCCGCCGGCGACGCCGGATCGCTGCGCGTGATGCTGGACCGGCACACCGAGCTGGCCCGCCTCGCCGAGCAGGAGGAGTGGTTCGCCGGCAAGGTCTCGGTCGCCGAGGTGGAGTTCCGGGACGCGCAGAACGCCGCCGAACTCGCCCAGGGTGAGCACACCGGCGCCCAGCAGCTGCTGGAGCAGGCTCGCCAGGACTACCGGGACGCCCAGCAGCGGGACCGTGCCACCGCCCTGCGCGGGCACCTGGTCGCCGGGCACGCCTGCCCGGTCTGCGAACAACCCGTCACGGTCGTCCCGGAGGTGCCGCGCGAGTCGGCGGTCCGGCTGGCCGAGGCGGCGGGCAACGCGGCCAAGGAGGCGGCGGAGAGGGCGACCGCCCGCTGGCGGGAGCGCGACGCGGTGGCCCGCAACCTGGAGAGCGACCTGGAGCGCAAGCGCGGGCAGTACGAACACCACCTGACCCGGATCACCGAGGTGCGCACCGCGGTGGGCACCCTGCCGCCGGTGGAGGCGGTGAAGGCCCGGCTCGCGGACCTCGGCGAGCTTCAGCGCGGGCTGGAGAGCGCGACCGCGGCCGTCCGCGCCGCCCGGGAGGCCCAGCGCCGCGCGCAGGCCGCGGTGCGCACGGCCGAGGAGCAGCAGCGGACGGCGTGGCGCAAGTTCGACGCGGTCCGTGACGGGCTGGCCCGCTTCGAGCCGCCGCCGGCTGACCGGGACGACCTCGCCGCCGCGTGGCAGACGCTGGTGGCGTGGGCGCACGGCCGGCACGCGGACCGGCTCGCCTCCCGCGCCGAGGCGGAAGCTGCGGTGCTGTCGACGCACGACGCGACGGTCCGCGCGCACACCGCGATCCTGGACCTGTTTGTCTCCGCCGATCTGGAACCGCCACGCCTTGCGGCGGCCGACGCCGAGTCCGGGCTGATTCGCGCCGCGGCCGTGGCGGCGGAACGGGCCGAGGCAGCCTGGCAGCGTCTGGTGGAGCGGCGCCAGCAGGCCCTCGAAGCGGCCGAGCAGCGCGACGTCCTGCTGCGCGAGAGCCGGGTGGCGAAGTCGCTCGCCGGGCACCTGCGCGCCAACAACTTCGAGCGCTGGCTGCTCGAGGAGGCGCTCGACCTGCTCGTCGACGGCGCGTCGCGGATCCTGCGGGAGCTCACCGGCGGGCAGTACGAGCTGATCCACACCAAGGGCGAGTTCTTCGTCGTGGACCACCACGACGCGGGGCTCCAGCGCGGTGTGCGGACGCTTTCCGGCGGCGAGACGTTCCAGGCGTCGCTCGCGCTGGCGCTGGCCCTCTCGGAGCAGTTGGCCGGCATGAGCACCACGGCGGCGAGCCTGGAGTCGATCGTGCTGGACGAGGGCTTCGGCACCCTGGACGCGGCGACGCTGGACGTGGTCGCGGCGACCCTGGAGAACCTGGCGGCCCGCGGTGACCGGATGGTCGGGCTGGTCACGCACGTCCAGGCGCTGGCCGAGCGGGTGCCGGTCCGGTTCGAGGTGCACAAGGACGCGCGTACGGCGTACGTCGAAAGGTCGGGCCTATGACTCGGATGTTCGTTGACGCCTGGGACCCGTCTTATGGCGCCTCCTTCGAGGGGGACTCCGGGGACGGGCCGGCGTCGTCCAGCAGCGCCCAGGTGGACGTCGACGTCGAGGTGCCGGCCGCCGAGTGGGCGCCGATCGACGTCTCCCGGACGGCTCGTGTGCCCGACGTGGTGTTCCTGGTCGACGGGGTGCGGCGTAACGACGCCGGGCTCTGGACCGCGGAGGAGGACGGCACGTCGTACGCCGGGCTGGCCGCCTCGTACGCCGCCGGTGTGGTCCGCTGTGACCTGGCCCGTGGTGTGGCCGAACTGGCCGGGGCGCGGGTGGCCCGCGGCCTGTTCACGGCCAGTCCGACGGCGACCGATGTCCAGGCGGGCTCGGTGCGGTACGAGGTGCACCGGATCAGCGGGAGCGGTGAGGCCAGCAAGCTGCCTGCGGCTGTGCAGGGTCCGCTGACCGCTCTGGAGATCGAGATCTCGGCGGTCGCCCGTGATCACGGGTCGGACGGCGCCGACCTGCTGATCGTGGACGGTCCGTTGCGCAACCGGCGGCAGTTGCCGCGCACGATCGGCTTCGTGAAGACCCAGCAGAAGCACTATCTGCCAGCCGCGCAGGAGGCGATAGTGCCCCGGTTGCGGCCGGGCCAGCGGACGCCGGTCTTCCACCTGGGAACGGTCTGGGGCGGCTGGTCCTGGTATTTGCGGCTGCCCGGCTCGTCGGGCGCGCCGTGGTCGGGGATCGTGCGGCTGGAATGCTCGCCGGAGCTCACCCCGGATCAGGCGATCGAACTGGCCGAGGTGTCCGGGGTGACGCTGCCGAGGTTCGCGTCGTCGGCCTACAAGGATCCGCGGGCGCCGCAGAACCTGGTGCCGATCGCCGGGCTGGAGCGCCGTCTGCGCGGGATGCTGGGGGACTCCCGGGTGCTGCACCGGGCGCTGGCACTGGCTACCGCGCGGTCACGCTGAGCATCGGTCCGCAGGTCTCACATGTTGGGTCGCCATCCCACGAGTTGATCTTCAGGCTCGGCTCGTGGGAAGTCTTTCGGATAGTGCGGATTACGCGTCCGAGTGGCCCCGAAAGCCGACCAGTCCGGTCCGTGCCTGGTTCACGCCGTGCTGGGGAGCCCGCTTACTGAAACGATCCTTAAGCCCGCTAGCTGGGTAATCGGGAATGGGAGCGCTCCCGGACGGGTGACGCCCGAAAGGGTCCGACTGGCATCGCGGCATCACCCGAACGGTTCACCGGACCCGCTATTCACCACTTAATACACAGCGTGGACAACGCTGCGGAATCATTCCTTCACGCTCCGAGATCACGCTCTCCCGCGTACGGGAGAATTATTCTCAGGGACATGTCTAGGGCCGGTTGTCACTGAGTATCATTCCGGCTTACCCGGCGTCCGAATCGGCGTAGATCAATACGGAGGGTGATCCGCCAGCGGCGCGCCTGCAGTCCCCGACACAGCCCCAACACAGCCCCCCATCACCATCACGATCGCAGCGGAGGACCGTTGAGACCGAGTGCCCCGGAAAATCTCGGGCCGGCTTTGATCCCGGCCGACCTTCCCAGCCGTACTACAGGCGACGGGGAAAGGTCCGGGCGGAGGTATCGATGCATGCGGTGGCCGAGTATCGGCTCGCGCCGGAGAGGGTGCGTGTGATGGCGCGGCAGCACTCCGGTGGCAGGTGGCAGGCTCTCGACGGTGGCAATCACCGGGACGAGGGTGCGGTGATCCCGCGGCAGGCGCCGCGGCATGAGGCCGCTCACAGCAGCCCGGGTCAGGGTCCCAGTCACGAGGACACGCTGGTCAAGCTGCTCTACGAAGAGCACGCGGGACCGCTGCTGATGTTCGTGCTGCGGCTGACCGGTGGAGACCGGCAGCGCGCCGAGGACATCGTGCAGGAGACCCTGCTGCGAGCCTGGCGCAACGCGCACCGGCTCGGCGCGCAGGGTCAGCAGTCGCTGCGCCCGTGGCTGGTCACCGTCGCCCGCCGGATCGCCATCGACGAGCACCGGAGCGCCAACGCGCGGCCCGCCGAGACGTACGATCGGGAGCTGGAGAGCTTCCCGACCACGTCCGACGAGACCGACAAGGTGCTCCAGTCGATGACGGTGTCGGACGCACTCCGCCAGTTGAGCCACTCGCACCGGGAGATCCTGATCGAGACGTACTTCCGAGGTCGCACCGTTCCCGAAGCGGCGGAGGCGCTGAACCTGCCGCTGGGCACGGCGAAGTCCCGGGTGTACTACGCCCTGCGTGCGCTGCGTACCGCGCTCCAGCAGCGGGGGGTGACCGAATGACACAGGAACAGCACTTCGACGTCGCGTCGTACGCACTCGGCGTGCTGGACGACCACGACGCGTCGAGGTTCGAGGACCACCTCATCGAGTGCCCGCAGTGCGCGTACGAGTTGGAGTCCTTCGTCCAGGTGGCGGACGTTCTCGCGACCGTGGACGCGGAGGCGCTGATCGCCGCCGAGCAGTCCGAGAACGACGGCGTCGTGCTGAACAAGATGCTCCGTGAGGTTCGCGTCGAGCGGCACCGCGCCAACAGCCGCCGGCTCTACTCATTGGCCGCCGCGGTGGTCGTCTTCGCGATGCTGGCCATCGGCGCGTTCTTCGCCGGCGGGCAGTGGCTCGGCTCCGGTGCGGGCCAGACCGAGACCGGTGCGCAGGGCAGCCAGCTCGACTCGCTGCCGAACAGCGACGGCCTCGGGCTCGGTGGCACCAAGTTGCCCGGCAAGACGTTCGACGGCACCGACTCGCGTACGGGTGTGGCCATGGCGGTCGGCCTGGAGGAGAAGGTCTGGGGCACCCAGGTCTCCTTCGGCGTCGGCAACATCACCGGGCCGAAGAAGTGCGCGCTCGTCGTGGTCCGCACCGACGGCACCTCGGAGCAGATCGCCAGCTGGGAGGTCGGCGAGAAGGGCTGGGGCACCGCGGAGAACGAGAGCCCGCTGCTGCTGCAGGCGGTCACCGGCACGCCGCGCGACCAGATCGCCCACGTGCAGGTTCAGGAGGTCACGGCGAACGGCGTCGGCGACACCCTGGTTCGCGTTCCGTAATCACGTTCTGCAGTAGCTTCCCGCAGTAGCTTTCTGTAGTCGGACGAACACTAAAAGGCCCGATCGCTTCGGCGACCGGGCCTTTTTGCATGCGCGGACCGTGTCTTACGTACGAGCCGACCGGATGGTTCAAAAGAAAATTCTCCAAACTGATCGACCCGAATGTTCAACCGTCTTCGAGCGGTCTCCGTACTACTGCCCGGAAATGGCTAAGCGCAAAGACAGCCGAGCCATAGACAGAGCTTCACAGACGGAAGCTTGATTCAGCTGGAGGGCCAGTGGTACCGGAGAAGCGCAAGTTGATGGCCGTCGGCGCCGCGCTGGCGGCGGTGGTCACACTGTCCGCCTGTGCCCCGGCCGGATACGAACCGGCCGACTACGGCAACGCCGCTGAGCCGGCATCCAACGATGTGGCCGCCAGCCCCGGCGCTGAGCCGGCCGAGGGCGCCACCGCCGAGCCGACGGCTCCGGCGGACCCCGCGGACGCCGAGGCCAACACGCCGGAGATCAGCGACGAGCTGGCCACCACCTCGCTGACCGCCTCCAAGGTCGCCCGGATGGGCAAGACCGTCGAGGACCAGGACGGCTTCGTGCTCTACCGGTTCGACGACGACAAGGACGACCCGTCGAAGTCCAACTGCAACGGCGAGTGCGCCGAGATCTGGCCGGCGGCGCTCACCAACGACAGTGAGCCGACGCTCAAGGGCATCGACGCGGACCTGGTC
This sequence comes from Actinoplanes sp. NPDC051861, assembly GCF_040681145.1. NCBI lineage: Bacteria > Bacillati > Actinomycetota > Actinomycetes > Micromonosporales > Micromonosporaceae > Actinoplanes > Actinoplanes sp. NPDC051861. The sequence continues at coordinate 1,171,825 of NZ_JBFAYE010000001.1, forward strand.
GGCACCGTGACCCGGGCGGACGGCACCAAGCAGCTCACCCTCAAGGGCTGGCCGCTCTACAAGTACATCGGCGACAAGAAGCCGGGTCAGTGGAAGGGCCAGAACGTCGGTGGCAAGTGGTTCGTCATCAACCCGGACGGCACCAAGAACCTGACCTGCCTCCCGGCCATCTCGAAGCCGGTTGCGCCCCCCTCAGACGCCGAGGCCGAGGGCGGAGAGGCCGGCGCCGACGACACCGGCGGCGACTACAGCTACTGATCTTTCTCGGTTTCCTACGGCTGTTCCCGATCTCCTACGGCTTTGGAGGACAAGATGATGGCCCGCCGCGTTCCCCGATGGCTGGTCGGCACCCTCGCCCTGACCTTCGCGTTTCTGGTGACCCCCGCCGGGGCGGCCTACGCGGAGGAGGTTCCGATCCCTCCGAACACGGGGCTGACGGACAGGGGCACCGGGACGCTGACCGCGGCGGACCGTGACTTCGTCATCAAGGTCCGGCTCGCCGGCCTCTGGGAGGTTCCGGCCGGCAACATCGTCGCCGAGAAGTCGGAGAACCCGGCGGTCGTCAAGATCGGTCAGGAGATCGCCAAGCAGCACGTCGAGCTCGACAGCCTGACCCGGAAGGCCGCCAAGAGGCTGAACATCAGCCTGCCGAACCAGCCGAACGGCGACCAGCAGTTCTGGCTGAGCGAGATGCGCAACGCGGCCACGCCGCAGCAACTCGACCAGATCTTCATCGACCGGCTGCGCTCCGCGCACGGCAAGATCTTCCCGGCGATCGGCACCATTCGCGCCGGCACCCGCAGCGACACGGTTCGTCTGCTCGCGCAGCAGGCCAACCAGTTCGTCATGACCCACATGACGCTGTTGGAGAGCAGCGGCATCGTCGACTACGCCGGGCTTCCCACGCTGGCGCCGCCAGCGGCCGCTCCGGGCCAGGGCCCGGTTCCGGTCGACAACCAGATGCTCGTCGCGGCCACCGAAGGCGGCAGCGTACCGGGCCTCAGCAACACGGTAATCCTCATCGTCCTCGCCGCCGCCCTGGTGGTCGGGGTCGCCACGACCATGCGCATCTTCCGCGCGCGGTAGGACTCACATCGCCCACGGCGACCAAGAAAGGTGTCACCCATGCGAAGGTCAAAGTACCGGCGCGCCAGTTCCCCGACGTGGTTCAGCGGTCGGCGCCGCATCATCGCCGTCGCGGCCACGGTGGTGGCGTTCGGCGGCATCGTGACCGTGACCCAGGTCTCGAACGCCAGCACCGACCGCACGACGAAAAGGGCCTTGGCCGCCTGTGACGACCTGGCCGCCCCGAACCAGACCAGGCTCTCCACGGAGACCCGGCGGGGCACCTGGACCACGAACAACGGCCGCGTAACACAGCACGCGGACGACGGTGCCGGCGATGTCGCCACCGCCGCCGAGGTGCGTGCCCGCTGCCGTCAGTGGGTGATGAACAACGTCGCCAACGAAGAGGCCACCGAGGCGACCACCAACCGTCGCCGCGGCAATGGTGGAAACAACGGCGGAAACAACGGCGGGAACAACGGCGGCAACAACGGTGGCGGCGCTGCTTCCCCGTCCGCGCCGGCTGACCCGGCTGCTGACCCGAGCGCTTCCGCCCCGGCCGAAGAGGGCCAGGGTGGCGAGCAGGGCGGGGACCAGGGTGGCGAGCAGGGCGGCGACCAGAACCAGGGCGGCGACAACCAGGGTGGTGGCGACCAGAACCAGGGTGGCGACAACCAGGGTGGCGACAACCAGGGCGGCGACCAGGGTGGTGACAACCAGGGCGGTGACCAGGGCGGTGACCAGGGCCAGGGTGGCGACCAGGGTGGCGACCAGGACCAGCCCGACCCGGGTCAGACCACTCCGCCTCCCGGTGCCGGCCTCGGCATCCTGACCAACAGCTGCGACACCTCGAACCTGGAGGCGCACGACGGCTTCCAGCGCGGTAACCGCTGCGTCTCCACCGAGTTCGGTGAGGTCGGCGCCGCCGCGAACAACCCGACGCTGCTGATCACCAACGCGCCGCGGAACGTGCGGGTCAACCAGCCGTTCACCATCCAGGTCAGCACCCGGAACCTGATCCGTGACCGCTTCCTCGCGGCCGGTCAGGGCGGTTACTACGTGGAGAGCAGCGTTCTGCAGAACGGCCTGGTCCGCGGTCACTTCCACAGTGCCTGCCGGATCCTGGACAGCCAGAACGCGGCGCCCGCCCCGGAGCCGGTCCCGGCGTTCTTCGTCGCGACCGAGGACAGCCGCGGTGGCGCTCAGCCGGACACCGTCGCCATCCAGGTGCCGGGTCTGCCGCAGGCCGGTAACTTCCAGTGCTCCTCGTGGGCCGGTGACGGTTCGCACCGTATCCCGATGATGGAGCGCGCCAACCAGACGCCGGCCTTCGACTCAGTCCGGGTCCGCGTCCGCTAACAGGTAAGAGCACCACAGAACCAGAGCACCACAGAACCAAAGCACCACAAGCGGAGCACTGCCGCTTCGTCGGTACCGGACCGGGCCGAGTGCGCGAGCGCTCGGCCCGGGACCCCCCTTCGGTACCGCCGGCCGTCCCTCCCCCTGCCGGACGGTTACGCGACAGGCAGCCCGGCCACCACCGGGCAACCGCTCCGTCCCGGGTGATCGGACCTTTCTCGGGTGTCCGCTCACCAACCGATGGCCCTGACCCCGGAGCACGGTCAGGGCCATCGGCCTGCCCGTCGCACCCTCCACCTCGCAGCTGTTCTCTCGCAGCTGTTCTCTCGCGGGGCGCCGGTGGCATAGTTGCCCGGTGACCTCCCCGGTGGTCCGGCGTCTGACACCGCCGGAGCGGTATCAGTTCGGCGCCTCGGTGCGGCCGCTCCTGGTGCCCAAGCACGACCCGTGCGGCGTGCTGCGGGACGGCGAGTTCTGGTTCGCGTCGCGTACCCCTGAAGGTCCTGCCGCATTGCACCTGGCCCGCGCCGGCGGGGATCTGACCGCAACCGGCCACGGACCTGGCGCGCGGTGGATCGCCGACCATGCGGACGCGGTCGCCGGCCTCCGCGACGATCTGGGTGACTTCCTCACCCTTTCCGGGCGGCATCCGCTGGTCGGGCGTCTGGCCAAAACCTTTTCCGGGGTACGGTTGCCCGCCACCGGCCGCCTCTTCCCGCGCCTTCTGCGAGCTGTCCTGGAGCAGAAGGTCACCGGAAAGGAGGCGCATCGGGCGTACCGTGCGATCTGCCGCCACTTCGGTGAGCCGGCGCCGGTCCCGCCCGGTGGACCCGCGCTGGTGCTCCCGCCCGACGCGGCCGCGGTGGCCGCCACCCCCTACTGGGTCTTCCACCCGTTCGGTGTCGAGCAGCGCCGCACGCAGGCCCTGCTGCGTGCCGCCCATGTGGCCGACCGGCTGGAGCGGTGCGCGGATTCGACCGAGGCGACCGCGCGGATGACCGCCCTGCCCGGCATCGGACCGTGGACCGCGGCCGAAACCGTTCGCTACACCTACGGCGACCCGGACGCGGTCAGCGTCGGCGACTTCCACATCCCGAACACGGTGGCCTGGGCGCTGGCGGGCGAGGCCCGTGGCACCGACGAGCGCATGCTGGAACTGCTGGCGCCGTTCGCGGGACATCGTGGCCGGGTGTGCGAGCTGTTGGCCCTCGGCGGTCTCGGCGCGCCGAGGTTCGGTCCCAGGATGCCGGTGCGCTCCTTCTCCCGCTTCTGACCGCTGTTCTTTACCGGTCCTGCTTCTTACCGGTCCTGTTCCATATCGGTGTTGCTTTTTATCGGTGCTGCTCCTTCCGGTGCTGCGGCGCGCGTGCTTCCTCCCTGATCGCTAACGTTGTCCGGCATGATCGATTCGTCCGGAGGGCGCGCGAATGGATGGCATCATCGGTCCGATCCTTCTCGTACTGGTGCTGACCCTGCTCAACGCGGTCTTCACCGGCAGCGAGATGGCGGTGATCTCGCTCCGGGACAGCCAGGTGCAGCGCCTGGAGCGTGAGTCCCGCAGCGGCCGGGTGCTGGCCGGGCTGACCCGCGACTCGAACCGCTTCCTCGCCACCATCCAGATCGGCATCACGCTGGCCGGGTTCCTGGCCTCCGCGGTCGTCGCCAAGTCGTTCTCCGAGCAGTTGGAGGAGCACCTGAGCGTGCTCGGCAAGGCCGCGCAGCCGGTCTCCACGGTGCTGCTCACGATGGTGCTGACGTTCGTCACCCTGGTCCTCGGCGAACTCGCCCCGAAGCGGATCGCCATGCAGCGCGCCGAGGCCTGGGCGCTGCTGATGGCCCGGCCGCTCGACCTGCTGGCGGCGTTCTCCCGGCCCGCGGTCTGGCTCCTCGGCAAGGTCACCGACGGCGTCGTACGGCTCGCCGGCGTCGACCCGACCGCCCAGCGCGAGGAGGTGACCGCCGAGGAGATCCGCGACATGGTGGCGGCGCAGCAGGAGTTCTCGGCCGAGCAACGCTCGATCATCTCCGGCGCCTTCGAGATCGCCGACCGGATCCTGCGGGAGATCCTGGTACCGCGCCGCGACGTGCTCAGCCTGGCCAGCGGCATGCCGGCGCCGGACGCGCTGCGCATGCTGATCGACGGCGGGCACTCCCGCGCACCCGTGGTCGGCCCGGCCGGGCTGGACGACGTGATCGGCGTGGTGCACCTGCGCGACCTGGTCGGCGCCGACGGGCCGGTCGACGATGTGGCCCGGCCCGGGTTGTTCCTGCCCGAAACGCTGCGTGTGTCCGACGCCCTCAAACAGCTGCGCACCGAACGCCAGCCGCTCGCCCTGATCGTCGACGAACGTGGCGCGATCGACGGCATCGTGACGGTGGAGGACCTGGTCGAGGAGATCGTGGGGGAGATCTACGACGAGACGGACCGGGACGTGGCGGCGACCGTACGCGAACCGGACGGCGCCTTACTGATGCCCGGCTCGTTCCCCATTCACGACCTGCCGGACGTCGGCTTCCACGGCCATCCGCCGGAGGAGGGCGACTACACGACGATCGCCGGGATGGTGCTGGCGGCGCTTGGGCACATCCCGACCGAACCGGGTGAGTCGGTGACTCTGCCCGAGTTCACCGCCGAGGTCGTGGAGGTGACCGGGCGGGCGATCACGCGGGTTCGGGTGCGTGCGCTGCCGGCCCCCGACTGACTGGCCCGTGACTGACAGCTTGTGCGATTCGTGCTCCTCGGACACTCGAGGGACACGGTTTCCCCTGATGGAACGGTTGCATGTGGACTGTTAGCCCATAGGCTCGCATCCATGACAGTGTCGTCGAACGCTTACGAATATCTGGACAACGTAGGACCGCAGGAGCAGGCACGGCTCGAGGCGGTGCGCCGATACCGGCTGGTCGATCAGCCGGTCGAGGACGCGTACGACCGGATCGCCTTCGTGGCCGGCGCCATCTTCGAGACTCCGATCGCGACGGTGTCGCTGGTCGAGCAGGATCGGGTCTGGTTGGCGGCGTGTCAGGGGCTGTCCGGCGTACGGGAGGTCGGCAAGGAACCCGGGCTGTGTGCGTCAGTGATCGCCCAGGACGACGTCTACGTGATCAACAACGCGGCCGTCGACCCCCGTACGCTCGAACATCCGCTCGTCCGCGGCGATCTGGGCCTGCGCTTCTACGCCGCCGCGCCGATCCGCACCCACGACGGGTACCGGCTCGGCACGGTCAACGTGATCGACAGCCGGCCCCGGGAGGCCAACCAGCGTCAGCTCAAGGCGCTGGAACACCTGGCCTCGATCGTGTCGGACGAGCTGGAGCTGCGGCTCATGGTGATCCGCAGTGCCGCGGCCGAACAGCGCATGAGAGACACGGTCAATTAGAACCGGTCATCTATGGGTACTTGAGTACTCATGATCTGGAACTTGGCACGCAAGATGATCCTGACGGCCGTTCTCGTCCCGCTCGGCGCTGCCGGTGCGCGCAAGCTCAGCGAGCGCATCGAACGCAAGCGCGGGGCGAACCGGCTCACCCGCATGCTGCGCCAGGGTGCGGACACGGCGCAGACGGTGTTCGGCCGCAAGAAGCGCAGCCGGTTCGGCTTCCGCTGATCCGATCACTGTTGTCTGATCACTGTTGTCTGATCAGTGCTGACGGTTGGAAACTTTCGCTACCGGGTAACGGCGGCCTCATGCGTACCCCTCGCACGATCGCCGTCGTTGCCCACCAGCGGAAGCACCTCGGTGGCGGCCTGGACGAACTGCGCCGCCGGATCACCGGCCAGGGCGTCGAGGACCTGCTCTGGTTCGAGGTCCCGAAGAGCCGCAAGGCGCCCAAGCAGGTCCGCAAGGCTGTGAAGGCCGGCGTTGACCTGCTCGTCGTCTGGGGCGGTGACGGCATGGTCCAGCGCACCCTGGACGTGCTCGCCCACGAGAAGGGCGGCCGGAAGATCCCGGTGGCGATCATGCCGGCCGGCGCCGGCAACCTGCTCGCCGGCAACCTGGGCATCCCCACCGACATGGAACGCGCCGTGGAGATCGCGTTCCACGGCGAGCGCCGCCACTACGACCTCGGGCGGCTCGCCGGAGAGCACTTCGCGGTGATGGCCGGCGTCGGCTTCGACGGCGCGATGATCAAAGACGCGGACGGCGCTCTGAAGGACAGGCTGGGCAAGCTGGCGTACGTCTGGACCGGTATTCGGCACGTCAACGGCGAAGCCCCGCGTGCCAAGATCAAGGTGGACGGCCAGCCGTGGTTCGACGACGAGGCCAGCTGCGTGCTGATCGGCAACGTCGGAAAGATCACCGGCGGGATCCGCGCCTTCGACGACGCCGCGCCGGACGACGGCTGGCTGGACGTGGGCGTCGCGACCGCCCAGGGAGCCCTGCAGTGGGCGCGTGCGCTCGGCACGATGGCGGTGGGGCGGTCGGACAGCTCACCCTTCGTCCGCACGACCCGGGCCCGGCGCGTGGACGTCAGGCTGGAGTCGAAGCTCGAGTACGAGCTCGACGGGGGCGCCCGCGCCCGGACCAGGAAGTTCTCCGCCGAGGTGGTGCCCGCCGCGGTCCAGATCTGCGTCCCGCGCGAGCCGATTAGTGCCTATTAGTGCAGATTAATGCCGATCAGTCCAACCATTCCGATGACTGAAAGGCCACATTCGCGTCCGTGAATCCTCCGGATCGGGGAGCGCGCCCACCCCGAAACTGGCTGTCACCATTCGAAGTTTCGACTCCAGGGGGTTCCTGTGACGCGACACCTGAACGGCTACGTCGGTGCGCTGCTGGCCACCGGCGGCGCACTCGTCGCCTACCGCGCGGGGCGAACTCACGCGGCCTGGCGTGAGGTCCGCTCCGCCCGCTACTCGGCCCGCCCGGGCCGAAAGCTGGCCTGGTCCCACTCGGCCCGATTAGCCGCCGGCGTGGCCGTCATCATCGCCGGCCTGCTGATGGCCGGCTTCGAGATGTCCCGCTGACCCGTCCGAGAATGGCGCTTCGCGGGGGTCTGCGCTTCGCGGGGCCACTGCCTCGCGGGAGCTCTCGCTTCGTGGGCCAAGCCCTTCGCGGGGGCTTTCGCTTCGCGGCGGCAAAGCCGTTCGCGGCGGGAGCCTTCGCTTCGTGGGGGCCATGCCCTTCGCAAGGGCTTTCGCCTCGTGGCGGCCAAGCCCTTCGCGCGGGCTTGTGCTTTGCGGGAGCCCAGCCCTTGCGTGGTCGCCCCCCGGAGGAGGCCCTGCGGGGCGGCCCTCGGTTGAGGATGGCTCTCGCATGGCGGCTTCCGCAGGGCTGCCCCCCGCGCGGCGGCCCCCGGTCAGGCTGCCTCCGGTCAGGCTGCCTCCGGTCAGGCTGCCTCCCCCGTGACGGCCCAGCTCGGTGCTGGCTGCTCCGGCTGGGCCGAACGGCCGATGCCGCGCTGCCGTCGACTGCGATTTTCTGACGCTCACGTGTGACGGGAGGGTTGATGCCGCGGTTCGTCATGACCGCCGGGGAGGTGGCCGATCTGCTCGGCGCGCTCGACGCTCCGCGTGTCGACGTCTGCGTCGGTGGTGGCTGGGCCGTGGACGCGCTGCTGGAGGAGCAGACCCGGGAGCACTCCGACCTGGATCTCTGGCTGCCCGCCGCGCACCTCGAGTGGCTCTTCCGCGCTCTCGCTGCCCGCGGCATCGACCGGGTCTTCCCGTGGCCGGGTGACCGGCCGTGGAACTTCGTACTCCACGACGGCGCCCGGACCCGGATCGACCTGCACCTTTACGAGCGGTTGCCGGACGGCCGGCTGCACTACGGCTCGGTGCTGGACGGCGAGACGTTCCCCGCCTCGGCGCTGGAGGGGCGCGGGGTCATCGCCGGCCGCCCGGTGCGCTGCGAGGCGGCGGAGTGGGCGGTGCGCTGGCACACCGGTTACCCACCCCGAGCCGCCGACCGCCACGACGTCCCGCTGCTCTGCCACAAGTTCAACCTCGAACTGCCCGAGGCCTTCGCATAGAGCCAACGCCTTCGCATGACCCGACGCCTTCGCATAGGGCCGAGGCCTTCGCATAGAGCCGACTGAGCTGGACGCTCCGCCGAGGCTCGACGATCTGGTGGGCTCGACGATTGCTGGGCTGGACGATTGCTGGGCTAGACGATTGCTGGGCTAGACGATTTGCTGCCACCAGCCGTCGACCGCCGGGGGGTTGTCCACGTCGACGCGTTCGCCGGGGCGGGGGATCGCCAGGCGTACGTCTCTGGCTTTTGCCTCTCGCCAGGTCCGGTCGGCCGGCTCTGCCCAGTCGTGCAGAGCCAGGTTGAACGTCGCCCAGTGGACGGGAATCATCAGGCCGCCCTGGACGTCGACGTGCACCGCGACACCGTCCTCCGGGAACATGTGGATGTCCGGCCAGGCCTCGCCGTATGCGCCCACCTGCACCAGCGTGACGTCGAACGGACCGTGCTTCGCGCCGATCTCGGCGAAGCCGGGGAAGTAGCCGGTGTCGCCCGAGTAGAACGCCTTGCGGGTCGGTCCGTTGATCACCCAGCTGGCCCAGAGGGTCTCGTCGCGGCTCAGACCGCGGCCGGAGAAGTGGCGCGCGGGAGTGGCGATGAACTCGACGCCGTTGACCTTGGCGGTCTCGTTCCAGTCCAGCTCGATGATGCGGGTCTCGGGTACGCCCCAGCGCTCCAGGTGCGCTCCCACACCCAGCGGCACCAGGAACGGCGCGGCCTGCAGGTCCACCAGGTTCTGGATGGTGACCATGTCAAGGTGGTCGTAGTGGTCGTGTGAGATCAGCACGGCGTCGATCGGCGGCAGCTCGCGCAGGGGCAGCGGCGGTTCGTGCAGACGGCGAGGGCCGGCGAGGCGGGACGGGGAGCAGCGGTCGCTCCACACCGGGTCGAGCAGGATGCGCCGTCCCTCGATCTCGACCAGGGCGGACGAGTGCCCGTACCAGGTCACGTGCAGGCCCTGCGCGTCCGCGCCGGGCGCGGGGGCGACCACGGGGACCGGCTGGTGCGGGCGGCGGGCATCGCGGCCGGTGGCCGCGGCGGCGGCCAGGCGCGGCACGGAGGCGGCGGTGACCTCGCTGGCCGGGACGGTGTTGCGGAATTTGCCGCCGGCGAACTGCGGCGAGGCCTCGATCCGGGCGCGACGGGCGCCGCGAGCCCGTGCGCCGAGCTGGGCGGGCACGTCGCGGGCGGCCCAGACCGCCGCAGCGGCGCCAAGTGCCAGAGCCAAGACTGTACGGGTACGTGCGCGCTTCGCCATGAACCAAGTCTGACCGGATGAGGGCCGTTGTTGCCAGCGCGCCCCTCAGCCTCCCCTCAGCAAGTGACGGGTATGACATTCGCGCTGTCGCTCCCGCCCTCCCGACCTGGCCTCCCGACCCGCCCTCCCGACCCGCCCTCCCGACCCGCCCTCCCGACCCGCCCTCCCGACCCGCCCTCCCGACCTGGCCTCCCGCGCTGACAGTCCCCGACTATCTCCGCGATAGCCTCCGGGGATGGACGATCCACGTGCCCAGCGCCTTTTCGGCGACAGTCTGGTGGCGCCCGGTGACCTCGCGGCCAGCCCGTTTCGGGTGGATCGGGACCGGATCGTCAGTTCGCCGTTTCTGGCTCGGCTGGCGGGCGTCACCCAGGTGATCAGCCCCGGCGGTGCGGGTCTGCTGGTGCACAACCGGCTCACGCACAGTCTGAAGGTTGCGCAGGTGGGGCGGGCTATCGCCGAGCGGCTCCAGCGGGATCAGCCGGACCTGGCGGAGAAGCTGGGCGGCTGTGACCCGGACGTGGTGGAGGCGGCGGCGCTCGCTCACGATCTGGGGCACCCGCCGTTCGGGCACCTCGGTGAGCGGGTGCTGGACCGGCTGGCGCGCAGCCGGCTCGGGCTGCGGGACGGGTTCGAGGGGAACGCGCAGTCGTACCGGATCGTCACCAGTACGGAGATTCGAGGTCAGGCGACGACGGGTCTGGCGCTGATCGGGCTCAACCTGACCAATGCCACGCGCGCGGCGATCCTGAAGTACCCGTGGACGCGGCGCAACCATCCGGACCCGCACCCGCGGTTCATGGATCCGCCACCCCGAGGTGCGGCGGCTGTACCCGACGATCCGGACGGTGGTTCGCTCAAGTTCGGCGCGTACTCCACGGAGGTGGGGGACATGCGTGCGGCCCGGGCACCGTTCGCCGGGCGGGTCGCGGACTGGCAGCAGACCGTCGAGGCTTCGGTGATGGATACGGCGGACGATATCGCGTACGCAATCCATGATCTTGAAGATGTGCACCGGGTCGGTGTGTTGCAGCAGGGTGCGGTGGCCGCGGAGTTGATGGCCTGGCAGCGCTGGCGCTCGGAGACGGACCTGAACCGGGCGGGTGGCGCCATCGAGTCACTGCGGAGGCAGCTACGCCGCAAGGACGGTTGGATCGCGGACGACGAGGCGTTTGCGGACGCTGTCGAACTGGTCCGGGCGGAACTGGTGGACGGGCTGCTGGCGCGTCCGTTCGACGGGTCGCTGGAGGCGGAGGCCCGGGTGGCGGCGTTCTCGGCGAACTGGACGCGGCGCCTGGTCGAGTCGATCGACATGGTGGGCCAGCCGGCCATCCGGAGCGGGCATGCACAGCTGTCCCGGGCGCAGTGGCACGAGGTGCAGATCCTCAAGTTCGTGCAGAACCGGTTCGTGCTGGAGCGCCCGGACCTGGCGCTCCACCAGCGTGGCCAGGCGCGGCTGCTGGCTTCGCTGGTGGAGGCGCTGCTGGCCTGGATAACGGACCCGGACGAGGCCCTGCGCCTGCCGCGCCGCCTGCGGGACCTGGTGGAGTTGGCGGAGGCGGAGCTGCCCACGGATACGCCGGACCGGATTACTCGCGCTCGCGGGCGGGCGGTGGTGGACTTCGTGGCAGGGTTGACGGACAGCCAGGCGGTGGGGCTCATGGAGGCGTTGTCCGGCCGGTCCCGGCAGTTGTGGACTGACGCGTTCGTCCTCTGAGCGGGGCTTCTCTGAGCGGGCTTCGGCGGGCGGGGCTTCGCTGGGCGGGGCTTCGCTGGGCAGGGCTTCTCTAAGCGTGGCTTCTCTGAGTGTTGGATCTCCGAGCATTGGTTGGCGGCTAGACGAGGAGGCCGCCGGTCGCGCGCAGGTTCTGGCCTGTGATCCAGCGGGAGTCCGGGCCGGCGAGGAAGGCGACCACGGCGGCGACGTCTTCCGGCTGCCCGAGTCGCTGGAGGGCGGTGAGGGCGGCTGACCGTTCGAGTGCCTCGGGCGGGTTGGCACCGCGCAGCATGTCGGTGTCGGTGGCGCCGGGGGAGACCGTGTTGACGGTGATGCCGCGGGCGCCCAGTTCGCGTGCGGCGACCTTCGTGAACTGTTCCAGGGCAGCCTTGCTCGCGCAGTAGAGGGCGAGACCCGGCGCGGGTACGACGGTGTTCAGGGTGGAGATGTTGATGATCCGGCCGCCGTCGCGGAGCAATGGGATCGCCTCGCGGATGGCGAGCAGCGGGAACTTGGCATTGATCGTCATCGTCCGGTCGAAGTCCTCGGCGGTCAGCTCGGCGATCGGCGACGAGGCGGCCACGGCGGCGTTGTTGACGAGGATGTCGAGGCCGTCGCGGACCGGTTCGAAGATCGCCGGGAGGGTGCTCGGGTCGGCCTGGTCGCATTGGACGGCTGTGACGTGGGGGAGTTCGCCCGCGAGTTGCTCGGCGGCGGCCTTGCTGTCGTGGTAGGTGAAGACCACTCTTGCACCGTCGGCGGCGAGTCGCCGGACGATGGAGCGGCCGATGCCACGGGAGCCGCCGGTGACGAGTGCGGTCTTGCCGGTAAGCGTCATGGGGACGACGCTAGGACCCCCGTCCCAGGGCGTCTTGAAGGTTTGCGCGGAGGGCGGACGGGGTGAGGCCGGACATCGTGTGCACATCCCTGGTGAAGTGCGGCTGGTCGGCGTACCCCGAATCAAACGCTGCCTGCGGAAGCGCCGCACCCAGCGCAATCATGCTGACGGCTCGCTGGAAGCGCGCGATGCGCGCGACCGTGCCCGGCGGGAGGCCGATCTGACGCTGGAAGCCGGTCTCCAGACGGCGTCGGCTGATGCCCAGTGATGCGGCGACCGAAGCGACGCGTGGGGCGTTCGGGCGCTGCAGCCGGAACCATGCCTCGGTGATCAGCGGATCCTCGGTGTCTGGACTCTTGGCGCATGGTTTCTGGACGCATCGTTTCTGGGCGCATGGTTTCTGGACGCATGGCCTGGAGCACGGCGGGAGTTGGTTCTCCAGCCACTCCTCGAGAAGGGCGAAGCGTGCGGGCCAGTCCGGGATCACGGCGAGGCGCTCGGCCAGTTCGGCGGTAAATGCAGGCATGGGTACGGTCTGACCGATGAGCTCACGCATCGGCATGCCTAGCAGCGCGGAGACTCCGGCAGGTGTGAGGCCGACTGTCATGCCGTGTCCCCAGAAGGCGTCTCGTTCGATCGTGGGGATCGCGGAGGCGCCGGTGGCGACTCGGGCTGCGCCGGTGATGTCGATGATCAGTACCGGGATGTTGCAGGGGAGGATCCGATGCGCGATCGGTGCGTTGGTGCGGAAGCCGCTGAGCGACAGGACGTGACCGCGTAGCCGGTGGTGTGGGCGCCGGGAGATCGTCTCGCACGGATCCCGGATCGGCGGCGCTTGGTTCGGCAGCGCTTGGTTCGGCAGCGCTTGGTTCGGCGGCGCTTGGTTCGGCGGCGCTTGGTTCGGTATCGCTTCCAAGTGTGAGATCAGGGGCGTTTTGGTAAGCGCCGCGGACCTGGGCGCCGCCGGCATTGAGTGGATCACAGGCGTAGTGCGGCAGGTGCGTGCGCCGGCACCGCCGGGGTGCGCGGCGCGATCGGAGCCACCCGCTGATAGGCGTTTCCGAGCGGTGGCCGCTGGTCCTCGTCGCCCTTGTTGGGCCAGAGTGACATCGCACGCTCGGCCATCGCCGTGATGGTCAGTGACGGGTTGACGCCGAGGTTCGCTGGGACCGCCGAGCCGTCCACGACGTGCAGGCCGGGGTAGCGGAAAACCCGGTGGTACGGGTCCACCACACCCTCGGAAGCGGTCGCGCCGATCGTGGCGCCGCCCAGGATGTGCGCGGTCATCGGGATGTCGAATACGTCGCCGACCGTGCCGCCCGCGTAACCGCCGATACGGTCGGCGATGCGGCGTACCGCCTCGTGCCCGACCGGGATCCAGGTCGGGTTCGGCTTGCCGTGCCCGAGCGAGGTCGTGAGCCGTCCCCGGCGGGTACGCCGAACCGTAAGCGAATTGTCCGCGGTCTGCATGACCAGCGCGATGATCGTCCGCTCGCTCCACCGTCGCACCGACAACGAGTGCGCCAGCACCACGGGGTGCCGCAGCGCCTGCCCGATGAAGCGCAGCGGCCGGGGGATCCGCCCGCCGCCGTCGACCAGCAGGGTCGTGAGCAGGCCCATCGAGTTGCTGCCGGGGCCGTACCGGACGGGCTCGATGTGCGTCTGCGGATCCGGGTGGAACGACGAGGTGATCGCGATGCCGTTCGAGAAGGGCTGCTCGGGTACGTCCTTGGTGGCGGCGCCGACGAGGGCTTCGGAGTTCGTCCGGGTCAGGCGGCCGAGCCGGTCGGAGAGCCGGGGGAGTACGCCGGTGTCCTTCATGGTGTGCAGCAGTCGCTGGGTGCCGAGGGCCCCGGCCGACAGGATCACCTGGTCGGCGGTGAAGACGCCGTTTGTGGTTTCTATCCGCCAGCCGCTCCCGGCCGGGGGACGCCCTGTGGTTGCGGGGTCGGCGTCGGTGTCGGCAGGGCTCAGAGCCGTCGGGTGCAGAGCCGTCGGGTGCAGATTTGTCGGGCTCAGAGCCGTCGGGTGCAGATCCGTCGGGCTCAGATCTGTCGGGTGCAGCGACGTCACCTCGGTGTTCGGGTGCACCACCGCGCCGGCCCGCTCCGCCAGGTACAGGTAGTTGACGTCGAGACGGTTCTTGGCGCCGACCCTGCAGCCGATCATGCAGTTGCCGCATTCGATGCAGCCGGTCCGGTCCGGGCCCGCGCCGCCGAAGTACGGGTCGGGCACCGTCTTGCCCGGCTCACCGAAGAACACCCCGACCGGGGTACGCCGGAACGTGTGCCCCACTCCCATGTCCTCGGCGACCTGCTTGAAGACGACGTCGGGCGGGGTCATCGACGGCTGTTCGGTGACGCCGAGCATCCGGGACGCCTGGTCGTAGGCGGCGGACAGTTCGGACGCCCAGTCGGTGATACCCGACCAGTGCGGGTCCTCGAAGAAGGGCGCGGGCGGGACGTAGAGCGTGTTCGCGTACACCAGTGAGCCGCCGCCGACGCCGGCCGCGGAAAGCACCATGATGTCCTTGAGCAGCGTGATCCGCTGGATGCCGCGTAGGCCCAGCTTCGGCGCCCAGAGGAAGTTGCGCAGATCCCAGGAGGTCTTGGGCAGGGTGTCGGGGGTGAAACGACGGCCGGCCTCGAGTACGCCGACCCGGTAGCCCTTCTCGGCCAGTCGAAGGGCGCTGACGCTGCCACCGAAGCCACTGCCCACGATCACGACGTCGTAGTGAGTCCCGTTGCGCTGAGCCTCGTTGAGCTGTGCCTCGTTGAGCTGGTTCCCGTTGCGCCGGCTCCCGTTGCGCTGGCTTCCGTTGCGCTGGCTTCCGTTGCGCCGGCTTCCGTTGCGCCTGCTCCCGTTGCGCCGGCCTTCGCTGCGATGACCTCTATCGTCATGCGTCATCGCATTACCTAAGCATTACTGGCGAGTAACCGGAAGAGGTTCACGCCGGTAGATGGAGATGGAGTATCCGACCTGATCGATGCGTACGCTCGTGTCCAGGAGCCGCCTGAGCCGCGGCCCGGCCAGCACGGCCCGGGAGTCCGAGACCACGAGCAGACCGCGGACTTCGTCGTCGCGAACGGCGTACGGATTCTCGGCCTTGATCCCGTAGTAGCCCGGCACGCCGGCGCCCTTGTAGACCAGCCAGATCCGCTCGCCGGGGTACCTGGTCTTCAGCACCTGGCCCAGCCGCGCCAGGTCCTGTCCCCAGTCGACGTTCGCGTCGTGCAGGTTCGTGTAGGTCTTCGAGGTCCCGCCGAACGCGATGTTCGAATAGGGCAGGTAATAGGGGAAAGTGAGCATTGACCCGGCCGCCACGGTGAGCACCAGCGCCCCCGCTGCGATCCGCGAGTAGACGATCTGCGAGTAGACGATCCGCGAGTAGACGATCCGCGAGTAGCGGAACCTGATCAGCGCGACCGTTCCGGCGGCTACCGCGAGGAAAAGCGGCAGGAAGATGACGTACCGGGTGCCGAAGTTGCGGCTGCCGGTCATCGCCATGAGCAGCAGCACCACCGAGATCGGCAGCAGATAAACCGCGGCCGCCCGCAGCCGAGGCAGCACCAGCATCGTGATCACGCCGGCCGCCCAGAGCGCGAGCATCCCCAGCGGCGTCTTGATCAGCAACGCGACGGGCAAGTAGTACCAGGGTGACCCACGGTAGGCCTCACCCAGCAGGAACCCGTTGTAGAGCTTCGCCTCGAACTTGAACTGGACCAGCATCCCGTCCCGATAGGCCTGCGGGAACGGCATCAGGTCCACCGCCAGCCCGCGCAGCCCGTCGACCTCCGGGAGCCCGGGCGGCGTGGTCCAGCGCAGCCACGGATCCACAGCCAGGTAGGAAATCCAGACCACAGCCACAGCGATCAGACCGACCCCGATCGCGGCTGCACCACTACGCAACAGCGCAGGCAGCGCCCCAACCGGCCTAGGCGATTCGGTCTCGCTGGGTGATTCGGTCCCGCTGGCTGATTCGGTCCCGCTGGGTGATTCGGTCCCGCTTTGCGGTTCGCCTTCGCTCACCGACGCGGCTGGTTGCGCTGGGCGGGCACGTTGCGCATGCCACATGGACCAGGCTGCAAGAAGAACCAGCAACGGTACGGCGGGAAGCACACTCATCCTCGTCGCCAGCGCGGCACCCAGAGCCAGCCCGGCGAGCGGCAGATACAGCAGCGGCCGTTTGCGGGCGCGCCACGTGAGCCAGGCAGCGGTCAGCAGCATCCCGGCGGCCGGGACGTCCAGGGTTGCCAGCGATCCGTGTGCGATGACGTCGGGTGAGAAGGCGTACAGGGCAAGCGCGATCAGCCCGCCCGCCGCGCCTGCCAGGTCCCGGGCGAAGGCGAGCACCACCAGCCCGAAGAGCAGCGTGAGCAGGATGATCGGCAACCGGGCCAGGAACATCAGCTGGAACGGGTTGTTGCCGCTCTCGTAGAGCAGGTGCCGGCCCAGGCGAGTCTGGTTGCCGGGATAGGCGGGATCCAGCTCGGCGCCGGCGAAGGCTGTGCCGGCGGCCATGATGAGCTTGCCGAGCGGCGGGTGCTCGGGGTTGTAGCGCAGGCTGTGCTGTTGCCGGTACACCTCGGCGGTGGCCACGTAGACCGGCTCGTCGATCGTCGGCGACTGCTGCATCGCGGTGGTCACCATCGCGAACGCCATCTGGCCCAACATCGCTACGACGGCGAGCAGGTACAGCAGACGGCGTCGTGGCATCGGCCAAATTTAGCCGGTGCTCCCGGCGATGATCTTCGGGGCTCGGGCGGGGGCGGAGGTAGGGCTCAGGCGCGGGCTGCTCAGGCGTTGGTTGCTCAGGTGTGGGTTGCTCAGGTGTGGGTTGCTCAGGCGCAGAGCTCAGACGGTGACCGTGCGTATTGCGACCATGCCGCGGCGGGCGTCCCCCGTCACCGAGGCGAACTCCAGGGCTCCGGGGCAGGCTGCAACGGCTGGGATTCGCCCGACTGTGGGTTGCCCGACTGTGGGTTGCCCAGCTGCGGGTCGTGCGGCTGTGGGTCGTCCGGTTGGGTGACGTCCGTGTGCCTTGGCGCAGGCGTCACCGGGAAGGACGAGCTGAGCGGCGTGAACGCGGACGGCGCCGCGGTGGACCTCGAAGTGCAGGTGTGGCCACTCGTGCGTACCAGCGGCGGGGAAGGTGCTCGCGAAGCACACCCAGCCGGCCGGGTCGGTGACCTCGTGGGCGGTGGGGCCGTCGCAGTGGAAGAGTGTTGTCGCGTACCCCGGAAGCGCCTGGCCGGAGGAGGCACTCAGCAGGCGCAGGCGGACGGTGAGTGGGGTGCCGTGCCCGGTGAGGCGCAAGCGTTCGGGGGAGCGCTCCAGGGTGAGTGTGCGGTCGGACATGGCGCCTCCTGACGATCTCCGTTGTCGTCTGTTCGGCAGGCTCACGCGTCCGCGGATCGAAATCGGGTTTCTAAACGGGAGCACCCCCGACGGATCCGCCGGGGGTGCTCAGTGACAACCCGTCCCGTCAGACAGCGTGGCTCAGGTCGGCAGCGCTCGCCTGGTCCGGGCCTGCCTGGTCTGGGCCTGCCTGGTCTGGGCCTGCCTGGTCTGGGCCTGCCTGGACTGGACCTGCCTGGGCAGCCTCGGCCTGGTAGGCGGCGAACTCCTTCTCCGCGGTGGCCAGCTTGGCCGGGAATGCCCGAGTCGCCTGGTACAGCTTGTAGATCAGGAACGCCTCGAAGAGCAGCAGCGCCGCGCCGGACACGATCGTGACCGGGAAGAGCAGGCCGGTCAGCGGGCCCACGATGAAGACGAACATCTCGTACTCGATGCCGCTGAACAGGTGGGTGCGGATCCGGCGCTCGCGCAGGAAGGTTCCGACACGGCGCTTCAGAGAAGCGTTCGCGCCCGACTGAGTGCCCGACTGAGCGCCCGGCTGGTCGTCCATCTCGTCCGAGGGCTCACCGGAGTCGGCGGCCGACTCCGGCTGCACCGGCGCGGGCGGGCGCAGCGCCAGCAGCTGGTCGCGCATGCCGCGCCGGACCTTCGTCATCTGGCTGCTGTTGAGGTAACGGAACAGGTCCAGGAAGACGGCGACCGCCATCAGCCAGAGATACGCGACCTCGCCGGTCTGCACGTACTGCCCGCCGAACAGCGCCAGGCCGATGAAGAAGACCCGAACCCGGTCCAGGACGAAGTCGAGCCACTGCCCGAAGATCGTGCCGGTTCCGTTCAGCCGGGCGATCTTGCCGTCCATGCAGTCCACGACGAAGCTCAGGTGGAACAGGATCGCGCCGGCGATCAGATACGCCCGATCGCCAAAGGCGAAGCAGACCGCCGCCCCCGTCCCGAATATCGTCGCGACAAGGGTCAGAACGTTAGGAGTGATCCACCGGTAGGGCGCAACCAGACGCACCAGCCGGGCCGCCAGCGGGTCGACCAGAAGCACGGTCCACCACGCGTCCACCGGCTTGTAAGTCCGCTCCCGGATCTCCTGCAAGGTCACCTTCACGCGCGGCACTCTAGACCTTAATCCTCGGAAAACGCCAAATACCTCGCCGGTTCACTTTTGCGACTACCTGCAGTGACTTTGCTCGTGCGCAGAGCTTTTGTAGCGCAGAGTTTCGGTCGCGTGGCAGCCAGGTGCCGGCTCTGTTGTCCGCGCGAATCGCCGTCGCCGTCGACCCGCCGGAAGGACGCAGCCCACCCCCGAACGGGGCGCCCGTGGCTTGCTGTTGAGTGGGGACTCTAACCCGCCGGGGCGCCGCCTGGTTCGCTGGAGTACCGGAATTAGCCAATTTGTTCCTTTGTTGCGGTGGCTGGCAGGCGCGGATCGCGTTGCCGGCGCGCTCCGGGGTGGGCGCCGAGCGCCGGGGCGCCAGGGTGCCGAGCGCGCCGGGGTGTCGGGGACGCGGGCGTCGGGGTGCCGGGACGCTGGGTGCCGCGAGGCTGGGTGCCGCGACGTCGGCACGCACAACGGCGTCGGTGCGCCGGGCGACCGGGAGGTTGGACGTCGGAAGGCTAGGGCGTCCAGGTCGCATGGGCGCAGGGCGTTGGGAGGCAAGGACGCAGGGAGCCAGGACGTTGGGCGCCAGGACGTTGGGAGGTCAGGACGTTGGGAGGTCAGGACGTTGCGAGGCCAGGACGTTGAGTGTCGGGACCCTTGGAGTGATTTGGGGTGTTTGGGCTACGTTCGTCGGTGGTAGGGGTTGGTGCGGGGGGCTCGCTGTGGGTCCAGCCAGGCTGGTGGGAGGAACTCGGGGCGTTGATCGGGGCCGAGGCGGACCGTCCAGCCTTTGCGGTTGTCGTGGATGAGGCGGTGGTGGTGCTCGCAGAGCAGGGCGAGGTTGCCCAGCGCGGTGGGGCCGCCCTTGGACCAGCTGATGATGTGATGTGCGTCGCACCAGCGGGCTGGTCGGTCGCAGCCTGGGAACGTGCAGCCGCGGTCGCGGACCACGAGTGCCCGCCGTAATGAGCCGGTGACCAGTCTGCGGGTGCGGCCGGCGTCGAGGATCTGGCTTTCGCCGTCGAGGATCAGTGGCAGGATGCGGGCGTCGCAGGCCATTCGGCGCACTGTTTCCGCTGAGACTGTCTCGCCCGTGTCGA
Source organism: Actinoplanes sp. NPDC051861 (assembly GCF_040681145.1). Lineage (NCBI taxonomy): Bacteria > Bacillati > Actinomycetota > Actinomycetes > Micromonosporales > Micromonosporaceae > Actinoplanes > Actinoplanes sp. NPDC051861. The sequence continues at coordinate 1,191,600 of NZ_JBFAYE010000001.1, forward strand.
GGGTTCCGCTGGCGAGTTCCTGGCGCAGCACGTCGTAGTCGACCGTGACGGCTATCTGGGGTCGGTCGCCGCCCTGCTCGGGTAGGCGCCCACCGGCTAGCGTGAGGCGGCAGATCTCGACCAGCGCGTCGACTCGGCGCTGCGCAGGCGTTCGGGTTTCGCCGGTCTCGGCGAGTTCGGCGGCGGTCCGGCTGTAGGTCTGGGGATAGGTGCTGTCGAGCCCTGATCCGATCGGCATTGGTTCGACGTGTGCTGACCCGTCTGGTGCTGGCGCGGGTCGGGCTGACGTTGATCCATCTGGTGCCGGAGCGGCGGGCATCGGACCGGTTGGCTCGGACGAGTGCAGGGTCGACTCGCCCTGCGCTGATCCGTCCTGCGCTGATCCGTCCTGTGCTGATCCGTCCTGTGCTGATCCGTCCTGTGCTGATCCGTCCTGTGCTGATCCGGTCGGGGGTAGGTCACTCTGCGTGGGCATGGGTGGCGCTGTGTTTGCTGGGTGGGGTTCGTTCGGGCGTGGGGTGTTGGGCGTTGCTGTGTAGCGGGTGGCTGTGTAGTGGGTGGCTGTGTGGCCGGGGCGGCACAGGGGGTCGAGGGCGGCGCTGATGGTGGCGGCGCTTTCGGCGTCGAGGATGCCTCGTAGGCGGACTCGGCCGTCGCCGAGTGGGCTCAGGGTGAAGAAGCGTTGCTCTCGTGCTCGTTGTTCGGCTCGGCGGAGGCGGGCTTCCTCGGTGGCCTCGGCCACCTCGGGGGCGATGTGGTCGAGGATTCGCTGGCCGGATATGCGTAAACCGTTCGGGTCGAGGCGTGGGGCCCAGTCGGTCAGGAGTGTTGTGGCCTGCTCGCGGGTTGTCGGGTCCAGGTCTTTCGGTAGGTCGCCCAGTGCGGCGGCGATCGCGGTCAGTTGCTCATTGTTGACGCGGCCTCGGCTGATCCCGCGGTCGAGGATCGGGTCGTTGTCGAGCAGGCGGGCCTGGGTGACCATGCGTGCGGCGGTGCCGGGGCTGATCCGGAGGCGGTTGCGCAGCCAGACGGTGGTCGAGGTCGCCGCGTGCTCCGTGGGGATGGCGCGTCCGTCGATCTCGCGGACCACGTGCAGGAGCGCCGCGTGCAGCATCTGCTGCGCGGCGTGGATGCCGTCCAATGCGTCGAGCAGGTCGGGCTCGGACAGGGGCCACACCGGCACCGCGGCGCACGACGCGGCGATGTCGGTGAGCTCCTGCACGGTCCCTTTCATGCCCGCCATTTTCGTACAGGCGTACGACACTTTTGGGTTTAGGCTGGTCAGGGGTGTCAGGTGGTGACGTTGAGCCAGCCGCCGTCCACGTAGTAGGTGGAGCCGACGGCGTAGGAGGCTCGGGCGGAGCAGAGGAAGACGAAGAAGTCGGCGATCTCCTCGGGAGAGGCGAAACGGCCGATCGGGGCGTTCTCCTCGGCGATGCCCCGGAGGTGGGCCTCCCAGTCGTCGCCGGCGAGGGAGCGGGCGGTCTTCACCCAGTCGCCGGTCATCACGAGGCCGGGGTTGACCGCGTTCACCCGGATGCCGTCGCCGATCAGCTCGTTCGCCAGGCACTTGGAGAACATGACGAGTGCGGCCTTGGTGACGTTGTAGATCGGTTCGTAGCCGAGCGGCTGGGTGGCGCAGATCGAGGCGTTGTGCAGGATGACGCCGCCGCCGCGGGATTTCATGCCGGGGGCAAAGGCACGGGCCAAGCGTACGGCGGACATCACGTGCAGGTCCCAGTAGTGCTGCCAGCGCGAGTCGGGCGCGGTGAGGATGGTCTCCTCGCTTCCGGTGCCGGCGTTGTTGATGAGGATGTCGGCGCCGCCGTGTTCGTCCGCCACGGCGGCGGCCAGGGCTGCGGGGGACTCCGGGTCGGTCAGATCGATGGCGAGCGCGTTTGCGCGTACGCTGAAATCGGTTTTGATCTTGTCAACCGCGATGCGGAGGCGCGTCTCGTCGCGTGCGCACAACGTGACGTGCGTGCCCTCGGCCGCAAGGCCGCGAGCGATCGCCAGGCCGATGCCGGCACTGCCTCCGGTGATCACCGCGACCTTGCCGCTGAGACCTAGATCCATGTTCTGCTCCGTTGGGTGAGTGCGTGGGTGGCTGCGAGCGTGAGCCCCCTTGCACACTCTCAGGAACTCACCTCAGGTCGGCGCCGACCTCGTGGAGATGGCGCAGCGCCTGCCGGTAGGAGTCCGCGAGGCTGGTCATCTCGTAGGGGACGCCGATCTCGGCGCAGTAGCGCTGCACCACCGGCTGGGCCTTGCGCAGGTTCGGGGTCGGCATGGCGGGGAACAGGTGGTGCTCGATCTGGTAGTTCAGGCCGCCCAGCGCGGCGTCGACGAACCGCCCACCGCGGACGTTGCGTGAGGTCAGCACCTGCTTGCGGAAGAAGTCCTCGGTGCCGTCGGGGTGGGGCATCCCCTTGTGGTTCGGCGCGAACGTCATGCCTAGGTAGAGGCCGAACAGCGCCTGGTGCACGACGAAGAACGCGAGTGCCTGCAACGGGGTCAGGACGATCAGCAGTGCGGCGGCGTACGCGATGAAGTGGGCGCCCAGCAGCGCTGCCTCGAGCCCGCGTCGCTTCACGGTGCCGGTCGAGGCGCTCGTCGCAGTGCCGGCGCGCAGCGCGCGGACGCTGTCCCGCTTCAGGGAGAGGCCCAGCAGGGTGAGGAGAGGGAAGAAGAGGTACGCCTGATACTTCGCCATCCAGGACGCGATTCCGCCCTTCCGCGCGGCGGCGCCGGCCGCTTCCGGGGACCAGACGAGTACGCCGGGGCCGACGTCCGGGTCGAGGTCGTCGTGGTTCGGGTTGGCGTGATGCTTGGTGTGCTTGTCCATCCAGTAGCCGTAGGACATGCCAATCGCCAGGTTGCCGGCGATCAGGCCGGCGCGCGAGCTGTGCTTGTTGGTGCGGAAGACCTGCCGGTGCGCGAGGTCGTGCGCCACGAGTGCGACCTGGGCGAAGACCACGGCGAGGAAGACGGCTACGGCGAGGGTCCACCAGGAGGCGCCGATCAGGAAGAAGGTGTACCAGCCGCCGAGCAGTGCGACGGTTACCAGGCTCAGGCGCAGTGCGTAGTAGGCGGGGCGTCGCCGCAGGAGGCCGGCGGTGTTGATGCGGCGGTTGAGTTCGGCGAAGTCGCTCCCGGCGGATCGTGTTCCTGTGGCGGCTTTCTGGCCGGCTGATGTCCGTCTGGCTGAGTTCTTGGCTGCGGTCTGTTCTGATGCTGTCTGTTCTGCTGCAGTCTGATCCGTCGCAGTCTGTTCTGCCGCAGTCTGTTCTGCCGCTGTCTGTTCTGCCGCTGTCTGTTCTGCCGCTGTCTGTTCTGCCGCAGCCTGTTCCGTCGTCATTTGTTCCGTCGTCATGTATTCAGGCAACAGGTTGTCGGGCGAGTAGTCAGGAGTGCTGGGTCCCCCACGGGGGAGTAGGGCTGGCACTACCGACAAGGTGGTGTGGGCCGGACAGGATGAGGGCATGGACTCGCGTGACTGGATCCGCGACGGCAGCCGAGCTGTGGCCCACGGGGCACTGGCCATCGCCCTCGCGTTGACGAACTTTCTGCTGTTCGTCTTCTTCGTGGTGTCGCTGGTGCTGACGCCCGTGCTGGGGATCGGTGTGGTGCTGCTGCCGCTGGTGACCGCGCTGATCCGCATGCGTGCGCAGCTGGCCCGACGACTCGGTGCGATGTACGGGGTCTCGGTCGCCCGGCCGTACCGGCCCCGGCCCGCGTCTCGGGGGCCGCTCACCACGTACCGCTGGATCGTCAGCGACCCGGCTACCTGGCGCGACTTCGCGTGGCTGGTCCCCGGCGCGCTCGCCGGGCTGGTGCTGGGTGTGCTGTCGCTGGCCGTGCCGCTCTACGGCATCCAGGGCATCGTTCTGCTGCCGCTCTGGATCTGGCTCGGCACCGGCAACTACGGGTACGGCATGATCTGGCCGATCGAGACCCTCGGCGAGGGCTTCCTGTCGCTGCCGCAGGGCGCGCTGATCCTCGCCATCGGTGTCGCGGCGGCGCCGTACCTGCGACGGGCGGACGCGTACTTCGGGCGGCTCTTCCTGGGTCCGACCCGCAACGCGGAGCTGCTCCTGCGAGTCAGCCAGCTGACGGTCACCCGGGCGGACACGATCGACACGCAGGCGGCGGAGCTGCGGCGGATCGAGCGGGACCTGCACGACGGCGCGCAGGCGCGGCTGGTCTCGCTGGGCATGACGATCGGGCTGGCCGAGGAGATGGTGGACGCCGACCCGGCGAAGGCTCGCAAACTGCTGGCGGAGGCGCGGGAGACGAGTTCGGCGGCGCTGGTCGAGCTGCGGAGTCTGGTTCGGGGGATCCATCCGCCGGTGCTGGCTGAGCGAGGGCTGGAGGGCGCGGTGCGTGCGCTGGCGATGGCTCTGCCGATTCCGACCACTGTGGAGGCTTCGATCGGACCCGGGAGTGAGGCAGGGGACGGGGCGGGCTCGGGGTCGGGCTCGGGGTCGGGCACAGGCCCGGGCTCAGTGTCGGGCGCGGGCTCAGTGTCGGGCGCGGGCTCAGTGTCGGGCGCGGGCTCAGTGTCTGGCGCGGGCTCGGGGGCGGGCTCGGTGCGGTTGGAGACTCCGGTCGAGTCGGCGGCGTACTTCGTGGTGGCTGAGGTGCTTGCCAACGCGACACGCCACAGCTTCGCGCGGTCGGCGCGGGTGGAGCTCTGGCACACCGGGGACTCGCTGGTCATGCGGGTCAGCGACGACGGTCTGGGTGGGGCGGATCCGTCCGCCGGTACCGGGCTGCGGGGCATTGAACGCCGTCTCGCCGCCTTCGATGGCACGATGAGCCTGTCCAGCCCGCCGGGTGGGCCGACTGTCGTGACCATGGAGTTGCCGTGCGCGTTGTCATCGCCGAAGACCTCGCCCTCCTCCGGGACGGCCTGACGCGGCTGTTGGAGGCGTACGACTTCAAGGTGGTGGCGGCGGTCGACAACGGTCCGGCGCTCCTGCCGGCGCTGGTGGAGCATCGGCCGGACGTCGCGGTGGTGGATGTTCGGCTGCCGCCGACGTTCACGGATGAGGGACTCCAGGCGGCGATCGCGGCCCGGGCTGCGGTGCCGGGGCTGCCGGTGCTCGTTCTGTCGCAGCACGTCGAGGCGCTCTATGCCAGGGAGTTGCTGACCGATCGCAAGGGTGGCGTCGGGTATCTGCTCAAGGACCGGGTGTCGCACGTGGCGCAATTCGTGGACGCGGTGCGGCGGGTGGCCGGTGGCGGCACGGCCATGGACCCGGAGGTGGTGTCGCAGCTGCTGGCCCGGCACCAGCCGCCACTGGCCGCGCTGACCGCCCGTGAACGGGACGTCATCGGGTTGATGGCGGAGGGCCGGTCCAACGGTGCGATCGCCGCGAAGCTGTTCATCGGGGAGAAGGCGGTCAGCAAGCACATCAACAACATCTTCACGAAGCTGGGTCTGCCGCCCTCGGACGATGACAACCGCCGGGTCCTGGCCGTGCTGGCCTACCTCAATGGTTGATCGAATCTCGGTGTTGTCGGGCCCCGTGTTTGCGGAGCTCTGTGTTTGCTGAGCTCGGTGTTTGCTGAGCTCGGTGTTTGTTGGGCCTCAGCGCTTTGTTGGGGATCAGCGCTTGTTAGGGATCAGCGCTTGCTGGGATCAGTGCTTGAAGCGGGCGATTCGACCCTTTTCGCCTGATGCCCAGCAGGAGCCGTCGTCCGCGCAGGCCACCGCGTCGAAGCTGCCGGTGTCGAAGCGCCTCCAGGTGGTTCCGCCGTCGTAGGAGATGTCGCTGCCGGTGGGGCCGACGGCCAGGGCGGTGTGGTGCCCGCGCCAGGTGACCCCGGAGCGGTATTCGCCGGGCACGGTTCGCGAGACGGTCCAGTGGCGGCCGCCGTCGCGGGTCACCGCTGAGCCGTCCGGTGCCGTCTCCGGGACCTCGTAGTCGCCGCCGACCGCGAGGCCGTGCCGGGAGTCGCGGAAGGCCAGCGAGTAGATGCCGGCGGTGGGTCCGCTGGGCAGTGGCGAGTCGGTCACCGACCACGTGCGGCCGCCGTCGCGGGAGTGGAAGACCCGCGCCGTGGCGTCTCCTCCCGTGGCGAACCAAGCGTTCCGGCCGTGCGAGACCAGGCAGGTCCCGCTTGCGGCGAAGGCGAACTCGCCGGGCAGGGCGTCGGGCATGCCGGCGGTGGGCCGGAGTTTCCAGGAGCGGCCGCCGTCGTCGGTCGCGAGGATCTGGAACTTGCCGCCGACCGGGTCGCCGAGGGCCAGGCCGTGCCGGCGGTCGGAGAACGTCAGACAGTCGTAGAAGGCGGCCGGGTCGTCGCCGCGGAAGGCTTCGATCCAGGAGCGCCCGCCGTCGGAGGTCGTGTAGATCCGGGAGTCGGCGCCGTACCCGATGGTGAGCGCGACCGCGTGCCGCGCGTCGGTGGCCTCGATGTCGCGGAACTGAAGCGCCGTGGCGCCCGGCGGTGCTGCCTCGGGCGGGCCGACGGATGCCCAGGTGCGGCCGCCGTCGACGGTGCGCAGCACGGTGCCGGCGGAGCCGCCGGCCCAGGCGACCTTCGCGTTGACCGGGGCGAGCCCGCGGAATCGTACGGTCGCGGTGGCTGGCCCGGAGGTTCCGGTGTCGGTGAGTTGCCAGGCCGGCGCGACGGAGCCGTGGCCCGGGGTGAATCCGGTGCCGGCGACCATGACGAGAGCGAGTGCTGAGATAGACAACTTTCGTTGCAGCGTCATGGTCAGGGAACTTACCGGGGATGGGCTGCGTCGGGGGAGAGCTGTGTGCTCCAGCACTGAGTCTTGGAGCTGAAACAAGCACTTACCACAATGTGAGACATGCACACCCTTTCGCAACTGCCTGTCACCGTGGCGATCACGCGGCGCGCCGATCCGGAGCGTGCCGCTGAGATGACCGCCTGGGTGCGGGCCGGTGCGTCACTCGCCGAGGACTTCCCCGGTTTCCTCGGGACCGGCTGGGTGCGCCCCGAGCCCGGCTCCGCGGAGTGGCACATGCTCTACCGCTTCGCCGACGCGGAGTCCCTGCGCGATTGGGAGGAGTCCCCGCAGCGGCAGTGGTGGCTCTCGTCGGCGGAGGGATTCGTCGAGCACACGCGGGAGGAGCGCCGTACCGGGATCGAGGGCTGGTTCGACCCGCCGCGGGCGGAGGGTCGGGACCGTATGGGCGATTCTCTGGAGCAGCCGGCTTCACCGGCGGTGGTTCCGGCCCCGCCGCGCTGGAAGCAGGCGGTGACGATCTGGCTGGGGTTCTTTCCGGTCAGTCTGGTCGCGGCGGTGCTGCTCATGCCATATCTCGACGGGATGAACGTGGTGGTGCGGACGCTGATCAGCACGCTCTGCCTCACGCCGGTGATGACGTACCTGGTGCTGCCGCGGATCACCCGCGCGCTGCAGCCCTGGCTGCGGAGGTAGGCACCCGGCACTGTTTACCGGCTCTGTTTGCCGGCTCTGTTGCTGGTTCTGTGGGTGGCGCTGGCTCTGTGGGTGGTGCCGTCACCCGGTCAGGTTCCACCGATTACCCGGCTATCAGGCTTTATCCGGCGATACAGGATTGAAGCCTGACTTCGGGGAGGAGTGGTCGATGGGTGACGGCGATCGGATCGGCCGCTATCAGTTGTGGGAGGAGATCGGCCGAGGCCCCAGCACCGTCGTACGCCGAGCAACCGCTCCCGGAGCTCCACCGATCGCCGCCAAGCTCCTACGTCCCGACCTGGCCCGCAGCCCTCGCGTCCGGGACCTGCTCACCCGAATCGGCGGCACCCTCCACCACCTCCCGCATCCCGGCATCGCCCGTATGCACGACCTCGTCGTGGAGTCGGACCGGCTGGCGCTGATCGTGGACTTCGTCGATGGGCCGAGTCTGCGCGACTACCTGGCCGGTGAGGGTGGAACGTTGCCCCTCGGCGACTCGGCTGTGGTCGTTGCGCAGGTCGCCGACGCGCTGGCGGCCGTACACGCCCGTGGCCTCATGCACCTCGACCTGAAGCCGGAGAACGTGTTGCTGGTCGGTGGTGCGTACCCGTTGCGGGTCAAGGTCTCCGACTTCGGCATGGCGGCATTGCCGGATGTTTTTTGTGCCGGTGTCTACGCGGCTCCGGAACTCAGCGCGGGTGGCCCGCCGACGGTTGCGGCGGATGTCTTCTCGCTCGGGGTTCTGCTCGCCGAGATGACCGCGGACTCTGAGTCGGGGCAGGTGCGTGATCTCGTCCGCGACTGCCTGGCGGTTCATCCCTGGGAGAGGCCGTCCGCGGCTGAGTTCGCCGATCGGGTCCGGGTGCTCGTGCCGGCGGAGGAAGCGCTGGCGGGCACCGGCTGGGTGCGATCGGGGTTCATGAGAAGCGGTTTGGTCAGGACTGGGTTGGCCAGGACTGGGTTGGTCGGGACCGGGTTGGCCAGGACTGGGTTGGTCGGGACTGGGTTGGCCGGGACTGGGTTGGTCAGAGCTGGGACGGCTCGTCGGCGGAGTGGCTGGGCGGCCGGGCTGGCCGGTGCGATGGCGGTGGCCGTCACCGTCGGGGTGCTTGCGCGGCTGGACTACGGCGGCCCACAGGATCAGCAGGCCGCCGAGCCGCCGTCGGTCACCGCGGGATTCGGCCCGAGGCCGTCACTGAACCCGGAGTCCGGCAGATCGGTGGAGAGATCGGTGGAGCGGGAGAACCTGGCCGGCGCCGCGCCGTCTCGCGGGACTTACGCCGCTCACCTCGCCGGCGGCAACGGAACCCTCTCGCTGGCCGTGCGCGACGGCCGCGCGGTCGGCTATCTCTGCGACGGCGCCCAGATGGAGGCCTGGCTGAAGGGTACGGTGACCGGCGCCCAGGTCTCGCTCTCCGGCCGGGACGGCGCGGCGATCACCGGCACTCTCGAACGGCGAACCGTCACCGGAACGGTCACCCACGGCACCCGGGCTGTCGAGTTCGCGCTGCCGCTGGTCAGCGCACCGTCCGGTCTCTACCGTGCCGCCGCGCGCCTGCGGGACGCGGAGGTCAAGGGCGGCTGGATCGTGCTGCCGGACGGCTCCCAGGTCGGCGTGCTCACCACCGACGGCGTCCCCGGGCCGGCGCCGAGCCTTGACACCGGCGCCCGCTCAGCCGTGCTCGGCGCCGACACGGTCCCCGCGGTCCCGGTGGACACCGCCACCGGGACCGGCTTCTGAGCCCTGCCTCTGAACCCTGCCTCTGAACCCAGCCTCTGACCCCCGGCTACTGAGAAGCACGCGGGATCAGGCGTCCAACAGAGCGCGCAACCGGGCGGTGTCACCCGCGGTCCACCCCGGCGGTGGAGCGATCGCCGCCCACCCGTCCACGGTCTCCGATTTGTAGACGTGCCCGTGCCCGGTCGGCACCTTGTTGGCGAAGACCAGGTCGCACATGGTCTGCCAGAACGTGATACCCGGGTACCAGTGCATGTCCGGTGTGACGTCCGGCCCACGCTCGCCGATCAGCCAGGACGGTTTCTTCCAGAGCAGATCCCAGCTCCACCACACGATCGGGTCGGTCGCGTTCTGCAGGTAGACCGCTTTCGGCCGGGGGCCGGTCAGGTCGCGCAGCGAGGCCGCGTTCTCGGCGAACTCCACGGGCAGACTGGGATAGACCGGATCCCAGACCGGGCTGCCCTCGGCGCGGGCTTCGGTGAGCTCGCGGTGGATCGGATTGGCGAAGGTGGGCCCGAGCATCAGGACACCATCGGTCTCGGACACCATCCGGTCGGCGGTGCCGAAGACCTTCTCCAATCCGTACGTGCCGAGGCTCTCGCCGAACAGCAGGAGCTTGGGACGTGACTGGACGGGCATCGCGGCCCAGCGTTCGCGTACCGCGGTGATCAGCGCGTCGGCCGCGTCGACCACCTCGGACCGGTCGCCGAGGAACGCCGCCCAACTGGGCAGGTACGAGTACTGCATGGAGATCAGGGCGGTGTCGCCGGCGTACATGTACTCCAGCGAGCGGGTCACCTTGGCGTCCACCCAGCCGGTGCCGGTCGGGGTGATCACGGCGATCACCGCGCGGTCGAACGCGCCCGTCCGGTCCATCTCGCGCACCACCAGGTTCGCCCGTTCCTTGAGCGTGTACGCGGAGGTGAGGCCGGCGTACAGGCGGATCGGCTCGGTGGCGGGGCGGCCGGCGAAGGCGCTCAGCTCGTCCAGGTTCGGTGCGCCGGCCACGAAGGAGCGACCCTGCCGGCCCAGCGAGTCCCAGGCGACCAGAGACTGCGGGCCCCCGGAGCGCAGTGCTGACGTGGGGACGGTCACACCGCTGCCGGTCCCGTTGTTGATCACTGCTGCGGACCGGTCGGCCATCGTGAAGACCTGCGTCACGAGGAGCCCGTCGAAGGCGCTGTAGCTGAGCAGGGCCACCACGACGGTCCCCGCGCAGTACGCCGCCCGGTCCGGGACGACTCTTCGGAACAGCCAGGCGCAGGCGTACGTGGCGAGCAGCAGCGTACGGGCGATCAGCAGCAGCAGCCCGAAGGTGAGCAGACTGGCGCCGACGGTGCGGGCGACGTCGTACTCCTGCGCGGGTTCCATGCTGAGACGTACGCGCAGTTCCCGTTGCCATCGGCTGCCCAGCCAGAGGAAGGCCAGCACGAGCAGGGGAACGACGCGCAGCAGCACCTGCCAGGCGATCCTCGTGGTCCGCGGCCGGAGCGGGTGCCACAGTCCGATCAGCGCACCGACCGCGGTGCCGAACGCGTAACCCATCGCGGCGGTGATGCCGGCGACGACGCCCTGCAGGAGCCAGACGCGTGGCAGCAGCGAAGGGGTGAACGAGAGGCAGTAGAGGACAGCCGCGAACGCCACCCCGGTGAGGCTCAACCCGGAACGGATGATTCGCGGGCGGCCGACGTCGCCGACACGAGTCGGCGAAGAAGCCGGCGAAGAAGCCGGCGAGGAAGCGGGATTCGGCGAGGAATCGGGATTTGAAGGGCCGAGGGGCGGAGGGGTCTCGGGGAGGGGAGTCTGCTCAGGAGATCGCCGGGGGATGGGTATCCGGCTGCGGAGCGGCGCGATCCATCCCGATGGCGGCGCCACCACCTGTCTGCGCATGCGGTGCTCCGTTCATCGACGTCGACCCGCTGGCCTTCTCCATCATCAGGTCTCGATGGCGTCGAGCGCCGCCCCCTTTTCCCCTGGTTTTACTCAGCCCAACCCTGAGCTCACCCCCGCTCGACCCCGCGCCCAACCCCGAACCGGCCCGGCGCTGTCCCCTAGGTGCTCTGATTTCACCCGTTTTGTAGAGGTGTTTCATTCAGCCCGCCATTCGCCTGCCGATGACTTGCGGTGAGGAGGATGCGATGCGGCTGCGCAACTGGATCGCCGTGGTGGTCAGCGTGCTGCTGCTTGCCGCGGTCGGTGTCATTGGTTTCCTGGTCAACCGGTCGGCACTGCGTGCCGCCGATGCGGTGCACCGAGCGGACAGCAGTGCGCTCGGGACCAACAACGGCACCCTGACGGGTCAGCTTCAGCTGAACTCGGCTGCCGAGCTCTCCGAGATCCTCGGTGAGCACGTGCTGCACCTCGCCGCCGGTTCCGCGGCGGACCAGGCGACGCTGCAGGCGGTCGCGAAGAAGAGCGCCACATTCCAGTACGGGATGCTGACCGCCGACCTCGAGGGCAACATCCTCACCGCGAGCCGTGCGGACGGTCTCCCGCGGCCCGACGACGTCGCCTGGAAGCCGCTGCGGACACTGCTTGCCGCGGGTAAACCCGGCTTCTCAGACGTGATGGTCGTGGACGGCGTGGCGCTGACCGCGGTCGCCGTACCGGTGATGGTGAGCGGGTCGCCGGCCGGTTTCCTGATCGGTCTCAACGAGGTCGCCACCACGTCGCTGCAGACGTATCTGGCCCGGCTCTCCTCGGAGGCGCACCGGACGACCGTCGTGGACAGTGTCGGCCGGGTCGGCGCGGCCAGCGACGGCGGTCTGATCAGCACCACCATCGACCCGGCGGTCCGGCCGTACCTGAACAAGGCGGGCGTGCAGTTCGTCGAGTACGAGGCCGGCGAGACGCCGATGATCGCCATCGTGGTCGGTGGACTGCCGAGCGGCTGGTCGTACGTGCGGACGCAGACCAAGTCGTCGTTCGACGGTGTGGTGCACAGCCGCAGCCAGACCCTGAACCTGACGCTGCTTGCGATGCTGCTGATCGGCGTGGCCGGCATCTCGGTGCTCGGCTACCGCACCCAGGTCACCCGGCGCCGTGCCGACGAGCGCTTCCAGGCGCTGTTCCAGCACGCCCCCGACCTGGTGTCGGTGCTCGACGGGCACGGGCGGATCATCTTCAGCAGCCCGAGCGCGCACAACATCCTCGGGTTCAAGACCGGCGCGCTCAGCGGGCACAGCGTCTTCGACGTGGTGCATCCGGACGACCAGGTGGAGATGAAGACCCGGCTCAGTGCCCTGCTCTCCGACCCGTCCGGGGTGATCCGGTTGCAGTGCCGTGTCCGCTCGGCGGAGGGCGAATACCGGTGGTTCGACTTCACCGCCTCCAACCAGATGCACAACCCGGCCCTGGCCGGCGTCGTGATCAACGCGCGGGACGTCTCGGAGAACCGGGCGTTCCAGGAGCGGCTGGCCCACGAGGCGCAGCACGACCCGTTGACCGGGCTGCCGAACCGGCGCCGGATGCAGGACGCGCTCGGCACGACGCTGGGCAACGCGCCGGTGGCGGTGCTCTTCGTCGACCTGGACGGGTTCAAGCCGGTCAACGACGCGTTCGGTCACGAGGTCGGTGACGAGTTGCTCCGGCAGGTGGCCGACCGGCTCAGCGCCTGCGTCCGCTCAGGTGACGTGCTGTCCCGGGTCGGCGGCGACGAGTTCGTGATGCTGATGCCCGGTGTCACGCCCGACGACGCGGACGCCATGAGCGCGCGCCTGCGGTACGTTCTGGAGTTGCCGTTCCGGATCGCCGGCCAGGAGATCCTGATCGGCGCGAGCATCGGCGTGCACGTGGCTCCGGCGGCCGAGGACCCGGACGCCGCCCTGCGGGCTGCCGACCACGCGATGTACGCCATCAAGCACGCCGGCGGCAGTCGTGGCAGTGGTGGCAGCGGCCAGGCGGCCTGGGTGGGACGGCACCGCGCGGAGGATTAGACTTCGTGCACACTGGGTGCAAGAAGTTGGGTCCTGACGAACGGTGGTGCTGCGATGTCAAAGACGCCGATGTCCAAGGTGCTGGTGTCCAAGGTGCTGTCTCGGCGTGATCTCGCGTTCCTGCTCTACGAATGGCTCGACGTCGAGGCGCTGACCGCGCGTGAGCGGTTCGCCGACCACTCCCGGGAGACGTTCGACGCGTTCCTGGACCTGTCTCAGCAGATCGCCGAACGCGACTTCGCCCCGCACAACCGCAAGAACGACCTGAACGAGCCGACCTTCGACGGCGAGCGCGTGGAGATCATCCCGGAGGTGTCCCGGGCGCTGCGGGTGTTCGCCGAGTCCGGGCTGCTCGCCGCCACTCTCGACGAGAAGTACGGCGGATCGCAGCTCCCTCTGGTCGTGGGCCGCGCCTGTTTCCTCTGGTTCCAGGCCGCCAACACGGCCACCTCGGCGTACGCGATGCTCACCTCCGGCAACGCGCACCTGCTGATGGCGCACGGCACCGACGAGCAGATCAAGACGTACGTCGAGCCGATGATCGAGGGCCGCTTCACCGGCACGATGTGCCTGTCCGAACCGCAGGCCGGTTCCGCCCTGAGTGACGTGCTCACCAAAGCCACTCCGCAAGGTGATGGCACGTACCGGGTGACCGGCGGCAAGATGTGGATCTCCGGTGGTGACCACGAGCTGAGCGAGAACATCATTCACCTGGTCCTGGCCCGGGTCGCGGGCGCGCCCGCCGGGGTCAAGGGCCTGTCGCTGTTCATCGTGCCGAAGCGCCACGTGAACCCGGACGGCACGGTCGGTGAGCGCAACGGCGTCACGCTCGCCGGGCTCAACCACAAGATGGGCTACCGCGGCACCACCAACACGGTGCTGGCCTTCGACGACGCGACCGGTTACCTGGTCGGCGAGGAGGGCCGCGGCCTGCAGTACATGTTCCACATGATGAACGAGGCGCGAATCGGTGTCGGCGCCGGCGCGGTCGCCCTCGGCTACACCGGTTACCTGCACGCTCTCGACTACGCCCGGGAGCGCGAGCAGGGCCGCCCGATCGGCGACAAGGACCCCGCGGCTCCGCCGGTCAAAATCGTCAAACATCCGGATGTACGCCGCATGCTGCTCGCGTCTAAGACGTACGTCGAGGGTGGTCTCGCCCTGGTCCTGTACACGGCGAAGCTCCTGGACGAGCCCTCGGAGGAGAATGCCCTCCTGCTGGACGTGCTCACCCCGATCGTGAAGGCGTGGCCGGCGCAGTGGTGCCGCCTCGCCGACGACCACGCCATCCAGATCCACGGCGGGTACGGCTACACCCGCGAGTACCCGGTCGAGCAGTTCTACCGCGACAACCGGCTGAACTCGATCCACGAGGGCACCGACGGCATCCAGGCCCTCGACCTGCTCGGCCGCAAGGTCACCATGCAGGGTGGGGCTGGTCTGGCCGTTCTCGCCAAGCGCATCCGCGCCACCGCCGCGCGGGCGTCGAAGGATCTGGGTGAAAAGGACCTGGGCGAACCGGTCGCCGACGCCTGCGAACGGCTGCTCCGGACGACCGCGAAGCTCTGGGCGTCCGGCGACCCGGAGTCCGCGCTGGTCAACGCGACGGCGTACCTCGACGCCGCGGGTCACCTGGTGATCGCCTGGCTCTGGCTTGAGCAGTTCCTGGCGACGAAGGAGCAAGCGGGCGACTTCTACGAGGGCAAACGCCTCGCCGCCCGCTACTTCGTGACCCACGAACTTCCCCGGATCGGCCCGATGCTGGACCTTCTCGACTCAGGCGACACGCTGCTTCGGGACATGGACGACGCGGTATTGGGCTAGCTTTACGACCATGGCCGGCAAAGCCACCAGTAAAGCGACCGTCATCGAGGTCGGTGACTACGACGTCCGGGTCTCCAACCCGGACCGGATCTACTTCCCGGAGCTCGGTGCCACCAAGCTCGACCTGGTCGAGTACTACCTGGCGGTGAGCGACGGGATCGTCCGGGCGCTGCGCGAGCGCCCCTGCATGCTGCACCGCTTCCCCGACGGGCTGGCCGGGGAGAAGGTGCACCAGAAGCGGGTGCCCAACGGCGCGCCGCCCTGGCTGGAGACGGTCCGGGTGAAGTTCCCGCGCTACAACCGGCACGCCGACGAGCTCTGCGTGACCAAGCCGGCCGACGTGATCTGGGCGGTCCAGATGTCCACCGTGGAGTTCCATCCGTGGAACTCGCGGCGGGCCGACACCGAGAAGCCGGACGAGTGGCGCATCGACCTGGACCCGATGCCGGACTGCGGGTTCGACACCGTGCGGAAGGTCGCCGCGGTCGCCCATGAGGTTCTCGACGAGCTCGGCATCGTCGGCTTTCCGAAGACCTCCGGTGGCAAGGGCTTGCACGTCTACGTGCGCATCGAGCCGAGGTGGGGCTTTTCAGATGTACGGCGAGCCGCGCTCGCTTTCGCCCGTGAGGTGGAACGGCGCGCGCCGGACGACGTCACCACCGCCTGGTGGCGCCGTGACCGCGACCCGCGCGCACTGTTCATCGACTACAACCAGAACGCCCGCGACCACACGATCGCCAGTGCGTACTCGGTGCGCGGCGTGCCCACGGCTACGGTCTCGACGCCGGTGAACTGGGACGAGATCCCGGACGTGGATCCGCGTGACTTCACGATCCGTACGGTGCCGGCCCGCTTCGCCGAGCTGGGTGACCTGCACGCGACGATCGACGATCGGGCGTTCTCGCTGGAGACCCTGCTGGGATGGGCGGAGCGCGACGAGAAGGCGGGTTTGGACCAAAATATGCCAGAAGAGTAAAGATGCCGGAAGTGAAGATGCCGGAAGAGTAAACCTGCCTTACCATCGGGGCTTATCGATCACCTGAATCGATTTAAACGTCCCCCGATGGCAGGAGGCCGCAGTGGCCTTGCTCTCCGCTCTCGATCGAGAACACACCATCGCGCCGCCCGGCTACAGCCGATGGCTCATCCCGCCCGCCGCGCTCGCCGTCCACCTGTGCATCGGCCAGGCGTACGCCACCAGCGTCTACAAGAACTCCCTGGTCCAGCACTTCGACACCAGTCAGACCGCGATCGGCGTCGTCTTCAGCATCGCGATCGTGATGCTCGGTCTCTCCGCCGCGGTCGGCGGCACCTGGGTCGAGTCGAACGGGCCGCGCAAGGCCATGTTCGTCTCCGCCTCGTTCTGGGCGTCCGGCTTCCTCGTCGGCGCTCTCGGCATCGCCACCAGTCAGCTCTGGCTGCTCTACCTCGGCTACGGCGTACTCGGCGGCATCGGCCTGGGTATCGGCTACATCTCGCCGGTGTCCACGCTGATCAAATGGTTCCCGGACCGGCCCGGCCTGGCCACCGGCCTGGCGATCATGGGGTTCGGTGGCGGTGCGCTGATCGCCGGCCCGCTGTCGCGGCAGCTGATGTCGTTCTACGACAGCGACTACGACCCGAACGTCGCGACCTCGGTGGCCGACGGCGACGCGCTGACCGCTCTGTTCGTGACGCTCGGCGTCGGCTACTTCATCATCATGATGTTCGGAGTGTTCAACATCCGCGTGCCGCGCGAGGGCTGGCGGCCGGAGGGCTGGGATCCGGCCTCGGTCAAGGAGAAGCCGCTCGTCACCACCGCGAACGTCGCCGCGTCCAACGCTGTCCGCACCCGATCGTTCTGGCTGCTCTGGATCGTGTTGTTCTGCAACGTCACCGCCGGCATCGGCATCCTCGAACAGGCCAGCCCGATGATCCAGGACTTCTTCCGCGACTCGAACGGCGTCTCCACCGTCGCCGTCTCAACTGTTTCCGTCAGTACAGCGGCCGGGTTCGTCGGCGTGCTCTCGCTGTTCAACATGGCCGGCCGGTTCGTCTGGTCGTCGACCTCCGACCTGATCGGCCGCAAACCGATCTACATGCTCTACCTCGGCGGCGGCATGATTCTGTACGCCTCGCTGGCACTCTTCGGCCACCTCGCCACCGCACTGTTCGTCCTGCTCGCAGGCGTGATCCTGTCGTTCTACGGCGGCGGGTTCGCGACCGTTCCGGCGTACCTGCGTGACCTCTTCGGCACCTATCAGGTCGGCGCGATCCACGGGCGGCTGCTCACCGCCTGGTCAGCCGCGGGTGTCGCCGGGCCACTGATCATCAACGGCTTCCTGGACGCGCAGGGCAAGCCGGGCACGCTCACCGCGGAGGCGTACCGCCCGGCGCTGTTCACGATGGTCGCCGTCCTCGCCGTCGGCTTCACCGCGAACCTGCTGATCAGAGCCGTCCCGTCCCGCTACCACGAGGCGGCCGAAAAGGCTGAGGAGGTGGCAGCATGAGATTGGTGCTGTCTTGGGCCCTGGTGACCGTTCTACTCGGTTACGGCATCATCCAGACGATCATCACAGCGGCGAAGTTGTTCCAATAAGGGAGTTGTTCCAATAAGGGCGTTGTTCCAATAAGGGCATGGAGAACTGGAACCCGCCGCCGTCGCGGCACTGGTGGTGGGTGGTTATGGCGGGACTGCTCGTCGCGGTCGGCGGTGTGTTCATCCGGATCACGCTGGACGACCGCGTCGAGCAGCGCATCGCCGACGGCACCCCGGTTGCCGCCGAGGTGACCCGGGTCGGCAAGCTGCCCTGGTCGACGACCCGCACGCGGTCCGGCCAGCGGATCACCGTGGCGTACTCCTGGGACGGCGTCGCCCGGACCGCCGACCTGACGCCCGCGGAGGCCAAGACGGGCTATACGACCGGCGACCGGATCACCGTCCTGGTCGATCCACGCGATCCCGGCCGGGTCGCCACGGCCGACGGGTTCGCCAGCGAGGATCTGATGATGCGGGCGCCGCTGCTCGTCGCCGGGTGGAGCTTCCTGCTGGCGCTGACCGGCGCGTTCCGGCACGTGCGCTGGTGGTGGCGAAACGAGCGGGGAGCTTCGTCACACGTACCCTCGCTTGCTCTGACCTGGACCAACGACGCTGATCACCGTGCTCTCCCCTGGCTGTGGCAACGTCAGCTGGAGGCTCTTTCGGCTGCGGTGCCGAAGGCAGCCGGCGAGACCGGAAGTCTCAGATTGCGGCTGTGGCTTCAGCTCGGCCGAGGGGGAGATCCGGAAATTTCCTGGTATTCCCGGCGGCGGCAGCAGCTCATGATTGTCGTGCCGGTCGAGGTTCCGCACGATGCGCTCGACCGGGATCCCCGGCCTGCCCTGCGCGCGGCGATCGCGAGAGCGCTGGACGCAGCGGCTACAAGAGGCGAAGACCTTTCCAGGGTACGGGCGATCGCGCGCGATCTTGACAATGTGTCAGCTGAGGAACTCCTGGATCATGATGAGCTCTGAGCTGCTCGGCCCGCTGTGCTCTCCCGGACGATCAGGCGGTGCGGGGCTCGCACCTCCAGGCCGGGCGGAGGGGTCGAGCTGCTGATCCGCAGCACCAGGCGCTCCACCGCGGTCGTCGCGATCATCTCCTTGTCCGGGGAGATCGTGGTGACCGTCGGGTTGGAGAAGCGGCCGTCCTCGATGTCGTCGTAACCGATCACCGCGACGTCCTCGGGCACCCGCAGGCCGCGCGAGACGATCGTGTGGATGGCGCCGAGCGCGACCAGGTCGCTGTAGCAGAACACCGCGTCGGGCGGTTCCTCGAGATCAAGCAGGTGTGCCATGGCCTGCGCGCCGTCGATGCGGTTGAAGCGTGGCGTACCGATGATGAGGTCGTCCCGGACCGCCCGGCCGTGCGCCTGATGTGCCTCGCGGAAGCCGCGGGTGCGCCGTTGCGCCGCCTCGCCGGTGGCGTAGGGCTGGTCGCCGATCGCGGCCACCCGTTGCCGGCCCAGGCCGAGCAGGTGCTCGGTGGCCTCGCGGGAGGCGGCCACGTCGTCGATGCCGATGTGGTCGAAGGTGCCGTCGCTGATCCGCTCGCCGAGGATGACCAGCGGCAGTGAGGTGTCGCGGTCGACGAGCGCCTGCTGGTCGAGGCCGAGCGGGCTGAAGATGACGCCGTCGAAGAGCAGCCGGCGGGAACCGTGTGCGATGAAGGCGCGCTCGTGCTCCGGGTCGCCGTCGGTCTGGTCGATCAGAACGTTGTATCCGCTGACGCGGGCCGCCCGGATGACGCTCTGCAACAGCTCCGAGAAGTACGGCGTGTCCAGGTACGGCACGACGAGCGCGATCTGACCGGACCGGCCCTGCGCCAGGTTCCGCGCCAGCACGTTGGGCCGGTAACCCAGTTCCTCGACCGCGCGCTGGACCCGGACCCGGGTTCGCTCGGTGACGTTGGCGTAGCCGTTGACGACGTTGGAGACGGTTCGGCTGGAGACCCCAGCAAGCTCCGCCACGTCACGCAGAGTGACTTCCCGACGCAAAGTTCCCCCTTTTGCGGCTTACCGTGCAGCCGCCCAGCGCGCCAAGTTTCCGGCAGGTTACCCCTTGCCGTCGATTGGACGTCCGTGCATGCTGTCTTTGCAGCGCTGCAAAATCGTAGCAACACTCGTCAGCGTGCGGCCATACACGCAGGTGGGCGAGATTTTTGAAGCGTGATGGTTTTTGGAGCGTGATGGCCGGCCCTTGGTGTGCCAGCACCGCAGGCCGGCTCTTACCGACGTGTCAACCGAGCACTCAGAAGCGCTAACCCCTGTGAGGACCCAGTGAACCTTCGGAACTTTAGTGTAAGGCGACGCCTGCGGCGATCAGTCGTGACGGCCGTCGCTGCTTTCACCGCCATAACCATGGTGGCCTGCAGCAGCGACTCCGGCGACGAGCCCGCCGAGAAGCCCACCGGCCCGGTCACCATCAAGGTCTGGGCCTGGTACCCCGAGTTCCAGGGTGTCGTCGACCTGTTCAACAAGACGCACACCGACATCAAGATCGAGTGGACCAACGCCGGCGCCGGCCAGGACCAGTACACGAAGCTGCAGACCGCGCTCAAGGCCGGGAAGGGCGCGCCCGACGTGGCGATGCTCGAGTTCCAGGAGATCCCCACCTTCCAGCTCACCAAGCACCTGGTCGACATCGGCAAGTACGGCGCCAACGACGTCAAGGGCGACTACGTCGACTGGGCGTGGAAGCAGGTCAGCTCCGGTGACTCGGTCTACGCCATCCCGGTCGACGCCGGGCCCATGGCGATGCTCTACCGCGAGGACATCTTCAAGCAGTACGGGCTCACCGTGCCGAAGACCTGGGACGAGTACAAGCAGCAGGCCGAGAAGCTGAAGACCGCGTCCGGTGGCAAGAACTTCATCACCGACTTCGGCGCCAACGACGGCGGGTTCATGACCGGCCTCATGTGGCAGGCGGGCGCGAAGCCGTACACGTACGACGTGGGTGACCCGGCCAACGTGAAGGTGAACGTCAACAGCCCTGAGGCCAAGCAGGTCATGACCTACTGGGAGGGCATGGTCAACTCGGGCCTCGCCGACACCAAGGCGTACGGGACGACCGACTTCTACAACGGTCTCGGCTCCGGCAAGTACGCGACCTACCTGGCCGCCGGCTGGGGTCCCGGCTACCTGCAGAGCATCGCGAAGACGACGGCTGGCAAGTGGAAGGCCGCGCCGCTGCCGCAGTGGACCGCGGGTGGCAACGCGCAGGGCGACTGGGGCGGCTCCACGTTCGCGGTGACCGACCAGGCCAAGTACCCGGACATCGCGGCCAAGGTCGCCATGGAGATCTTCGGCGCGAAGAACACCGACGCCTGGAAGATCGGCATCGACAAGGCGTACCTGTTCCCGACCGCGACACCGGTCCTCGAGTCGGACGCGTTCAAGAACAAGGAGTACGAGTTCTTCGGCGGCCAGAAGGTCAACGAGGTGTTCATCCCGGCCTACAACGGGATCACCGAGTTCGACTGGAGCCCGTTCAACAACTACAACTTCAACCAGCTGACCACGGTTCTCGGTCAGGCGGTGGAGAAGAAGACGTCCTGGACGGCGGCGCTGGACACGATGCAGCAGAACATCAGCACGTACGCCACGCAGCAGGGCTTCAAGGTTCAGTAATGACCGAGGTACAGAAATGACTGAGGTGCGTTCTGGGGCCGCGGCCGCCGCTGAGGCGGCCGCGGGTTCCCCGCCCAGCAAGAGCCCGGGCGGAGTGGTCTCCGGCGGCCGGCGGATGGCGCACGCCCGGCAGGCGGCGATCGGATGGCTGTTCGTCCTGCCGTTCGTGATCCTGCTGATCGCGTTCCTGCTGCTGCCGCTGGCGTACTCGCTCAAGCTCAGCCTCTACCGCTCCACCCTCATCGAGGGTGAGGTCTTCGCCTTCCTGGACAACTACAAGCAGGCGTTCAACGACCCGCTGTTCCGCGAGGGCGTGGTCCGGGTGCTGGTGTTCGGGCTGGTCCAGACGCCGGTGATGATCGGTATCGCGCTGCTGGCGGCGCTGCTGATCGACCACGCGACGTCCCGCTTCTCCCGCGTCTTCCGGCTCGCCGCCTTCGTCCCGTACGCCGTTCCGGTGGTCATCGGCACGCTGATGTGGGGCTTCCTCTACAGCCAGAACACCGGGCCGTTCCGCGGTCTGGGAGTCGACTTCCTCTCCAGCGACATGGTGCTGACCTCGCTCGGCAACATCGTCACCTGGCAGTGGGCCGGCTACAACATGATCGTGCTGTACGCGGCCCTGCAGGGTGTGCCGCGCGAGATCTACGAGTCCGCGAAGATGGACGGCGCCGGCGCGGTGCAGATCGCGCTCCGGATCAAGACTCCGATGATCGCCTCGGCTCTCGTGCTGGCGACGTTGTTCACCATCATGGGCACGCTGCAGTTCTTCACCGAGCCACTGATCCTGCAGCCGCTCAACCCGGGAGCGATCACCGCGCACTACACGCCGAACGTGTACGCGTACAACCAGGCGTTCGCGTTCCAGCAGTACAACTACTCGGCGGCGATCTCGTTCCTCCTGGGTGCGGTTGTCTTCGTGGGGTCGTACATCTTCCTGTTCGCCACCCGGAAACGGAGCGCGCTGCGATGAGTGAAAAGAAGGGTTCAGTCGCGGCGCACCTGCTGATGGGCGTCATGGCGATCTACTTCCTCTTGCCGTTCTGGTGGCTGCTGGTGGCGGCGACCAAGGACAACGACGGCCTGTTCGGCTCGTCCCCGCTCTGGTTCGCCGACTTCCACCTGATCGACAACCTGAAGCTGGTGTTCAGCCAGGAGGACGGCATCTACCTGACCTGGCTGCGCAACTCGGCGCTGTACGCGGTGGTCAGCGGTGTCGGCGCGACGCTCGTGTCGGCCCTCGCCGGTTATGCGTTCGCCAAGCTGCGCTTCCCGGGCCGGACCGTGCTCTTCGGCCTGCTGCTCGGGCTGATCATGGTGCCGGCCACCGCGCTGGTGCTGCCGACGTACCTGCTCATGTCGCAGGCCAACCTGGTCGACTCGATCTGGGCGGTGATCCTGCCGTCGCTGTTGAACCCGTTCGGCGTCTACCTGCTGCGCGTGTACACCCACGACTCGGTGCCGGACGAGATGCTCGAGGCGGCCCGGATCGACGGCGCCGGCGAGTTCCGGGTCTTCCGCAGTGTCGCGCTGCCCGCCATGCGCCCGGCCCTGGTCACGGTGTTGCTGTTCACCATGGTCGCGTCCTGGAACAACTTCTTCCTGCCGCTGGTGATGCTCAGCGACAACCAGCTCTTCCCGCTCACCGTCGGCCTGCGGACCTGGTACATGTCCGCGACCATCGGCAACGGCGGCGCGGCCCTCTTCAACGTGATCGTGGCGGGGTCCCTGGTGGCCATCGTGCCCCTGATCATCGCCTTCCTGATGTTGCAGCGGTACTGGCGCGGCGGTCTGACCATCGGCGCCGTCAAGTAACCGTGTGACGTCTACTTCTCGGTAAAGGGACAACCATGCACCGTGCACGTGTCGCACTGAACCCTGCCCACGTCGTGGCTCCGGTGAGCCGCCGAACCTTCGGCTCGTTCGTCGAGCACATGGGCCGTTGCGTCTACACCGGGATCTACGAGCCGGACCACCCGCTGGCCGACGAGGACGGCTTCCGTACGGACGTCCTCGCGCTCGCCCGTGAACTCGGCGTCACGATGGTCCGCTACCCGGGCGGCAACTTCGTCTCCGGCTACCGCTGGGAGGACGGCATCGGGCCGGTCGAGAAGCGGCCTCGGCGGCGCGATCTGGCGTGGCGCAGCATCGAGACCAACGAGGTGGGCATCGACGAGTTCGCCAGGTGGGCGGAGAAGGCCGACGTCGAGATCATGTACGCGGTCAACCTCGGCACCCGTGGCGTGCAGGAGGCGCTCGACGTGCACGAGTACGTCAACCACCCGGAGGGCACGCACCTGTCCGAGCTGCGGCGGGCGAACGGGGCGGAGAAGCCGTACGGCATCAAGATCTGGTGCCTGGGCAACGAGCTGGACGGTCCGTGGCAGACCGGGCACAAGACCCCGGAGGAGTACGGGCTGCTCGCGGCGTCCACGGCGCGGGCGCTGCGCTCGGCCGAGCCCGATCTGGAACTGGTCGCCTGCGGGAGTTCGAGCTCGTCGATGCCGACGTTCGGCACCTGGGAGTCGACGGTGCTGGAGCATGCGTACGAGCAGGTCGACTACGTGTCCTGTCACGCGTACTACGAGGAGTTCGACGGCGATCTGGGTTCGTTCCTGGCCAGCGCCGTGGACATGGACCACTTCGTGAACAGCATCGTGGCCACCGCGGACGCGGTCGGCGCGCGGCTTAAGAGCAAGAAAAAGATCAACCTGTCGTTCGACGAGTGGAACGTCTGGTATCTGTCCCGGTTCCAGAACCAGTCACAGAACCAGCCGCAGGCCGCCGATTGGAAGGTGGCTCCGCGGGTTATCGAGGACCAGTACAACGTCGCTGACGCCGTCGTCGTCGGCAACCTGCTGATCTCGCTGCTGCGGCACAGCGACCGGGTCACCGCCGCCTGCCAGGCCCAGCTCGTGAACGTCATCGCGCCGATCATGACCGAGCCCGGCGGCCCGGCGTGGCGGCAGACGATCTTCCACCCGTTCGCCCGCACCGCCGCGCTGGCCAAGGGCGACGTGCTGGACCTGCGGATCGAAAGCCCGACCTACCCGACGGAGAAGTACGGCGACGCGGCGCTGATCGACGCGGTCGCCACCCACGACTCGACCACCGGCGACGTGGTGATCTTCGCGGTCAACCGGGACCAGGAGCAGCCGGTCGAGTTCAGCGTGGACCTGCACGGGTTCGGTGGGTTGACCGTCGCCGAGGCGTGGACTCTCACCGACGACGACCTGCGCGCGAGCAACACCAGGGACGACCCGGAGCGCGTAACCCTGCGCCCGACCGCGTCCGTGCCGACCGGCGCGGTGGCGATCTCCGGCGAGACCGCCACGCTGACACTCCCGCGCGTCTCCTGGTCAGCCGTGCGCCTCACCCGCGCCTGAAAAGCGAACCCGTTGCGTGTGAAGTTCGGCCCACATAGCGACCCAAACTCCACACGCGGAATTTTCCGGGTTCCTGGAAAGTGTTATCCGGGGCCCGGAAACCCGTCTGGGGAAGTTGACCTTAAAGGAGGTTTAAAGAACGCGCGAGAGCGCTCTCTCGTCTGAATAATGGCGTGCGTCCCTGTCCGATCTTGTTCGAAGGGCCGCACCCCCATGCGCCGGAAGAGAAGTCTGATACTCGGGTCGGTGGCCACGGTCGCCGCGCTCGCCACCGCCTGGTTCGCCCTGCCCGCCTCGGCTGCCGCACCCACCGCCACCGTTCGCACGGTCTCCGACTGGGGCTCCGGCTGGCAGGACGAGGTGACGATCAGCAACACCGGAACGTCCGCGCTGACGTCCTGGAAAGTGGAATTCGACCTCCCGTCCGGCGCGACGATCGGCAGTTTCTGGGAAGCCGACATGGTGGCCTCGGGGGCTCATCGGACTTTCACCAACCGGTCCTGGAACGGCGCCGTTCCGGTCGGCGGAAAGGTGACGTTCGGGTTTGTCGGATCCGGTGCACAGCCGCTCAACTGCAAGCTGAACGGCGCCCCGTGTTCCGGCGGTGAAGTGACAGTGCCGACCACAGTGCCGACCACACGGCCGACCACAGTGGCACCCACCGCGACGACGGCGGCTCCCACTCCCACGAAGCCCGCCGCGACCACCGCGGCGCCCGTGGAGACGACCGCGACCGCGGTCCCGCCGGCCTCCGACCTGCTCCCGGTCACGCTGACGAACCGCAGCGGCCGCAACGAGGCCGTCCACGTCTATGTGCTCGGCGTCAACCTCAACACCGGCAAGCTCGGCTACGTGAACGGCTCCGGCGCCTTCACCGCGTGGACCGGCGGCGCACCCGTGCCGGTGCCCGCGCCGGACGTCGCCATCAGCGGCCCGGGAACGGCTCGTCGACCACGATCAAGGTGCCGAAGAACCTGTCCGGCCGGATCTACTTCTCGTTCGGGCGCAAGCTCGACTTCCGGCTCACCACCGACGGCCTGGTCCAGCCGGCCCCGTGGGCGTCCGGCGACCCGAACCACGACATCCTCTTCGACTGGAGCGAGTTCACGTTGAACGGCTCCGGGCTCTGGCTCAACAGCTCGCAGGTGGACATGTTCGCGGTGCCGCACATCGTGAGCGTCACCGGCGGCAGCGGGAAGATCGCCAAGACCGGTGAGCCGGTGGCGAACGGCCGCCAGAAGGTGATCGACGCGATCAAGGCGAGCCCGGACTTCGCGAAGAGCGTCGTGACCGCCGCCGACGGCACGGTGCTGCGGGTGCTCGCGCCCGGCAAGGCCGCCGACGCCGGCCTGATGAGCCCGACCTACCTCGACCCGTACATCACGAGCGCGTGGAACGCGTACACGTCGAAGACCTTGACCGTGGTCCCCTTCACCGACCAGCCCACTGTGAAATACCTGGGCCGGACCTCCGGGAACGTCATGAGCTTCACCGACACCTCGGGCCGCACGGTGGCGTCGTTCACCAAGCCGTCGACGGCGAACGTGTGGGGCTGCGACGGCGCGCTCGGCGCTCCTAACGACCAGGTGGTGGGTCCGATCGCGCGGACCCTGTGCGCGGCGCTGCAGCGCACCACGCTGGGCCGGCTCGACACCCAGCCGAGCGGCACCGCCGCCGACTTCTACCAGGGCGAACGCACAAACGTGTACGCCCGTGAGATCCACAAGAACATGGTCGACGGCAAGGCGTACGCATTCGCCTTCGACGACGTCCAGAACCAGGAGTCGCTCGTGCACGACGGCGACCCGCGCGCGGCGGGAATCACCCTGACGCCGTTCTGATCTTCACGCTGGGGGGTAGAAGGGGGCCCGCTGTCCGAGTGACGGCGGGCCCCCTTCCGCAATGTGGGATGAATCACCCATGCCTCACGTAAGGATCTTGCACATGCCGATGCGCTGGTCGTGGCGGGTGCATCGGCGTGAAGGAGGATTCACGCATCGCCCGACCGGCCAGGGTCAAGTTTCCTTCGCGTGTCCGGCCGGTTAGCCTCCCCTCAGTTAGGTAAGGCATACCTTATTAGTGGAGGCCACGTTGGAGGGGTTCGCGTCCCCGCACCTGTTCTCCGGGTCCACGCTGGACAGTTACACGTCCGGTGTGTGGCACGCGTCGGCGCTGCTCGCCGACCGGGTGAAAGCGGTGCGGCAGCCGTACTCCGGCGCAGGAGTCGCCGAGCTCCAGGCGCAGGTCGACGCCGTCGACCTGGACCGCCCGCTCGGTGACACCGGCGCCGCGTTGCACGAGGTCGCCAGGCTCTATCTGGACAACGCCGTCTGGTTCCACGAGCCGACGTACGTGGCGCACCTGAACTGCCCGGTCGCGATCCCGGCCCTGAGCGCCGAGGTCCTCATCTCCGCGGTCAACTCCTCCGTCGACACCTGGGACCAGAGCGCCACCGGCACGCTGATCGAGCGCCGGCTGATCGACTGGACCGCCGGCCGGATCGGTTTCGGCCCGGACGCGGACGGCATCTTCACCAGCGGCGGCACCCAGTCCAACCTCCAGGGCCTCCTGCTCTCCCGCGAGGAGACGCTGGCGAGCCTCACTGAGGATCGCAGCACCGCGATCCCGCGCCTGCGGATCTTCGCCACCACCGAGAGCCATTTCAGCGTCAGCAAGTCCGCGGGCATCCTCGGCATGGCGGCCGACGCGGTCGTGGGTGTCGCCACCGACGGCACCGGCCGGATGGACCCCGTTGCGCTGGCCGCCGCCATCGACGACGTTCGGCGCGACGGCGGCATCCCGATGGCCGTGGTCGCCACCGCCGGCACCACCGACCTGGGCCGGATCGACCCGGTCGACGCGATCGGCACCATCTGCGCGGACCGGGGCGTCTGGTTCCACGTCGACGCCGCGTACGGCTGCGGCCTGCTCGTCTCTCCGCGCCGCCGGCACCTGCTGGACGGCATCGAGCGGGCCGACTCGGTCACCGTGGACTTCCACAAGAGCTTCTTCCAGCCGGTCAGCTCCAGCGCCGTCGTGGTGCGCCGGGGCGAGACGATGCGCCGGATCGCGGTGCACGCCGACTACCTCAACCCGCGTACGGCGACGGTGCCCAACCAGGTCGACAAGAGCCTGCAGACCACCCGCCGCTTCGACGCGCTCAAGCTCTGGATGACGCTGCGCACGATCGGCTCGGACCAGATCGGCGAGATGTTCGACGCCGTGGTGGACCGGGCGCACGAGGCGTACCAGTTCATCGTCGACGAGCCCGACTTCGAGGCGGTGGCGGCGCCGACGCTCAGCACGGTGCTGTTCCGCTTCAGGCCGGCCGGCATGAGTGTTGCCGCGTGCGACGAATTGATGCCGAAGCTGCGCCAGCGGCTCTTCTACGGCGGGCAGGCGATCGTCGCCGGCACCACGATCGGCGGGCACTACTGGCTGAAGTTCACGCTGCTCAACCCGAACACCACGATGGGCAACCTGCGCGACGTCCTGGACCTCATCCGGGAGATCGGCAACGAGATGCTGGGCCAGCAGGAAACCGGTGAACACGAGGCCGAGGCGGTGATGGCATGAGGACGTATGACTTCGTCGCGATCGGCGTCGGCCCGTTCAACCTCGGTCTCGCCGCGCTGACCGCCGATCTGCCCGATGTGGACGGCGTGTTCCTGGAGCAGCGCGCGGAGTTCGACTGGCACCCCGGCCTGATGATCGACGGTGTGACGATCCAGGTCCCGTTCATGGCGGACCTGGTCACCATGGCCGACCCGACCAACCGGTTCTCGTTCCTCAACTACCTCAAGCAGGTGGGGCGGCTCTACCCGTTCTACATCCGGGAGAACTTCTACCCGCTGCGCGCCGAGTACAACGAGTACTGCAAGTGGGTCGCCGGTCAGCTCCCGTCGATCCACTGGAACACCCGCGTCGACACCGTCACTTACGACGGTGAGGCTTATCTGGTGCACACCGCCGGGGAGACCTACCGGGCGCGCAAGCTCGTGCTGGGCATCGGCACGGCGCCGCGCGTTCCGGCCGCGGTCGACCAGGGGGAGTACGTGCACAGCGCGGACTACCTCCCCAACCGGGAGAAGCTGCGGGGCCTCGACTCGATCACCGTGATCGGCAGCGGCCAGAGTGCCGCCGAGATCTACCTCGACCTGCTGAACGACATCGAGACGTACGGGTACCACCTCAGCTGGATCACGAGGTCACCCCGGTACTTCCCGATGGAGTACACGAAGCTGACCCTGGAGATGACCTCGCCGGAGTACATCCGGTACCACCACGGACTGCCCCTGGAGGTGCGTGACCGGCTCGGCCGCGAGCAGCGCAACCTCTACAAGGGAATCAGCGGTGACCTGGTCGACGCCATCTACGACACCCTGTACGCCAAGAGTCTGCACGGCCCGGTGCCGACCACGCTGCTCACCGGCACCGCCCTCGAGGGCGTGATCTGGGACGAGGCGGAGAAGCGCTACACGCTCGCCCTGAACCACGCCGAGCAGGGCCGCTCGTTCACCGCCTCCACGCGGGGCCTCGTGCTGGCGACCGGGTACGCGCCCCGCGTCCCGTCGTTCCTCGACCCGGTCCGCGACCGGATCAACTGGGACGCCCGCGGCCGCTTCGACGTCGCGGTCGACTACGCCGTGGACGTCAACGGCAACGAGGTGTTCGTGCAGAACGCCGAGGAGCACACGCACAGCCTCACCGCTCCCGATCTCGGCATGGGCGCGTACCGCAACTCGGTGATCCTCAAGGGCGTCACCGGCCGCGAGATCTACAAGATCGAAGAATCGATCGCGTTCCAGCAGTTCGGAGCCCCGAAAG
Source organism: Actinoplanes sp. NPDC051861 (assembly GCF_040681145.1). Taxonomy (NCBI): domain Bacteria; kingdom Bacillati; phylum Actinomycetota; class Actinomycetes; order Micromonosporales; family Micromonosporaceae; genus Actinoplanes; species Actinoplanes sp. NPDC051861. The sequence continues at coordinate 1,220,873 of NZ_JBFAYE010000001.1, forward strand.
CCCACATTCCCCGGACCTTGGTGACATCGTGAGACTCGTACCCCTTGATCTTGATCGTGACCTTGACCTTCTGCACGCCTGGGTGACCCATCCCCGCTCGCACTACTGGGGCATGCAGGGTGCGACGGTTGACCGAGTCAGAAGCGAATATCAGGGCATCGCGGACAACCCACACCACCACGCGTGGCTGGGTCACGATGAAGACGGGTCGCCGCTGTTCCTGGCCGAGACCTACGAGCCCGCGCACAGTGAACTCGCGCGGCACTACGACGTGCGCCCCGGCGACATCGGCATGCACGTGCTTGTGGCGCCGCCGACCAGCAAGCGGTCCGGGGTCACCTCGGCCGTGATGCGGGCGGTGATGGACTTCTGCTTCGCCGACTCCCGCGTCGAGCGGGTGGTGGTCGAGCCGGATGTGCGCAACGAGGCGATCGCGCGCAAGAACGCCGAGGTCGGGTTCGTCGAGGAGCGGCACGTCCAGCTGCACGACAAGGTGGCACGGCTCAGTTTCTGCACGCGCGTCGCGTACGAAATGAGCGTTCCCCACCTGAACCCGCACGCCATGGCTTCGGCCCACCGCCGGTTGATCGCGAAGGCGATCGCCGAATTCAGCCACGAGCGCCTGATAAATCCGGAAAAAATAGATACCAATCGGTATCGGTTCGGGGAGAACACGTTCACGGCGAAGCGCTATCCCCTCGAACACTGGGTGATCGACGCGGACTCGCTGGACGGGCCCCTCGACGCGCTCGACTTCATCATCGGGCTCCGCGAGACCCTGGGCATCCCGGAGAAGCTGCTCGGGACGTACCTCGAGGAGATCTCGGCGACGCTGGCCGGCACCGCCTGGAAGATCACGCACCGGCGGGAGACGGCCGAGGAGCTGGTGCACGCCGACTTCCAGACGATCGAGGCGGCGATGACCGAGGGGCACCCCGGCTTCGTGGCCAACAACGGCCGGATCGGATTCGGCCTGAGCGACCACGAGGCGTACGCGCCGGAGGCCGGCAGCCCGGTCCGCCTGCGCTGGGTGGCCATCCGCAAGGACGAGAGCATCTTTGTCACAGCCGGTGACGAGCGCGCGCATTACGTGTCGGAGCTGGGGGAGGAGCTGCTGGACCGCTTCGAACGGCAGCTGGCGTCGCGCGGCCTCGACCCCGGCGAGTACCGCTACCTGCCCGTGCATCCCTGGCAGTGGGAGCACAAGCTGACGGTCACGTTCGCGCCGGAGATCGCCCGCCGCGCGATCGTGCCGCTCGACGCCGGGCCCGACCGCTACCGCGCGCAGCAGTCGATCCGGACGTTCTTCAACACCGACCGGCCGGACCGGCACTACGTGAAGACCGCGATCGCCGTGCAGAACATGGGCTTCCTGCGCGGGTTGTCACCGAAGTACATGCAGGCCACGCCGCCGATCAACGAGTGGGTGGCGTCGGTGGTCGAGGGCGACGAGGAACTGCGGGCGTGCGGTTTCGGCGTGCTCCGCGAGCTCGCGTCGATCGGGTACACCGGCGACGCCTATCACCGGGTGGGCACGCCCTCGGCGTACACGAAAATGCTCGCCTCCCTCTGGCGCGAGAGTCCCGTCCCGAAGATCGCCGAAGGCGAGCGCCTGGCCACCATGGCCAGCCTGCTGCACCGCGACCGTGACGGGAACTCCCTGGTCTCCGCCCTGATCCGCGCGTCCGGCATGTCGGCCGCCCGATGGGTCGCCACCTACCTGCGCGCCTACCTGCGCCCGATCGTGCACTGCCTGCTCCGGCACGACCTGGCCTTCATGCCGCACGGCGAGAACCTGATCCTGGTCCTCGAGAACCACGTCCCGCGCCGCGTGTTCATGAAGGACATCGGCGAGGAGGTGGCGGTCATGAACGACCAGCCGCTGCCGCCCGACGTCGAGCGCATCCGGATCGACGTCACCGACGAGATCAAGGAGCTGGCGCTCTTCACGGACGTGTTCGACGGGTTCCTGCGCCACCTCGCCGGGATCCTGGACGCCGACGGGGTGCTGTCCGCGGGCGACTTCTGGGCGCTGGCCGGTGACTGCGTCCGCGAGCACGCCAAGGACCATCCGCAGCTGAGCGGCCGCCTCGACCTGCTCCGGCCCACGTTCCAGCACTCCTGCCTGAACCGGCTCCAGCTGCGCAACACGCTCCAGATGGTCGACCTCACCGACCAGGCCGGCTCGCTGATCTTCGCGGGCGAGCTGGAGAACCCGATCGCCTGATGGATCTTGCCTGATGGAGTTTTTTCGGGACGGTTACGGCATTCCGCACCTGCGGGCGGGCTCGGTCGAGGAACTGGCCTACCTGCAGGGGCGGGTGACCGCGATTGATCGCGGCAGGCAGATCGAGGTGGAACGCCTCCGCTCGGAGGGCCGGCTGGCGTCGGCGGCCGGATCCGCCGAGGTGGGCTGGGACCGTTTCGCCCGTCGCGCCCGCCTCGACGACACCGCGCGCCGGTGTTTCGCCACGCTCTCCCCGGAGACGCAGGGCTTTCTCAGCGCATACTCCGACGGGGTCCGCGCCGGCGGCATCGAGTGGCATCCGTGGTCCTCGCTCGGCGTCTTCCAGGTGCAGCACATCCTTTTCGGGACATTTCCCAACAAGATGTGGCGTGCGCACGTCGAGCGCACGCTGGGACCGTCGGCGCTGCCCTGGTTCGCCATCGAGGGGCCGGTCTCGTCCGGCAGCAACGCGTGGGCGGTTCCCGGTCAGATCGCCGGCGACCCGCACCGCCTCCTCGAACTCCCCGGCGTCTACCAGCAGATCCGCCTCGCCTGTCCCGAGTTCGACGTCGCCGGGCTGACCTTTCCCGGCGTGCCCGGTGTTCAGCATTTCGGTCACGCCGGGCCGGTGGCCTGGGCGATCACCAACGCGATGGCCGATTACCAGGACCTCTACGTCGAGGAGCTGCGCCGGACCGAGGCGGGGGTCGAGGCACGCGGCGCGGCCGGCTGGGAGCCGGTGGTCACCCTTCAAGAGACCATTTTCGTACGCGACGACGACCCGATCACTGTCGACATCCTGGAGACTCCCCGCGGCCCGATCATCGACGGCAACCTGAGTCTGCGCACTCCGGCCCGTGTCTCGGCGGACCTCGGCTTCGACGCCCTGCTGCCGTTGCTGCGCGCGTCCACGGTGGACGAGGTGGCCGACGCGCTGTCCCACTGGGTCGAACCGGTCAACAGCGTCGTCATCGCCGACAACACCGGCCGGGTCGTCCAACTGACCGCCGGCCGCGTCCCGGTCCGCGACGACCGCAACCGCTGGGTGCCGGTCCCCGCCTGGGAACCCGCGTACGCCTGGAAGTCCGGCTTTGCGCCGACGGCCCGCTTTGACGCGCCTTCCGTGGTCAACGCGAACGACCGCCGCGTGGACACCGAGGCGCACGGCATCGACTTCGCGTCACCCGCGCGGGCCCGCCGGATCCGCGAGCTGCTCGACGCCGGCGCCCCGCCCGAGCAGATCCACATGGACACCGCGCTCCCGGCCGACTCCCCGGAAGCCGCGCGGCACACGGCCTGGCGCGCCGCGGTCGCCCGAGCCCTGTGGGAGCACCCGGCCCTGGCGCCGCTCTTCACCGACTCCGGTCACGACCCGCTCTTCACCCCCTGGACCGACCCCCGCGGCCGGATCGGCATCGCCCTCGACGGCGTCCTGGCGGGCCTGGGCCTCGACCCGCACAAACTGGTCCCGTCCGCTCCTGAGACCACCGTTTCCTGGGGTGACCGGCATCTGCTGCACCCGCTGCTGCTGCCCGGCCTCGAAGCCGAGGTCCCGCGCACCCCGCTCGGCGGCTCCGCCGACTGTGTCCTCAACACCTCCAGCGTTCCGGGCGTCAGTGACCTCTGCTGGCGCGGCCCGGTCGCCCGATATGTCTGGGATCTCGCCGACCGGCAGCGGAGCCGCTGGGTGGTCCCGTTCGGCGCTGTCGACTCGCCCTCGTCGCCGCACTTCCTGGACCAGTTGCCGCTCTGGTCCTCCGGTTCGCTGGTCCCGCTGATCACGGACTGGCCGCTACTGACCCCCACCTCTCTTCCCGAGGAGCTCCCATGATCGTCCTGTCCGAGAAACTGGCCGGTCTGGGCGAACTCACCATGATTCCGCTCGACCCCGCGGCGCACGCGCCGATCGTGCACGAGTGGGTGATCAAGCCGCGCAACCGCTTCTGGGGCATGACCTCACACACGGTCGACGAGGTGGCCGACATCTACGGCTTCGTGGACAGCCTCGACACCCATCACGCCTACCTCCTGCTGCTCGACGACGGGCCGATCGGCATCTTCCAGACGTACGAACCCGCGCAGGACCCGGTCGGCGAGTGCTACGACGTCCAGCCCGGTGACTTCGGCATGCACCTGCTCCTCGACGCCGGCGACCGTCACCTGCCGCACCTGACCAGCGCGGTCTTTCCCGTACTCATGAACCACCTCTTCGCCGACCCCGCCCACCAGCGCATCGTCGCCGAACCCGATATCCGCAACGAGCGCATGATCAGCCGCCTCCAGCGCGAGGGCTACAGACTGGGCGCCCAGATCGATCTCGGTCACAAGAAAGCCCAGTTGACGTTCCTGGAGCGGCTAGATTGGCGGCATGGAGTTCCGGGCGGAGTTGCAGAAGACCGGGGGTAACACGACCGGTTTCCAGGTGGCCGACGAGATCGTGGACGGCCTCGGCGGCGGCGGGCGGCCCAAGGTCGTGGTCCGCGTCAACGGGTTCGAGTTCCGCTCGTCGATCGCCCGGATGGGCGGCGACTACTGGCTCGGCGTGAGCGCGGAGCGGCGGGCGGCGGCCGGCATCGAGGGCGGCGAGACCTACGACGTCGACGTTGAACTGGACACCACCCCGCGAGCCATCGAGGTGCCCGACGACCTGGCGGCGGCACTCGCCGCAGAGCCGTCGGCCAAGACCTTCTGGGACTCGATGTCCTTCAGCAACCAGCGCTGGCATGCCGAGCAGCTGACGGGCGCCAAGACAGCCGAGACCCGCGCGCGTCGCCTCGCCAAGTCTCTCGACCTGTTGCGGGCGGGCAAAGCGCGCTGATCCCCGAAAGGGCTAGCCCGGAGTCGGGGCCTCAGGCTCCGATGACGTGCCACAGACGGAGGTTCTGACAGGTACCGGCCGGATCCCAGACCCACGCGTCCATGATCTGGCTGAATGCCGTGTCATGCCGATATCCCGTTCCCAGCGACGCGTACTTCGCATAGTGGAACGAACCATCCGCGCGCCGGTTCCAGATCGACGACGGGCCACCCTGCGCCCGGTTCCAGATCGACCGGACGTTGTCCTGCCAGATGGTTCCCTCGAACCGGTACCCCTCGCACCGGGCCAGCCCTTCGCCGCGCATCGCGAGGAGCCGAGAGCTGTAGTGATCACCCGACCAGACGCACAGGTAACCCAGAGTGCAGTCGTTCATGTCGCCTTCGATCTGGATGTAGTAATCCGGAATGGCAGCCGGCGCAGCCTGGCTGGCGGTGGGCCCGGTGAACAGGATCGCCGCCGCGAGCCCGAGCACAGCCATGAACCGTCGCATACGGATCTCCTCCTAGTTTGTCCGCCTGTCGCAGATGACCGCAGGGCCGACGCTACGGACGCTGCTGGTCTGGCTGGAGTACCAAATGGAGGGTGATTCGAGTAGACCAAGATGATGGAGCTCTTCCTCGACCCCGACGATCCCCGGCCGCTCGCCGTGCAGCTGTACGAGCAGTTGCGCACCGCCATCGCCGAGGGCCGTCTGCGGCCGGGTGACCGGCTGACCCCGTCCCGGACGGTGGCCGCGGACCTGCGGATCGCGCGTGCGACGGTCACCGAGGCGTACGGCCGGCTCAGCGCCGAGGGCTACATCGAAGGGCATTCCGGCAGGGGCAGCCTGGTCAGCGCGGTGCCGCAGCCGGCCCGTCGCCGTACGGTGGTGGCCGCCCTGCAGCCGACCCGGCGGGCGGGCGCCATCGTGCCGTTCGCTCCGCGTCCCGGTGCCGCGTCCGAGTTCGACTGCCAGCCGGGCCACCTCGATCCCGCGCTGTTCCCGGTGGCGGACTGGCGGCGCTGCTGCCTGCGAACCCTGGACCACGCGCTCGGCCAGTACGACGATCCGCAAGGTACCCCCGGCCTGCGCGCCGCCCTCGCGAACTGGGTGCTGCGCTCCCGCGGTGTCGCTGCCACGGCGGAGCAGACCTTTGTCACCTCGGGCGCCGCGCACGCCGTCGACCTCGTCGCCCGCGTCCTCGCCGATCCGGGTGCGACCGTCGCCGTGGAGGAGCCCGGTTACCCTCCGGTCGTCGCGATCCTGCGCAGCCAGGGACTGCGCGTGGCCGGGGTTCCGGTCGACGAGCACGGGATCGTGGTCGAGGCCATTCCGGCGAACGCGCGGCTGGTCTACGTCACGCCGTCACATCAGTACCCGTTGGGCATGGTGATGAGCCGCCGCCGGCGGCTGGAACTGCTCCGCTGGGCCGGCCGCAGCGGTGCGGCGATCGTGGAGGACGACTACGACAGCGAGTTCCGTCACGCCGCGCGCCCGCTCGAACCTCTGCAACGGCTCGACCGCGACGGCCGGGTGATCTACGTCGGCACCTTCAGCAAGACATTGTCCCCGGCCCTGCGCGTCGGTTTCCTCGTGACGCCGGTGACCCTGCTGCCGGCCCTGCGCGCGGTCCGCCAGGCGGTCGACTGGTGCCCGCCGCCGGCCACCCAGGGCGCCCTCACCGAGTTCATCACCGAGGGGTATCTCGACCGGCATCTGCGCCGGGCCAGGCGCCGATACGGCGAGCGGTACCGTCTGCTGCGCAGCTCGCTCGACCAACTCCTGCCCGCCGGGTACCGGCGGTTGCCCGCCGAGGCCGGGTTGCACCTGACGGTGTCGGGGCCCCGTGACGCCGCCGATCCCGACCTCACGCCGATCCTGCGGCGGCACGGGCTGCGGCTGACCTCGCTGCGCCGCTCGTACGCCTTCGAGCCGGCCGCCACCGGAATGCTCATCGGTTTCGCCGGGCTGCCGTACCAGCACGTCGTCCCGGCGGTACACGCGCTGTCCAGCGTGCTGAACTCTTAGCAGTTCGTCAGTTCAGTGGTTCGTCAGTTCAGTGGTTCGTCAGTTCAGTGGTTCGTCGGTTCAGTGGTTCGTCGGGCGGAAGGCGATCTCGGGGTCGAGCAGGGGAGCCCATGCTGGGCGCCAGGCCTCGCCGCGGCCGTCCATCTCCTCCTGGAGGTTGGTGCGCCAGGGGCCGGAGACGCCGTCGTCGTGCCACCAGGGTGGCCAGGAGTCGTATCGGCGCTCGACCTGGACCCCGGTCGCGCTGGTCTCGACGCGCAGGTAGAGCCATCGGCCGTAACGCGGGTCCGACTCGGCTCGGCGCAGTGCGCGGACCAGTTCGGTGAGGCGGCGGAAACCGGCGAAGCGCTCCTCGCCGGGACGGTCGGCCGGTGGGTGCGAGCCGGGGCGCGAGCTGAAGCTGGTGGCGTCCGCGTAGGCGAGCAGCGTGCACCGGCCGTCGCCGTGCGGGGCGCGCTCCTGGAGCCAGCTGATCAGGTCGTTGAGGGCGTCGGTCTCCGGTGGCGCGGGACGGCGCAGCTCGGTGGCGTCCCGCATGGCGGCCCACACGAGCCGGTCGTGCTCGCCCTGGCTGAGGCGGCGGACGCGGCGCATCGGCGGGCGGCGGCCGGGTTCGATCCGGGGTGCCCGGGTGCCGGTGACGAGACCGGCGCGGGTGGCGACCGCCATCGCGGCGTCGGCGTCCAGGGCGGGATCGGTCAGGCGACCCAGCAGATGCCGCAGAACCTCCGGCGTGACCTCGGTGCGGACGGCGGCGTGGAGGAGGCGTTCGCTTGCCTTGCGTACGTTTTCTCGGTCTTCCGGATCCGGAAGCTCGTGCCGCCCCGGCCCGGTGACCACCCCGGTGAGCGCGGCAAATGTGTTCTCCGCGCTGAGAAGGGGCGCGAGCAGCGTCGTCATGCCATCGGTGACCCCGTCGCGATAGCGCACCCGCGACCACCGGCCGCTCTCGTGCCAGATGACGAAGCTCAGCCGATCCGCCTCGGCAAGCGGGGTGAGGTCCGTCCAGGGCAGCCAGTCCGGGGCGCCGGTGAGCAGGTCGACCGGGGCGTCGTCGCGGAGGGCGGCGCTGTGCTCCTCGTTTCTTCCGTAGAGCACGGCACGCCGCCCGTCGAGCAGGGCGAAACGGGCCCAGCTACGATCCCGTTCCTCGATGCGAGCACGTTCTTTCAGGCGGGCGCCTTGGTCGTCGATGGACCACACGTCGGCGTGACCGATGCCGGTGAGCGCGGTGCTCAGCGTCGCCCACCGGGTCCACAGCAGTCCGGGCGCGGGCAGGTCCACGTCGGTCAGCATCAGTCCACTGTGCCATCCGTCGTGCCAAAAGTGCCGGGGTGGGTGTCCACCCCAGGCCTCACGTAGCTCGATGTCCGTCGGAGGTGGGCTTCCAGTCGGCGCTGTCACGTGTGTCCGAGGTCAGGCCGCTCAGCGAAGCGATCAATAGTAGGGCGAAGAAGACAACAACGGCGATTTCCATGCCTCTAAGCGTCGTCCTGTCGCGGGCTCGCGGACAGTGGCAGAGATGCCATACATCTTCAAGAAACTGCCAACCTCAGGGTACGGTGTCCACATGTTGCGAAGTGTCGCTGTGATCGCGATGCCCGAGGTGGCGGTCTTCGAGCTCGGTGTGCTCTGTGAGCTGTTCGGATACGACCGGACCGCGGAGGGACTGCCGGGATACGAGTTTGCGGTGTGCGGCGTGAACAGCGCGCCGGTGCCCACGCACTCCGGCTTCACCATCACGCCCAGCCACGACCTGACCCCGGCCGAGACCGCCGATCTGGTGGCCGTCGTGCCCAACGACATCCGCGAGGCGCCGGCCGAGGTGCTCGACGTGCTGCGCCGGGCGCAGGCCCGGGGCGCGTGGGTGATGAGCGTCTGCACCGGCGCGTTCGCGCTGGGCGAGGCCGGCCTGCTCGACGACCGGCGCTGCACCACGCACTGGCGGCACACCGACGAGTTGGCCCGCCGCTATCCGAACGCCAAGGTCGACCCCGGCGTGCTGTACGTGGTCGACGACAACATCCTGACCAGCGCCGGCACCGCCGCGGCGATCGACTGTGGACTGCACCTGATCCGCGAGGAGCAGGGCTCCGAGGTGGCGGCGACGATCGCCCGGCGGATGGTGGTGCCGCCACACCGCGACGGTGGTCAGGCGCAGTACATCGAGCGGCCGATCTCGTCGTCGGTCTCCTGCGAGACGCTGCAGCCGCTGCTCAACCACCTGCTCGCCACGCTGGACCGCGAGCACACCGTGGAGACCATGTCGGAGGTCGTGCACATGGCTCCGCGTACGTTCGCGCGCCGCTTCCGCGCCGAGACCGGAGCCACCCCGCACGACTGGCTGACCGGCCAGCGTGTCCTGCTGGCCCGCCGCATGCTGGAGGAGACCGATCTCGGCGTCGACGCGATCGCGGGGCGGGCCGGGTTCGGCAGCGCGCAGACGTTGCGGCATCACTTCACTCAGCGGTTGAGCACGACGCCGCAGGCCTACCGGAGCACCTTCAAAGCGAAAAGCTGAGCCGCCACTCGTCGAAGGTGGTGCGGCCCAGGCGTGCGGATGGCCCGGCCACCAGGGCGTCGACCGGGATGTCCGCGCCGAAGAACGGCTTGCCGCCGGTGGTGACGCGCTGACCGGGGGCGGCCAGGCGGCGGCCGGCCTCGTCGACGGCGAGCACCTCGGGGCCGGCGACCTCGATCGTCGCGTTGAGCGGTTCGGCCTCGACGACCTCCACCAGGATGTCGATCAGGTCGGTGAGGGCGATCGGCTGGAACTCGACGGGTGCGAGGCGGATCTCGTCGCCGTCGGTGTTGAACCGCAGGATCACCGGGATGTACTCGAAGAACTGCGCTGCGCGTACGATCGTGTGCCCCGCACCGGAGGCCCTGACCGCTGCTTCCTGGGCCAGCTTCGCCCGGTAATAGGCGAGGTCGGTGGCCCGCTCCAGGCCGATGATCGAGAGCACGATGTGGTTGCGGATGCCGGCCTTGCTGCCGGCGGCGGTGAGGTTCTCGGACGTGACCCGGAAGAACTCGGCGCTGTCCTGCCCTTCCGGCGGGTTGGTGACGTCGACGATGACGTCCGCGCCGGTGAGGGCGGCTTCCAGTCCCTCGCCGGTGAACGCGTTCACTCCTGTCGAGCGGGAGGCGGTGATGGTGTCGTGGCCGCGCTTGATCAGTGCTTGGACCAGCAGTCCGCCGGTTCGGCCGGTGCCGCCTACGACTACGACGTTCATCGCTGCTCCCTGATAAAAGGCGAAAAATCCGGCCCTGGGCCGGACCCCGCTGGGTCTGCGCCGGACCCGCTGGGTCTGCGCTTTCGGAACAGGGACGAGTGGCTCGAACGAGATGTGACAGTGCGCTGCGCCAACTCGGTCACGCGCGGCCGGGGAGTTCGTCCTGGGCTGCGGCGAGCCAATCCAGCGCGTATTCCAGGTCGGCCGCGGCCGGGCGCCTTCGGTAGTTCCGGTCGCTGCGGGCGGCCATCGCGCAGACCTCGATTCGCCGGCGCAGGCCGGCATAAAGATAGGGATCGTCGATCGGCGCGGCGCCCGCCCGGCTCGTCCGCCGTAGCCACCAGCGCCATCCGGCTCGCGCGGCCAGACCGGCCCAGACGCCGCCGACTACCGTCCCGGCGAGGACCAGCGGGAGATTTGTCCAAAGTGACAGGCCGAGCGCAAGCCCTGCCCCGGCGACCACGGCACCGAGGATCACCACGACCAGCGATTCGGCCCGGATCCGGACGGCCCGATAGCGCCGCGCCGCTGTGTAGATCTCATGCCGCGCCTGCCCCAGCCGGGCGAACCCCACCCGATCCGGCCGATCCGCCACCCAGTCCCGGCACTGCGCATCACGAACCGCCGCCGCCAGCTCCCGATCGATCTCAAGCAGCCGCCGCGCAACCCCACCCGAGAACGGATCATCCCGCCTCACGACACCCCTCCCCGAACGGCTGCTCTTCCCCGCACGGCCGCTCTTCCCCGCACGGCTCTTCCCTGCACGGCTCTTCCCTGCACGGCTCTTCCCTGCACGGCTCTTCCCTGCACGGCTCTTCCCTGCACGGCTCTTCCCCGCACGGCCGCCCTGCCGTCACCGCCACCCCCGGCCGGACCCTCTCTCATGGCCAGCCCTTCGCGAGGTCGTCGAGGTAGCGTTCCAAGCAATCGATCGCCTGGCAGAGCAGCAGATCGGCGTGGGCCAGGCGGGAGAGGGCCGGGTCCGTGCGGGCCGCCAGCCGTATTTCCGGCACCGTCCACCTCTCCGCGCCGGCCTGGCGCAGCGCCGCCGACACGAGGCGGACGCGGGCGCGTTCCAGCGACTCAGGTACCACGATCAGCCCGATGTCGGCGAGCCCGGAACCCGGCCGCTCGGCGACGTCCGGGAGACCCGCGCGGGCCAGGCGCCGCCGTCCCAGCGCGGCACGGGCCCGGCTGCGCATAAACGGAACCGCACCCAGCAGAACCGAACCCAGCGAAACCGAGCCCAGCGAAACCGAGCCCAGCCGGACCGCACCCAGCCGAACCGCGCCCAGAAGAACCGCACCCAGCAGAACCACCGTCACCAGGCCGACCACGACGAATGTTCCGAACCCGGCAGCCTGTGCGAGGGCCGCAACCAGCGCCACCGTTCCGAAAGTGATCAGGGAGCCGGCGGCCACGGACACGGGCGCTGAGATCGTGCCGGCCGCTTCGACCAGGGCCGCGTCGACCGCTGTCAGACGCAGGCAGGCCGATCGGATCCAGAACTGGTCGGGGTCACCGGTCGCGTCGCTCACCTCGGCCAGGCCGTCCGCCACCAGCGCACGCACTGCGTTGATCTCGGTATGCAGCGCGCGGACCGGCATCAACCGAGCGTCGCATCGACATGCCGGTTCGCGCAGGCTCCCTCAGGTGTCAACTTTTGGCGAACCCGCGCGTAACACCGCGGCTACCTCCTCCGAACTGGACAGCGTCGGTGCATCCGGTGCCGCCGGCCGGTTCACCATCACCACCGGGATCGCCAGGGCGCGGGCCGCGACCAGTTTGGCGTCCGAGCCGCCGCTGTCCTTGGTGACCAGCACGTCGATGCGGTGCCCGGTCATCAGCCGCCGCTCGCCGTCCACCGTGAACGGTCCGCGGTCCAGCACCACTTCCAGCCGTTTCGGCGCGGGCGCTTCCGGTGGTTCCACCGAGCGCGCCAGGAACCAGCACTCGTCCACCTCGGCGAACGCCGCGATTCCCTGCCGGCCGGTGGTCAGGAACACGCGGTGGCCGAGCCGGGGGAGCAGCGTCGCGGCCTCCGCGAGCGACGCGACGCGGTGCCAGTCGTCGCCCGGAGCGGCGGTCCAGCCTGGCCTTCGCAAAATCAGCAAGGGTACGCGCAAAGCACCGCAAACCTCCACAGCGTGCCCCGTCATCGTCGCCGCGAACGGATGCGTCGCGTCCACAACCACGTCGATCCGTTCCCCGCGCAGATACTCGCCGAGCCCGTCCACCCCGCCGAACCCACCGATCCGCACCTCACCGGCGGGCAGCAACGGCTTACTGGTCCGTCCCGCCAACGACGTGACCACGGTGTGCCCGTCCGCAACCAACAGCCCAGCGAGACGACGAGCCTCCGCCGTCCCACCCAGCAATAGCACCCTCATGAACGGCAGCACCTCATGAACGACAGCGGTCCGCGGAGTAGAGATGGCTGTCCGGGAACTGGCCCGCGGTCAGAGCGGCGCCGACCACGATCACCGCGGTCCGCTTGATGCCGGCCTCCCTGACCCGCGCCGCGATGTCCGCCAGCGTGCCGCGCACGATCAGCTCGTCCGGGCGGCTGGCCCGCGCCACCACCGCCACCGGGCAGTCCACGCCGTAGTTGCCGACCAGTTCCGCCACGACCGCGTCGATCCGTTGTACTGCCAGGTGCAGCACCATCGTCGCCCGGCTGGCGCCCAGGGTGGCCAGGTCCTCGCCGGGCGGCATCGCCGTGGCGCGTTCCGCGGTCCGGGTCAGGATGACCGTCTGCGCCACCTCCGGAACCGTGAACTCGCGTGCGAGAGAAGCCGCCGCCGCCGCGAACGCGGGTACGCCGGGTGTCACGTCGTAGGGGACTCCGGCCGCGTCGAGGCGGCGCATCTGCTCGGCGACCGCGCTGAAGACCGACGGGTCGCCGGAGTGCAGGCGGGCCACGTCGTGACCGGCCCCGTGGGCAGCCACCATCTCGGCGACGATCTCGTCGAGCGTGAGGTTCGCGGTGTCGACGCGGCGGGCCCCGGGGGGGCAGGCGTCCAGCAGCTCAGCGGGAACCAGGCTGCCCGCGTAGAGACAGACCGGCGCCGCCGCGATCAGCCGGTGCCCCCGCAGCGTGATCAGATCCGCCGCCCCCGGCCCGGCCCCGATGAAGTGCACAGTCATAGCGTCACCGACACAGTTTCACCGACACAGCGTCACCGACCAGATGGTCACCGGCATGAAGGAGCGCCAGCCGGTGAAGCCGCCGACCGGCGCGCCGCGCTGGACGGTGAGGCGGGTCAGGTCGCCGCCGTACTTCGCGTAGGCCGCGGCGAGCACCGCCTCCGACTCGACCGTGACCGCGTTGGCGACCAGCCGGCCGCCCGGTCGTAGCGCCGCCAGGCAGCGGTCCAGGACTCCGTCGCGTGTCACGCCGCCCCCAATGAAGATCGTGTCCGGGTCGGGCAGGCCGTCCAGGGCCTCCGGGGCGCGGCCGTGCACCACGCGGAGGCCGGGTACGCCCAGGTTCGCGGCGTTGAGCGTGATCGTGGTGACCCGGTCGGCCGACGACTCGATGGCGACGGCGCGGCACGACGGGTGGCTGCGCATCCACTCGATGCCGATGCTGCCGGAGCCCGCACCGACGTCCCAGAGCAGCCGGCCGGGCACCGGGGCGAGGGCCGCGAGCGTCACCGCGCGTACCTCTCGTTTCGTCAGCTGGCCGTCCCCGGCGTACGCATCATCGGGAAGGCCGGCCACGCACGGACCCGGCGGCCCGTCGCCGCATCGCACCGCGATCACGTTGAGGGGATCGCCCGCCGGAGCCACCCACCCGCCCGCTGTGCCGGCGACCGCACGCTCACCCGGACCGCCCAGCTGTTCCAGAACGGTCATCTCGGACGAGGCGTAGCCGCGGGCCGCAAGCAGGCCGGCGACCGCGGCCGGGGTCTGCGCGCCGGCCGACAGCACCAGGATCCGGCGGCCGGGATTGAGCCATCGGGCCAGCGTCTCGACCGGCGCGGTGACCAAGGTCACCACGTCCGTGCCGGCCAGGTCCCAGCCCATCCGAGCGGCGGCCAGCGACACCGAGGACGGGTGCGGCAGCACGCAGACCCGGGCCGCGCCGAGAAGGCGGACCAGCGTGGCGCCGATCCCGTGGAACATCGGGTCGCCGCTGGCGAGCACGCTGACGGCACGGCCGCGTTCCGCGTCCAGCAGGGCGGGAAGCGCGGGGAGCAGCGGAGACGGCCACGGTACGCGGCGCGCGGCGACCGAATCCGGTAACAGTGCCAGCTGGCGGGCGCTGCCGAAGATCACCTCCGCGGCATCGAGAGCGCTCCGGCCCGTACCGGAAAGGTCTGACCACCCGCCGGCGCCGAGGCCGACAACGGTGACCACATCTTCGGAACGCACCCGCAGAACCTATCCCCATCCCATCGCCCGGAATTTTCCGGATCACGTTGAGCCAACCGGCGGCCACGCGCGTACCCAATCCTGACGGCTCTTTTCCGGTGACCGGCCGTCACGTCAGCCGCAGGGGTGGCAGGCGCCGTGAGACGACTGCTGGACGAGGTGAACACGATGGCCATACCGGCCTTCCAGGACCAGCGCGAGCTGCCCGACGACGACGCGGGCTACTTCGCCGACCTCCGGTCCGACACACGTCCGAGCTGGGACAACCCGTCCCCGCCCGCGTGGTCGAGTGCCGGATCGGGTCAATACCAGCAGTTCGATCAATATCAGCAGCCTCAGCAGTTCGAGTCCGCCGACCCCTATCGGCGTGGTGACATCGTCGTCGAGTCGAACACCGATCCGACCGGCTGGCAGGCCGGCGCCGGTGTGCCGATCCCGGACGACCGGCCCCCGGCCGAGGCGACCAGCGGCAACCGGCTGCTCACGGTCCTGCTGTTCTTCTCCGGTCTGGCCACCAGCGTCGCCCTCTGGCTCTTCAACACCCAGGCCGGCGCGGTCAGCGACACGACCAGCCTGATGCTCGCCGCCGGGCGGATCACCGGCCTGATCGGTGGCTACCTGCTCTTCATCCAGCTGCTGATGATGAGCCGCGTCTCCTGGCTGGAGGAGTGGGTCGGCTCGCGCGACCTGCTGATCTGGCACCGCTGGCTGGGCACCTCGCTGCTCGCCGCGGTCGTCGCGCACATCGTCTTCATCGTGTACGCCTACGCGCTCACCGCCGACACCGGCGTCGTCGACCAGGCCTGGACCGTGATCACCACGTTCCCGGAGATGATCAGTGCGGCCGTGGCGACCGGCATGCTGGTCCTGATCGCACTCGTCTCGATCCGGTTCATGCGCAACCTCCTGCCGTACGAGTTGTGGCACCTCATCCACCTGACCAGCTACGGCGTGCTGCTCCTCGGGTACGGGCACCAGATCGCGGCCGGCGCCGACATGAGCGGCAAGTTCGCCTCGGTGTTCTGGCCCGCCCTCGGTGCGCTCACCCTGGCCGCGCTGATCTGGGGCCGTCTGGTCGAGCCGCTCTGGCTCAACGTGCGGCACCGGTTCACCGTCGCCGAGGTGGTCGGTGAGGGCGCCAACACGTTCTCGATCTACATCGACGGCAACCGCCTCGACAAACTGCCCGCGCAGGCCGGCCAGTTCATGCGGTGGCGGTTCCTGACCGCCAACGGCTGGTGGCAGTCGCACCCGTTCTCGCTCTCCGCCGCGCCGAACTCGCAGTGGCTCCGGCTCACCGTGACGATCGCCGGCGGGCACACCCGGAAGCTGGCCACCATGCGGCCCGGCACGCCGGTCTGGGCCGAGGGACCGTTCGGTACGTTCACCGCGCAGCGGCGGACCCGGCGGCGGGCGCTGCTCATCGCGGGCGGCAGCGGCATCGCGCCGATCCGGGCCCTGCTCGAGGACATGCCGCCGGACACGATCGTGATCTACCGGGCGTCGCGACCCGACGAGCTGGTCTTCCGGGCCGAGCTCGAGGAACTGGCCGAGCAGCGTGACGCGTGGGTGCGGTACATCGTCGGGTCGCGTACCGACCCGGGGCCGGCCCGGCTGTTCACGCCCGACGGGCTGCGCGGCCTGGTGCCGGACGTCAACCGGCGCGACGTCTACCTGTGCGGCCCGCCCGGGCTGGTGAACGCGGCGGTCGACACGCTGCGCCAGCTCGACGTGCCGGACAGCCAGCTGCATCTTGACCCGTTCGAGTTCTGAGACCCGTTCCTACCTTTTGGGAGTATCCGCGATGCGACGCAGTACCGCAGCAGCCGTCGGCACCCTCACCGGCGCCGCCCTGATCCTCGGGGTGCGCCTGAGCGTGCAGCCGCCGGACGCACCGGTCGCCACCGCACCGGTCGCGCAGGAGCAGGACCAGGTCGAGCCGGAGGAGACCGGAGAGCCGGCACCGGAGGCCACTTCGACCAAGAAGCCCTCGGGTAACAAGAAGACGACGCCGCCGGCCGAGGAGGAAGAGGCCGGCCTGAAGGCGGGCACCTACAAGGGCAAGGCGGTGACGAACCCCTACGGCACGGTTCAGGTCACCATCAAGATCAGCGGCGGCAAGATCAGCTCGGCCGACGCGACGTACCCGACGAAGGACTTCAGCGGCACCATCAACCCGAACGCGGTGAAGAAGCTCAGCGAGGCCACGCTCGCGGCGCAGAGTGCCGACGTGGACACGGTGAGCGGCGCGACCTTCACCAGCGAGTCCTACGTCCAGTCCCTCCAGGCGGCCTTGGACAAGGCCGGCGCGTAGGGTCAATCTCCGTGCGCCACGCCGAGCATGTCATGGGTACGGTCGTCAGCATCGAAATCGCCGACGACCTCCCCGATCCACAGCTCGGTGAACTCGTCTCCTCGACCTGTGCCTGGCTGCACGAGGTGGACGCGCGGTTCAGCACGTACAAGGACGACAGCGAGGTCTGCCGTTTCCGGCGTGGCGAGATCGCGCTGGCGGACTGCTCCGACGACTTCCGGCTGGTCCTGGACCGGTGCTCGGATCTGTGGCGGGACACGGACGGGTTCTTCGACGCGTACGCGGGTGGGCCCCTCGACCCGTCCGGCTATGTGAAGGGCTGGTCCGTCGAGGTAGCGTCGTCGCGTCTGCTGGCGGCCGGGTCGCGGCGGCACTACATCAGTGCGGGCGGCGACATCCGGATGCGTGGTGCCGGGCCGGGTGGGCGCCCGTGGCGGGTCGGCGTACGCCACCCGTGGGAGGCGGACAAGCTGAGCTGGGTCCTGGAGCTGACTGACGGCGCGGTGGCGACGTCGGGGACCTACGAGCGGGGCGCGCACGTGTTCAACCCGCGCACCGGGACCGCGGCCAGCGGACTGCGGTCGGTCACGGTGGTGGGCCCGGATCTGGCGCTGGCGGACGCCTATGCGACGGCCGCTCTGGCGATGGGGGAGCCGGGGCTCGCCTGGCTGGCCAAGCGGATCGATGAGGGGTACGAGTCAGCGGCCGTCACGGATGACGGCCGAGCCTTCACGTCTCCCGGTCTCCCCGTCGCCTCCTGAAACTCAGAAGTCCGCGAACAGGTAGGGCATCCGGCGGGGGAACAGCGTCGTCAGCGGAGTGACGGCGTCGGGTTTGAGGTCGCCCAGGCCGCGCGTGACGACCTCGATCGGGTCCAGGGAGCCGTAGACCAGAGCGCTGAAGCCCGCGGCCGTCAGCGTGGCCGACGGGGAACCGCCGGCGGTGACGGTCAGACGGCCGTCGTCGGAACCCAGCGTCCAGACGCCGCCGATCAGGTCGTCGTCGACCACCTCGACCGTGACGGCGCCCTCGCCGACTCGGTCGCCCGCGCCCTCTCCGACGCGAGAGCCGGCCAGGGCGGGCACGTGCAGGACGCGGACCATCGGTGCGTTCGAGCGCGGGTAGTCGACAGTGCCCTCGGTCACCGCGGACAGGTCGGTGCCCCACAGTTCGGGAACGTCGTCGGTGCCGACGGTCAGCGTCACGCGGGCCACCTGGTCGACGTGGCGGGCGAGGAACTGCAGCAGCAGCGCCCGGCCGAGCGGGTTCGCCGTCAGCAGGTCGGAACCGGACAGCGTCCCGCCGTGGTTGTCGATCGTGTAGCGCAGCGCGCCCAGCACCTCACCGCCCGACCGGGCGATCGCCACCCAGACCGGATCGTCGCGGTACTCGGCGGCCCGCACCTCGTCGAACACGGCGAACCCGTGTCGTTCCGCGAGGAGACGGCGCGTGAGGTCCGCGTACGCATCAAAGCCTTTGATCATCGGCAGGCGCTCGACCGAACCGGGAAGGTCTCGCCGCAGCAGCTCGGAGAGGCCCTCCGGCGCGAACGTCGTGGTCCGGCGCCGCGGGATGCCCACGAAGCCGAACTTGGCGTAGAAACTAGGCCGAAACGGGTAGAGAGCGCTCACCGCACAGCCCTCGTCCCGCATCTGGCGCAGCAGGCGGGTCAGCAGCGTCCGGACCAGCCCCCGTCGGCGCGCCGACGGATGCGAGGCCACCGACGCCACACCGGCCATGTCATGCACGACGCCGCGCACGTTCTGCCGCATCCGCAGCGACGACACCGCCGCGAGCGTCTCACCACCCTCCTCGGCGATCAGCGAAACCGAGGTCTCGAAGAACCTCATCCTGCGCCGATAACTCTCGGTCTCCGAGGGAGACCAGGGTGAGGGCGTGAAAGCGTACGCCTGAAGCGGGAACATCGTCTCCGGCCGCTCGGCCGCGTCAATCTGCCGGAATTCCATCCGTCTATCCAATCGTCTTCCGGGCCCGCCCGTGTTCCCGCTGGTCACGACACGCCGGGGTACCCCGGTTTGGCGTGCGCCCCCGCGACCGGCTAATGTTTCCTGCGTCGCCGGGAATACTGGCGGCACGCGGACGTAGCGCAGCTGGTAGCGCATCACCTTGCCAAGGTGAGGGTCGCGGGTTCGAATCCCGTCGTCCGCTCGGAGCGGCCTGCCAGACCGGGGCCACCTCGGTGGAGTGGCCGAGAGGCGAGGCAACGGCCTGCAAAGCCGTGTACACGGGTTCAAATCCCGTCTCCACCTCGCGTGAGCTTCTTTCAGAAGCGCAGCTAGGGCGATTGGCGCAGCGGGAGCGCGCTTCCTTGACACGGAAGAGGTCACTGGTTCGATCCCAGTATCGCCCACTCACTTTGGATGCCCCCTGTCCGCGGGATGCGCGGACCGGGGGCGTTCGTCATTTCCTGCGCGACTTCGTCGCGCGAAGCGGGGGCTTCGCCACCCGCACCCCCACTGCCGAACTATTGCTGGGTGCGTTGGCTGCGGCCCCACTGCCGAACTATTGCTGGGTGCGTTGGCTGCGGCCCCACTGCCGAACTATTGCTGGGTGCGTTGGCTGCGGGTTGCTGAGGTTTGGGGCGTGCTGGCGAAGAGGGTTAGGCCCAGGCGGCGGGAGAGGTGTTTGGCGGCTAGTTGGCCCTTGATGCTGTTGCCGTAGGGGTCTAGGGGTGGGGCGAAGGTTGCTAGGGCGCCTTTGCCTGGGGAGATGACCAGGATTCCGCCGCCTATGCCGGATTTGCCGGGGACGCCTACGTCGTAGAGCCAGTCGCCTGAGGTTTCGTAAAGGCCGGCGGTTGCCATTACGGCCAGGGTGAAGTGGCAGGTGGGTGGGTCTATCACTTGGGTTCCGGTGATGGGGTTCACGCCGCCGTTGGCGAGGGTGGCGCCCATGGTGGCCAGGTCGGTTGTCGTTATGCGCAGGCAGGACTGGCGGGTGTAGAGGTCCACTGCGTCCGGTGGAGGGCAATTGAGCAGGTTGTAGGTGTGCAGTAGGTCGGCCAGGGCTCTGTTGCGGTGGTTGGTGGCTGAGGCTGAGGCGTACACCTCGTCGTCGAGAGTCAGGTCGCGGCCCGCAAATAGGGAGAGCCCGGTTCTCAGGGTGTCCCAGCGCTCCTGTGGGGTGTTGCCGGAGATCAGGCTCGCGGTGGCTATCGCGCCCGGGTTGACCATGGGGTTGGTTCGGCCGTTGGGGGAGCGTTCGACGGCGGTCAGGGAGTTGAAGGGCAGGCCGGTGGCGTTGACGCCCAAGTGGTGGCGGATGGCGTCGGGGCCCAGGGATTGGCAGGCCAGGGCGAAGACGAAGGGCTTGGCTACGCTCATGATGGTGAAGCCGTAGTCGGTGTCGCCCGCCGCGTAGAGGCCGCCCAGCGTTCCGGCGGCGCAGATGCCGAACAGGTCGAAGGGGACGCGTGAGAGGGCCGGGTACACCGATGAGCGTTCGCCTTCGGTGTTGGTGCGGAACTTCTCGTAGGCTTCGTCGACCGACTTCCTGACCTGCTCAGGTGAGGGTAGGTGGCCGGTGGAGACGTACGGGGTGTCGTCCATCGTTCGCTCCGCGCGCTGGTGTGGGCGTGTGCCATACGCTAGGCAGAGCGTCACCGGCTGTGATCGTCCGTGGCGGGTGAGGTGATCCCTCGGTTAAGGGCAACTGGTGTGCGGGTAGAAAGGCCACCGCGGGCACCGCTACCGTGATCTTTCCCGATCAGTGGGCAGATGGAAGGGACCTCTCTTGAGCGCTGGACTGGCGGCTCTGCTGGATGACGTGGCCGTGTTGGCCCGTGCTGCCGCGGCGTCGGTGGATGACGTCGGTGTGGCGGCTGCCAAGGCGGGGGCCAAAGCCGCTGGTGTGGTGATCGATGACGCCGCGGTCACACCGCAATACGTGCGAGGGCTGGCAGCGGAGCGGGAGCTGCCGATCGTCAAGCGGATCGCGATCGGGTCGCTGCGCAACAAGTTCCTGATCATCCTGCCGGCGATTCTGGTGCTCAGCGAGTTTCTGCCGTTCCTGCTCACACCGCTGCTGATGCTCGGTGGCCTCTACCTCTGCTTCGAAGGAGCGGAGAAGGTCTGGGCCAAGATCGCCCACCACGAGCACGCCGAGGACGAGGCTCAGCCGGACGAGAAGACACTCATCTCCGGGGCGATCCGCACCGACCTGATCCTGTCGGCGGAGATCATGGTGATCTCGCTGAACGAGGTGGCCGACGAGTCGTTCTGGTCGCGGCTGGTCATTCTGGCGATCGTCGCCGTGGTGATGACGGTTCTGGTCTACGGCGCTGTCGGGTTCATCGTGAAGATGGACGACGTCGGTCTGCGGCTCGCCGAGTCGGAGAAGAAGGGGCTGGCGGGCTTCGGGCGTGGACTCGTCAAGGCCATGCCCAAGGTGCTCACCGCTCTCACCGTGATCGGTACAGCGGCGATGCTGTGGGTGGGCGGCCACATCCTGCTGGTCGGTTCGGACACGCTGGGCGTGCACGCCGTCTACGAGTTCGTCCACCACATGGAGGAGGCGGCCCACGACGCCACCGGCGCGCTCGGCGGGCTGGTGGGCTGGACCGTCAACACGCTGGCCAGCGCCGTCATCGGCCTGATCGCGGGTGCGCTGGTGGTGGTCGCGGTGACATACGCGCAGCGGCTGCGCAAGCCCAAGGCGGAAGCGCAGGAGGCTGCGGAGCCCAAGGCCGAAGCAGAGGCCACCACAGCGGCCAGGACTGAGCCGGACGCCGGCGTTGAGGCGACGAGTGAGAGCGCGTCGGGGAGCCAGAGCGCCGGCGAGCCTGAGAGCCCGACATCGAACAGCGCCGAGGCCGATCGGCACTAGCCTCAGCCGGGCAGCGCGGTGTTGGCCGTGGGGTAGTGGTTCCACCATTCCTCACGGCGATGCTTGACGAGAACGCCGTCGAACCGGGTCAACAGGAGGACGTCGCCGTTCTGAGTGAGCGCGGCGTCCTCCGGCCCGCTGTCGAGCACGCGTCGCACCACGTCGATCATGCTCGCGACCTTCCAACCTGAGAGGTACGCCGAAGAGCTCTCCGGGTCCAGGAAGCCGCCGTCCATCCCCACCCCAGACCTCGAATATCGCTGTCCGTGAATGTGAAGTCTACCGCTCCGCGGTGGCGAGTAGGCGGTCGGCGAAGTTGACCAGGCGTTCGGCGAGGGCCTCGTCGGTTACCAGGAACTGGAGGCCGATCTCCTGGCCGTCGCGGGTTTCGGCGGAGTTGACGACTCGGGCGTGCACGGCCAGGGTTTCGCCGTCGCTGGTCAGTTCGGCTTCGAGCGTGGTGCCCTCGGGGAGGGAGCGGTCCGGTGGAGCGATGCAGCGCAGGCCGCCGGCGCTGACGTTGACCAGGGCGGCCTCGGCGGGGGACTGGCCGGGGCAGTGCAGGACGACGTGGCCGCCCGCGGCGATCCGGTCGTGCTCGCGGCGTTCCAGCAGGGTGGCCAGGTTCGTCATCTCCTCGACCCGGCCCAGGGTGGCGGTCATCTGCGCGGAGAGCGCGGCCATCAGCGCGCCCTGATCGGCCGCGACGGTGCGCAGCGAGGTGGCCGCCTCGCCGACACCGGCGATGCCCTCGATCATGCCGTTGATGGTCTGCGACATCGCGGCGGTGTCGCGCTTGAGGTCCTCGATGGTGTTCGTGATCTGGTCGGTGGACTCGGCGGTGTGCGTGGCGAGCTGTTTGACCTCGTCGGCGACGACCGTGAAGCCGTACCCGAGGTCCCCCGCCCGGGCCGCCTCGATGGTCGCGTTGAGGGCGAGCAGCCGCGTCTGCCCCGCGATGCCGGTGACCAGTGCGGCGGTGGTCGCGACACGGCGCAGGCTCTCCTCGAGCGAGGCGATCACGTGCTCGGCGTCGTGCGCCTGGCCGACGATGGCCGTGGTGGCGGTGTCCGCGACGCTGATCCGCTCGTCGATCACCCGGGAGGCGTCGGACACCTCGTCGACCTTCCCGGTGACCTGCCGCAACTCCTCGGCGATCACTCCGGTGGACTCGTCGATGATCTCCTGCGTACGGCGGCGGAACTGTGTCTCGGCCTGCCGCTGGTGCATGAAGCCGGCCCGCAGCTGCTGCTCCCGGGCCTGATCGGCGGCGGTCAGGGCGTTGTCCTGGTCCAGCAGCCGGGTCCGTGCCACGGTGAGCGCGCGGCCGATGTCGCCCATCTCGTCGTTCCCCTCGGGCAGCGGGCGCGGCGCCAGATCGGAGGCGGCGATCGCGGTCACCGCGGCCACGGTCATGCGTACGTCGTGGGTGGTACGCCAGAGCACCGCCGCCGCACACCAGAGCGCCAGCAGGAACCCGCCGATCGAGAAGCCGAGCACCAGGCCCCGCTCCAGTTCGAACCGGTTGATCCGCGCGTCCAGCAGCTCGGACAGCCCGTCGTGCAACGGGCCGACCGCGGCGGCGGCCGCCTCGGCGACCGGTTGCGGGTCGGCCGGTCCCGGCTTGTCCAGCGTCCGGGTGAGCGTCTGCGCCAGCGAGTCGATCGTGTCCGCGAGCGCGTTGACGGGCTGGAGCCGGTCCGCGAGCCCGGTGCTGTCGGTGTTCTCGGCGGCGGTCTTGACATCGTTGCGCAGCGCGGCGGCGGTCGTCGCCAGACGCCCGGCCAGCACCGCCTGCTCCGCCACCGCGTTCTGTCCGTCCGAGGCGGAGACCGGCGCGCCGGCCTCCAGCGTGGCGATCAGCGCCTGCGGCAGTTGCACGACCTGAGCGTCCATCACGTAGAACGTGTCCAGGTCGGGGTCGAGGATCAGGTTGGAGTTGTTGCCGATCACGCTGATCAGCGAGGCGAGCCCGGTGGCCGTGGCGATGCGGTCATCCGTGGAGCCGGCGCCGATCTCCGGTACGGCGCCGACCGCCTCGGACAACTCGAGGTCGGGGTGGGCGTCGGCCGAGGCGCGTACCGCGGCCAGGTCGGGAGTGCGCCCGGCGGCGGTCTCGGTCAACGCGGCGAGCACCGCGCGCAGCGTGTCCGCGCCCTCCTCCTCACGGGTGCTGAACGTGATGTCCGCCGTGGTCACGGCGGTGTACATGCCGGTGGCCAGGCATCCCGGAACGAGCAGGGCCAGGACGACGACACCGAGCCGGGTCGCGGTACGGACCCGGCCGGTGATCGCCAACATGGGACGGAGCAGCGCCGGTGGCGATCCGGACACGCTCGATCGCGCCGATCTCATCGTGGTCATCTTCCCGACTCGAACCGCTGCCTGGGGCGCAAATCAGACAACAGCCGGACCGTTTCGCCGTGTCAGGATCGGACGATGGCTGACTTGTTTCAGGTACGCGTCGCGGTACGCGGATACGAGCTCGACCTCCAGGGGCACGTGAACCAGGCCGTCTACCTGCAGTACGGCGAACACGCCCGCTGGCAGTGCTTCCTTGCCGCGGGCCTGAGCCCCGAGGTGCTCGTCGGTGCCGGCGTGGGCCCGGTGGTGCTGGAGACCACGATTCGGTACCTGAAGGAGCTGCGGGCCGGCGACGAGCTCGACGTCAGCTGCCGGTTCCTCTGGAGCGGCGGGAAGACGTTCCAGGTGGAGCAGGATTACGTACGGATCGACGGCACCCCCGTGGCGCGGGTGACCGGCGTCGCCGGGCTGATGGACCGGGCGACACGGCGTCTGGTGGCCGACCCGGTCGAGAAG
The DNA here is from genome assembly GCF_040681145.1 of Actinoplanes sp. NPDC051861. NCBI lineage: Bacteria > Bacillati > Actinomycetota > Actinomycetes > Micromonosporales > Micromonosporaceae > Actinoplanes > Actinoplanes sp. NPDC051861. The sequence continues at coordinate 1,245,518 of NZ_JBFAYE010000001.1, forward strand.
TTGCGTGAGCTCGCCACCGACGTCACCTATCTCGGCATCGACAAGTAGACCCCTCAGGTCCCGGTCTCGGCTTCTGTTCCGGTTCCGGTCCCGTCCGGCAGCATGTCGCCCTGCTGGCCGCCGGGCGGTCCACCGCCGCCCGGCCTCTCCCCGCCCGGGCCGCCCTGCTGGGTGACCGCCGGTGTGGTGGTGCCGTCGTTGCCGAACGCGGCCATCACGGCAGCGGTGATCCCCGAACTGGCGATCGCGGTGACGAGAATCGCCGCGATCAACATCATTTTCGGGCTCTTCCGGCGCGCCTGTGCGGGCGGCGGCGCTGTGACGATCTCAGTGGGGACGATCACCGGTTCGGCGCTCGCCCACGGGTCACTCGCCACCTGCTCGGTCTTTTCCTGCATGCCTCAACTCCTCGGCTCAAATTCCGGGCAAAGCATGCGTACGCGCCATGTGCGGACTCTGTGCCCGCTGTAGGTACCGGCTGTCAACCCCGGCCCGCCCGTCTGACCTGCCGAAACGGGTGATACGAAACCCCCGCGGGCGTGTGCGAGATTGTCGCGCGTGTTTGAGGAATCGTTTCAGGCGTACAGCGCGGGCCACACCGACGGAGCCGTCGGCCACCGCGACCCCGACCGTGCCGACCATCCCGAGACCGGCCCCGACTACCGCGTCGGCGTCGTCGACGGCAGCGTCGCCGCGTTCCAGGCCGAGCTCGTGGCCGAGGTCCGGCGACTTCTCGGAAAAGACACGCACTGACCCCGCTTTGTCATCAGTGGCGGCCCTCGGCTAAGGTTTCATCCGTCGCCGGGGAAACCCGGGACGGTTCGCGGACGTAGCGCAGCTGGTAGCGCATCACCTTGCCAAGGTGAGGGTCGCGGGTTCGAATCCCGTCGTCCGCTCGGAGAGGCTGACGTGAACCATGCATCGGCCTGCTCGGTGGAGTGGCCGAGAGGCGAGGCAACGGCCTGCAAAGCCGTGTACACGGGTTCAAATCCCGTCTCCACCTCGCAGTTTCATCAGCGAGTGTTTGCGGGCGATTGGCGCAGCGGGAGCGCGCTTCCTTGACACGGAAGAGGTCACTGGTTCGATCCCAGTATCGCCCACGAGTGGCAGGGGCCGTGTGTCTGCGGAAAGCGCAGACCTCGGCCCCTCGTCCTATTCAGCGCGACTTCGTCGCGCGAAACGGGGGCTTCGCCACCCGTACCCCCGCTGCCGGAGGCCGGCATTGTGCGTCGGCTGCGGCATTGGCTTTGGCTTTGCTGCGACTTCGTCGCGCGCAGGCGAGGGCTTCGCCACCCGCAACCCCGTAGCCGGGCACCAGCTTTGTGCGCCGAATGGGTAGTAACATTGCTACACGGTTCGGAGGTGGGGGCAGTGACGGTCACGAGGTTGTCGAGTCGCGAGTTCAACCAGGATACGGGGCGGGCGAAGAACGCTGCTCGCAGTGGCCCGGTCTTCATCACCGATCGTGGCCGGCCTGCGCATGTGCTGCTGACCTTTGAGGATTACCAGCGGCTGACCGGCGGGCAGGAGAGCATTGTTGACCTGCTCGGCTTGGATCCGGATGAGGCAGATGTCGAGTTCGAGACCACCGTGTCGCGTGATCTGGCCCGGGCTGCGGACCTGGCCTGATGTTTCTGCTGGATACGAACGTCGTCTCCGAGCTGCGCAAGGCCAAGACCGGCCGGGCCGACTCCAATGTCGTCGCGTGGGCGGCAGGCGCCGCGGCAAGCAGTATGTTCGTCTCGGCGATCACCGTTCAGGAGCTGGAGATCGGGGTTCTTCTCGTTGAGCGGCGCGACCCGGCGCAGGGTGCAGTTCTGCGCCGTTGGCTGGAAGTGCAGGTGCTGCCCGCATTTGCCGAGCGGATCCTCCCGGTTGACACTGCCGTTGCGCGGCGCAGTGCCGCTCTGCAGGTTCCCGATCCGCAGCCCGTTCGTGACTCGCTCATCGCGGCTACCGCGCTTGTGCACGGCATGCCGGTCGTCACTCGTAACGTGGCCGACTTCGCGCCCGCGGGTGTTGAGGTCATCAATCCGTGGCGGACGCTCGACGAGGGTGGCTGAGCTTCCGGGTCACAGGGCCTCGGTCAGGGCTGCGACGGCTGGGGCTACGCGGCCGGTGGGTAGTGCGCCGAAGCCGAGGAGGAAGCTGGCTGTGGGGTGCTGTTGGTAGGAGCGGCGCAGGGACGTCAGCAGGACGCCTCGGGCGGCGGCCCGGTGACGCAGATCCGGGTCGGGTGGGGTGTTCGGGCCGACTACGGCCAGATGCAGGCCCGCGTCGGCGGGTAGGAGGCGGTAGCCGGCGGGCAGCCGCTGCCGCAGTTCATGATGCAGGCGAGTGTGGCGCTGGGTGTAGACGGCGCGAGCACGGTGCAGGTGCCGGCTCAGATGACCGTCGTTGAGGAACAGGGTCAGGGCCTGCTGAGTCGTCGCCGGCGGGCACCAGTCGACGATCTGGCGGGCGGCGGTGAGAGCCGGGATCAGGGTGTGCGGCGCTGCCATGAAACCGGTGCGGATCGCCGGGCTGAGCGTCTTGCTGAACGTTCCGACATAGATCACCCGGCCGTCGCGGTCCAGGCGGTGCAACGGTTCGAGCGGGCCCGGCGTGTGCCGGAACTCGCTGTCGTAGTCGTCCTCGATGATGGCCGCGTCGGCACGGCGGGCCCAGCGCAGCAGGTCACGCCGGCGCTGGCGTCCCAGCAGGACACCGAGCGGGTACTGGTGCGAGGGCGTGACGCAGACCAGGCGGGCGGCCGGTGGGATGGCGTCGACGACGATGCCGTGCCTGTCGACCGGTACACCGGCGACGTCGAGGCGGTGTGCGCGCAGCAGCTCCCGCACCGGCGGGTAGCCCGGCTCCTCGACCGCGACAACGTCGCCCGGTTCCAGCAGGACCCGTGCGACCAGGTCGATCGCGTGGGAGGTGCCGGAGGTGACCACGATCTGCTCCGGTGTGACAGTCACCCCGCGTGAGGCTGCCATCCAGTGCGCGAGCGCGGTGCGCAGGGCGGTGCTGCCGGCCGGGTCGCTGTACTGGCCGGGTGCGCGGCGCAGCGCGGCCAGCTGGCAGCGCCGCCAGGCGGCGACCGGGAACAGGCCCGCGTCGACACGTCCGGCCCGCAGGTCGAAGCGGGCCCGCGCCTCCGGCGCCGGATCATAGGCGCGCAGCGAGGCGGCCAGCGGGGTCGGCGTCAGCGCCGCGGGCATTTCGCTGTCCGGGTACGCGACCAGGCGCTCTGCCACGACGCTACCGCCGCCCGCCCGGCCCTCGACGTACCCCTCGGCGGTCAGCCGGCCGTACGCCTCGGTGATCGTGGAGCGGGCCAGGCCGAGGTCGGCGGCGACACCGCGGGTCGGCAGCAGCCGGTCGCCCGCGGTGAGCCGGCCGTCGAGGATCGCGTCCCGGATCTGCTCGTAGAGCTGGCGGATCGCGGATCGGTCGTCGTCCGGGTCGAAGAACAGTTCCATGGGTGTCACTTGGTCGGGTTGCGGTTGCCGTACTTGGACCTTCTGGCCTCGCAATTCTCTTCGTAGCGTCATAGAAGGTGCAAATCGACGAAGGGAAAGACGATGAATCTCCGTGCGATTGTTCCCGTCGTGGCCGTCACCGCCGGCCTGCTCGGGCCGATGGTGACCGGCGGGCCGGCATACGCCGAGAACGGCCCGTCCGGCTGTAACCACTCCGTCTGCCTTTACACGGCGTACACCGGGAAGGGGTATCAGGCCTGGGCCGAGTTCCGGATCGGCGTCACTCGGGGCCATCACCACATCACCGGCCCCGGCCTGGACCGCAACACGCCGGACGGGCCGTGGCGGGCCGGCCAGGACTCACGTCGCTACAACGCCCGCGGCAGCGGCCAGGTATGCGCGGAAGGCTGGTCCTACAGCGGCGGCGGGTGGCACTCCATCGGCCTGCCCTGCGTCACCATCGGCTGACCGGGTCGGCCGGTCAGCCTGTGGTCAGGGCGCAGGTGGTGGCCGGGAGTGTATTGGTGCTGGTCGACGAGGCGAGGAAGCCGAAGGTGGCGGTCGCCCCGGCGGCCAGCCGGCCGTTCCAGGTGACGTTGCGGGCGGTGACTGTGGCGCCGGACTGGGTGACCGCGGCGTTCCACGCCTGGCTGACCGTCTGGCCGTTGGCGAACGTGAACGTCGCGGTCCAGCCGGAGGAAGGCGCCGAGGAGGCGTTGGTGACGGTGACCTCGCCCTGGAAGCCGCCGGTCCATTGTGAGGTCACTCGATAGGTCGCGGTGCAAGGGCCGGAAGCGGGCGGCGTCGTGGTGGGGGGTGTCGTGGTGGGGGGTGTCGTGGTGCCGCCCAGGACCCTGGTCAGGGCGGGATACCAGGCTTCGGCCATCTTGCGGAAGCCGTTGTCGTTGGGGTGGACGCCGTCGGAGTTGTCGGCGACGGCGTCGTAGCCGGTCCACAGGTCGGCGAGGGTGATCGGCGACTGGGCGGTGGTCAGGCCGGCTGCCCAGGCGGGCAGTGCTCTGTTGAGTGCCTGTACGTCGGCGGGGCAGGTGGCGCAGGCGGCGGCGCTCATCGGGATGATCTGGGCGACGATGATCTTCATGGCGGCGTTCTGGGCGCGCATCTGGCCGATCAGCTTGGTGAAGGCGTTCAGCTTGTCCTGCAGCGGGATGTAGCCGCCCCACATGTCGTTGGTGCCCAGGTGCATGAGGACGACGTCCGGCTTGGCGGCGGCCAGCCACGGCGGGAGCTGGTTGTTGGCGGCGATCCCGGTGGCCGAGAACCCGCCGTGTCCCTCGTGGTCGAAGTCGTACGCATAACCGGGGTTGCAGCCCCCGCCGTCGGACTGGGTGCCGACGAAGTCGATGCCGGTGTAGCCGGCGGTCTGCAGGCTGTGCCACAGCTTGGCCCGCCAGCAGCCCGGCCCGGCGGTGATCGAGTCGCCGAGCGCCATGATCCGTACGGGGGCGGCGGCGTGCGCGACCGGTGCCACGGCCACGACGGCGGCCACCGTGAGCAGGACCGCGAGCAGGACTCTTCGCATCACCACGAACCTCCGGATCGACTTGCATTGACATCCATTGATGGGAGCGCTCCCAACAGCTTGCTGCCCGCCCGTCGCGAAATCAATAGCTGAGCGGTAAGCGATTGTCTGGTCACTCGCTGTTGAATGGAACAAGACACAAAAGCGACTATGGGCCTGAACTACCTATTGATCAGGTACTGAGCGGTGACGTGTGGTTACCATCACGGTTACCGCATTCGGAGCGCTCGGCGCATCGAGGGTCTCACTCGGAGATGTTGGTGACGGACAGGCGCTTCGGGGTGATTATCGGCAACAATGGTGCCGATAACGCTGCCGTGGGGGCACGCTACAGCGAGGCGGACATGCTGCCGACGCTGTATCACGCGGAGGATGACGCCCGAGCGATCTTCGACGTGCTCTGCGACCCGCGGACCGGGATGTTCGACTCCGCCGACGTGCGGCTGTTCATCGGGCCGGACTTCACGGCCGACCAGGTCAAGGCGACGCTCATGGACATCGTGGGCCGGGCGGGGCCGACGGATGCGCTGGTGGTCTACTTCGCCGGCCATTCGTTGACGCCGGACTGGAGCCGGGCGACGGACACCTACCTGGTGACGCCGGACCTGAACGCGGCCGATCTGGAGCGCAATCCGGATGCCGGCCTGCGGATGGCGTTCCTGAAGCGTGACGTGCTCGATGTGTTCCCGGGGCACGCGTTGCTCCTGCTGGACTGCTGCCGGGCCGGGACGCTCCTGACGGCGCCGGGCAGGGACTTCGACCTGATCAGCGTCAGCGGGCGGCAGGGTGCCCACTACACCGCGCTGATGGCGTGCACGGCCGAGGGTTTCGCGCGGGAGGATCCCCGGCTCGGTCACGGCGTTCTGACCTACCACGCGTTGCGCGCCATGCGGGGTGAGGCGGCCGACGCGCGGGGCAAGGTCACCTTCCAGAGCCTGGGCAGTTTCGTGACCAGCCAGGACATCTCGCCGGAGCCGGGCTTCGTCACGCAGACGTGGGGCCGGGGGACCGTGCTCACCCGTCCCGGCCCGCCCACCGCGGGTCGTCCCGCCGTGCCGGCGGCGCCGGATTACATCAAGACGACGCCGTTGGAGAATCCACTCGATCGCTTTGTTCCCGCGATTCGCAATCTCATTGACCGCATCTCGTACGGCGCGCGCAATTCAATCCCGGTGGTCGAATTCCTCAAAACGGCCCTCGACGCCGATTCCGTCGCGGTTCTGGAACGGACCACGGCCGGTTTCAAGCCGATCGACTCGACATTGAGATTCGACCTGGAGTACGCGCAGGACCTCCTTCGCGCCGGCGATTCCATGAGCCCGCTCTGGTTCGGGCACCGCGCCGCGGACGAGAGCCGGTCGCTGCTGTGCGTTCCGCTTCGCCTGGGCCCGGGCAGAGTCGTGGTTCTCGCCGCGATGAACCCCGCGCCGCAGTGGCCGGCGATGGGCGAGCCGATCGCGACGATCCTGAAGACCGTGTGGCGCACGGGCCGGTCCGCCTCGCCCGACGAGCTGGCGATCCAGGTGTTGACCGACCTGCGCGAGGCGTTCGGCCGCCTTCCACGTGAACTCTACGAGCGTTACCGCCGGCTCCACCGGCGCGCACTGCAGTCACTCAGCATGGTGTTCCAGCCGATCGTCACGATCGAGGCGATCGGCAAGCACGTCGGTGTGCACAGCTTCGAGGCGCTCGCCCGTCGCTCCCTGAGCGAGGTCAGCGCGCCGGTCGCCCTGCTGCAGACGGCGCACGTGTGGGGTGACGGCCAGGTCGTCGAGCGTGACGAGATCATCGTGGCGAAGGCGCTCTCGGCCTACGCCGACGCGCACCGGGAGGGTCCCTGGGACGTTCCCCGGCCGGTGTCGGTGAACGTGGCCGTGCGGTCTCTGCTCAGCGACCGCTACGTGGGCACGCTGCGTGAGGCTCTCGGCGCCGCCAGGTTGAACCCGGTGGGTGTCACGCTCGAGATCGCGGAACGGGACCCCATCGCGCCGCATCCGGACGAGGAGTGGCCCGGCGAGCCGCACGCGTACTTCAATCAGCGGCTCGTGAACATCTCGCGCGACCTGGGGATCGAGTTCGCGCTCGACGACTTCGGCGTCGAGCGCTCGTCGGTGTCCCGGATGGCGGGGCTGCCGTTCACCCACATCAAGGTCGACCGTGCGGTGCTGCACCACCAGACGGCGCTCGAAACCCTCGACTACGTGGCGAGGAGCGCACGCCACGCGCGCGACCGGGGCGAGACGAACGCACCCCGGATGGTCATCGTGGAGGGCGTGGACCACCAGTCACCGGTCACGCTCCGCCAGATCTACGACGCCCAGATCCGGCAGATCCAGGGCTACATCACGCAGCAGCCCGCTGCGCCGACGTTGCGGCAGTTGAGGGACGACGTCCGCGAGGACATCGCCGCACGAGTCCGAGGGTGATGCGATCGGCGGGTCGTCACGATCCGGCCAGCAGGTGCTGCCTCACCTGGGTCCTGGCCTGGTGGATCCGGGATTTCACGGTTCCCTCGGGGATGGCCAGGTGGGTGGCTATCTCCCGGTAGTCGAGCTGGCAGATGTCTCGAAGGACCATCGGAGCCACCAGCTCGGGGCGCGCGCTCTCCAGGCGTTCCAGGGCGTCCAGCAGGTCCAGGCGGGAGCCGGCTATGACGCTGGTGGTGCGGGCGTCCACCGGATCGAGTGGTAGGTCGCCGTAGTTCTGCTCGGCGGCCCGGCGTTTCAGGGAGCGGTAGGTCTGCCGGGCGGCGTTGGCGATGACGACGTGCAGCCAGGTGCTGAACCGGGAGCGGCCCTCGAAGGCGCTGATGTTGCGGGACACCTGGAGCAGGACGTCCTGGCAGGCTTCTTCGGCGTCCTGGTAACAGGGCAGGAAGCGGGCACAGCGGCGCAGGACGCTCGGTCTGATGGTGGCCAGCAACAGGTTCAGGGCGGCGGTGTCGCCGCGGGCGGCCTGGAGTGCCAGGGTCTCTGTCTCGTTGTCGCGCACGTCGTTCTGTCCCCCGAATTCAACGACGTTGATAATACGAGCGTGCAGGCACCAACCATGATCGGCCGATACCGGGTGACCGGGCGTCTCGGCTCCGGCGCGTTCGCCACCGTGTGGCTCGCCGAGGACGACGTGCTGGAGTCGCAGGTGGCGATCAAGGTGCTGGCGGAGAACTGGGCGCATCATCCGGACGTGCGGGCGCGGTTCGAGCAGGAGGCACAGGTGCTGCGCCGGGCCGACTCGGAGCGGCTGGTCCGGATGCACGACTTCGGTGAGCTGCCGGACGGGCGGCCGTACCAGGTCATGACGTACGCGGCCGGCGGCACCCTCGCCGACCGCCTGGAGAAGGGTCCGATGCCGGTCCGGACCGCGCTGCGCCTGGCCGGTGACATCGCCCACGCGGCGCACGTCCTGCACGACTCCGGTGTGCTGCATCGCGATCTGAAGCCGTCGAACGTGCTGTTCGACACCGTCCGGGGTACCGAGCGGGTGCTCGTCGCCGACCTCGGACTGGCCAAGGAGATCGCGCACGCCTCCGGGTTCACCGTCGTCGCCGGCACGCCCGGGTACATGGCGCCCGAGCAGCATCACCCCGGTGGTGGCCTGGACGTGCGCGCCGATGTGCACGCCATCGGGGCGATGACCTATCAGATGCTGACCGGCCGGCCACCACGCGCGAGCCGGGTCGCACCGTCGAAGCTGCGTCCCGGTGTTCCGCGCCAGGTCGACCGGGTGGTGATGCGGGCTCTCGAAGCGGACCGGACCCGCCGCTGGCCCACCCCGGCCGCCTTCGCCGAGGCGCTCGAGGCCGCCGCGAAGGTCGTACCCAGCCGGGCGGCGCGCACGGTGCGCCGCGGCCTCGGTGCGGTACTGGCGCTGGCCCTGGCGGCCCTGGGAGGCGGCGCGACGGTACCGGGCGGCACACCGGCCGGCTGGGTCCGGGTCACCGACGCCGATGCCGTCCTGTCGGTGGCGGTGCCGCCGGACTGGGCCGGGCAGCTGCGGAACTCCGGGTGGAACGCGGCGGCGGTGGGCCTGCCCAGCGGGTCCGAACCCGGATTGCAGGTCGGCGCCGATCTGGGCTCCGACACCGCGGCCGAACTGTTCGCCGGGGTCAGCCGGTGGCTCGCGCCCGGGTCGGCGGCCACTCTGCCGTCCCACCCGGGTTGCACGGCCGGGCCGGAACGGGCGATCGCGGTCGCCGGGCTGACCGGGGCGGTCCGGCGCTGGGCGGGATGCCCGAGCGCCGGTGTCTCCTACGACGAGGTGCTCCTGACCAGGGCCGGCGAGCCGGGCGTGTACCTGCAGATCCGCCAGGACGGTGGTCCGGACCGTACCGATGAAGTGCTTCGGACCTTGCGGTTGAGTCACTCGTAGCAGTTCTGCTCGTCGTGCTCCAGCGCCAACTCGGCCACCTTGTTGTTCTTGAAATGGAAGCGGTAGTGGACGCCGTCGTATCGGTCCTCGGTGCCGGCGAGGCCCCGCCCGGTGCCCTGGAAGTCCTCCTCGTCGATCGGGTTGAGGGCGAAGTCGGAGTAGGCCGCGCGGACCTGGGCGATCGTGCTGCCGATCCGGATGCCCGCGGGGGTGGCGATCCTGTCGTAGGCGGGGATGAAGACCAGGCCCTTGTCCGAGGACGTGATGACCGTGATATCACTCGATCCGGCCGCCCTCAGCTCCGAGGAGCCGCATCCCTCACCCTTGTACGCCGCCTTGATCTCACCGGTCGCCACGGCGTCCTTGACGGACATGCCGATCTTCAGCTGTCCCAGGCCGGTGGGCCCGAGCACGAGCGCCCGGCTCTGCGGCTTGCCGGCCGTCCTCGACGGCGTCGGCGAGGACGGCTGGGCGGTGGTGGGCGCGGCTGACGGCGATGCCGTCGCCGGGCCTGCTGAGGTGGCCGAGGGCGCCGGCGAGGCGCCGCCCACCGGCTGGGCCTCGCCGGCCACCTGCTCGGGTGAGTTGCCGCAAGCGGCGGTCAGGGCCACCGCGGCGCCCGTCGCGATAACCATGATCATGCGTCGCATCTTCTTCCAACCTCTCTCTGTCGGTCAGAAGGTGCGATGCGGCAGTCGGCGGCCTGGTTCGGGAATTCTCATCACGGAAGGGTAACGGCTGCTCCTCAGCGGGTGGCGTCGGCCAGGGCACGCTCGACCGGCACCGGCCGTCCGAGATAAAAACCCTGACCAAGAGGTACGCCGCAGGCGATCAAAGCGTCGCGCTGCTGTGCCGACTCGATGCCCTCGGCGATGAGGGTGCAGTCGTGCTCACGGGCGAACTCCACCAGCGAGCGGATCGAGGCGCGTCGTGCCCCCTCGGTCTCGACGCCGGCCAGGGCAGCCGAACCCAGCTTGAGGAAGCCGGGCTTCATCGACTCCATCCGGGCCAGGGAGTCGTAACCGGCGCCGGCGTCGTCGACGGCGATGCGCACGTTGTCGGGCAGCCCGGTGAGGTCGGCCGGATCGGCGTCGGAGATCTCCAGGACGATCGGGCGGGTGGTCTCGGCGAGCAGCAGCTCCAGCTCCTGCGGGCGGCGCAGCAGGTCGGTGGAGACGTTGACGGAGAGCCAGGTGCCCTCGGGCAGCGCGCTGGCGGAGGCCAGGGCGGCCCGGATCAGAGCGGCGTCGAGGTCGATGTGCAGGCCCTGCGCCTGAGCTGCCTCGAGGCCCCGCTGCGGGCTGCTGCCGTCGGCGAAGCGGGTGAGCGCCTCGTAACCGGCGATCTCGCCGGACTCCAGGTCGAAGATCGGCTGGAAGACCGTGAAGAAGGTGAACTCCTCGAACGAGCTCGGGCGCGACTGGGCGGTCTGCGGGTTGCGCGAGGTGCGGCCGGACTGGGTGGAGCGTACGGCGACCAGACCGGCGGCGCCGCGGTCCGGGCCGTAGTGCAGCACCGACGCCCAGTCGCCGATCACGCCGGCCGAGGCCATGGCGCGGCCCTCGGCATGACCGGTGGCGGCGGGCTGCGCGGTGGCCTTCTCGGCGCCACGGGAGCGCTTCTTCGGCTGGACCGGGCGGTACAGCCAGGAGCGCAGGTGCGTGAAGAAGTCGACCAGCGTGTTGCCGACGCCGACGAAGGCGATCATCGCGTACGAGGCGAGGACGAGGTTGATGCCGGCGAAGACGAGGTTCGCCCACTGGTGCAGCTGGATGTCACGGACGGCGGTGTAGGCGCACAGGGCGATCAGAAGGAGAGGAGCGAGCAGGTATGTGGTTGCCGCAGTCGTCCGGTTGCGCACTTTCGGCGTACGTTTGAATGCGCTTTTTTCGCCGGTGAGAAGTTGAAGGATGGAAGCGAAGCTTCCGGAGAGATTGACCGGCAGCAGGATCAGGTTGAAACCGTAGATGCGCAGGATGTCCATGCGTTTGTAGCCGCAGTACTTGAGGTCGGCGGCCATCATGAGGAAGTACGGGACCGAGACGAGAAGCAGGACCGGGTTGAGCAGTTCGGCGTTGAACGGGTACGCCAGCATGATCACCAGGCACAGGGAGCTCCAGAAAATGGAGGCCATGTAGTTGACCCGCAGGAACAGCTCGCCGAAACGGTTCTTCTGACCGCGTGCCGTGCGTGCCCGGAACTGGTCCTTGAGGCGCGACAGAATGAGCAGGCCACCGTTCGCCCAGCGCTGACGCTGAATGCAGAGCGAGCCGAAGTCCGGCGGCGTGGCGCTGTATGCCAACCGCTCCGGATAGTTGTAGAGCGTCCAGCCGTGCACCCCGAGGTCGATTGTCGACTCGGTGTCCTCGATGACCGTGCGGTCCTGGATGTAACGGCGGATCTCCCAGTCGCCCTCGTAGGCGACCTCGCAGATGTCGTCGAGAGCTTTCTTGCGCAGCACCGCGTTGGCGCCGACCCAGAAAGTCGCGTCGTAATGGGTCATTCCCTGGTGCACGATGTGCTGGATGTCGGTCGTTGCGCCGGAGATGCGCTCGATCCGGGTGGCGGCGCCGGGGAACGCGCTGTACGGCGTCTGCGCCACCGCGTCCTGGGCGTGCGCGCCCTGTTCGAGCAGGTGAACGAGCCGCAGGCAGTACTCCGGCAGCAGCACGCTGTCGGCGTCGAGGGTGAGCACGTAGTCCGGATTCGGGATGGTCAGCTGGGCGCGGCCCGGTCCGGCCGAGACGAGCGCGATACCGAGCGGCGTGCTGACCTCCTGGTAGCTGCCGCCCATCAGCCCGATGTAGCTGTTGAGGTTCATCGCCTTGTTCGGCTCGCCGGAGAGCGAGACGTAACGCTTGCGCTCGAAGCTCGTCACCGTGGCGTCGAAGATCGCCAGCAGGCGGCGGTACAGCTGCACCAGACGTACGGCGGGCAGCGCGGCACCCTGGTCGGCGCCCTGCTCCAGAGCCTCCGCGATGGTGCCGAGGTCGTCGGCGAGCCGGTTCACGATGTGCTCGACGAAGAACGAGTCGGTGTGGTCGGTCATCTCCTGCCGGAGGCCGAGACCGTAGAGCCAGCCGACCGCGAACCGGTACTCGGTGGCGAGCTCGCGCATGTCGTCGATCGTGGCGGTGCGCCGGTCACGCTCGTCCAGCGCCGACTCGAAGCGGTCGTACGCGCCCTGCACCCGGGTGAACGGGACGGCCAGCTCGGACTCGATCTCGCCGGGCAGGGAGCGGGCGGCCACCAGCAGGTCGCGGGCGGCGTGCGTACGGGGCTGCTGCGGGTCGTCGATCAGCAGCACCACCCGCAGGCCCGGGTACTCCTGCAGCGCCGCCGAGAGCAGCGTCGTACGGATGACCCGCGCGTCCTCCTGGTACGACGGCACCAGCACGGTCACCGTCGGGGTCTCACCGGCCAGGAACGGGTCCAGCGCGATCCGGGGTGCCCGGTGGTGTGCCCGGCTGCGGTAGAAGAACCCGATCCGGGTGATCAGGTACGCCATCGCCGAGCCCATCAGCGCGGTGACCACCAGCATGTAGACGATCGCCTCGACCACCAGGCGGGCGGTGTCCGCCTTGCCGACGATGAACTGCTCGAAGATCGTGTACGCGATGTAGGACGCCCAGACGGCGATCGTCAGGACGATGGCGAGCCGGCCCCGGGCGATGCGGCCCTCGGAGACGGCCGGCGGCACGAGAGGGTGGGGTTCCGAGCGCCGGTCGGCACCCCACTGCCGGGGGGCGTCCGGTTTGCGCGGCTCGGTGGTGCGCTGCATGGATCAGCCCCTCCTGGTGTGCCGGTCCATCTGACCGTTCTCGGTCACCATCGGCCGCGGGCCTCAGTTGCTTGAAGGTTTCCGCCAGGTCCTTCAGTCGGGGGCGCGCCTGCCGATCCTCCGGGCATGCTGACCGACCGCGCCGCCCCTCTCGCCGACCCGTTGCTGGACCCGGATTGGCAGGAGCCGGAGGCCCCGGTGCACCGGCTGTCCTGGCTGCGGCTGAGCTTCCTGCTCCTGCTGGTGGCCGCGCTCGGCGCCGGTGGCTTCGCGGCGGTCACGCACCTGCGCGACACGTCCGGCCCGACCGCCAAGTCGTGGGCGGTGCCGTACGTCGACGTCACGCTGACCCCGACGTTCGAGTTCCAGGACCCGGCTCTGAACCCGGCGAACTCGGTGGCGCTCGCGTTCGTGGTCGCCGACCCCGAGGACGGCTGCGCGCCCAGCTGGGGTGGCGCGTACACGCCGGACGAGGCGGCGGCGTCGCTCGAGCTCGACCGGCGGATCTCGCAGCTGCGCGCGGCCGGCGGCGACATCATGCTCAGCGTCGGCGGCCTGACCAACACCGAGCTCGCGGTGGCCTGCACCGACCAGGCGCGGCTCACCGACGCGTACCGGCAGCTGGTCAAGCGCTACGAGATCAGCACGCTGGACCTGGACATCGAGGGCACCGCGGTGGCCGACCTGGCGTCGCTGAAGCGGCGCGCGGCGGCACTCAAGGACCTGCAGGCCGAGCGCTCCCTCGACGTCTGGCTGACGCTGCCCGTCTCGCCGGACGGCCTGACCGCCGACGGCCTCACCGCGGTGCGCACCACCCTCGAGGGCGGTGTCGCGCTGCGCGGCGTCAACATCATGACCATGGACTACGGGTCGGAGAAGGACCCGGACATGCTGGCGCTCGCCACCAGCGCGCTGAACTCCACCCACAAGCAGCTGACCGACCTGTACGCGCGGCTCGGCGTACAGCTCACCTCGCCGCAGGTCTGGTCGCGGATCGGCGCCACGCCGATGATCGGCCAGAACGACGTGGACGCCGAGCGGTTCACCGTCGACGACGCGCGGGGACTCGCCGAGTTCGCCGTGGACAAGGGCCTCGGCCGGGTGTCGATGTGGTCGCTGAACAGGGACGCGCCGTGCCGCAGCACCTTCACCAACGTCGTGGTGCACTCCAACACGTGCAGCGGTGTCTCGCAGGAGGCCCTGGCCTTCTCCAAGGTGTTCGTGGGCCTGCCGGGCGGCGCGGTCGGCTCCTCCGGGCGCGAGTCGGTGGTGATCCCGACACAGGCCGCCACCCCGGACGACCCGGCGACCAGCCCGTACCCGGTGTGGCGCCTCACCGCGCAGTACGTCCGCGGCTACAAGGTGGTCTGGCACGGCACGGTGTACGAGGCCAAGTGGGCGAACACCGGCGCCGACCCCACCGCGGCCGGCGACGCGGCCGGCCCGAACCCGTGGTCGGTGATCGGCCCGGTCGGACCGAACGAGTCCGCGCCGTCGCCGAGCCCGACGGTGACCGGGGTGACGACCGAGTGGAGCCCGGAGACCGTGTACGGCCGTGGCGACCGGGTGCTGTTCAACGGCCTGCCGTATCAGGCGCGCTGGTCGACGACCGGGGACGCGCCCTCCACCGAGTACCCGATCAGCCCGGACGACCCGTGGGCTCCGCTGTTCATCGTCCCTGGGGAGCCGGTCACGAACTGACATAATTCACGGGCAGCCGGTGAGAGCTGTTACTACCCGGCGTGTCGGGGCGGTCACAGACTCATCAGCATGATGAAAGCGCTGCTCGTCGCGGTTCTGCAACTGGTGCTGCCACCGCCGTCCGGCCCGGCTGACGTCGGCACGGTCACGATGCACCTCGTCGATCGTTCACGGCCCGATCCGTGGGTCGCGACCGAACGCGTACGCGAACTGATGGTCCAGATCTGGTATCCGGCCCGCTCCGTCCACGGACGTGAGCGGGCCGCCTGGGTCTCGCCCGGTGTCGCGGCCCGGATCAACCCACCGGACAGCGGATTCGAGCTGCCGGACACACACGGGTACGTGGGCGCGCCGCCCGCGCCCGGCCGGCACCCGGTGATCCTCTACTCGCCCGGCTTCGGCATCGAGCGGACCAGCGGCACCGTGCTGGCCGAGGACCTGGCCTCGCACGGCTACGTCGTCGTCACCGTCGACCACACGCACGACGCGAACTTCGTCGAGTTCCCGGACGGGCGGATCGCCACCGCCGCGATCCCGCCGCCGGCCTCGCCCGAGGAGGAGGAACGCCTGCTCGGCAAGGTGCTCGACGTGCGGGTCCGGGACACCCGGTTCGTCCTGGACCAGCTGCGGCGCATGCCGCTGTCACGGGTGATGGACCTGTCCCGGATCGGCATGTTCGGCGCCTCGATGGGCGGTGCCACCGCGGCCGAGACGATGCGCCGCGACGGACGGGTCCGTGCCGGGCTGAACCTGGACGGGTCGTTCCTGGGCCCGGTCCTGGACAAAGGGCTGGACCGGCCGTTCCTGATGATGGGCTCGGAGCCCGCCGACGGTGAGCAGGACGAGACCTGGACGCGGATGTGGGACGGCCTGCGCGGGCCGCGGTACTGGCTGGAGCTCGAAGGCGCCGCGCACCTGTCCTTCACCGATTTCCAGGTGCTGTACCCGCAGCTGGGGCTGCCGCCGGAGCAGGTCGAGCCGGTGGTCGGCACGATCGACGGTGAACGGTCGGTGGCGGTTCAGCGGGCGTACGTCCGGGCGTTCTTCGACCGGCACCTGCGGCACCGCGACGGCAGGCTGCTGGACCGTCCGTCGGCTCGCTTCCCGGAGATGCGTCTCCTGCCGTGATCCGCACGGGGCCGCGCATCCATCGTCCACTATGTATTCTCCCCGGCAGCCAACGGGGAGGAGTTCGACGGTGAGACGTGCCCTTGCGACAGTGGCGATGCTCGTGGTGGCCGGCTGTGCCGGGCCGGCCACCACGCCGGCCACCGAGCCGGGGGCGGCACCGGCACCGGCCGGCAATGTCGCCTCGCCCATGCTCGCCGATCTGAACCGGGTCGACTTCCCGCTCGACCACTGGACGACCACCCCGGACGAGTACATCGAGCTCGACTACGCGTCGAAACTGGCGGCCGCCGCCTGCGCCAAGAGGTACGGCTTCGACTGGGACGCGGGCGCGCGGCTCAAGCTGCTGGACTGGAAGGACCGGACGAACAGGCTGGGCCTCGTCGACGAGGACGCCGCGAGGCTGGCCGGCTATCACGAGGACCCGCGCAAGGCGCACCACACCTCGGACCGGGACAACGGCGCCGAGATCACCGAGGCGCAGTCCCGGATCCTGATGGGCCCCGGCCCCGACCTCCCCGAGGGCGGTTGCTTCGGCGAGGGGCGACGCGAGATCGGCTGGGATCTCGACGACGACTTCTGGTTCCAGGAGCTTCAGGCCGAGGCGACGGAACGGGCCTTCGCCGACCGGCGGACCACGAAGCTGCACCAGCGATGGAGTGCCTGCATGGCCGAGTCCGGGCACCGGTACTCCAAGCCGGAGGACGCGGTCGCGGACAGGAGGTGGCCGGACTTCGACACCGCCGAGGCCTCGAAAGCGGAGATCAACGCCGCGGTGGCGGACGTGCGGTGCAAGAAGAGGGTGAAGTACGTCGTCGAGCTGAGCGCGACGCTCACCGGGTTCCAGCAGGAGATCGTCGAGCAGAACGCGGAACGGCTGCGGGCCGCCCGGCAGCGGACGCAGGACGCGCTCAGGAAGGCCGCAGCGGTCCTGGGCGGGCGCTGACCGGGCCGTTCGCGGTTTTGTCGGACCCCTCCGATACAACTACGCCACCTGTTCGTGAGGAGGTCTGGTTGTGACCAGTGATGGTGTCGCCGATGAGCGGCGCGGCGGGGTGCGGGTGATCGCGCCCGTGCGGCCGAGGAAGCTGGCGAAGGTGCCTTTCGTCGAGCTCTCCGAGGGGCGGCTGCAGGGCGTGGTGTCCAGCGGCTCGGACGTGTCGCGGGTCTACGTCTCGTCGATCACCGCGGGGGATCACGGGCTCAGCTGCAACACCAACAACAACCGCCCGTGCGGCGGTCTCAGCGGTTCCCATGCGTGCAACCACATCCGGGCGCTGGTCGACGCCGCCGTCGCTCAGTACGGGTTGGAGAGAGTCGCCCGCTACCTCAAGGCCGAGGGCGGCGACGACCTCTGGGCCGCGCTGCACCCGACCACCGCGCCGAGCCGCGCGGCCGAGGTGTTCAGCAGCTTCCTGCGCCACCTGTCCTACCTGGAGGTGCCGCCGACCACCGACCCGCTGCCCGAGCTGCACTGGTTCCCGGCCGCCGGGGTGGTGCGCTGATGCTCGCCGACGTCCTGCGTTCCTCCCCGGCCGGCCTCGACGAGGCGCTCGCCCTGGTCGACGGGATCGACACCGCGCTGGTGCACGGTCTCACCCGCCTCGACGACGATCGCGCCGCCGCACTGGAGTCGGTGGCCGCCGCGTTCACCGGCACACCGCTGGCCGACCGGGTCACCGACTCGATCGGCAAGATCGTCGCCGGCACGGTGACCGACGAGCACCTCGTCGTGCTGGCCGGCGCCCGGGTCGCGCTGCTCGGCGCCGCCCACGACGCCCTGCTCGGCGGGGTGGACACCGCGCTCGGCCGCTCGCGTGAGCCCTGGTCCGCGCCGGTCGCAGGCCGGGCCGGGCTGACCGGTGCGGGCAGCCGCTCCTGGCTGCGGGAGCTGGCGATCGCGGGCTGGCGCGGCGTCGACCACGAGCTGGCCGCCGGTGCGGCCCAGGCGATCCAGGCGCTGCTCGACGTGCCCGCGGCCCGCCGCCTCGCGGTGCTGCTCGACGGGTTCGCCGCCGAGCTGCGGACCGCCGCGCCGGTCGCCACCCGCTCGTGGATCCCGGTCCGGCGCTGGGCCGACCTGTGGACCCGGGCGCTGATCCTCGCCCAGGACGACTACCCGGTGCCCGGCACCGAGCCGGTGGACGGCCGGCTGCTGATCCTCGGCGTCGACCTGCACGAGCATCCGACCGTCTTCCGGGCGCAGGCGCACGGCCTGCTGGAGACCGCGGCCGGGGTGCGGCTGGTGCGCACCAGCGTGGCCGCCGCCAAGGTCGACACGATCAGCGGGCCGTCCGCCTGGCGCATGCTCACCGCCTTCCAGGTGTTCCGGTCCGCGGTGGCCGAGCACCGGTCGGTCGAGGTGACCGGCATGCTGCTCACCCCGGCCGGCGACCTGATCTGGGACGAGTCCCGGGCGGTCGTGAGCGAGCCGGCCGACCCGTTCACGACCGCCCGGGTGCTGCTCGGCACGGCCACCGCGCCGTCCGCGCTGCCGCTCGACCGGCACCCGTCGGTGATCGCCGAGCCGGTGCTGCTGGAGGGCTACACGGCCGGCGAGGAGTCGCTCGATCTGGGCGGCGTCACGGTCGCCGTCGACATGGAGCGCGTTCCCGAGGCCGGTCCGCTCACCCCGGCGCTGGTCGCGGCCTCCACCGCCTGCCTCGGCCTGCTGCGCTGGGACGGCGGGTGGTCGGTGCAGCCGCTGGCCGTGCAGGCGACGGTGAAACGCAAGGCGGTCGCCGTGCACACCGGTGACTGGGCGCTCGGGCCCACCGAGGCCAAGGCCGCCAAGGCCGAGGCCGCCGCCGGCACCGCGGTCGACGTGCTCCGCGAGCGGGCGGGAAGGTTGCTGCGCAAATGAGTGCGACGGAGAACAGGCGGCAGGTCCTCTACTGGCGGCTGCTGGCCCGGCTCTTCGACCCCGAGGAGCAGGCCGCGCTGGAGTCCGGGAGCATGGCGGTCGTCGGCGACCTGGGCCTGCCCGCGGCGCTGCTCGACCCGGCCGTCTCGGTGGACACCGTGGTCCAGCGGTTCCCGCAGCTGGAGGCGGAGTTCGACGGGCTGATGAGCGGTGCGGCCGATGACCGTGAGGGCGAGGTGCGCCGCGCGGCCCTGGTGTCCAAGCTGCTGCTCAACGTCTTCGCCACCGGGTCGGGCAACGTCACCGCGGAGCAGCTGGCCCGATGGCAGGCCGACGCCGGCTGGTTCGAGCGGGCGCTGGGCTGCACACCCGGTGAGCTGCGCGGGCGGGCCAGCGGCTCGTCGGCCGGTTCTTCCGCCGGCCTCGGCTCGGTTCTGGCCGGTCTCGAGGGTGACCTGATCAAGCGGATGCGGCTGCGTGAGGTGCTGGCCGACAACCGGCTGGCCAAGCAGCTGACGCCCAGCATGTCGCTGATCGAGCAGCTGCTGCGGGACAAGGACAATCTGGACGGTGTGGCGCTCGCCAACGCGAAAGCGCTGATCCGCCGGTTCGTCGACGAGGTCGCCGAGGTGCTGCGGACCCAGGTCGCGCAGGCCAGCGCCGGCACCATCGACCGGTCCATCCCGCCGAAACGGGTGTTCCGCAACCTCGACCTCGACCGCACGATCTGGAAGAACCTGCCGAACTGGAATCCCGAGGACGAGCGCCTCTACGTCGACCGGCTCTACTACAGGCAGACCGCGAAACGGGTCACGCCGGCCAGGCTGATCGTGGTGGTCGACCAGTCCGGCTCGATGGTCGACGCGATGGTCAACTGCACGATCCTGGCGTCCGTCTTCACCGGGCTGCCCAAGGTGGACGTGCACCTGATCGCCTATGACACGCGGGCCCTGGACCTGACGCCCTGGGTGCACGACCCGTTCGAGGTGCTGCTGCGGACCAAGCTCGGCGGCGGCACCGACGGCACCGTCGCCCTCGACCTGGCCCGGCCGAAGATCACCGATCCCCGCAACACCGTGGTCGTCTGGATCTCCGACTTCTACGAGTGGCAGGAGCAGGCGGTCTTCGACGGGATGGCCGCGATCCACCGCTCCGGCGCCCGGTTCATCCCGGTCGGATCCGTGAGCAGCGGCGGGCACCAGAGCGTCAACCCCTGGTTCCGCCAGCGGTTCAAGGACCAGGGCACCCCGGTGCTCTCCGGTCGCATCAAGAAGCTCGTCGTCGAGCTCAAGAACTTCCTCGCCTTCTAGGAGACATCCCCATGAGTGACATGCTGCGCGCCCCCGCCGAGATCAAGTACGCCGAGGAGCTCGACTGGCTCGAGTCGGTCGACGACGGCCCAAAACCGTTCTCCTGGCGGCTCAGCCCCAAGATGGTGCGCCTGTTCGTCCTCGGCTCGGAGCGCGCCGACGGCCTCGACAGGCAGATCGACCAGAAGTGGTTCGGTGACCGCAGCTTCGTCGAGCGGTCCATCGTCACCCTCGCCTCCGACCGCGGGCTGCTGCTGATCGGCGACCCCGGCACCGGCAAGAGCTGGCTCGCCGAGCTGCTCGCCGCCGCGATCAGCCGCAACTCCACGCTGGTCGTGCAGGGCACCGCCGGCACCACCGAGGACCACATCAAGTACTCGTGGAACGTCTCGATGGTGATCGCCAAGGGCCAGTCCCGCGCCTCGATGATCCCGTCGCCGATCATGACGGCGATGGAGGGCGGCGTGATCGGCCGCTTCGAGGAGCTGACCCGGTCCACCAGCGACGTGCAGGACGCGCTGATCTCCATCCTCTCCGAGAAGTACGTGTCCATCCCGGAGCTGGACGACGACAACATCGTCTTCGCCAAGCCCGGCTTCTCGATCATCGCCACCGCCAACAGCCGTGACCGGGGTGTCAACGACCTCTCGTCCGCGCTCAAGCGCCGGTTCAACTTCGTCCGCATCCCGGTGGTGACCAACAAGAAGAGCGAGGCCGAGATCGTACGGTTCCGGACCGAGGAGCTGCTCCGCCGGCACAACATCGAGCTGGAGGTGCCGCCCTCCCTGCTCGACGTGCTGCTGCAGAGCTTCGCCGACCTGCGCGCCGCGGCCACGGCGGCGAGCAGCGACGACGAGCGGCTGGAGTCGGCGCTCTCCACCGCCGAGCAGATCGGTGTGCTGGAGGACGCGATCCTGCACAGCAACTTCTTCGGCGCCGCGGCCCTGACCTCCGAGGCGCTCGCCGGTTCGCTGGTCGGCTCGCTCGCCCGGCGCAGCCCCGAGGACCTCGCCATCCTGAACAAGTACTGGCACGGCGTCGTCGAGCCGCGCAGCAAGGACCAGGGCGGCGAGTGGGACGGCTTCCTGGAGGGCGGTCGCAAGGCGATCGCCACCCTGTCTTGAGCGGGCCCTTCGAGGGTCTCCGGTCGCAGCTGCTCGGTGCGGCCGAGGCCCTCGCCGAGGGTCCGGCAGCGCTGCCGGAGATCCTCGCCGGCATCGTCGACGACGTCGACCACGCGCTGCGCGAGCCGCTCGAGATCTTCCCGGTCTGCCACCACTCGCCGGCCTCCGGACTTGCCATGGTCCGGCGGCTGCGGGAGAAGCAACCCCGGGTGATCTACCTGGAGCTCTGCGAGGACCTCGGGCCGCTCCTCACCGAGCTGCGCAACTGCCGGCTGCCGGTGGCGCTTCAGGCGTACGCGTCCGAGCTCGACGGCTTCCCCAAGGAGTCGGCGCCGCTCAGTGTCATCGCGCCGATCACCGAGGCCTCCGCGGAGTATCAGGCGATCGTGTACGCACTGGAGACACCCGGCGTCGAGCTGGTCCTGGTGGACCGGTCGACCGACCACGTGTTCCAGTGGCAGCCCACCGTCGAGGCACACCCGGGCGAGGAGCCGGAGGAGGACCTGCACGGCGACGCGGTCGGTGTCGAGATCGGTGATCTGCGGCCACGGTTCACCGAGCTGGAGGAGCACCTGTTGCACCACGGCCGGGTGCGGCACTGGTCGGAGTGGTGGGACCAGTACGTCGAACAGCCTCTGGCGAATGCCGACTACGAGACGTACCGGCAGGTCATGGTCCTGATCGGCAGCCTGTTCCGCCGGCTCGCACCGCACGACACGCGGCGGTTCGCGAGCGACGAGGACCGCGAGCGGCACATGTGGACGCGGATCCGGGAGCACCTCGCCGCCACCGGCACCGACCGCGCCGACTGCCTCTACGTGTGCGGGGCCTTCCATGCCGCCAGCCGGCTGCCGGAGGTGGGTTCCGAGCCGGGCACGCCGGACTTCGCGATCACCGCGCGGACGGCGACGAAGTGGCTCTACGGGCTGATCCCGTCCAGTCAGTCGGCGATCGAGGCGCAGTTCGGGCTCGCACCCGGTTCGGTGTCGATCGCGGCGGCCACGTGGCGCAAGCAGCTCGGCCGGAGCCGGCTCGTCCCGTTCCAGTTCAAGGGGAAACGGGCGCTGCCCGCTCCGGTCGCTGTTGCTGAGCCGGTGACCGACCAGCTCAGCGGTTATCTGTCCGGGCCGCCGGCGCTGGACGGCCTCGACGAGGAGGAACTGCGGGGCTGGTGCGTCGACATCGTGCGGCTCGCCCGGCGCAACGGCTATCTGGCCTCGACCGCTGACGCGATCGCCGTCTTCGAGACGTCGATCCTGCTGGCGGGGATGCGGGGGCGGGCGCGGCCTACGCCGTACGACTTCCAGGACGCGGCGGTCACCTGCATCGAGAAGGACACCGTGCCGGGCCGCCGCGACGTGCGGCGGCTCTGCGAGATCCTGCTCGGTGGCGACCGGATCGGCCAGGTCGGCTACGAGGCGCTGCCACCGCTGGCCCGCGACGTCCACGACCGGCTCGCGCCGCTCGAGCTGAACCTGGAGCAGCGCACCATTCAGCGCGCGCTGCTCGACCTGGCCGCCCGGCCCGAACTCGCGGCCTGCTCACAGCTGCTCTGGATGCTGCGTTACCTGCTGCCCGACCAGGCGGTGCGGCCGATCATGGGCTCCCGGCGGCTCGGCGAGAAGCACATCCAGGAGAGCTGGGACCTCGACCTCGGCCGGCACCAGCGCACGATCATCGAGCTGGGGTACGAGGGCGTCACCGTCGAGCAGGTCCTGGAGCAGCGCCTGCGCCGCGACGCGTGGGACCCGAAGGCCACCGCGGCCACGGCACTCAAGGCGGTCGAGCACTCGCTGCTCTTCCTGGAGAGCCCGAGGCTCACCGACGAGCTGGGCGGCCGGGCCGTCGAGCTGCTCGCCGCCGAGCGTGCGGTGGACGACGCGCCCACAGTCCTGCGGCGGATCCGCCGGTTGCTGGCGCACTACCGGGCCACCGAGCCGGCTCTGCCGTCGTGGTGCGAGCGGTTCGTGACGGAGGGGTACGCGCACTACTGCACCCTGCTGCCGGCCGCCTTCGTCGAGGAGGAGACCGGGGTACGTCAGGTCGGCGCGATGCTCGGCTTCCTGTTCAGCATGGAGAGCCTGGCGCTGTCACTGGGGTGCGACCGGACGCAGCTCGAGTTGGCCGTACGTCAGTCGCATCCCGAATCGCCGGCGAAAGTCGCCCTCCTCTGGGCGGCCCGGCACCAGCTCGGCGCACTGTCCCTGGCCGATCTGCGGACCAGGGTCGACGAGCTGCTGGAAAACCCGCTCGTCGTGCCGGCGTTCCCGCAGTACGTGAGCGGCTTCGTGCAGGCGCTGGAACCGGTGCCGCGGCTCGCGCCGTTCGTCGTGGAGACCCTGTCCAAGGCGTTCGGCAGGCTGCCCGACCCGGTGCTTCTGCCGTGGCTGCCCACGCTGATCACGACGTTGCGCGCGCAGGCGGGCGAGCTGGTCCCGGTCCTCACCCGGGAGGCGGGCCGCACGTTCCCGGGCACCCTGGCCGGGATCGACTCCTGGACGCCACCCTGGAACACCCAGCGCGCGGCTCCGGTCGCCGCGACCCGGCCGGCCGGGCCCGCGGTGATGTTGCTCGCGGCGCATCCGGACACCACGGACGGGGTGGCGTCGCTGCTGGGCTGCGCGGGAGGGTGGGCGGCTGTCGAGGCCGGTCCGGTCACCGCCGCGCTGCTCGTGGAACACCCGGCATCCGTCGGCGCGGTTGCCGAACTGCTCGGTGCATGAGTTCGTGCATGAGTTCGAAAGAGGGAAGTTGTGGGCGCATCAGGCTGGGATTACGTCACGCCTTACGAGCCGGACCTGCGCACGGCTCTGATCCGGCTGATCGGCCGGGTCTTCGAGTCGGGGGAGTATTACTGGGCCGGTGAGGGTGAGCCGCCTACTCACTTCGGTGACCTGTTCAAGGACGAGGTGGTTCAGGAGGAGGGGACACACTCGATCCTGGACTGCAACAACATCATCGGCCCGGACACGCCCGACGGGTTCGGGACACTGCGGCTGTTGCGGGCGGAGGAGAGCCAGCGGTACTTCGGGTCGGCCACGCCGACGCGGGAGCAGTGGGAGAAGGGGTACGCCAACGGTTCCCTGGTGATCGGTGAGCGCTGGTGCGGCTGGTTCGTGGTGCTCTACCGGGACGGCGAGCCGAGCGAGATCGCGGTCTGGGGCATCTCGGGCGACTGAGAAAGTGTGGTGAGCGGCCGGGCCGATGTAGGGGATGGCCCGGCCGCATCGGCCTTCCGCGCGGGGGATCGTCGTGCGGAAGGCCTCACCTCGGGGAAAGGCTGCTGCCTTGTCGGGACCGGCCGGCAGGCCCCAGCGCTGCCGGCCGCTCCCGGGTCTCTAGATCACCGTGCAGGTGGTGCCGTTCAGGGTGAAGGCGGCCGGGGCGGGATTGCTCCCGGTCCAGCTGCCGAGGAAGCCGAACGAGGCGGTGCCGCCGGAGGACAGGGTGCCGTTCCAGGAGGCGTTCTTGACGGTGACCGCGGCTCCGGACTGGGTGAGCGACCCGTTCCACAGCTGGGAGATCGTCTGGCCGCCGGTGTACTGCCAGGCCAGTGACCAGCCGTTGACCGCCGCGCCGCCGGTGTTGGCGATCTTCACGTCACCCTGGAAGCCGCCGGGCCAGGAGCCGGTGACGCGGTAGGTCACCGAGCACGCCGCCGCGCCGCTCGGGCTGGAACTCGGGCTTGCGCTGGGACTGGAACTCGGGCTCGAGCTGGGGCTCGTGCTTGTGCTCGGGGACGGGCTCGTGCCGATTTTCGAGGGGTCCACAACACCCCAGTACGCGTTCTTCGCCTGGAGCCGGGTGTCGAACAGCAGCGGTGCGTCCTTGCGGGTCACCGGGAACGTGTCGAGCCAGGTGTTGTCGTCGGCCAGGCCCCACAGGGTCACCGAGGTGATCTGCGAGGCGTACTTGCGGAAGAGCGCGAACATGTCGCGGTAGACGTACGCCTGCTGCAGCAGCCGGTCGGCCGGCGGGGTGGGGAAGTTCTCGCCGCTGTTGGTGTAGATGCTGACGTCCATCTCGGTGACCTGCTGCTCCAGGCCGAGCGGGGCGAACTTCTGCAGCATCGCCTCGGTCTCGGAGATCGTCGGCCAGCTCACGTTGATGTGCATCTGGTGGCCGACGCCGTCGATCGGTACGCCCTCACTCTTCAGCTGGGCGACCAGGTTGTAGAGCTTGTCCCGTTTCGACGTGACGTTCGTGTTGTAGTCGTTGATGAAGAGCTTGGCGTTCGGCAGGACCTCCCGCGCGACCCGGAACGCGGTGCGGATGTAGTCGAGGCCGGCCACGTTGTACCAGTTGCTGCGCCGCAGGCCGTCCGACTGGTTCTCGTCGATGACCTCGTTCACCACGTCCCACACGCCGATGTCCGAGCCGTAGTGGCCTGCCACGTTGCGGATGTGGTTCTCCAAGCGGGCGAGCAACAGCTCCTTGTCCTCGGCGGTGGCGGTCATCGGCTGACCGTCGGCGCCGACGAAGACCCAGGCCGGAGTCTGGTTGTGCCAGACCAGCGTGTGCCCGCGGATCGCCTTCCCGTTCGCCTTCGCCCAGGCGATCAGCGGGTCGGCCTGCGCGTACGTGAACGCGTTCTCGGTCGGCTCGGTCGCGTCCCACTTCAGCGCGTTGCCCGGCGTGACGCTGTCGAAGTGCTTGTTCAACAGCTGACCGTGCTCGGTGACGATCTCGGCGCCGGTGATGGCCGCGCCGACGGGGAACTCGGTCACCACGTCCTTCACCGAGGGGATCGTGGTCTGGATCGGCAGCGCCGGCACGTAACTCACGATCACGTCGTCGATGAAGAACGACCCGGTCGTGGAGGCGGTCTCCACGTAGACACGGAGGAACTCGACGTCGGTGGCCAGCGTGTAGCGGCCGGTCAGGTTCACCCAGCCGCCACTGTTCACCGCTGTGTTGCCGACCACCTGGTCGTAGGCGGCCACGCCACCGGTGCGGCGCTCGACACTGAGCCTGGCGTTGTCGGTGCCGCTTGCCAGGCGTACCCATGCAGAAATCGTGTAGGCAGTGCCCTTCTCGAACACGTCCAGCACGTCCAGCGACGGCCCCTGCCAGGTCGCGGTCCGCCCGGTGATCGACAGGCTCCCGGTACCGCCGTGCGCGACGGTGGTGCTGTGCGTCAGGGTCTCGGCTGAGCGGCCGGACCAGCCCTGGACTGTGCCGTCCTCGAAGTCGCTGGTCACCACGGTGATGGGGGTGGGGTCGTCGGCCGCGTTCGCCGACGAGGTGAGGGTGATTGCGGCCAGGGGAGACGCGACCAGGACGGTGGTCACGGCCAGCCGCGCGAGAGCGCGCATGCGGGTGGTCCTTCGCGTGATGGGGGTACGCGGATAGGAGAGTGACCGTCATCGTTACATGGGAGCGCTCCCACTACAACATCATGTCCAGAATGTTTCCTGCCCTCTCCCGCCGGCCGTCGGTGGTGCCACCGTCGGTGGTGCCCAGGTCGCCGTTTCAGCGGGCGGCCCCAGGTCGCGGGCTGGCGCCCGCGCCGCTGGTCGGAGCCGCCTGTCCTGTCTTGCCGCCGGCCGTGCCCGCTCGGTTGGCGCTCACGCCACTGGTCGAGGCCGCCAGTCCTGTCTCGCCGCCGGCCACCCCGCGTTCTTGGCGCGGGCGACCTCCCGAGATCTTGGAGAGTTGCGGTTCGAGTGTGGCTGTCCTGTCCGAGGCATTTGTCATCAGTTGTTGATCACGGTGATCTGGTTCTTTGTCGGGTGCGGGTGGCCGGTGGCGGGCCCGAAGACGCGCCTTGCGGAAACCTGCTGTCGCTAGGACCGCACCAGGATTCCGCAGGGCGCTGAGGGGTGGCGTTGGCCGGGCCTCGTACGGTCGAGGTTGTGATTTTCGGGCATCCGGCCGAGCCCGACGCTGACCGGGACGGGCGTTGCGGCCGTGACCACCCACCCCGGGCGCTGGCTAGCCGACCGCAACCATCCACCAGCCGGGACTGGCGCTGCGGGTCGGAGAGTTGAACGCCCTGTCGGCGAGCAGGTGGGACGGCAGGACGAGTGCCGCTGCCCCGGGCGCTGAAGTGGTTGCGGCGGCGAGTGACACGGTCACTGTTTCGCTTCCGCGTCTGCGAGTCCGCTGTCCTCAGCCGTCGCATGATCGCCGACCCGTCCGCGCTGGCCGCGTCAGCGCCTGCTCGCTCCCGAGCCCGCCGTCTCCGAGCCCGCCCGCCCGGAGCTCGCCCGCCCGGAGCTCGCCCGCCGGGAGCTCGCCCGCCCAGAGCCCGCCCTCCTCAGGGGGCAGCCCCCGCTGGACAGTGTGGTGGGGTGGGGGGATCTTTGGGGCGGGGGCTGTGGATGGAGGGGAACTGTGGATAACGGTCAGCGGACCTCCTGTACCACGAAGTCCTGGTTGTTGGTGGGGCAGGACGGGTGGGGCGGCGGATCGTAGGTGTAACCCTGACCGCCGACCGGGAAGCCGCCCAGGTTCACCGTCTGGCCGTCGGTGAGGCGGACCAGCTTGCCGGAGTCGGGTTCGCGGAACTGGACCGTCGACGGGGAGGCGGGGTCGACCCAGGCCTGCTTGTCGGGCCAGATCAGTAGGACCGGTGAGTCGGGCGGGCCCTGCAGGTAGGCGCAGTGTTCGGTCAGGTGGAACGTGACGCCGGTGTGGGAGCCCTGGTCCGCGCCTACCCAGTCGATCACCTGGACGAAGACGAGGGGGCCCTGTGAGGGCTGAGTGCCCTCGGCGAAACCCGAGTCGGAAGGTGGCGGGGAAGGCGAGGAGCGCGGCGGGATCGAGACCGTCGAGACGGCTGGGCTTGCGGAGACGGGAATGTTGGAAACCGGGGGCCGGTGGGCGGAGGCGTCGCCGCAGCTGGTGAGGGTGAGTAGAGCGGCGGCGGCTGCGGCGGGCACTCGCATGGTGTTCATCAGGATCGGACGGTTGCCGCAGCGGATCAGTTCCGGCACGGAGGGTAACGTGGCTTTTGCGTGGCTGCGCCCCGAGATGTGGGATCTTGCGTACCGGAAACCGTCAGAGGGCTCACGGGGAATTCTTAGGAATCGCTTCTAGGGTCAAGAAATGCTGAGTGTGGCGGGCGGCCCGTGATGACGGTTCTCCGCACGGAGGGGGCCGAGACACCGGAGCCCGTTCCGGAGGAGACCAAGCGCCGGTGGAACACGCCTGAGCTGCGTAAGAAGCTGAGCAAACGGCTGTTCATCGGTGCTGTTGTGGCGTGGGCTGTCGTGATCACGGTGCTCGTTGGCGTACGCGATGGTGGGGATGAAGAGGTGACGGCCGCCCCGGTGGTCTCGCCGTCCGCTTCGGCCGGGCCTCTGACGGTGGCCGAGGTCTATCAGGCGCTGGCGCCGTCGGTGGTGCTGATCGAGACGACCGGGCACGACTCGGCGAACAAGCTGGAGGCCGGCACCGGGACCGGTGTGATCGCCAACGCGGACGGGACCGTGTTGACCGCGCTGCATGTGGTGGACGGTGCGGAGAGCATTCGGTTGACGTACGCGGACGGCACCAAGGCGGCCGCGGCGATCGCGAGCAAGACCCCTGAGCAGGACATCGCCACGATCACGCCGGAGAAGCTGCCGGAGACGCTCGTGCCGGCGGTGCTGGGCGGTGGGGCGGGGATCGGCGACGACGTGGTGGCGATCGGTAACCCGCTGGGGCTCACCTGGAGCACCAGCAGTGGCGTGGTGTCGGGTCTGGAGCGCACTCTGAACAGGGAGAACGGGGCCGACATCGAGGGGCTCATCCAGTTCGACGCGGCGGTGAACCCGGGTAATTCGGGTGGGCCGCTGATCAACGATCGCGGGCAGGTGATCGGAGTGGTGGTGGCGCTGGCCAACCCGACGGACGCCGGCACGTTCATCGGTATCGGGTTCGCGGTGCCCATCGGCGCGGCGCTGGGTGGCGGCGAGGGTGACGGTCAGGCACCGCCGCTCTAGGAACGAATAAGAAGACGCTAAGAAAAGACAAGGACGGGGTCTTACATGAGCTGGACCGACGCCCCACCGGCCTCCGCCGGGCCGATCGAGAAGGTGCTCTACGAGGTCAAGAAGACCATCGTGGGGCAGGACAACCTCCTCGAGCGGCTGATCGTGGCGCTGCTGGCGCGCGGGCACGTCCTTGTCGAGGGTGTGCCGGGCCTGGCCAAGACGCTCGCCGTGAAGTCGCTCGCGGAGGCGATCGGCGGCGACTTCCACCGGGTGCAGTTCACGCCCGACCTGGTGCCCGCGGACATCGTCGGCACGAGGGTCTATCACCAGCCGACCGGCGAGTTCCAGGTGCAGCTCGGGCCGGTCTTCACGAACCTGCTGCTGGCCGACGAGATCAACCGGGCGCCGGCCAAGGTGCAGAGCGCGCTGCTGGAGACGATGCAGGAGCGGCAGGTCACGATCGGCCGGGAGACGCACAAGCTGCCGGACCCGTTCCTGGTGATGGCGACGCAGAACCCGATCGAGAACGAGGGCGTCTATCCGCTGCCGGAGGCGCAGGTCGACCGTTTCATGATGAAGGTGGTGGTCGGCTACCCGAGTGTCACCGAGGAGTTCGTGGTGGTCGAACGGGCGCTCGCACCGGCGGCCGTGATCCAGCGGATCATCGACCCGGAGACGCTGATCGGGCTCCAGCAGGAGGCCGACCGGGTGTACGTGGACCCGTCGCTGATCGAGTTCGCGGTGAACCTGGCACACGCGACCCGTGAACCGGCGAGGGTGGGCCTGACCGATCTCGCGCGGTACGTCACGTTCGGCGCCAGTCCGCGTTCCTCGATCAGCCTGGTCCTGGCCGCCCGCGCGCTCGCCTACATCCGAGGCCGGGAGTACGTCGTGCCCGAGGACCTCAGCGACCTCGCCCTCGACGTGCTGCGCCACCGGCTCGTGCTCTCGTACGAGGCGCTCTCCGACGACGTGACCCCCGACCTCATCCTGCAGAAGATCCTGACGAACCTGACGTTCCCGGAACCGCGGGGCCGATAGCGCATGGCCACCGCACCGGATCGGCTGCTGCGGCGCCTGGAGTGGAAGCTCGGGCGGCGCCTCGACGGACGCCTGCAGGGTGCCTATCGCACGGTGTGGCACGGCGCGGGCATCGACTTCACCGATCTGCGTACGTACACACCCGAGGACGACGTCCGGCACATCGACTGGAACGTGACCGCGCGGCTGGACGAGCCGCACGTACGGCAGTACACCGAGGACCGCGAGATGACGGCGTGGTTCGTGATCGACCGGTCGGCGTCGATGAAGTTCGGCGGGAACAGCGGCAAGGAGTCGGTGGCGGCTGAGCTGGCGATCGGGCTGGCCAGGCTGGTGAACCAGGGTGGCAACCGGGTCGGCGCGATCCTCTTCGACAACCGCGAGTCCAAGATCATCCCGCCGAGGACGGGGCGGGACCAGATTCTGAGGATCGCGCGGGAGCTCACGAAGGAGCAGAAGGTACACAAGACCACCACAACCACCGACCTGACCGGCATGCTGAGCCTGGCGGCGGCAACGACCCGACGGCGGCGAAGTCTTTTGTTCGTCATGTCCGACTTCATCGGTGACCCGGGCTGGGACAAACCACTCGCCCAGCTGACCCACCGCCACGAGACCGTCGTGATCAGGATCGTCGACCCGTCCGAACTCGAACTCCCCGACGTCGGCCTGATCCTGGTCGAGGACGCGGAGACCGGCGAGACGCTGCTCGTCGACACCAGCGACCCGCTGCTGCGGGGACGGCTCGCCGACCAGGTGGGCGAACGCGAGGACACCCTCGCGGCCGGGATGCGCAGAGCCGGGGTACGCCCGCACCGCGTCACGACCGACCAGGACCTGCTGGCGGTGCTGGTCGACATGGTGCGCCGCTCCGCAGGGGGGCGGCGATGAGCTTCCTCTACCCACTGGTGCTGGGAGTCGCGGTCGTCGTGACGGTGGCGGCAGTTTGGGCGTACACCATCTTGCAGAAACGACGCACGACCGCGCTCGCCGCAGCGGGCCTGACCAGCCGGCAGGGTCGCGTCCGCCGGCACCTGCCCTACGCCCTGCTGCTCGCCGCGCTGCCGATCCTGCTGATCGGGCTGGCCCGGCCGCAGGCCGAGGTCGCCGTGCCGAGGGTGTCCGGCACCGTCCTGCTCGCCTTCGACATCTCCAACAGCATGTCCGCCACCGACGTGGCACCCAGCCGGCTGGCCGCCGCGCAGACCGCCGCCGTCAGCTTCGTCGAGCAGCAGCCCACCACCGTCGACGTCGGCGTGCTGGCCTTCGGCAACCAGGCGCTGCTCACCCAGGCGCCGACCGAGGACCACGCGCTCGCCGCCGCCGCGATCAAGCGGGTCAAGCCGAGCGGCGGCACCTCGCTCGGTGAGGCGATCCTGGTCGGGCTCGGCACGATCACCGGCAAACCGGTCAGCCTGCCCGAGGAGGGTCAGGCGCCGACCACGCAGGACCTGGGGTACTGGCCGTCGGCGACCATGGTGATCTTCTCCGACGGTGAGGAGACCGGCGGGCCGGACGTGCAGGCGGCCGCCGAGCTCGCCGCGGCGGCCGGTGTGCGGATCCAGACGGTCGGCGTCGGCACCGCGCAGGGCGGAACCGTCGAGGTGGACGGCTTCCAGCTGGGCACCGCGCTGGACGAGCAGACGCTGACCGCGATCGCGCAGGTCACCGGCGGCACGTACCGACCGGCCGGTGACGCGGCCGCGCTCGCCGACAGCACCGAGGCGATCGACCTGCGCCTGACCACCGAGAAGGAGCCGATCGAGCTGACCGCGCCGTTCGCGGCGGCCGCCCTGCTGCTCCTGACGCTCGGCGCGCTGCTGGGCACCCGCTGGCACGGAAGGATCGTCTGATGTCGCTGAGCTGGCCGTGGGCACTGCTCGCGCTCCTGGTCGTGCCACTGCTCCTGGTGGCCCGCTGGTGGCTGAACCGGCGCCGCAAGCGTGCCGCCGTCACCGTGTCGAGCATCGCCCTGATCCGGGCCGCGCTGCCCGGGCGGACCGCGTGGCGCCGCCGCATCCCGGTCTTCCTCTTCCTGGCCGGGCTGCTCGCGCTCGCCGGAGCGGTGGCCCGCCCGCAGGCGTCGATGAAGGTCCCGTCGAACAACACCACGATCCTGCTGGCCATCGACGTCTCCGGCTCGATGTGCAACACCGACATCGCCCCGAACCGGCTCGCCGTCGCCGCCGACGCGGCCCGCGAGTTCGTCGAGTCCCAGGACGGCGAGACCCGGATCGGGCTGGTGGCCTTCTCCGGCATCGCGGGCCTGCTCGTACCGCCGACCACCGAGCGCGAGCCGCTGCTCAGCTCGATCGACACGCTGAAGACAGCTCGCGGCACCGCGATCGGCCAGGCCATCCTGACCTCCATCGACGCGATCGCCGAGATGAACCCGGACGTGGCGGCAACCGGCGTTGATCTCGCGGACACGCCGCCGGGCGGTTCGGGCGACTACCAGGCCGACACGATCGTGGTCCTCACCGACGGTTCGAACACCACGGGCGTGGACCCGGTGACGGCGGCCGAGCAGGCGGCGGCGCGGCGGCTGCGTGTCTACACGATCGGTTTCGGCACGACCGAGCCGCAGCAACTGGTCTGCACGGCGGACCAGATCAGCGGCGACTCGTCGTTCGGCGGGCGCCAGTTCGGCGGGGGCGGTGGCTTCGGCGGCTTCGGCGGCCGCGGCGGCGGCAACCGGGAGATCGACGAGGAAGCACTCACGCAGGTCGCCGACCTCACCGGCGGCCGCTACTTCAAGGCCGAGGACGCGGAGCAGCTCACCGACGTGCTCAGCGATCTCCCGAGCGAGTTCGGCCTGGTCGAGCAGGACGTCGAGGTCACGGTCTGGTTCGTGCTGCTGGGGGCTCTGCTGACCTTCAGCGGAGTGGGTTTGTCACTCTGGTGGAACAGAGGACCAAATCAGAGATACGTGTCGACCAACAAGCCCTCGTGAGTCAGCGCGGCCACATCGCGGCACCGGGCCGCAGCGCGGCCGCCGGGACACGTCAGTGGTCACCGGTTCGCCACGCGCCGAGCGGCGTCGCGCCGAAACGCGGCGCGGCGTGCACACCGAGGCCGTACTCGGTGCGTGCCCGGCCCGCGGCGCCCCTCTCCGTCAGGTGACCGGTGCGGCTGAAGCGCAGTGCCTGCTCGCCGGGTCCGCCGTAGTGCAGGTCGAGCAGGCCCGCCTGACTATGCCGGATCGTCGGTGGTCAGCCGTTGGTGGCGTTGGGCGGCCATCTGAACCGGGGCGTTGGGTTCGCCGAAGCGGTCGTAGCCGTTGCGTCGTTCGACGATTTCGAAGAAGACACGGCCGCCCAGGACGGGTGTGTAGAGGTGCAGCAGTTCGCCGCCGGTCGTGTCGCGGTCGTAGAGGATGCCGTACCGGCTCAGCGTCGCCACGAAGTCGTCGTCCAGGGCGAATCTGGCGGCCAGGTCGGCGTAGTAGTTGTCCGGGACCGGCAGGCGGGGCAGGGTCAGCGCGGCGGCGGTGGCCACGATGTCGGCGGTGCTGAACGCGACGTGCTGCGGGTCGGACACAGCGGGCGCCCAGTCGCCGCGGCGCAGGAGGGCGACGGTGAGCGCCAGCCGGACGCCGCGGCCGGGGGTGGCGATGGCGCGGGAGCGCATCATGCCGAACGGTGCCGCGTACTCCTCGGTGGCGAGATGTTCCAGCCCCAGCACGGAGTGGTAGAAGAGGCCGGCCTCGTCGAAGTTGTCGAACGGCTGGGCGAGTCCGAGATGGTCGGTGGTCAGCAGGCCGGTCGTGTTCGCGGGGGTGGTACCGGTCGGCAGGAAGTCGGAGCGCCAGTCGTTGTCCGGGCGGGTCACGAAGACGCTCGTGCCGTCCGGGGCGATGATCGCGGCGAGTTCGGCCTCGCCTGGCTCGCGGACGTTGGGGTGCGCCGGCGCGGCCAGGGCCTCGGCGCGGCGCAGCGACCGGTCGGCGTCGGTGGAGGCTACGGCGAACGCGCTGATCGCGGCACCGGGGCGGGTGACCGCGCTGTTCAGCACGATCCGGCAGGCGTTCTGCTCCCAGAGTTCGACCGGCTTGGTGCGGTGCTGACCGGTGTGGGTGAAGCCGAGCCCGCGCAGTGCGGTGCGCAGTTCCGGCCCGGAGCGGCCGTCCACGGCGAACTCGGTGAAGGAGTGACCGGTGAGCTCCGGCGCCCCGGGCAGACGCCGGATCGGGCGGTCCTGTGTGGAGCGGGCGTCGTCCAGTCCGTCCTCGAGGGCGATCAGGGAGCGCATCGCGTCGACGGCGGTGCGGGCCGGGTCGGACTGGCGGAAGACGTCGTTGAAGACCTCGAGGGAGAGCGGGCCGTCGTAGCCGGCGGCCAGCACCAGGCCGACGAAGCCGGGCAGGTCGAAGGCGCCCTGTCCGGGGAACAGGCGGTGGTGGCGGCTCCACTGCAGGACGTCCATCCGCAGGTACGGCGCGTCCGCCAGCTGCAGGAAGAAGATCTTTCCGGGTGTGATGGCGGCGATGCCCTCGGGGCTGACGTCGCGGGAGAGGACGTGGAAGGAGTCGAGGCAGAGCCCGAGGTTGGGGTGGTCGGCGCGCTGGACGATCCGCCAGGAGTGGTCCCAGGTGGAGACGTGGCGGCCCCACGCGAGGGCCTCGTACGCAATCCTGATTTTTCGTTCTTGTGCCTTTTCGGCCAGAAGCCGGAGCTGGGCGGCGGCGAGCTCGTCGTCGTCGCTGCTCTCGGGCGACACCGATGAGCAGACCAGGATGGTGTCGACGCCCAGCTCGGCCATCACGTCGAACTTCCGCTCGGCCCGATCACGATTTTTCCGAAAAATCGGATCGGGGACTGCCTCGAAGTCCCGGAACGGCTGGTAGAGGTCGATCGAGAGCCCCAGATCAGCGCAGCGGGACCGGATCTCCTTGGGCGACCACGGCGAGACCACCAGATCGTTCTCGAACAGCTCGATGCCGTCGAACCCGGCCGCCGCGGCGGCGGTGAGTTTGTCGTCCAGCGTGCCGGACACGCAGACCGTGGCGATCGAGCGGCGCATGGGGAACCCTCCTGATTACCGTTTCAGATATCCGGTGACCAGGTCGCCGAGCATCGTGCGGTAGTGATCACGCCGCGCCGGGTCCAGCAGGTCCCGGTCGAAGAGCGCGCCGAACGTGTGCCGGTTGGCGACCCGGAAGAAGCAGAACGAACTGATCATCATGTGGACGTCGAGGGCGTCCACGTCGTCGCGGAACAGGCCCTCCGCGCGGCCCCGCTCCAGCACGTTGCGCAGCAGGGCGACGGCCGAGCTGTTCAGGTCGACCAGGCCGGCGACGTGGCCCATGTGCTTGGCGTGCTGCGCGTTCTCGACGCCGACGAGCTTGATGAACGCGGGGTGCGCCTCGTGGTGGTCGAAGGTGACCTCGGCGAGGCGGCGCACGGCAGCGGCCGGCTCGAGGTGATCGACGTCGACGGTCCTCTCGGCGGCGCGGATCTCGGAGTAGGCCCGCTCCAGAACCGCGAGGTAGAGGCCCTCCTTGCCGCCGAAGTAGTAGTAGATCATCCGCTTCGTGGTGCGGGTCCGCGCGGCGATCTCGTCCACCCGGGCACCGCTGTATCCACGCTCGGCGAACTCGTCGGTGGCCACCCAGACAATCTCGGCACGCGTGCGCTCGGCGTCGCGCCGCCGCTCGCCCACCGGTGCCGACATCGATTTCTCCTGCGTCATAGGGACAAGTCTGCCGTGGGGCTTGACAGTGTCCACCGTCACACCCGATAACTAACGTACCAGTTCGTACATTAGCGATTCCAGGGGCGTGACATGGCGCGGTGCAGTTGCGGGTTGATCGGAACGGGGATCGGCACGTCGCTGTCACCGGCGCTGCACGAGGCCGAGGGCCGCAGTCAGGGCCTCGACCTGAGTTACACCCTGTTCGACGCCTCGGCCCCGGCCGATCTGGAGAAGTCGCTGGACGAGGCGGAAGGGGCCGGCTTCGCCGGTCTCAACATCACCCATCCCTTCAAACAGCAGGTGATCGAGCTGCTCGACCACCTGTCGCCACAGGCCCGCGCCATCGGTGCGGTCAATACCGTGGTCTTCCGCGACGGGGAGCGGCAGGGCCACAACACCGACGCGTACGGGTTCACCGAGGCGTTCCGGGCCACCCTGCCCGGCGCCCGCACCCGGCACGTCGTGCAACTCGGCGCGGGCGGTGCCGGAGCCGCCTGCGCCTATGCCCAGCTCAGCATGGGCGTCGAGCGGCTGACGATCGTCGACCCGGACGCGGGCCGTCGCGAGTCGCTCGCCGCACATGTGAACGACACCCGCGTCACCGTGGCCGCTCCCGCCGAGCTGCCGGACGTGATCGCGGACGCCGACGGTCTGGTCAACACCAGCCCGATCGGTATGCGAGCCCACCCGGGAATGCCGCTGCCCGCAGAGCTGCTCCACCGTGGCCTGTGGGTCGTCGACATCGTTTACATGCCGGTGGAGACGGAGCTGCTGCGCGCGGCCCGTGTTGCCGGTCTGCAGGCGGTCGGCGGCACGGCGATGTGCGCTTATCAGGCCGCCGCCGCGTTCCAGCACTTCACCGGGCGTACCCCTGACACCGCGCGGATGCTGCGTCACCTCGACGTGCTGCTCCGCGCGTGACCCCCCTCCCACTTCCTGGAGTGCGGCATGCTCACCGAAACCACTACTCGTGAACTACCCGAACCCCTCTCACTGCGCCGGATGATCGGACCCGGCGTGGTCGCCGTCGGCATCGGCATGGCGGCCGGCGAGATCATCCTCTGGCCGTACCTGACTGCGATCGGCGGACTCGGGCTGCTCTGGCTCGCGTTCACCACGCTTGCCGTGCAGTTCGTCATCAACATGGAGATCGAGCGGTACACCCTGGCCACCGGGCAGACCGTCGTCGCCGGCTTCTCGCGCTGGTGGAAGGGCTGGGGCATCATCATCTGCCTGGCCGGCGCGTTCCAGTACGTGTGGCCGGGATGGGCGACGAGCGGCTCGACCGTCTTCACGTACCTGATCGGCGGCGGTGACCCGGTCTGGATCACCGTGGCCAGCCTGGTGATCGTCGGCCTGCTGCTGTCGCTGTCCAAGGTGGTCTACAAGACCGTCGAGCGGGTCGAGACGCTCAAGGTCGCGCTGACCCTGTTCTTCCTCGCCGTCGTCGTGGTCTTCGTGATCTCGCTGAACACCTGGGGCGAGGGCGCCAAGGCCACGGTGACCGAGTTCGGCCAGATCCCGGACGGCATCACGTTCACCCTGCTGCTCAGCGCGATCGGTGCGGCCGGTGCTGGTGGCGTGCACAACCTGGTGCTGAGCAACTGGATCCGGGACAAGCGGTACGGCATGGGCGCCCACGTCCCCCGCCTGATCTCGCCGATCACGGGTCAGGAGGAGGCGGCCGGCTCGGAGGACCGGTACACGTTCCCGACCGACGAGGCCACGATGAGCCGCTGGGCCGTCTGGTGGAAGCGGGCCAACATCGAGCACCTCGTCACGTTCGTGGCGGTCTGTTTCGTGACGATCGGCGTGATGAGCCTGCTGGCGTACGAGACGCTGTTCGGCCGCGACGACCTCAAGTCGGATCCGTCC
Organism: Actinoplanes sp. NPDC051861; assembly: GCF_040681145.1. Lineage (NCBI taxonomy): Bacteria > Bacillati > Actinomycetota > Actinomycetes > Micromonosporales > Micromonosporaceae > Actinoplanes > Actinoplanes sp. NPDC051861. The sequence goes on from NZ_JBFAYE010000001.1 coordinate 1,283,332, forward strand.
TTCCTCCGGATCCAGGGCGACATCTTCGCGGGCGAGGTCGGCACCTGGCTCAAGCTGCTCTTCCTGGCCGTCGCGGCGGTCTCGCTCTGGGCGGCGGCGATGGGCCTGCTCGACATCATCGGCCGGGTCGCCTCGGACTTCCTCAGCCGCAACTACCTGGCCGGCTCCACCCGCTGGACCGAGCCGCGCATCTACCTCGCGGTGGTGTGGGGCGAGATCCTGCTCGGCTCGGCGATCCTGCTGGCCGGCTTCACCCAGCCGCTCGGCCTGCTGATCGTCTCCACGTGCGCCGCCTCGGTGGTGACCCTCCTGTACTCGATCCTGCTCGTCAAACTCAACACCCGTGACCTGCCGGCGCCGATCCGGATGAGGGGCTGGCGACTGGGCGGCATGCTGGTCGCGATCGGCTTCTACGGCTTCTTCGCCCTGGCCATGGTCGTCACCCAGCTCGACCGCCTCTAACCCCAAGCCCAGCGTGTGGAGTTCGGGCGCGTATGTGGGCCGAACTCCACACGCTGGGTGGGTTGTGGTTGGTGTGTGGAGTTGGGGTGTGTATGTGGGCCGAACTTCACACGCTGGGTTGGGGGTGGAGGGAGAGGAAGGACATTGCGGTGATTGCGCCGATTGCCAGGGTCAGGGTGCCGGCCACGCCGCCGGACATCGCCCACAGGTCACCGGCGAGCAGGGCGGTGCCGGCCACGGCGGCGGCGACGGCTCCGGCGCGCGAGCCGGCCCTGGCGTATCGCCGGGCGAGCACGTAACAGACGGCGATCAGCGCGGTGAAGGTGATCGTGCCGGCGACCATGTGACCGATCGAGTGCCAGCTCATCGCGGCCGGATCCGCGGACAGCGGGTCCATCACCAGCGCGCCGGCGGCGATCATGCCGAAGCCGGCGATCCGGGTCAGCCGGGGCGCCCACCGTCCGTCCAGGCTGCGGGCGCCGACGACCATCAGCAGGCCGGCCACCACGAAGTTGACGATTTGCAGCCAGCCGAGGGAACCCGTGCTGAGCAGGCTCAACGGGTGCCGCATGAGGTCGAATCCGTCGCGGGTGAAAGCCTGGGCCAGGGAGACGGTCGCCCAGAGCGGTCCGGCGGCGGCAAGTGCCGCCTTCGAGACATCAGGGGTACGGGTGAAAGCAACAGCGGTCATGTCGGCTCCTTCGTTGTCGGTCTCTGCCAGGACGTCGTTGCTCCGATGTGACAGGTAATGATGGAATTACCTGTCACATCGGCTGCTTCGACGTCGAGGTGTCCCAGAGATCCGCAACGAACGGAGTGACACCATGCGTTACCTGATGCTGTCGAAGGCCGGGAGCACGCCGCCGGACGCGAAGCTCTACGCCGACATGGCCGCCTTCGTCGAGGAGCTGACCGCTTCCGGCGTCCTGCTCGCGACCGGTGGGCTCGACCCGGCCGGCTTCAAGATGACCTCCGAGGGCGACGAGATCACCGTGACCGACGGGCCGTTCACCGAGGCCAAGGAGGCGATCGGAGGGTTCGCCCTGATCGAGGTCCGCTCCCGGGAGGAGGCGATCGAGCTGGGCCACCGGTTCCGGAAGATCGTCGGAGACGGGGAGAGCGTGATCCACCAGGTCTTCGGCCCGTGACCCGCTGATGTCCGGCATCTCGGCCACGGTCGGCGCCGTCTGGAAGCAGGAGTCCGCGCGCATCGTCGCCGGGCTCCTGCGGCTCGTCCACGACGTCGGCCTGGCGGAGGAGATGGCGCAGGAGGCGCTGGTCGCGGCGCTGGAGCAGTGGCCGGCCGCGGGGGTTCCGGACAATCCGGGCGCCTGGCTCATGACGATCGCCAAACGCCGGGCGGTGGATCACCTACGGCGGTCGTCGCGCCTGACCGACCTGGACGCCGAGAGGCCGGCGTCCGGATCGCACACGGGGGCTCCGGATGCCCCCGGAGCGCCGGCCGGCGGCGACATTCAGGGCGAGCCCGGCTCCGGGGACGACGTGCTCCGGCTGATGTTCATCGCCTGTCATCCGGTGCTGCCGACCGGAGCCCGGGTGGCGCTGACGCTCCGGGTGGTGGCCGGCCTGACCGCCGCGGAGATCGCTCGGGCCTTCCTGACCGGGGAGGCGGCCATCGCCCAGCGGATCGCGGCGGCCAAGCGGACCCTGGCGGAGGCGCAGGTGGCCTACGGGCTGCCGGACGGTGCTGAGCTGCGCGAACGTCTGTCGTCCGTCCTCGAGGTCGTCTATCTGATCTTCAACGAGGGGTACTCGGCCACCTCCGGCGCGGAGCTGATCCGCGGTGACCTGTGCCTGGAGGCGCTGCGGCTGGGCCGGCTGCTCGCGGGTCTGGCGCCGGACCAGGCCGAGGTGCACGGGCTCGTGGCGCTCATGGAGATCCAGCAGTCGCGGGCGGGGGCGCGTACCGGGCCGGACGGCGAGCCGGTCCCGCTGCACGAGCAGAACCGCGGGCGCTGGGACCGGCTGCTCATCGAGCGCGGGTTCGCCGCGATGCTGCGGGCGCGCGAGGCGGGCGGTCCGCCCGGGCCCTACCTCCTGCAAGCTGCGATCGCGGTCTGCCACACGGCGGAAAAGACCGATTGGGTACGCGTCGCCGCGCTCTACGAGTCTCTGGAACGCCTCATGCCCACCCCGGTCGTCCGGCTGAACCGTGCCGTGGCCGTCGGTTTCGCCGACGGTCCGCAGGCCGGGCTGGACCTGCTCGACGACGTGCAGCTCGCGGACTACCACCTGCTTCCCGGTGTCCGCGGCGATCTGCTGGTCCGGCTCGGCCGTCCCGCCGAGGCGCGCCGGGAACTGGAGCGGGCCGCCGGACTGACCCGCAACACCGCCGAACGTGACTTCCTGCTGCGCCGGGCCGCCTCCCTCGCGCTGCCCGAGCACGACGGCCCGCTCCTGGGCCTGTCCGCCGACTCGTTCCTGACCGGTCTCGCTCCGGCCACCGCCCGTGCCTATGAGCAGTCGCTGCGCCGGATCGTCAGGGCTCTGGGCGAGCGCACCCCGCTCTCCGCCGTCACCGCGAGCCAGTTGGCCGAGGCCTGTTCGGGTGCCTGGCCGCGTGTCGCGCCCCGAAGCTGGAACCGCCACGTGTCCGCGATCCGCTCCTTCACCACCTGGGCAGGCACCCCGATCCTGGCCGCCGGACTGCGCTCCAGGCCGGTCGAGTCCGTTTCGGCGCCGCCCGGCCCACGACCGGTGACCGGCGGCGTCAACCTCCGGGAACGAGTCCTCTGGTCCCTGCTGGCCGAGTCCGGTGCCAGGGTCGGTGCGGTGCTGGGGCTCAACGTCGAGGACCTCGACCTGGACGACCGGAGCGCCGGACCCGTCGTCTGGCGCTCCGGCACCGCCCGGCTGCTGCCCGCCCTGATCGGCGACCGCACCCGTGGCCCGCTGTTCCTCTCCGACCGGCGACCGGGTCCCGGCCGCCCACCCGCCGCGGTGGATCTCTGTCCCGAGACGGGCAGGCGGCGCCTGTCCTACGAGCGAGCCGAGTACCTCTGCAAACAGGCGACCGGCCACACCCTCCGCCACTTCCGCGGCACCACCATCTAGCTGGCAAGATCTTGGAGAGTTGTGGCTCGTATACGGGCGTAACTCTCCAAGATCTCAGGGGGATTGGGGGCGGCGGCGGGTCCAGGAGAAGCCGAGAAGGCCGGTGAGGGCGGCGAGGACGCCACCCGCGGCGGTCCAGATCCAGCGGGCGGAGAAGTCGGGGAGCCAGTCGGCGGAGAGGGCCGGCTCGGGTTCGGCTGACGGTGTGACGGCGGGGCTGGTGAGGATCTTGCCGGGGTGGTTCTCGGGTACCAGTGGGGCGGCCAGGACACCCTGGTCGGCGTTGGTGTCGCCGGTGGGGGTGGTCAGGGTGAGGGCGACCTCGACCGGGAGGCCCAGGTCCTTCTCGGGTAGCTCGGTGGTGGAGAGCCGGATGTAGTAGGTGCCGGGGAGCGGGTCGCCGTCCCACGGCTCGGCCCAGGAGCGGATCTGGCGCAGCCGGCAGCCGAGGGTGACGCGGGTGTCGGTGGTGGTGGCCACGGGGCTCTGGGCTCCGGCCACGCAGGCCTGGCGGCGGCGCAGGCCGTCGAAGACCTCCACGGTCCAGGACTGGTCACCGGTGCGGTCGGCGGACGGTGGCAGGTCGACGGTGAGCGCGAGTTCCGGGCGCTGGGCGGCGCCGGCCGGGAAGGACCAGTAGAGGTGGTCGCCGGTCACGGCGCTGACCTGGACGGGCTGGTCGGGGGAGATCGTCACGGCGGTGAGGAAGGACGTGCCGGCGGTGCTGATCTCGGCCGGGGCGAGTGGGGTGAGGAGTGGGAGCAGCGCTGTGGTGAGAGCGGTGGCGGTCAGGGGGATCGGCATGTCAGTTCTCCCTCCACTTGGCGACCCACCAGCGGGTCAGCCAGCCGGTCAGGACGCCGGCGACGAGGCCCGCCGCGGCGAGCACGAGGAGCAGGAGCCAGCCGCGGCCGAGGCCGGGGGCGTCCGGGGTGTCCGAGGCGTCGACGAGGCCGACGGTGAGTTCGACCGGCATGCCGGGGGCGCCGGCCGCGGTGGCCGAGGCGAACGAGTTGCTGACGATCAGGCACACGTCGTTCGAGGCAGCGCCGGAGTCGGAGTCGGAGTCGGAGGAGGGGAGGGACCAGCGCAGGCCGGTGGAGAGGACGTCGGCTCGGCCGCTGCCGGCGTCGACCCCTCGGACGAGTTCGCGGCCGTCGGGGGCGGCGGCTTTCAGGAGGACGCCGTAGTCGCGGTTCAGGGGCCGGTCCAGGGAGATGCTCACCGAGGCGCGCAGTTCCTGGTCGGGCCGGACGGCGACGCGGTAGAAGCGGTGCTGCCCGATCAGCTCGCGGTCGGTGTAGACGCCGGCGGCCAGCAGCGGCGCGCCCTCGCAGTCCTCGGTGCCGGCGACCACGGCCGGGGTGACGGGCGGCGGAAGGGCGGCCCGGTCGACCAGTTGCTTGATCCGGTCGGTCAGCTCCTCCTCGCTCTTGGCCGAGGCGTACGTGCCACCGGTCGCCGTCGAGATGCAGACCAGCTGCTTGCGGGTCTTCTCGTCGGGAGTCAGGCCGAGCGTGTCCACGACCAGGCTGGTGCCCTGTGCGGCCAGTTCCCGCGCCACCTCGCACGGGTCGGGCGGGGTGCAGGTGTCCTCGCCGTCGGTGATCAGCACGATCCGGCGTACCGAGCCGGTGTCGCCGAGATCGGTCGCCGCCCCGCGCAGGGCCAGGCCGATCGGGGTGAAACCGGTCGGCTGAAGGCTCGCGATGGCGTTCTTGGCGGCGACCCGGTTGACCGGGCCGACCGGCACGATCTGCTGGGTGTCCCGGCAACCGGTCCGCTTGTTCTTGCCGCCGTACGTGGCGCCGAGCACCCGGATGCCGAGCTGCGTGGTCTCCGGCAGCGCGTCGACGACGTCGTTGAAGGCCTGCTTCGCGACGTCCATCCGGGTGGCGCCGTCGATGTCGGCGGCGCGCATCGAGCCGCTCACGTCGAGGACGAGTTCGACGCGGGGCGGATCGGTCTCGGTCTCGGGGACCTCGTCGGCGCGGGCGGGAGTGGCGCCGAGCAGCGCCGAGGCCGCGATCAATCCGATTGCTGCCACTTTGGACAGTTTACTGTGGATCACGCGGCAAGATCATAAACAGGGGTGTCGCCCGACCCGGCACCCGGCCCCGGCGGTCGCGCAGCGGCCGGGAGCGGGCAGGCGGGTCGCGGGTCTCGGAACGGCAGAGCGCGCGTGACCGTACGATAAATGGATTTTGAATTTTGGGCGAAGCCTGCATGTCGGGGGTTGATTTCGCCGGAAACGCCCCGCTCGGAATGCTGCGGGCCGGCCCTACTATCGGCGGGGTGCCGGAAGAGATCAGCCGTTACCAGAAAATCGCGCTCCTGGGTAAGGGCGGGATGGGTGAGGTGTGGGAGGCGGTCGATCAGCGCACCGGCCGCACTGTCGCGCTCAAGATTCTGACGTCCGAGGCGCTGCTCTTTCCGGATCTGCGGGAGCGATTCCTGCGGGAGATGCGGCTGGCCGCCGAGATCGAGAATCCCTATGTGGTGGCGGTCTACGATTTCGCGATCGGGCCGCCGCCGTTCATCGCGATGCGGTTGATTCGCGGCCGGTCGCTGGCCACCGAGATCCAGCATTCGGCCGGAGGCCTTCCGCCGGCCCGTGCGGTGGACATCGTGCAGCAGGTGGCCTCGGCGCTGGCCGCGGCGCACGACAGCGGCCTGCGGCACCGGGACGTCAAACCGTCGAACATTCTGCTCGATCAGGGGCATCGGCAGGGACTCGATCACGCCTATCTGATCGACTGGGGAATCGCGCACCGGATCGACACGTCGGATCCGGAGATCACGCGGGTCGGGCAGATCGTCGGCACCCCGTCCTACATCGCGCCGGAACGGTTGCTCGGCACCCAGTCGGATCATCGCGCGGACATTTATTCGCTCGCGGTCGTGCTCTATCAGGCGCTCACCGGAAAACTGCCGTTCGGTGAGACCGGGAAGTCGTTCCCGCTGCAGGCTCATCTGTTCGAGCCGCCCAAACCGCTGCCGCCGAGCGTGTCGCCGGCCCTGCGGGATGTCGTGATGAGAGGGCTGGCCAAGGAGCCGGGCGATCGGTATTCGAGTGCGGGCGAATTCGGTCACGACGCCTACACGGCGCTGCATCCCGTCGCTGCACGGCAGCGGCCGGCCTCCTCCGCCCGGCAGGGAGGAAGCCGGCCGAGTGGGAGCCGGCCGAGTGGGAGCCGGCCGGGTGGGAGGAAGAACGCCTGGCCGATCGCCGGTGCCGGCGCCGGTGCGGTGGCCGGGGCGGCGCTGGCGCTGGGCGGGCTGCTCGACGCGGCCGCCACGCTCTGGGCCCTGCCCGCCCTCGCCGCGGCCGGTGCCTGCCTTGCCTGGGGCCTCCGGCCCTCCTCGCGACCGGGAGATTCCGCATGAGAGCGCTGCTGCGTGTCGTCGCCGTCAGCGTGGCCGTCGTCCTGATCCTCGCCGTGGTCTGGCAGGTCGTCCGCGGCCGGGACGACGGTGACGCCTCCGCGGGGTGCGCCTCGAAGGTCACCGACGTGCGCGGGATCGTCGGGTCGGAGAAGGAGCCGTTCCTGCGTGATCCGCGGGTCACCGAGATCTTCGCGTGCGCCGGCCTGCGGATGCGCGTCGACCCGGACGGCTCCCGGGACATGGCCGCCCGCCTGGACACCGGCGGCGCCGGGTACGACTTCGCGTTCCCGTCCAGCACGCCGACCGCCGAGAAGATCATGGAGAAGCTGAAAGTCGCCGAGTCCTATCGGCCGTTCTCCTCGGTGATGGGCGTGGCCACCTTCAAGCCGACCGTTGAGGTGCTGCGCGCGGCCGGGGTGGTGCAGAAGGTCGAGGGGCACGACGTCGTCTCGATCAGCAAGCTCATCGAGCTGGCCCGCTCCGACACGACGTGGAAGAAGCTGCCCGGCAACGCGGGCTCGGCGAACCCCAACGTGGTGCTGATCCGCACCACCGACCCGGCCGACTCGAACTCGGCGATCATGTTCGTCTCGATCGTCTCGGCGGCGCTCAACGACGGCAAGCCGGTCGCCGGGACCGGGCTGCTGCCGCGCGTCATGCCGGACATCTGCCGGCTGATGTCGTACCAGGGGCAGAAGCCGGACACCAGCGGTGTGCTGTTCGAGGAGTACCTGACCGGGGGCGCCGGCCGTACGCCGATAGCGCTGGTCTACGAGTCACAGTTCCTGGACCGGGCGTCGTCGCAGCGGGTGCCGGACGACGGCGAGCACGTGATGCTCTTCCCGAGCCCGACGGTCTACGCCTGGCACACGCTGGTGCCGCTCTCCGGCTCGGGCGACCGGGTGGGGCAGCTGCTGCGAGACGACGGCCGGCTCAAGGACATCGCGGCGGAGTACGGGTTCCGCCCGCAGGGCCGGACCCTGAGTGATCGGCCGAATCCGCCGGTGGTGGTGGAGCCGCCGGACTACCGGGTCCTGGAGGCGATGCTCGGGCAGATCGGCCCGTTCAACCAGCAGACCGGGGCGTGTGATCGATGAGGCGCCTGTTTCTTGTCGTGGTCCTGCTCCTGGCGGGCTGCACCGCACGCGACCCATCTCCCGAAGTTACGGAAATGCCGGACTTGTCGGGGGCGCCGACGACCCTGCGCGTGCTCGCTGGAAGCGAGTTGGCGGATATGGGCGGCATTCTGGACGAAGCGGCCAAGGCTACCGGCGTCACCGTCAAGATGGACCTCGTCGGCAGCCTGGAGGGTGCCGAGATCGTCGCCACCGGCCGCGCCGACGGCCGTTACGACGCGCTCTGGTTCTCCTCCAACCGCTACCTGGAGACCCTGTCCGAAGCGAACAGCCGCCTCGGCACCGCCACCCGGATCATGGGATCGCCGGTGGTGCTCGGCCTCCGCCCGGCCACCGCGCAACGCCTCGGCTGGACCGGCCGCCCGGTCACCTGGAAGGACATCGCCGGCGCCGCGGCCGAGGGCCGGCTCACCTTCGCGATGACGGATCCGGCCAACTCCAACACCGGCTTCTCGGCGCTGGTCGCGGTCGCCTCCGCGCTGGACGGCTCCGGGCGTGCCCTGGACGCTGCGGCCATCGACCGGGTCGCCGGCCCGCTGACCGGTTTCTTCAGCGCCCAGCGCCTCACGGCCGGCTCGACCGGCTGGCTCACCGAGGCGTTCGTCCGCCGGATGACCGGCGCCGACCCGGGCGGTGCGCTGGACGGCCTGATCACCTACGAGGCGTCGCTGACCGGCCTCAACCGGGACGGGAAGCTGTCCGAGCAGCTCATCGTGATCCGGCCCGCCGACGGCGTGGTCAGCGCCGACTACCCGCTGACCCTGTTCGCGGGCGCACCCACCGAGGCCCGGGACGCGCACGAGCGGCTGGCCGCCTACCTGCGGCAGCCACGGGTTCAGGAGCAGATCGCCGCGCAGACCGGCCGCCGTCCCGGCGTGACCGGTGCCGTGCAGCCCGCGGACTTCCCGCCGGTGCCGGTGGAGCTGCCGTTCCCGGAGACACGGGAGGCGATCGACGCGCTGCTGACCGCGTACCAGGACCGGCTGCGGCGCCCGGCCCGGACCGTCTACGTCCTGGACGTCTCCGGCTCGATGAAGGGTGACCGGATCAAACAGCTGAAGGCGGCGCTCTCCGGGCTGACCGGGCTGAACACGTCACTGACCGGGTCGTACTGCCGGTTCCGCAGCCGGGAGGAGGTGACGCTGCTGCCGTTCAGCGACCGGCCGGCGGCACCGCAGCGCTTCACCGTGGAGGCGGCGTCGCCGCAGTCGTCACGCGACAGGCTGCGGACGGCGGTGGGCCGGCTGCGGGTGGGTGGCAACACCGCGGTGTACGACTCGCTGGTCGCCGCCCTCCGCGAGCTGGACACCGCCGCCGATCAGAACCGGTTCGCCAGCGTCGTGCTGATGACCGACGGTGAGAGCAACCGCGGCCGTGACTTCGCCGCGTTCAAGAAGTATCTCAAGGGCGCCGAGCCGGTCCCGGTCTTCCCGGTGCTGTTCGGCGAGGCGGCCGAGGCCCCGATGCGCCAGATCGCGGCACTCACCGGCGGCCAGCTGTGGGACGCCCGGGGAGGCGACCTGACGAAGGCGTTCTGTCAGATCCGGGGCTACCAGTAAATCCTCACGTCGGTCAGCGGGCAGCCGAATCAGAGCACTGGCCGGACCTTCCGGCACCCGGAGACCGGCATGAGATGAGTGGTGAGGATGAACGGGACTGCATTGCCCCTCAGCGCGGCAGGAATCGACCTGCCGGAGGCCGGAACACCGGTCTTCCTGGCTCTGGGTGAGGGCGCCAACTTCCGTTCGCGGCTCGAGGGTGTCGACGGCTCGACGTTCCTCGTGGCCGCGCCCCTGGAGACGGCCGGTCCGGCGGAGCTGAAGTCCGGGCACGAGTTCCGGATCTTCTGGGCTCCGCCGCGCACCCGCATCGTGCTGCCCGTGCGCCTTGTCGAGATCGCCGACACCACCCCGTTCCGATGGCGGCTGGAGCCGATGAGCGGGCCGCAGATCAGCAACCGCCGCGAGTTCGTCCGCGGTGGCGGCGGCACGGCCGTCCGGCTGACCGCGGCCGAGGAGGAGCGGTCCAGCGAGGCCGACGGCATGCTGATCGACATCAGCGAGGGCGGCCTGCGCTGCCGGATCACCCAGCCGATGCCGGTCCGCATCGGCGACGAGATGCGCGCGGTGGTCTGGCTCGGCAACGGCGAGGTGGAACTGACCGGGCGGGTCCACACGGTCCGGGACGACGAGGACGGTGTCGGGCAGCAGATCATCCTCATCTTCCACGTCGAGGAGGTCGTCGCCCGGATGATCCGGCAGTACATCATGAACTGGGAGATGGCCGAGCGCCGCCGCGCACGCGAGCGCGACTGACGCTCAGCGATAGGCCGCCAGCCCGGTCAGGGTCTGCCCGATCACCAGGGTGTGAATCTCCGAGGTGCCCTCGTAGGTCAGCACCGACTCCAGGTTGTTGGCGTGCCGCAGCGGCGAGTACTCCAGGGTGATGCCGCTGCCGCCCAGGATCGTGCGGCACTCCCGGGCGATGGCGAGCGCCTTGCGTACGTTGTTCAGCTTGCCGACGCTGACCTGGTGCGGCTTGATCGTGCCGGCGTCCTTGAGCCGCCCCAGGTGCAGCGCGAGCAGCAGCGCCGAGTTCAGCTCGACGGCCATGTCCGCCAGCTTCTCCTGGGTCATCTGGAACGCGGCGATCGGCTTGCCGAACTGGATGCGGGTCTTCGCGTACTCCAGGGCCGTGCGCAGGCTGTCCCGGGCTGCGCCGGCCGAGCCGAAGACGATGCCGAAGCGGGCCTCGCTGAGACAGCTCAGCGGGGCACCCAGGCCGCGTGCCTCCGGAAGGCGCGCCGACTCGGGCAGCCGTACCTCGTCGAGGATCAGCTCGCCGGTGATCGACGCGCGCAGCGACAGCTTCTGCTTGATGGTTCGGCTGGTGAAGCCGGGCGTGCCCCTCGGCACGAGGAAGCCACGGATGCCGTCCTCGGTCTGCGCCCACACCGTGGCGACGTCCGCGATGCTGCCGTTGGTGATCCACATCTTGGTGCCGGTGAGGATCCAGTCGTCGCCGTCGCGCACCGCGCGGGTCCGCATGTTCGCCGGGTCGCTGCCGAAGTCCGGCTCGGTCAGGCCGAAACAGCCGATCGCCTCGCCGGCCGCCATCCGGGGCAGCCACTCCTGCTTCTGGTCCTCCGAGCCGTACTTCCAGATGGAGAACATCGCCAGCGAACCCTGCACCGAGACGAAACTGCGCAGACCGGAGTCGCCGGCCTCCAGCTCCAGGCAGGCCAGACCGTACGCCACCGCGCTCGTGCCGGCACATCCGTACCCGTCCAGGTGCATGCCGAGCACCCCGAGTCTGCCCAGCTCCGGCGCGAGTTCACGGGGGAACGTCCCGGCCTCGAACCACTCGGCGACGTACGGGCGGACCCGATCCGCCACGAACCGTCCCACCGTCTCCTGGATCTGCCGCTCCTCGTCGCTGAGCAGTCCGTCGATGTTCAGCAGGTCCAGCGGGTCGTTGTCAGCCATACCGGAATTGTGCACTCCCAGTGTCGATTGAGCTGCCTGACCCCCGTTTCAGCGATACCGACCATCACCGCCCGGACAGTACGGTGAGCCGGACATCGACCCACGGGGGTGGGCCCAAGGGGGACGTGATGGCCGAGGCCGGCCTGCTGGATCGGCTCCGCCCGGGCGACCACGTGTGCCTCCTCGTCGACGACGAGCCGCTGCGGACGCGGAGCCTCGTCGCGTTCATGCGCGCCGGCCTGCGTGACCAGAACCGGGTCATCTATCAGGGCCGTGGCGGCGAGCAGGTGGAGGCGGAGCTGATCGCCCAGGGCGTCGACGTCGCCACCCTCCGGCGGCGGGACCAGCTGCGGATCACGCTGACCGGCCCGTCGTACGTGCGGGGCGAGCGCTTCGACCCCGTCGCCACCCTGGCGACCTGGCGCGCCGAGGCCGCCCGGGCCCGCGACGACGGATACCTGGGGATGCGCGCGGTCGGCGACATGTCCTGGGCGAGCCGGCCGATTCCCGGCACCGAGCAACTGGCCTGGTACGAGGCTCAGGTCAACCGCCTGTTCGCCGAAGGGTTCGCGACGGGGGTGTGCCTCTACGACCGCTCGCTGTTCGACGTGTCCCAGATGCGCGGCGTGATCCGGTCGCACCCGTCCACGGTCACGACGGAGACCGACCCGCGGCTGATCCCGCTGCTGCGGGCCACCCGCATCACCGATCCGCTCGGCCTGCGACTGGAGGGCGAGGCCGACCTGTCGAACCGGCAGGCGCTGCAGGCGGTGGTGGAGCACCTGGTCGAGGAGAGTGCGGACACCCTGACCCTTGACGTCTCCGACCTGCGGTTCGCCGACGCGGCCGCGGTGCGCGCCCTGCTGTGCGGCCAGCGCCGCCTGCGGCTCCTGGGCTGCTCACGCTCGCTGCGGCGGATGTTCGACATCCAGGGCGCGGGTGCGGTGGAGTACGTGAACTAAATCCTCGACTCCCGTCCCGGCTTGCCGATGGTGCCTACGGCAGATCCCTGCCCACCGCCAGCAGACCAGCCGGGAGTGAGATGCGCAGCGAACCGGGCGTACCCCGCGACGACGAGGGTTTCAGCCTCCTCGAGGTGCTCGTGTCGATGGCCGTCATCACGGTCGCGATGGCCGGCATCGGCGCGTTCTTCGTCAACGGCACCAAGGCCGTGGCGCAGGAGCGGGACAAGCGCCAGGCGGTGCAGGTCGCGGCCGGCGCCATCGAGCAGGTGCGCGCGCTGAAGGGCAGTTCGCTGCTGGCCGGGCGGGGGCAGACGAAGGCCGAGGCGCAGTGGAACACGCTGCTCAACGGCCCGTACCGCCCGAAGATGAAGCGCTACATGGCGAGCATGCAGAAGGCCTGGGACACGAACATCCTCACCGCCGCGACGGACGGCGACAACGCGCCGATCTCCACGGCGACGCAGAACGTCACGGTCGGCGCGTCGTCGTACAACCGGGACATCCTCGTCGGCCGGTGCGAGGTCTACTACCTGCGCGACGACGACTGCGTGGACCCGGCCTACAGCTCGCCGCCGTCGAACAAGGCCGAGATCCTGAGGTACTTCCGGGTGGTCGTGCTGGTGAGCTGGACCGGCAAGGGCTGCACCGACGACAAGTGCAGCCTGATCGCCTCGACGCTGATCTCCGAGGCGACCGAGCCGACCTTCGACTCTAAGGCCGCTCAGCCGGAGCTCATCACCAGGGACGTGTACTTCTACCAGAACGAGACCGCCAGCTACCCGCTCGACGTCGACCACGGTCAGCTGCCGAACGTCTTCGCCGTCGCCTCCGGCTCGCTGCCGTCCTGGCTCACGCTGACGAGCGGCGGCACCGTCACCGGCAAGCCCACCGTCGCCGGCGACACCACGAGTTCGATCAAGGTGACCGACTCGCTCGGGCGCACCGACACCGAGACGATCACGTGGCACGTGGTGAAGCCGCTGTCGATCACCGTGCCCACCGCGTCCGAGAGCGTCGTCAACACGGCGGTGAGCCTGCAGGTGAAGGGCGTCGACGGTGTTCCGACGACGTACCGGTACACCCTGCTCACCGACCTGCCGGACGGCGTGGAGCTCGACCGCAAGACCGGTCTCATCACCGGCACGTTCACCAAGAACGGCGATTACACGATCACCGTACGGGTCGAGGACGCCAACGGCCGGACCAAGGAGGGCACGTTCGTCCACACCGTCCACGACCCCTATGGGCCGCTGACGCTCGACGCGATCGCCGCGAAGCAGGTGGCCCTCGGCTCGGCCGCGTCCGGCTCCGCGGTCGCGAGGGGTGGGGACACGAAGTACACCTACACGCTCAAGAACGCCCCGGCGAACGTGACGATCAACGCGCTGACCGGCGCCCTGTCCGGCTCGCCGTCGGTGGCCGGGCGATACCTGCCGACCGTGACGGTCTCCGACGGCATCGGCGGGACGGCCAGTCAGACCTTCGAACTGGTGGTGACGACCACGACCTCGCTGACCTTCACCGCGCCGAACCTGGTGGGCGCTGACCAGACGTCGGCGTCCGGCAGCACGGTCAACCTGCCCGTCACGACGAACGCCGGAGTCCTGCTGCTGAAGAACGTCCAGTACACGGTCACCGGTCTGCCGCCCGGCCTGAAGCTGAACAACGGACAGGACGCGGTCATCGGCACGCCGACGACCAAGGGCGTCTACAACGTCACCATCACCGCGAACAGCCTGTTGCCGACGCCGCAGACCGCCGTGCTGAACCTCGTCTGGACGATCACGTGAGAAGGGAACGCGGGATGGCCGCAGGCGACAACGACGAGGGCTTCTCCCTGATGGAGCTCGTGATCACCCTGTCGATCATGTCGGTCGTGACGCTGATGCTGGTCAGCGCGACGGTGGAGATCTACTCCGGTACGAAGGCGATCGACAACACCGCCGAGGCGCGCGACCAGCTGGACAACAGCTTCCGAAGGCTGGACCGGGAGCTGCGCTACGCGAGGTGGATCGGCCAGGTCAAGACAGCTCCGTACCGCTTCCGGTACGAGCTGCCCAAGGCCGCCGACGGCAAGAGCCAGTGCCGTGAACTGAGCCTCGCGGCAGACGGCGTGCTCAGCCTGGCCGCGTGGAAGGACCCGGACGCGACGGGCCCGACCAGCAGGCCCGCCATCGCCAGCGGTGTCACGCAGATCAGCGGCGTCGCTCCCTTCGCGGTCTACTACGCCGGCGCGGCACCGGCCAGCGCCGGCATGGGCTCCAGCTACGTGAACGACTTCGTGCAGACCCGCCTGCAGTTCACCGTCAAGGTCGGGAAGGTGACCCTGCCGTTCGACTCGATCTACACGGCCCAGAACAACACCGACCGGGCCACCGCGGTATCGGAAAGCGACTGTAAGGAGCTGTGATGAAGCGACACGGTGCTCACGGCGACGACCGCGGGTCGCTGCCGATGGCGATGCTGGTGATCACGATCGGGTTGGTCCTGTCAGCGGCGCTGTTGCCGCTGGTCGTCCGGCAGGTCACGTCCACACGAACCTTCACCGACCGCAGCGCCGCACTGAACGGCGCCCAGGTCGGTCTGGACGTGGTGCTGGCGCGGGTCCGCGCGGCGGCCGACTCCGTGGTCACCGACGGCACGGTCAAGGGCCGCCTGGAGGACATGCCGCAGTGCCTGATCACCGGTGACGCGGGTATCGACGGCACCGGTGAGAAGTTGCTCTACAAGGTGGAGATCGTCTACCGGGACCAGGACGGCAACATCCTCACCTGCCCGCTCACCAAGGCACCGGTCAGTGCCACCGTGACGTCGACGGGAACCAGCTCGACCGCGTCCAGCGGGTCCCGGCAGGTGACCGCCACCTACAACTTCTGGACCAACAACAACAACATTCCCGGTGGCTCGATCAAGGTTGCCTCGCCCACCGACAAGCCCCTGTGCCTGGACGCGGGATCGCAGAACCCCACAGCCGGCACGCCGGTCACGATGAAGCTCTGCAACGGCAACAACACCCAGCAGTTCGGCTACACCGAGAACCTGTACCTCAAGCTGATCAACTCGGAGACGTCCGCCGCCGAGAACGGCATGTGCCTGCACGCCGGCACCTCGCACGCCAACAACAACCCGGTGGTGTTCCGCAAGTGCGACGACACCGTCATGTGGCAGTTCCAGTGGAGCCTGGACGGCAGCAGCCGCTTCCGCTCCACGAACTCCTCGAAGGGCACCGAGACCTTCTGCATGTCGGTGAAGAGCCCGAACACCGTGGGCAGCGCCGTGGTCCTGCTCAACAACCTCGCCACCAGCCCGGGTGTCTGTAGCGCCACCAGCAACACGAGCATCTGGCGGTCCGACCCGGGCGTCGGCGCCGGGATGGCCGGTGACAAGACGAGCCAGCTGGTGAACTACTCACAGTTCAGCCGGTGCTTCGACGTCACCAACCAGAGCCCGACGTACGCGTACATGATCGCCTGGTTCTGCAAGCAGAGCCCGAGCAAGACGATCGACTGGAACCAGATCTGGGTGCACCCGGTCCCGGACTCCGAGAAGAAGGAGACCGTCAAGAAGGGCCCGATCACCGTCACCCAGAGCGGGACCATCTACTGCCTGAAGACGCCGGGCACCGCGACGCTGACCTCGTACCCGACGCTGGTGAAGTGCCCGACGGGTTACCAGGCCATCGCCGAGTCCGACAACGACCAGGGTTACGGGTGGACGGTCTTCCACAACACCGGTGACTACGCCACCAGCTATCGCATCCTCGACAACAAGAAGAACTGCCTGCAGCCCACCGACCTCAAGACCGCCGGGTCGGGCGACGTCCACTCCGACGGCACCAGCCGGATCCGGATGGCGCCGTGCAGCAGCACCGAACTGCAGAAGTGGAACGCCCCGCCGCTGTTCAACCAGCCGTCACCGCTCAACGACGTCGTGGAGAACTGAGAGTATGGGCGGCATGTCGACTCCCTCGGCTGCCGCCCGCGCTCTCGTCTCCGGTGCCTACGACACGCATGTGCACGTCGCACCGGACGTCATGGAGCGCCGCATCGACGATCTCGACCTGGCCCACCGCTTCGCCGCGGTGGGCCTGGCCGGTTTCGTGCTCAAGTCGCACTACGTGACGACCGCCGAGCGGGCCGCGGTGGTGCGCAAGGCGGTGCCGGGGGTCGACGTGCTCGGCGCGATCACGCTGAACGGCTCGATGGGCGGGATGAACCCGGCGGCGGTGGAGATAGCCGGCCGGTTGGGCGCCCGGATCGTGTGGATGCCCACGGTCGACTCCCGCAATCAGCGCACCAGCACGGCCGGCGACCTGCCCGGTGCGAAACCGGCCATGTGGGGCGCGCTGCAGGCCGACCTGCACGCGCGGGGGATCGTGCCGGACGTCGTCGAGGTGGTGGACGAGGGCGGCGCGGTGCTGGAGGCGGTGCGCCGGGTGCTGCGCGTGGTGGCGCGGCACGACATGGTGCTGGCCACCGGCCACCTCGCGGCCGCGGAGATTCCCGCGGTGGTCGAGGCGGCGCGCGACGAGGGCGTACGCCGCATCGTCGTCACCCACCCGGAGTTCACCTCGCAGCGGTTGCCGGTCGCCGACCAGCACCGCCTCGCCGGGATGGGCGCCCTGCTGGAACGCTGCTTCACCACGCCGCACACCGGCAAGGTCGCGTGGGACGACCTGTTCGCGAACATCCGCGCGACCGGGCCCGAGCACTCGATCCTCTCCAGTGACCTGGGTCAGCCCTTCAACCCGCCGGTCGAGGACGGGCTGGCCCTGTTCGCCGACCGTCTTCTTGCCGCCGGTTTCACCGAGGCCGAGGTGTACACGATGGCGGTGACCAACTCCCGTCTGGTCGCGCTTCAGTAGAAGTCGCCGTAGACGTCGAGGGCTGCGTTGCCTTCCGTGTCCGCCTTCGCCTCGTAGGTGTCGTCACCCGCGTCCCGCCCATCGGCCCGATACGCATATTTCGCGATAAAGGTGTATGTGCCGGGTTCCAGGACGTCGGCCGAGGACAGTACGAAGCGGTAGAGGAACGCGCCCGGCTCCTCGGTGACCGTGGTAGTCACGCTGGCGCCCGGCGTATGTTTCGTCCCGCCGCGTGATGTCAGCCCGTCTGTCCGGGCCACCCGGATCACCACCTCCAGGGAGGTGAGCCGCTCGGTCGTCTTGAGGGTGACCACGCTCGCGCCCCGGCTGTCCGGGTCGACGGAGCCGTCCGACCACAGCGGGCCCTGCTCGACCCGGGTGTTCCTGGACGGCGTCGTGCTCGCCGGCGGCTTGCTCGTGGCCTTCGACGTGGGCTTGCTCGTGGCCTTCGAGGTCGGCGGCGATGAGGTGGGCGGCGGTGAGGTGGGCGTTGTCGTGGTCACCGCCACGCTGGGTGGTGGCGGCAGCGGGACGGGCGTGGCGTCGTCGCCGGCCAGTGCCCAGTTCGCGACACCACCACCGGCGAGGAGCGCGGCCACGGCGGCGGCCGCGGCACCGATCCGGACCCGGGAGCCGCTGCGCCGGCCGGCCTCGTTGGTCATCGCGGAGGCGGTGATCCGGTCGAGCATCGCGTCCCGGTCGGGCCGGTGCGCGGCGGCCTCGGCCCGCAGCGCCGCGCGAAGCTCGTCGTCTCTCATCGCGCCGCCTCCCAACCGTCGTCGAACCGGGGTTTCGTGCCGTCACCCAACAGTTCGGCCAGCTGCCTCGCCCCGCGAGAGGTCGCGCTCTTCACCGCGCCGACCGAGATGCCGAGGACCGCGGCGACCTCCTTCTCCGGCATGTCGAACGCGTACCGCAGCACGACGCAGGCCCGCCTGCGGTGCGGCAGTCTGCGCAGCGCCCCGCGAACGTCCAGGATCGCGGGCACGTCGCTGTCGCGCCGGCGGAACGACTCCAGGGTCAGCAGGCGCTCCCGTCCTCGGCGCCGGACCCAGTGGCGGGCCAGGTTCATCAGGATGCCGTGACCGTACGCCGCCGGGTCGTCGGCCGCGGTGACCCGGTCCCAGTGTCGCCACACCTCGGTCAGCGCGTCCGCGGCCAGGTCGTCGGCGGCCTCAGCGGAGCCGGTCATCAGGTACGCCAGCCGGGACAGCGAGTCGTGATGCCGTTCGAAGTACGCGCGGAACGCGTCGTCGCGCATGGGGACCGACGTTAGAGATCGAGACGGGCTCCCGGCAAGGTCCGTTCAGTAGGGTGAGACGCGGATATCTTTCGCGTATTGACGGCACTTCCGGCCGCTGACCAGAATCGTCCATGGCACGGAAATCGTTGATCGTCCATGTCCTTGCCGTCCTCCTTCTCGTGATCGCCCCGGCTGTTCCGGCCCGGGCTGCGCTGCCGACCGCTGCGGTGGCGCTGGGTGACAGCTTCGTCAGCGGGGAGGGTGCCGGGGCGTATCAGCCGGTCACCGACGTCAACGGGACCGCGCAGGGCTTCCCGGGCTGGTCGGCGGCGAACGCGAACGCGTACTTCTGTCACCGGTCGGCGAACGCGTCGATCTTCCGGGCGGACCTGCCGGGCATCTCGGCGCGGATCAACCTGGCCTGCTCGGGCGGGCGGCCGTACGACCTGGCGTCGGCGTCGAGCACCCGTACCGGTGGGCGGCAGGTGGCGGCGCAGATCGAGCAGCTGCGGGCGGTGGCGCAGACGCACGACATCGACCTGGTGCTGCTGGGGATCGGGTCGAACAACAGCTCGTTCACGTTCGGCGACGTGGCGGTCAAGTGCGCGAACCGGTTCATCGCGGATGCCTGGACCGGGTGGTGGGAGTTCTGGGCGTACATCAACGGGCCGGTGCCGCAGCAGCCCTGCGCCGCGGACGACCTGGCCACGGCGGCGCAGGTGACGGCGGCGACGGCCGAGACCCTGGCCGCTGTCCGCGAGCTGCTCACCGTGCTGGACCAGATCGATCCGGACGGGCAGCACCGGGTGGTCCTGCAGGATTACACCAACCCGCTCGCTCCGGACGTCCTGCAGAGCCTGGTCGAGGAGGACGGCCGGCAGGACGACCGGGACAAGTTCCGCGCGCTCGGCGCTGAGCGGTACCGCGCCGGCTGCCCGATCCACCGGGCCAGCCTGCCGGCCGGGCACGTCTTCTCCGCCGCCCTCGGGACCCTGGTCGGCTCGGTCTACAACTCGCTGCGGAACGACTTCCCGCAGCTGGTCCACCTCAACGTGCAGCGTGCCTTCGACGGCGCACGCCTCTGCGAGACAACCACCGACCCGGCCGCCACTCTGGCCACCCCGATCCGGGTCCAGGACGGCACGAGCGGCGTTTTCATTCAAGATCTTGATGGGTACGACAAAATCGCCATCCAGCGTTTCGCCAACACCTGTGTGACCTCGTACCAGACGTGTCAGGAGTCCTGGCATCCGAACGCGGCCGGCCATGGCGTCCTCGCCACCTGCCTCACCGGAGCCGCCGCCACCGCGACCCGCCAGGTGGCGTGTGTCCGGAGATCGGACGGCACCGTCACCGTGGGCTGATCGTTCGCCTTTTGCACGAGCTATACCCGGCGGGTATACCCGCCGGGTATAACGGTGCGCATGACGGTCTCCTATGCGTTGCTGGGGCTGCTCGAGGAATCCGACCGGCACGGTTACGACCTCAAGCACTCCTATGACCGGCGGTTCGGCGCGGCCAAACCGGTGCGCTTCGGTCAGATCTACCGGATCCTCGCCCAGCTGGTCCGCGACGGCCGGATCCAGATCGTGGCGGTCGAGCCGGGCGCCGGCCCGGACCGTAAGCGCTACGCGATCACGCCGGAAGGGGTGGCCGAGTTGGACACGTGGCTCGGTGAACCCGAGGAACCCCAGCCGGACCTCCAGCCGGTCCTCTTCACCAAGATCGTGCTGGCCCTCGCCTCCGGGCGTCCCGCCGACGAGTTCCTCGACGCGCAGCGCGCCCGGCATCTGGACGCCATGCGCGAACTCACCACGGCCCGCCGGTCGGCAGCCACGTCCCACGACGCGCTGCTCGCGGACTTCCGGCTCTTCCATCTCGAGGCGGACCTCCGCTGGATCGACCACACCGCCGCCCGTCTCGCCGAGCTGGCCCGGGAGGTGCGCGATGGCGGCGCTGTTGAAGGGGCGTGACCTGCACAGGTCGTTCGGGCGGGTGCAGGCGTTGCGCGGCGCCTGCCTGGAGCTCGCCGCCGGCGAGATCGTCGCGGTGATCGGGCCGAGCGGGTCCGGCAAGTCCACGCTGCTGCACTGCCTCGCCGGCATCCTCGCTCCCGACCTGGGTGAGGTGTGGTTCGACGGTCGGCGCCTCGACGAGCTTCCCGACCGCGAGCGCGCTGTTCTTCGGCGGTCCGAGTTCGGGTTCGTCTTCCAGTTCGGGCAGCTCATCCCGGAACTGCCCGCGATCGAGAACATCGCCCTGCCCCTACTACTGGCCGGCCGCCGCCGCCGCGACGCGCTCGCCGAGGCCGGCACCTGGCTGACCCGGCTCGGCCTGGACGGCCTGGACACCCGCATGCCCGGCGAACTCGCCGGCGGCGAGGGCCAGCGGGTCGCCCTGGCCCGAGCACTGATCACCGGCCCCCGCATCGTCTTCGCCGACGAACCAACCGGCGCCCTCGACTCGATCGCCGCCGACCAGGTCATGGAACTCCTGGTGGACACGGCCCGCGAACTGGGCGCGGGCGTCCTCCTGGTCACCCACGAGCCCCGCGTCGCCGCCTACGCCGACCGCACCGTCCTCGTCCGCGACGGCCTAGACGTCCTGGCCCGAGCCGGCGCCTCATGAGTCCGGCCGGGCCTCGACGTCCTGGCCGGAGCCGGTGGCTCATGAGCCCGGGTCTTGCTGTTCGGCTGGCGGTTGCCGGTGGGCGGGAGTCGCGGGTGCGGCTTGTCTTCACGACGATCGGTGTGGCGATCGGGGTGACGATGTTGCTGCTGGCGCTTGCCGCTGTCGCCGGGGTGTTCGCGCGGGCTGAGCGCAGCGGCTGGAAGGACGCGGCCTACGCGGTGACCCTGCCGGAACTCGCCGATCCGCCGGCTGTCTCCGCCGACGGTGCGCTGTTTCTGGCGGTCACCGACTACTACGACGGCACCCGGATGACTCGGGCCTACGTCGCGGCGCTCGGGGCGGACCCGCCGGTGCCGCCGGGGCTGGCGCGGCTCCCCGCGCCCGGTGAGGTGGCGCTCTCGCCCGCGTTGCGGGCACTGATCGCGGAGGCGCCGGAGCTGGCCGCGCGGTTCCCGGGGCGGGACACGCTGACGCTGGGGGATGACGCGCTGACGCATCCGGACGAGCTCGTGGCGGTGGTCGGGCGAAGCCCAGACCAGATACAGAACGTTCGTTCTACCGCGGTGGTGCGGGGCTTCGGCACGACGCCGAGCGGGTACGCGTACTTCCTCCTCCTGGCCGTCCTCATGCTGATCACGGTGGCGCTGCTGCTCGTACCGGTGATCGTCATGATCGTCATGGTGACTCGGATCGCCGCCGCCGAACGCGAGCAGCGGCTGGTGGCTCTCCGTCTGGCGGGGGCTACCCGGGGTCAGATCGCGCTGGTGGCGGCGGTCGAGACCGGGCTGGCGGCGGTGGTCGGGGCTGGGATCGGTGCGTGTCTGTTTCTGATCGGGCGGCGTGTGCTGGCTCTCACGGTGACGCTGCAGGGTGGGCGGTTCTTCCTGGACGACCTCGTCGTGCCGTGGTGGCAGGTGCTCCTGGTGCTCGCCGGGGTGCCGCTGTTCGTGGTGGCCACGACGATGGTGTCGCTTTTTCGCGTACCCATGAATGTTCTTGGAATGCGTCGGCGCCCCCGGCCGGCGCCGCAAGCCTGGCCCGCGTTGCTTCTCGCCGTCGGTGTCGCCGGTCAGTTCACCAGCCGCCCGCTGGCCGGAAGCAGCCTCACCGATCAGCTCGCCCCGCTCTGGGTGCTGCTGCAGATCGCCGGGTTCGTCCTGCTCGGACCGTGGTTGTGCATGATCGCCGGCCGTGCGATGGCCCGTCTCAGCCGTCGCGCGCCCGCCCTGATCGCCGCCCGGCGCGTCGCCGCCGACCCGTATGCGACTTTCCGCGCCATCAGCGGCGTCGTGCTCGCGACGTGGGTCGTCACCTACATGGCGGGTGTGGTCGGCACGCTGGCCCCGCCGTCCGAAAGTGGTCTGCGCCCGGGCGTGGTCCGCGTGAATACCGGCGGTGTGTCCGCGTCGCAGCTCGGCCCGCTGCTCACCGTCCCGCAAGCGGTCATCGTCGGCACCGGCTTCGGCCCGACCGTGCGCTGCGCCGATCTCGACCGCGTCGTCGACGTCAACTGTCCGTTTCCGATCGACTCCGGTTGGAACGAGGGCGACGGGTCAATTCCGGTCACCGTCGTCGAAATCTATCTGCCGACGGACGGCTCGCTCGCCGCGGAGAACCGGATTCGGAACGAGGCGGCTGCGCTCGTACCCAACGCGATCGTCAACTCCGATCGCGATCCGGTCGACGGTGACGGGCTGGCGTTCTTCAACGGGCTGCGTCCCATGGCGAGTCTCGCGTGCCTGTTCGTGCTGGTCGTCGGCGCTTGCGCGCTCGCGGCCGGGATGGTGGGAGGCCTGGCGGAGCGGCGGCGGCCGTTTGCATTGTTAAGAGCATCAGGGGTACGGATGAGCGAACTCCGCCGCGTCGTCCTCCTCGAGGTGACCGCCCCGATGGTCATCACGTCGCTGATCGGAGTCGGTCTGGGCCTGGTGACGTCCTACGCGGCGTCGCGTGGGGGTACGGGGGAGTGGCGCTGGCCGGACATAACCGTATACGCCACTGTTGCGGGTGGTTTGCTCGCTGCCATCCTCTTTGCGAGTCTTGCACTGCCGCTGCTCTCCAGCACCACGCGCCACAACGCTGTCAGGTATGAGTAGTAGGTCCACCGATGAGTTCGGCTGCGACGGCGGGTCAGTCACAGCACAACGAACCTAGGGAACGGTGGACCGATGAGTGAGCTGAACGCGGAACTGGCCCGGCGAGCGATCGTCGAGCACACCCGGCGCCTGGCGGAGTCAGCCGCGGCGGCCGGACCTGACGCCGCGGTGCCGACCAGCCCGGAGTGGACCGTCACCGAGTTGGTGGAGCACGTGGGCCAGACGCAGCACTGGGTTGCGGAGATCGTCGAGCGGCGGATCACCGATCCCATGAAGCTGCCTACGGAGATGGCGGTCCTTCCCGGCGACCCCGGCCAGTGGCGGGGGTGGCTGTCGGAGGCCGCGGAACGGGTTGCCGGCGCGTTCTCGGATGACGCGCTCGACGCGCCGGTGTTCAACGCCGCTGGGGATGGGCGGACCGGGGCGCGCTTCTGGCTGGCCAGCGTCCTGAACGAGACTGTCGTCCACGGTTTCGACGCGGCCAACGCGGCGGTTGCGGCGAGCGCGGCCAACGCGGCGGTTGCGGGCGGCGTGGGCGGCGCGGCGGTTGCGGCGGGCGTGGGCGACGCGGCGGTTGCGGCGGGCGTGGGCGACGCGGCGGTTGGGGGTGGCGTGGGCGGCGCGGCGGTTGCGGGTGGCGTGGGCAGCGCGGCGGAGCGGGTGGTCGACGTTGACGCCGAGGTTGCGGCTGCGCTGGTCAGCAACCACTTTGCGATGCTGACGTCACCCACGTGGGAGATGCTGCGGTCTGAGTCCGCTCACGCCATCCGGGGTTCCGGGCAGACTCTGCAGTGGCTGGCCACCGACGGCGGGGGTGCGTGGTTCGTCGAGCGGAGGCCGGACGGCGCGACGTGGCGGACTGGGACCGGACGGGCCGATGTGACGGTGAGCGGGTCGGCGGGATGGCTGTTGCTGGTTCTGACCCGGCGGCTGCCGCTCACCGGTCCGGGAGCCACCGGCGTCAGCGTCGACGGCGACGTGGACCTCGCCCAGCACTGGCTCGACAACACCGCCCACGTCGCAGACTGACAGCGCCGTGGTGGGGGGCGCCGCAGTGACAGGCGGCGTGGTGAGGGCGCCGCTGTGACAGGCGGCGTGGTGAGGGCGCCGCTGTGACAGGCGCCGTGGTGAGGGCGCCGTGGTGAGGGCGCCGTGGTGAGGGCGCCGCAGTGACAGGCGGCGTGGTGAGGGCGCCGTGATGAGGGCGTCGTGGTGAGGGCGCCGCGCGGTGACGGCGCCGCAGTGACGGGCGGTGTGGTGTCAGCGCACCTCGCGGAGCTTGCCGGTGGCGACGTCGTAGACGAAGCCGCGGACCGAGTCCTTCACCGGGATGAACGGGTCGGCGAGGATTCGGCGAATCGACTGGCGGACGTCCTCGTCCAGGTCGGCGAAGGCTTCGGCGGCCCAGTTGGGCTTGAAGCCGACCTCGGCCTCGAGGGTTGCCTTGAAGCCGTCGTCGGTGAAGGCCAGCATTCCGCAGTCGGTGTGGTGGATGAGGATGATCTCGGTGGTGCCGAGGAGTCGCTGGCTGATCGCCAGGCTGCGGAGTTCGCCGGCGGTGACCACGCCGCCGGCGTTGCGGATGACGTGGGCGTCGCCCTCGGTCAGGCCCAGCAGGCCGTAGGGATTCAGGCGCGCGTCCATGCAGGCCAGCACGGCGACGCGCTTGGCCGGCGGAAGCGGGAGGCTTCCCTTGTCGAAGGAAGCCGCATAGCGCTCAGCATTGGCGAGCAGCTCATCGGTGACGCTCATGGCTACCGATCCTATCCCCACTTTGCCGATAGGAATAGCCGCAGGGCGAGGAAATGGCGCGACCGCCGACTTGCGCCGGCGGTCGCGATTCGGCCTCGCGTTGCAGATGGTCGCGGGGTCGTTGGAGGTAGAGCGCGAGTCTCGTACCCCCTAGTCTTCTGCCGGAACCGGCACCGGGGTGACTCGCCAAATCCTGGCCGCGTAATCCGCCACCGTGCGGTCCGCTGAGAAGAAGCCGCTGTGTGCTGTGTTGAGTACGGACATCCGGGTCCACCGGTTCTGATCGCGCCAGACGCGCTCGACCTCGTCCTGGCACTCCATGTAGGAGCGGTAGTCCGCGAGCGTCAGATATTCGTCCCAGCCCAGGAGCGAGCCGGCCACCTCGTATCCGACGCCGCCGAAGGCTCCCGCCTGGATGGCGTCCAGGGCGGCTCGGAGTTCGGCGTCGTGCTCGTAGTAGTCACGGGGGCGGTAGCCGTGCAGGCGCACCTCCGCGGCCTGGAAGGCGTCGAGTCCGAAGAGGAAGAAGTTCTCGGCGCCGACGCGGGCTCGGATCTCGATGTTGGCGCCGTCGAGAGTGCCGATCGTGATGGCGCCGTTGAGGGCGAGCTTCATGTTGCCGGTGCCGGACGCCTCCTTGCCGGCCAGGGAGATCTGTTCGCTGAGGTCGGCCGCCGGGACGATGCGCTCGGCGAGGCTGACGTTGTAGTTCTCGGCGAAGACGACCTTGAGGTGCGGTGCGACGACCGGGTCGGCGGCGATCGTGGCGCCGACCGCGTTGATCAGGCGGATGATGTCCTTCGCGGCGTGGTAGGCGGGTGCGGCCTTGCCGGCGAACAGGACGGTACGCGGCACCCAGTCGGCGCCCGGATCGGCCCGGATCCGGTGGTAGAGCGTAATGATGTGCAGCAGTTTGAGCTGCTGGCGCTTGTACTCGTGGAAGCGCTTGATCATCACGTCGGTGAGCGAGTCGGGGTGGCCGGCCGCCAGGTCGACCTTGTTGGCACGCTTGATCTCGCGCCAGCGCTGCAGGAACGAGCTGTCGTCGGCGAGGGCCTCCAGGCCGGCGAGGGCCTCCAGATCGTTGAGCCAGGCGTCGCTGCCCAGGCCCTCGGTGATGAGGGTGGACAGGCGCGGGTTGGCGAGCTTGACGAAGCGGCGGGGCGAGATGCCGTTGGTGACGTTCTGGAACTTGGCCGGCCAGAGTTCGGCGAAGTCGTTGAGCACGGTCTCGCGCAGCAGCTTGGAGTGCAGCTCGGCGACGCCGTTGACGGCCTCGGTGCCGACCACCGCGAGGTGCGCCATGCGGACCCGGCGGTCCGGTTCCTCCTGGATGATCGACATCCGCCGCATCCGGTCGCCGTCACCGGGGAAGCGGGCCTCGACCTCGCGCAGGAACTCGTGGTTGATCAGGTAGATGATCTCCAGGTGGCGGGGGAGCAGCCGCTCGAACTGGTGCACCGGCCAGGTTTCCAGGGCTTCCGGTAGCAGGGTGTGGCAGGTGTACGCGAAAACCCGCCGAGTGATCGTCCAGGCCTGCTCCCACTCCAGCTCGTACTCGTCGACGAGCAGGCGCATCAGCTCGGGGATCGCGATCGTCGGGTGGGTGTCGTTCAGCTGGATGACCGTCTTGTCGGCGAAGTCGTTCCAGTCGGAGTTGCGCAGCCGGAACCGCCGGATGATGTCCCGCAGCGAGCAGGAGCACAGGAAGTACTGCTGCTTGAGCCGCAGTTCACGGCCGAGCTCGGTGCTGTCGTCGGGGTAGAGCACCTTGCTGATGTTCTCCGCGCGGACCGCTTCCTGCACGGCCTCCGCGTACTGCCCGGCGGAGAAGCGGCTCAGATCGAACGACGCCTCGCTGCCCCGGGCCCGCCACAGCCGCACGATGTTGACCGTCTCGGTGCCGTAACCGGGTACCAGCATGTGGCTGGGCTCGCCGAGCACGATCTCGCCCGGCACCCACCGCTTGCGGGTCGGCGATCCGGGCATCGGCTCGGTGTGGCCGTAGAAGCCGACGGTCTGCCGGTCGTCGGGCGCCGGGAACTCCCACGGGTTGCCCTGGAACGCCCAGTCGTCCGGTCCCTCGGCCTGCGCTCCGCCGGCGAGCGACTGCTTGAAGATGCCGAAGTCGTAGCGGATGCCGTAGCCGACCGCCGGGATGTCCCGCGTGGCCATCGCGTCGACCAGGCAGGCGGCGAGACGGCCCAGGCCGCCGTTGCCGAGGCCGGGCTCCACGTCGAGCCCCTCGATCTCCTCGAGCGTGAAGCCGAGCGACTTGATCGCCTGCGCGGCCAGGTCGCCGGTGCCGGAGTAGAGCATGTTCTGCTCGAGCTGGGCGCCGAGCAGGTACTCCGCCGACAGGTAGTAGACCCATCGCGGATTGCTGGCGAAGTGCGCGGCCGCGGTGCGGGCGCGTCGGTCGGCGAGGCGGTCGCGCACGGTGAGGGAGAGCGTCTCGTAGGCGTCCCGGGGGCTCGCCGACTCGACCGTCGTGCCCCGCCGGTAGTAGAGGTTGCTCAGCAGATCCTGCTGGAACTCTTCCGCGGTCCTGCCCAGCCGTCGCAGGCCCATGCCTTGGCGAAGATCCATGCGGCCCATTCTGCCGTCTTCAGGTTACCTATGACCGCAGTTCCACAGTCGTCAATTCGGCTCTGGAGTGGATGTCCGGTCTCTGATATGCGTGCATGGCACACTCGTCCGGTGCTCGCCGCCCTGCTGCCGTCGTCGGTGATGACCGCCGAGACCTTCACCGACGACCCCGTGGACGAGTGCTTCCCGGGCGAGGAGGACCTGATCGCCACGGCGGCGCCCGGACGGCGGCGCGAGTTCGTCACGGCGCGGCGCTGCGCGCGGGAGGCTCTGGCCAGGCTCGGGCACCCGCCGGTCGCGATCCGCCCGGGGCCGCGCCGGGAGCCGCTCTGGCCGGCCGGTCTGGCGGGCAGCATCACGCACTGCTCCGGTTACCGGGCCGCGGCGGTGGCGCGGGCGGGCGACGTGGTGAGCGTGGGTATCGACGCCGAGCCGCACACCCCGCTCCCGCCCCGGGTCACCCGCACGGTGCTGGCCGGCGGTGACGCCGATCATCTCGCGGAGCTGTCCGGAACGGATCCCTCGGTGCACTGGGACAAGCTGCTGTTCAGCGCGAAGGAGGCGGTCTACAAGGCGTGGTTCCCGCTGACCCGGCGGTGGCTGGGCTTCGGGGACGCGAGCCTGCTGATCGATCCGGTCGCGGGCACGTTCACCGGCCTTCTCCACGTCGACGGCACCCGGGTCGACGGTGCTCCGCCGCTGACCGCGTTGCACGGCCGGTTCGTGGTCCGGAACGGGCTGGTGGTCACGGCCGTATCGATCGAGGTGTGAGGGACCGGCTCGGTGCGCCGAGACCGAGGAAGTGCCGGCGCACCGAACCGAGTTAGGTAAGGCTAACCTGAGTTGGCCCGAAGGGGAAGAGATCAGGCGCAGAGGGGCGAGGGCTCGGCGTTCCGGTTCCGGCTGTGCGGCACATCGATCAGACAGAGCTTGTGTACGGCCTCAGCCGGCGCGACCGGCCAGACACTGACCTGCGTGTCCGTGCTGCCGCTGAGCAGCAGTCCACCGTCCGGGGCGAAGGCGAGTGCTGCCGGAGCGGCCGAGTGACCGTGCAGGACGGCGAGCGGGCGCTGGGAGCGGGCGTCCCAGAGGCGGATCGGCCCGCTGTGGTCGGTGGCCGCGACCGTCCGCCCGTCCGGCGACCAGGCGAGCCCGTCGATCTGGGCGGGATGAACGTCGGAGCGCCACCGCGACCGGGTGCCATCGGCGGTGCGGACGTCGACGAACCGGTTGGTGCCGGCGACCGCCATCCCCGATCCGTCCGGCGCCACGGCCATGTCGAGAACCTGATAGTCGCCGAGCACCGGCCGGGCGCCCACCTCCGTCAGATCGGTGACCCGCCACGACCGCAGCTCGGTGAAGACCGGGATGACCCGCTCACCCGCGGTCGAGCGGGTGACGGCCGCGTGCATCGTGGTCCCGTCCGCCGAGAAGCCGACCGCGTACGAGGAGTGCCTCTCCAGCGTGGTCTTGCCACGCATCTGCCGGCCGGGAACGTCGTAGAGGTGGACCTCGCCCGGCACCGTGTTCGGGTCGTCGTCCCGGTCGGGGCCGGTGGCCACGGCGAGCAGCGCGCCGTCCGGTGAGGCCGCGAGGTCCTTCGGCTTGTACTGCAGCGGCACCGAGACCTGTCGCTTCCCGGTCTCGTCCCAGAGCTCCAGCGACGGCGCGAGGGTGGCGACGCCGATCAGGCCGCCGGCGGTCCAGGCGAGACCGCTGACCATTCCCGACGGGCGGAACGCGCGGACCAGTTCGCGGGAACCGGTGTCCCAGATCCGGACCGTGCCGTCCGAGCCGCCGGCCGCCATGCGGCTGCCGTCCGGCGAGAAGGTCACGTCGAAGACCTCGCCGTCGGTGTTCAGC
This sequence comes from Actinoplanes sp. NPDC051861, assembly GCF_040681145.1. Taxonomy (NCBI): domain Bacteria; kingdom Bacillati; phylum Actinomycetota; class Actinomycetes; order Micromonosporales; family Micromonosporaceae; genus Actinoplanes; species Actinoplanes sp. NPDC051861. The sequence continues at coordinate 1,312,880 of NZ_JBFAYE010000001.1, forward strand.
GAGTTCACCACGCGGCGGAACACCTCGGCCGGCGCGACCTGGGAGGTGATCACGACGACCTGGCCGTTCGCCGATGCCGCGGAGGAGCCGTAGCCCGAGAAGCCCAGGTTCAGCGAGCCGTCGATGTCGTTGGAGAGCGACCAGAGGTTCGCGGTGCCGCGCAGGCCACTGGCGACGACCATGTTGTCGCCGGTGACGGTGAACTGCGCCGCGGGCGGGACCACGACGTCGTCGGGGATCACGTCGCCCAGCCTGCGGCCGGAGGGAACGGCCCACCGCGTCAGGCGGCCCTGACTGTTCACCTCGGTGTTCGTCACCAGCGAACCGTCCGGGGCGAACGCCAGGAACTGCGGGCCGGCCTCGCTCATCACGAGCGTGCCCTCGTCGATGCGCCGGACCTCGGCCCGGTAGTCGATCCCGGTCTCCGCGAGGTAGCGGCCGTCCGGGCTCACCGCGATCGACATCCCGCTGTCCTTGCCGACCTCCAGCGACCCCGTTCGCCGGCCGGTCGCCGCGTCCCAGAAACCGGCCACCTTGCGCTCCGCCGTGCCGGTCGTGGAGGTGGCCACGACGGTGGTCGTGCCGGGCAGCCAGGTCACCGCGCCGAAGGCCGCGAGGGTGCGGACCTCCTTGCCGGTCGCGGCGTCCCAGATCTTCACGCCGCCGTTCGCGAGGATTGCGCCGGACGCCAGGAAGCGGCCGTCCGGGGAGAACGCCAGCGAGTTGACCCAGGTCGGGTCCTCGCTCTCGGGATACAGCAGCGGCTGGCCGATCGGTGCCATCGTGGCGCTGTCCCAGAGCCGGACGACACCCTCGGTGTCGCCGAGCGCGATGCGCGAGCCGTCGGGGCTCACGGCCGCCGAGTATCCGCCCGGTGCCGTGCCGAGCTGCCCGGCGAACCGCACCATCTGGGTGGAGAGCAGCGCGCTGCGCGCCTCGAACGTCTCCGCCTCGTGCCAGCTGTCGAGCGCGCTGCGCACGGCTGCGGGCTCGTCCTCCGGGAGGGCGGCCAGCGCCTCGGCCGCGTACTGCCGGGAGAGCGCCTCGTGCTCCCGCGCCCGGGCCTCGGCGCGCTGGTCCAGCACGACCAGGCCGCCGGAGAGGGCCAGCAGCAGCGCCACCGCGAGACCGGCGACCAGGCTGCGCAGCCGGCTGGTGGCCCGGCGCCGGGACGCCTCCTCGTGTTCCGCGGCCTCCCGGCCGGCCGCCAGATAGTCGCCGACGACGCCGTCCGCGCCGTTGAGCCGCTCGCGCGCGGCCAGCAGGCGGGAGCCGCGGGGCAGCAGGTCCGGATCGCGCCCGGAGCGGTCCCAGTCCCGGGCGGCCTCGGTGATCTGCTGGCGGAGCAGCAGGTCCTCGCGGGCCTCGGCGAGCCAGCCGGCCAGCCGGGGCCAGCTGGTCAGCAGTGCCTCGTGGCTGATCTCCACGGTCTCCGTGCCGACCGTGACCAGCCGGGCCTTCACCAGCCGCCGCAGCACCCGTGAGTCGGCGGCGGCCCGCTCGCCTCGGCGGCGCACGACAGTACCGTTGCCGGCGACCGTGACCAGGGCGAGCAGCGCCTCCCGCAACCGGTCACGGTCCTCCGCGGACAGCTCCAGGTAGATCTTCTCGGCGGTCTCCGCGACGGCGTGCCGGATGCCGCCGGTCGCCTGGTACGCCGCGACCGTCAGCCGCGCGCCCTCCCGCCCGTCCCAGGTGGCCCGCAGCGCGTGCGCCAGCAGTGGCAGGGCGCCCGGCTCGTAACCGTCCTTGCCGTCGGCGCCCAGGTCGCGCAGGAGAAGATCGGGCAGTCCCGGCTCGACGCTCAGCCCGGCCTGCTCGGCGGGCTCGACGACCACCCGGCGGATCGCGTCGGCGTCCAGCGGGCCGAGCACGACATGGCCGCCGGCCAGCACCTTCGCCAGCGGCGGCAGCTCGACGCAGGACGGGTAGAAGTCCGAGCGTACGGCGATCACCACGAGAGCCGGTGCGGCGTTGACGAGCGCGGTCACGTAGGCGAGCCGCTCGGCCGGGTCGGGGCACTGGGTGAACAGCTCCTCGAACTGGTCGACCACGATGATTGGGCGGTGATCGGTCATGGCGGCCAACTCGCCGAGGCGCTGCGGCTCGGCTCGGACACCGCGCAGGAGGTCGTCGGCGGGACCCGGCTCGGTGCTCAGGCCGGCCAGACTCGACAGGCGGCCGACAAGATCAGCGAGAGGGCGTACCCCCGGGTTTGTCAGAACCCACGGCCAAGCCTCCGCGGCATCGCCCAGCGCGCCCCCCGCGACGGCCGGCAGCAATCCGGCCCGGACCAGCGACGACTTGCCGGCGCCGGAGACGCCGGTGATCACCAGCGGGGGACCGCCGACGGACTGCTCGGCCAGGCGCCCGAGCAACTCGGCCACCTGCGCCTCACGGCCGCGGAACCACGGCGCGTCCTCCGGCTGGAAACTCGCCAGACCGGGGTACGGCGGAACCGCGCCCGGCGGCACGTCAGCCGGCACACCGTCCTCGGCCGGCAGCTGCTCGCGGGTGAACGCGATCAGATGCGCGCGCACCTCGTCGAGCCGCAGGTTCAGCTGACGGCTCTGCACGGCCAGCTGCTGCCGCAGCCCGTCGACGCTCTGCCGCACGTCGGTGACCATCCAGCGCAGCTCGTCGACGCCCAGCCCCAGCTCCTGGAAGGAGGACTCCAGCGTGTGCCGCAGCTCCTCGTCGGTGAGCGCGGCCTCGGCGATCGCGGCACCGACCGCGTCGACACCGCGCAGCACCCGGGAGATCTCATCGTGCAGCGCCCGGCTCTGCTCGTCGGCGGCGGTCAGCCGGGGCAGCAGCTCGGCGGCGATCGCGTCGCGCCACTGCTCCTGGGTGGGATTCTCGGTGCTGTGCAGCCGGCGGGCACTCTCGGCCAGGGTGTCGGCCAGGAAGTTGCTGCCTATGCCGCCGAGCTGGTTCAGCGCGGCGGAGTATTCGGGCGGGGCACCCAGTCCGGCGCCGGCGATGGGCGCGACCGCGGAGGCGGTGAGAAAGGCGAGGATTGCGTACGGTCCGGCGGCGCGAACCTTCGCCCGCGTGCGGTGACCGGCGTCGCGGACCCACGCGCGCACACCGGCTCGGGCCTGCTCGACGGCCTGGCTGTCTTCGTCCTTCATGGACGCCCCATGGGCACATGATGACACCTGGCGGCTACGGGACTTTCGGCCCGGTTGCTCACGTCCCCCTTCATGGCCCAATGGGATCATGCGTTACGCCACACCTACTGGTGAGTCCTGCCCGTACACCCGGCGGGTTGACGGCACGGTCGAGGGTGACGGCGCCTGTCGTGGGTGCGGGAACTGCCTGCTCGGAGAGGGGTGGGAGCTTCCCGATACGTCCGAGGGTGTAGGCGTTGTGCCTCCCGGTGGCGGACGCGCCGCGGTCGCCGCGGCGGCAGGCTGGCGGTATGACTGAGCGCGCGTTTCGGTTCGGCGTCATCGCCGGGCAGGCACACTCCGGCGCGGACTGGGCGAGCACCGCGCGTCGCGCCGAGGACCTTGGGTACGACATTCTTCTCGTACCGGACACTCTCTTCACCCTGTCCCCGTTCGCGGCCCTCGCGGCGGCCGGCGCGGTGACCAGCACGTTGCGGCTCGGGACCTATGTACTGAGCGCCCCGAACCGGACGCCGGCCGCGGTGGCGTGGGAGGCGGGGAGCCTGCAGACCCTGACCGACGGCCGTTTCGAGCTGGGCGTCGGCGGTGGACGGCCCAACGGTGAGCGGGACGCCATCGCGCTGGCCGGCGGCTTCGGCACGCCGGGGGAGCGGCTGCGGCGGGTGGAGTCGACGATCACGGCGGTCCGGGAGTTGCCGGTGCCGCCTCCGGTGCTGGTGGCGGCGTCGAAGCCGGGCATGATGCGACTGGCGGCGGCGCGGGCGGACATCGTGACGTTCGGGTTGCCGCCGGGGACGCCGTTCGCCTCGCTGGCCCGGACGGCGTCGGAGTTCCGGGAGATGGCCGGGGACCGGGACGTGGAGTTGCAGTTCAACGTGGCGGGGATGGCTGCTTCGGTGGACGCCCTGCCGTACTGGCTGTCGCGGCAGGTGGGCGGGGATGCGAGGGCGATGGCGGCGGCCGGCGGGGCGAGTTTCCTGATCGGGGAGCCGGGGCGGGTCGCTGAGGAGTTGTGGGAGCGGCGGGAGGCTGCCGGGTTCTCGTTCATCGCGATCAACGCCATGTTCATGGACCAGTTCGAGCCGGTGCTGCTCGCGTTGCGCTCGTCCACGCCGGCGTCCCGCTAGCGGCTGGCTGGTGAGGTCAGGTGGTTCCGCGGATGGACCAGGCGGCGGCGGTCAGGGTGATGGAGCCGTCGGAGGCCGTGGGGAGGCCGGCGCGGAGTCGTTCGCGCAGGGCGGTTCGGTGAGGGGCGGTCAAGGTTGCGACGTAACCGGGGGCGGGACCCTGACCGCCCAGGAACGGCTGCCAGTAGTCGTCGAAGTCGGTGAACACGGTGGGGATCTCGATGCGGCGGGTGGTGACGTCGCGCAGGCCGGCGCTGGTCCAGAGGGCGGTCAGGGCGTCGTCGCGGCACAGGTCGAAGCGCAGAGATTCGGCCAGGGCGGTGGCGGCCGGGTCGAGGTCGGCGGCGGCGGTCCAGAAGTGGGCCATCATCTCCATGCCGTGCGAGTAGTCCCACACGTAGGTGGCGACGGTTCCGCCGGGAGCGGATACGCGGGCGAGTTCGCGGACGGCGGCTTCGGGGTGGGTGACGAAGTTCAGCATCAGGCCGCTGACCACGGCGTCGAAGTGGCCGCCTGTGAAGGGCAGAGCGGTGGCGTCGGCGGCGCAGAGTGGTGTGTGCCCGGCACGGACTGAGGCCAGGAAACCGGTGGAGCGGTCGACGCCGATCAGCTCGCGCGGTGCGGCGGTGGCGTGGATGCGGGCGGTGAGAGCGCCGGTTCCGCAGCCCGCGTCGAGCCAGCGCAAGCCGGGTGCGGGGTCCAGCCAGGAGACGAAGATCTCGGCGACGCGGCGACTCCAGCGGCCGACATATGCCTCATAGGCCGCGCCGGACTCCCAGACGGTCTGCCCCATCGACGCAGCCTACGCCGGGCGGCACACCACAGCCCGCCGGAGAAAGCGCCTGACGGGGGCGGGAGGGTCAGATCTGGCGGTCTCGGCCCGCGGCCATGCCGGCGAGGATCTGGGGGACCATCAGGAGGGTCATGAGGGCCAGGGGGATGCGCCAGCCGCCGGTGGCCTCGTGGAGGACGCCGATCAGGATGGGGCCGGGGATGGCGATCAGGTAGCCGACGCCCTGGGCGAAGGAGGAGAGCTGCACGACCGTGGCGGGGCTCTTGCCGCGGAGGGCGATCATCGTCAGGACCAGGGGGAAGGCGGTGTTGACCACGCCCAGGAAGAAGGCCCACAGCCACGGCGCGGCGGACGGGGAGGCCCACAGGCCGGCCCAGCCGGCAATGCCGAAGAGGCCGAGGGTCAGGGCGATGCCGCTCTGGCTGCGGAAGCGGCCGACGAGGGCGGAGAGCACGAAGGTCAGCGGGACGCCGAGGAACGAGGTCACGGCGAACAGGACGCCGGCCATCGACGCCGAGATGCCGGCGTCGCGGTAGATCTGGGGCAGCCAGCCGATGATGACGTACGCCGAGGTGGACTGCATGCCGAAGTAGACGGCGAGGGCCCAGGCGACCGGCTGCCGGCTCACTCGTACGGTGGCATTGCCGGAAGCCTGCGGACCCGCGGCGCCGCGGTTGCGCGCCATGATCAGCCATGGGGGAAGCGCGACCACCGCGGCGAGTGACCAGCACGCCAGGCCCAGCCGCCAATCATCGCCGAAGGCGCCGCTCAGCGGGACCGTCGCGGCCGCGGCGGTGGTCGCGCCGATGTTGAGAGCGATCGAGTAGAGCCCGGTGACGCTGCCCACCCGGTCCGGGAAGCGGTCCTTGACGATCGACGGGAGCAGGACGTTCACCAGCGCGATGCCGGCCAGGGAGACGGCGCTGAGCAGCAGGAACGGCACGGTCGAGCTGGCGAAGGGCCGTGCGGCGAGACCCAGGACGAGCAGTGCCAGGCCACCGGCGATCACGCGCGGCGCACCGTGGCGGCGGGCCAGGCGGGGCGCGGCGAGGCCGATCGAGGCGAAACACAGCACGGGTACGGAAGTGAGCAGACCGGCCGCCGTCGCGCTCATGCCCAGTCCGGTCCGGATCTCAGTCAGCACCGGACCGACGCTCGTCACCGCGAGCCGCAGGTTGACCGCCGCCAGCAACAGCGCCACCAGCGTGAAGAGCTGTCCCTGGCGCCGGCTTACCGCTCGTTCCTCCTGGATCGCCACGGCACCATCATCGCCGTGTTCCAGGCGGGTTACACGCCAGCGTGTGTACGGTCACAGCCGGGGACCGCCACTTACACGGTGGCGGCTTTCTCCTGCTCGCGCTCGGTCTGCTCGTTCCACTCGCGCTTGCTGGACTGCCAGCCGTCCTCGTTCATGCCGCGCCGCCAGTAACCGGAGACGGAGAGCTGGTCCATCCCGCAGCCGCGGTCCAGTCGCAGGTATCCGCGCAGGTCACGGACGAACGCCGCCTCGCCGTGCACGAAGGCCTGCACCCGGCCCGCGGGGAACGCCGCGCCGCGCACCGTGTCGACCAGCAGCTGGCCGACCGGGCGGGCGCCGCGGTGCAGCCAGGTGATCTCGGCGTCGCCGGGGCACTCCAGCTTCTGCTCCTCGTCGGGACCGGAGACCTCGATGAACGCCTGCACGGGTGCGCCGGCGGGCATCCGCTCCAGCGCGGCGCCGATGGCGGGCATGCAGCTCTCGTCGCCGGCTAGCAGGTGCCAGTCGGCGTCGATGCCGGGCACATACGCCCCGCCGGGGCCCATGAAGCGGAACGGGTCGCCGGGCTTGGCGCGTGCCGCCCAGGGGCCCGCGATGCCCTCGTCGCCGTGCACCACGAAGTCGACCCACATCTCGGCGGCCTCGGGCAGCCACTTGCGGACCGTGTAGGTCCGCACGAGCGGCCATGACACGCGCGGCAGGGTCTCCCGGATCGCGCCCATGTCGAACGGCTCGGGGTAGTCGACGCCGGCCTGTGGGAAGAGCACCTTGATGTAGTGGTCGGTGAACTGCCCGGCCTCGATGCGGGCCAGGGCCGCACCGCCGACCACCACGCGCACCATGTGCGGGGTCAGCTGCTCGACGCGGGTGACCACGCCCTCGTGTGCGGGTCGCGCCGGGCGGTTCGCCATGACTGCACCTCACTGCTGGTGGGACGATCTCCGGCAGGTAAGGCTACCCTTAATACTTTTCCTTACACCAGGTGACCACCGAAACGGGCAGGACCTCGGTGAGGTCCTGCCCGTTCTCAGTGGTGCGGGGCGGGGGTCAGCGCCCGTAGTTGCGAGGCCGGTTGCGCATGAAGGCGACCGTGATCAGAAGGACCAGCAGGAAGACCGCGCCGCCGCCGACCCAGACCATGTTGTTGCTGATCAGGGAGAGCGGTCCGCTCTGCTCCGCGGGCGGCTCGGCGAGCTGCTTGTCGCCGCTGTCGTTGCTGCCGTTGTCGTACTGGTAGTCGTCGGGAGCGCCGTCGTCGCCGGCGGCCAGTTCCGGACCGTCGGTCGGCTCGGCCTCGGGCTCGTCGAACTCCGGCTGAGCGGTCTTCTTGGTGCTCTTCGGAGTGACGGTCTCCTCGTTGCCGCTGTTGCTCTCCGTCGACTCCTCGTTGGTGTCGGCGGGCGCCTGCTCCTCGTCCTCGTTGCTCTTGGTGCTCGACGTGGTCGAGTTCGTCCGCGGCGCCGAGGTGGTCGCCTTGGTCGTCGCCTTGGTGGTCGCCTGGGTGGTTGCGGAGGGCCGGGTCGTGGGAGCGGTGGTCGCGGGCTTGGTGGGCTGGACCTCACCGCTGTTGGTGTTGTTCCCGCCGTTGTTGTTCCCGCCACCGGCGTTGTTCCCACCGCCGTTGTTCTGGCCGCCGCCGTTCTGGCCACCACCGTTCTGGCCACCACCGTTGTTCTGACCGCCGCCGTTCTGGCCGCCACCGTTGTTCCCGCCGCCGTTCTGGCCGCCGCCGTTGTTCCCGCCGTTGTTGTTGCCGGCGGCGCGGACGGTGATGCGGACCGAGTCCAGGGCCGGGGTCTGGTTGGCGCGCTCCATCATCGGGATGCGGTGCGAGCCGTCACCGGCCCACGACGAGCACTGCGCGGTGCCCTCCTGCGGCAGGCCCGGTACCTGGATGGTCACCGTGTCCGGGTCGGCGCCGCCGCGGCGGTCCTCGGTGGCCACGAAGAAGGCCGGAACCGGCGCGGGGTCGGGCGCCTCGTTGGTGCTGGTCAGCATCCGGCACGCGGAGTGGAAGTGACCGCGGACCAGACCGTTCTGCAGAACGCTGCTCTCCACGTAGTAGCCGCCCTGCCCGGCCGCGAGGAAGCGGTCCCGGATCAGGTTGCGGGTACTGACCTGCAGCGTGAACGGGGTGCCGACGGTGACGTTCCGGGGCGCCTGGGTGATCAGCAGCGTCGGGTTGTTCGCCGCGGTGCCCACCTCGCCGAACTCGGTGGAGACGCAGCGGTTGCCCTTCTGGAAACCGTCGTGCGCCTCGAGCTGGCTGTCGATGCACGTGTCGGTGAGGATCGTCAGGTTGTTCCCGACGACCTTGCCCGCGCCGCTCTCGGTCGCCGCGCGCGTGCTGTTGCCCGTGTCGGCGGCGTTGGCGAACTGGGTGAATCCGATGACGGCGCCCACCGCGGTGAGGACGGCGCCGGCGGCCAAGAGCCGGGTTCGGCGGTGACCCGAGCTTCGCATGAGGTGACCTTCTTTTCCCCGAATTGCAGGACTTCGGTTGCCGGTCGGCGCACCGATCGCCCAGACGTTAAGAGGCCGTCTCACAGAAAGCAATTCCGGAGCGAAATTTGTTGGATTCTTATGCCGAACTTAAGGAAGAAATACGGTTCGAATCTTGAACCCCTGGCATCCTCCGAACGGATGATGTCCGGGGTTCAAGCGAAGTGTGCCAAATTCCGCTGACCAGGGAGGTTGTCTGAGCGCCTCCCGGAGCGCCAGGACGTCAGGCGGGCCAGAGGCCGCGCGCCGAATAAACTTCCCGGAGCACTTCGATACGGTCCGTCATTATGCCGTCCACACCTGTGTCCACAAGCCTATGCATTTCATTCGGGTCGTCTATCGTCCAGACGTGCACGGCCAGACCGAGTCTGTGCAGGTAATGGAGAAATCGCGGAGTCAGCACGGTTATGCCGGCGTGGCGGACCGGGATCTGGGCGGCCACCACGGACTCGGGCAGCCGCAGCGGGACACCGGTGATCGAGGCGAGCCGCAGGCGGGTGACCGCGCGCATGCCGAGGGAGGTCGCGAGGCGCGGGCCGGCGAGTTCGCGGACGCGAGTCAGGCGGGCGTCGCTGAAGGAGGCGAGCAGGACGCGGTCCTCGGCGGCGGTTCTGCGGACGGCCTCCACCGCCGGCGCCACGACCCGGTCGTCCTTGACGTCCACGTTGAAGCGGATCTCCGGCCACGCGTCGAGAACCTCGTCGAGCCGCGGGACCAGCGCGGCGCCGGCGACCCGTACCGTAGAAAGATCTGCCCAGGTCAACGACGCCACCCGGCCCGGACGCCCGGCCACCCGGTCCAGCGCCGGATCGTGGATCACGACCGGTACGCCGTCCGCCGTCGCGTGCACGTCCGTCTCCACGTACCGATATCCCAGGTCGACCGCGCGCTGGAAGGCCTCGGCGGTGTTCTCGTCGCCCTCCGCCGCACCGCCGCGGTGGGCGAAGGCCAGCGGGCGCGGTGCGTCCAGGTACGGGTGATCCACGCCAGCAGTATGCCGGGGTTTATTGCGCAGAAGTAAAAGACGTATCGGCCCATTGACCCTGGCCGGAGACGTGAAGATCCTGTTCGTGCGACGTGCCGCGGGATGCGATCGGGCGGGGACATGGAGATGACGGATCAGATGATCGGGGTGCTGCGCGGGTCGATCCGGCGGAGCACGGTCAACCGGCGGCTGGTCAGCCGTCGCTTCGGCACGCGGCGCAGCGCGCTGCTGCGGATCGTCCCTCGGTGCCCCAGCCGTCGGCGGACGGCCGGCGCGTAACGGGGCGGCAGCCGGATGGCCGGTCCCAGGGTCGTTCTCATCGGCGCCGGTGTCGTCGGGTGTGCCCTGGCCGACGAGCTGACCGGGCGCGGCTGGACCGATGTCACCGTGCTCGACCAGGGCCCGCTGCCGGTGACCGGTGGATCGTCGTCGCACGCACCCGGGCTGGTCTTCCAGATCGATCCGTCGCGGACCATGACGCGGCTGGCCCGGTACACCGCTCACAAGTACACGGAGCTGGGCTGTTACTCGGCGGTGGGCAGTCTGGAGGTGGCGTCCACGCCGGAGCGGATGGCCGAGTTGCACCGGCGGGCTGGGTTCTCTCAGTCGTGGGGTGTTCAGTCCACGATCCTGGACGTTGACGGTTGCCTGGCACTCTTTCCTCTGCTGGACAAATCACTCATCCTCGGCGGGTTGCACGTACCTGGTGACGGCGTCGTGGCGGTTTCCCGGGCTGTCGAGGTGCAAGCCGCGCGGGCGGCGGCGCGTGGCGCCCGATTTTTCGGAAATTCCAGGGTTACTAGTCTTGTTTCCTCTGATGGTCGAATCGCCGGTGTCGCCACCGTGGACGACGAGTATGACGCCGACATCGTCGTCTGCTGCGCGGGCTTCTGGGGACCGGAGGTCGGCAGGCTGGCCGGCGTGACCGTCCCGCTCCTGCCCATGGCCCACCAATATGTCCGGACCACCTCGGCGGGCGTCACCGAACACCTGCCGATCCTGAGCCATCCCGATCGGGGGCTCACCTTCCGGGCGTACGGCGACCGCCTCGGCATCGGCTCAAACCTGCACGACCCGATCCCGGTGAGTCTCGACGACCTGCCCGGCGACGCGCACCCGGCGATGCTGCCGTTCACCCCCGCCGCCTTCAAGCAGTCCTGGGCCGCCGCCACCGAACTCCTGCCCGCGCTGCGCGGCACCGCCCTCGAGGACGCCTTCAACGGTGTCCTGTCGGTCACCGCGGACGGCTTTCCGCTGCTCGGCGAGGCGCGGGAGCCGCGCGGCCTCTGGTTCGCCGAGGCGGTCCGGTCGACGCACTCGGCCGGTGCCGCCAAGGCCGTCGCCGAGTGGCTGGTCGACGGGCGTTCCGGGATCGACCTGCACGAGTGCGACCTGAACCGCTTCGACCGGGCCCAGCTCGCCCCCGGCTACGTGCGGAAACGGGCGGTCCGCGGTTACGCCGACGGGTGCCGGATCGTCCACCCGCAGGAGCCGCCGGCGGTCCGCAACCTGCGGCTGAGCCCGTTCCATCCGCGCCACGTCGAGCTGGGCGCGGCCTTCGGCGAGGCGTACGGCTGGGAGCGCCCTCTCTGGTACGCGACCAACCCGCAGCCCGAGGAGCTGAATCCCCGCGACGAGTGGTCCGCCCGGCACTGGTCGCCGATCGCCGAGACCGAGGCCCGCCTCACCCGGCGGAAGGTGGCGCTCTTCGACACCACCTGGTCCACCCGGCTGGCGGTGACCGGCCCGGCCGCGCTGGTCCGTGCGCTGACCGGCGGGGACGCCGAGGTTCCGGTGGGCACCGTCGCGCAGGCGATCCTGCTCGACCCGGCCGGTGGCGTCCGCGGCGACATCACCGTGGCCCGGCTCGCCGAGGAACGCTTCCAGATCGGCGCGAACGGCCCGCTCGACCTGGACTGGCTGCTGCGCCGGGCGCCCGCGGGGCTGACGGTCCGCGACGTCACCGGCGGCACCTGCGCGGTGGGTGTGTGGGGCCCGCGAGCGCAGGAGCTTCTCGCGCCGCTGACCGACTTCGACCTCACCGCGGACGCCGTCGACACCGGGGTCCGGGAGGGCTTCCTCGGGATGGTTCCGGTCACCGTGCTGCGGGTGCCGGGCGTCGGTGAGGCGGGATGGGAGATCCGCACCGAGGCCGAGTACGGGCTGCGGCTCTGGGACACCCTCTGGGCCGAGGGGCCCGGGGTGGGGCTGATCGCGGCGGGGCGGGTGGCGTACGACAACCTGCGTCTGGAGCGGGGCATCCGGACCTGGGGAACGGACGTGACCACGGAGGACGATCCGTTCCAGGCGGGCCTCGCCGCGGCGTCCCGGCCGGCTGCGCCGCCGGACCGGCTGCTGACCTGCCTGGTGGTCGCGGAGACCGGGGACGTTCCGGTGGGGCGCGAGCCGGTTTTCGCCGGCGGCTTCGCGGTGGGACATGTCACGTCAGCGGGGTACGCGTACAGCGTGGCGGCCCCGATCGCGTACGCCTGGCTCCCCGCCGCGCTTTCCGTCCCCGGCACACAGGTGGAGATCGGATACTTCGATCGCCGGCTGCTCGCCACGGTGACGGCCGAGCCGTTGTCCGACCCCGAGCAGGAGCCACGTGCCCGCATTTGATGTGATCGTTGTAGGTCTGGGTGGTATGGGCAGTGCCACCGTCCATCATCTCGCCGCCCGCGGGCACCGGGTGCTCGGGCTGGAGCGGTTCGGTCCCGGCCACGATCGCGGCGCCAGTCACGGCGGCTCGCGGATCATCCGGCAGTCCTATTTCGAGGGGCCGGAGTACGTGCCGCTGGTGCTCCGGGCGTACGAGTTGTTCGAGCGGCTGGCGGTCGACTCCGAGCGGGACCTGATCACGCTGACCGGTGGCGTGATGGTGGGGAGGCCGGACAGCCGTACGGTCTCCGGCGCCCTCGCCAGCGCCCGGCAGTGGGGTCTGCAGCACGAGGTGCTGGACGCGGCCGAGTTGCGCCGCCGCTTCCCGACGATGGCGCCGCAGCCCGGCGAGGTGGCGGTCCACGAGGCGAGGGCCGGGTTCGTCCGCCCCGAGCGGACCGTGCTGGCGCAGCTCGACCTGGCCGGCCGGCACGGCGCGGACCTGCGGTTCCACGAGCCGATGGAGTCCTGGGAGCCCGCCGGTGACGGTGTCCGGGTGCGCACCGCGACGGGCGAGTACACGGCCGGGCAACTGGTGATCACGCCGGGCCCGTGGGCGCCGCGGCTGCTCGCCGACCTGGGCGTGCCGATCCGGGTCGAACGTCAGGTGCAGCACTGGTTCCGGCCGCGCGGCGGCGTCGAGCCGTTCCTGGCGGACCGGCACCCGATCTACATCTGGGAGCCGGACAGCGGATCGCAGATGTACGGCTTCCCGGCGATCGACGGGCCGGACGGTGGCGCGAAGATCGCGTTCTTCCGGCGCGGGACGGTCACCACTCCCGAGGCGCTGGACACCACGGTCCACCCGGACGAGGCCGCCGAGATGGCCCGGGGCGCAGTCCGGATCCTGCCCGATCTGCCCGGCGAGTGGCTGCGCGGCGAGCCCTGTCTCTACAGCGTCTCGCCCGACGAGCACTTCGTGATCAGCCGGCACCCGCTCCACGACGCGGTTACTGTGGCCTGCGGTTTCTCCGGACACGGATTCAAGTTCGTCCCGGTCGTGGGCGAGGTTCTGGCTGACCTGGCGACCACCGGGACCACTCCTCACCGGATCGATCTGTTCCATCCGCGCCGGTTCTCGTCCTGACCTCCGGCCGGAAATCCATCTTGGGTAAATAACCAGGACTCCCGCACGCGGCTCCGCGGTCTGCCCTACCTTTGGCCAAGTCTTAGTCGGGCAAAACCGCTGAAATGGAGCAGTTCGTGCGTTCATCCAGATTGGCGCGGGGCGGCCTCCTGGCCTCCGCCCTGCTGTCCATACTCGCCGCCGCGCAGGCCGGTGACGCTTCCGCGGCGGGCGGCGACGGCCAGACGCTACGGCCGATCGACGCCGGCTACGCCGAGTCGCTGGCCCTCAACGGCACCGCCGCCGTGACCTCCGACCGGGGCGAGAACCGGGTGATCGAGCTGACCACCGGCAGCTACAAGCAGACCGGCTCCGCGTGGTCCACCGCGAAGGTCGACCTCACCGCGTCGTTCGAGACGACGTTCAAGGCATACCTGCACCACGGCAAGCCCGGCGCGGACGGCATCGCGTTCCTCGCGCAGGGCGCCGGTGAGCGCGCGCTCGGCGGGTGGGGCGGTGGCCTCGGGTACCGGGGCATCCGCAAGAGCGTCGCGGTCGAGTTCGACACGTACCAGAACACACCGGACCCGGACAGCAACCACCTGGCCGTGGTGCTCGGCGGCAACCCGGACCGGCACACCGCCACCGCCGAGCCCGCGATCCCGCTGTTCGGCAAGCCGTTCCAGGCCCGCCTGCGCTACGACGCCGAGGCGCACAACCTCAAGGTGTACGTGCGCTCGCTGTCCGCCGGGTCCGACGAGGAACTGCTGCTCGACCAGAAGGTCGACCTGGCCGCGGGTGCCGGCACCGAGAGCGGCTGGATCGGATTCACCGCGTCCACCGGCGAGGTCACCGCCCGGCAGGACGTCTACGACTGGACAGTCGACGCGCCGCTGGCGTGAACCATCCCCCAATCTCCCTCCGGCCCGGACCGGGCCGGCTCCACCCTGCCCGATCGGAGAACGACATGCCCACGGTCGACCGTGTGCTTCCCGGCGAGACCGGCGCCGAACGGACCGTCGCCGAGCCACCGGTCCCCGCCGGACCGGAAGAACCCACTGTCAGCGTCATCGTCCCGGCGCTGAACGAGGCACAGAACCTGCCGCACGTCTTCGCGCGGCTGCCCCAGGTGGACGAGATCGTGCTCGTCGACGGTGGGTCCACCGACGACACCGTGGCGGTCGCCCGGCGGCTGCGCCCGGACATCCGCGTGGTGCGGCAGAACCGCCGAGGTAAGGGCAACGCCCTGGCCTGCGGATTCGCCGCGGCGACCGGCGACATCATCGTCATGATCGACGCCGACGGCTCGACCGACCCGCTGGAGATCCCGAGCTTCGTCGAGACGCTGCTGGCCGGCGCCGACTTCGCCAAGGGCTCGCGGTTCCGCCCGGCCGGTGGCAGCGCCGACATCACCCGGCTGCGCCGGGCCGGCAACAAGTGCCTCAGCATGCTGGTCAACCTGCTCTTCGGCACCCGCTACAGCGATCTCTGCTACGGGTACAACGCCTTCTGGGCGCGCTGTCTGGACGTGTTCGACCTGGACAGCACCTCGCCCGCGCCGGACACCGCCGACGGTCGGCTCTGGGGCGACGGCTTCGAGATCGAGACGCTGCTGAACCTGCGCGCCGCACAGGCCCGGCTCACCATCGTCGAGGTGCCCAGCTTCGAGCACTCCCGCATCCACGGCGTCAGCAACCTCAACGCCCTCACGGACGGGATGCGGGTGCTGCGTACGATCGCCCGCGAATGGCGACCGCGCCGGGCGCGGACCCGCCTCGCGGAACGGCAGGCCCGATGAGGATCGCCCTCGTCTGCAACGCGTACCACCCGGACATCGGCGGGGTGGAGACCCACGTGCGGCGCCTCTGTGCCGGGCTGACCGCGGCCGGCGACGACGTCGAGGTGATCACCCAGGGCGCCACCAGGTCGGTGGAGACGGTCGACGGCGTGCTGGTCCGGCGCTTCCCGCTCACCGTGCCGGCCGGCAACTATCGGCTCTCGGTGCCGCTCTGGCGCTGGCTTCGCGCGCACGCCGCCGAGTACGACGTCCTGCACGCGCACAGCTACCACGCCCTGGCGGCGCTCTGCGCGGCGCTGGGCAACCGGGCACCGCTGGTCTTCACCCCGCACTACCACGGCACCGGGCACAGCCGGTTCCGCGCCGCGCTGCACCCGCTCTACCGCCCGCTCGGGCGGACCATCATGGCCCGGGCGGGCGCGGTCGTCTGCGTCACCGCCGCCGAGCGGGACCTGGTGCTGCGGCACTTCCCGGCGGTGGGTGAGCGGGCCGTGGTCATCCCGAACGGGACCGACCCGCGCCCGTCCACACCGGCACCGCGCTCCGCGGTTCGCCGCATCCTCTGCGTCGGGCGGCTCGAGCAGTACAAACGCGTCGACCGGGTGATCCGGGCGATGGCGCACGCCGGACCCGAGCACCGCCTCGACGTGGTCGGCACCGGACCGGCGGCCGGGCAGCTGCGCCAGCTCGCCGCCCGGCTCGGCCTGGCCGGACGGGTGGTCTTCCACGGGCGCCTCGACGACGACGCGTTCGCCGCCTGCCTGTCCCAGGCCTCCGCGGCCGTCTCCGCCTCGGCGCACGAGGCGTTCGGGATGGCGGTGGCCGACGCCCTCGCGGCCGGCCTGCCCACGGTCGCCGCACCGATCCCGGCCCACCGCGAGGTCGCCCGCCTCGCGGGCGCCGGCGACGAAGCCCGGCCTGCCGCCTCCGGTGACGAAGCCCGGTTGCGGTTTGCTGACCCGGAGGACGAGGTGGCGCTGGCCGAGGCGCTGCGGGAGGCCGCGGCCAGTGGCCGCACCCGGCCCGCTGTGCTGCCGACCTGGACCGATGTGGTCGGAGCGACGCGTGAGATCTACGCCGCCGTGGCCGGCCGGCCGGTGTCCGTGGGGGCCGTCGGTCGATGACAGCCACGACGGCCGGTCCGGTCATCGGCCGGCTCCCCGGGCGGAGTGCCGAACCGGCGGGCCCGGCGTGGATCGCGACGGCCGCCTGCGCGGTGACCCTCACCGTCGCCGCGGCGGCCGGTGCCGCGGCGCTGGTCGTCGCGTACCGGCGGGCCGAGTGGGGTGAGGCCGGCCAGTTCGGCTGGTTCTGGGCCGGCATGCTGGTCTTCACGCTGCCGGCGGCCTTCTGGGCGGTGCGCCTCGGCACCCCCGCCCGGCTGCGCCTGGCCGTGCTCGTCGGGTACGCCTGCTTCACCTACCTGCCGAAACTGCTGCGCAACCCGACCGGCCCGCTGTACCACGACGAGTACGCGCACTGGGGCCAGAGCCACGACATCCTGCTCGACGGCCGCCTCTTCGAGCAGAACCCGATCGTCCGGGTGATCGGCGACTACCCCGGCCTGCACGCCACCGTGGCCTCGCTCGCCGCGCTCACCGGACTCACCGTCTGGCACGCCGCCCTGCTCGTGCTGATCCTCGCCCACGTCCTCGTGCTCCTCGGCGTCGCGGCGCTGGCCGGGCAACTCTGGCCGGATCCCCGCGTCGGTGCGGCCGCGGCCGTTCTCTACAGCCTGAACAGCTCGTTCCTCTTTTTCGACACCCAGCTCGGGTACGAGTCGCTCGCCATCGCCGTCCTGGTGTGGGCGCTGGTGGCGGGAGTGCGCGGGATGCGGGCGGCCACGTTCGGCGCGCGCGCCGGATGGGTGGCGCTGACCCTGGTGCTCGGACTCGCGATCACGGCCACCCACCACCTCACCGCACTGTGGCTGACCGGAGTCCTGGGCCTGCTCGCGGTCACCAGCACCGTCCGCTCGGTGCGCGACCGCTCGCTGGTCGCACCGGCCCGCGTCGCCTGGGCGCTGACGAGCGGCGCGGCCCTGATCGTGGCCGCCTGGATGGGCGCTGTCGCACCGCGTACCGGCAGCTACCTCGACCCGTACCTGGGCCGCGCCCTCGACCAGATCACCGGCATGGCGGGCGGCGGCTCCGGCGGCCGGACGCTGTTCAGCCAGTCGATCGCGCCCTGGTGGGAGCAGCAGACCGCGTTCGCGGCGCCGGGCGTCGCGCTGCTCTTCTGGACCGGCGCGGCGGTGCTGCGGTGGCGGCGGCGCCACCGCACCGAACCCGTCACCCGCGCCGCCTCGGCCGCCCTGCTGCTGGTCGGTGCCCTGTACTTCCCGGCGACAGTGCTCATCCTCACCCCGGCCGGAGCCGAGGGCGCACGCCGGTCGTGGGCCTTCAGCTACCTCGGCATCGCCCTGGTGACCGCCCCGTTGATCATCGCACTGCTGGACCGGTCAGCCGGGCGGATCCGCTCGATCGCGATGGGCGCGGTGCTGCTCACGGTGTGCGCGATGATGCTGGTCGGCAACAACGCGGCCGGGATGAACCCGTCCTACCGGTTCCCCGGTCCACCGGTGTTCGGTTCGGACACCCGGGCGGCCACGCCGGAGGTGCTGGCCGCCGCGGCCTGGCTGCGCGAGACACAGGGACGCGAGACCCGGCTGGTCGCCGATCGCTACTCCGGCCTGATCCTCGGCTCGTACGGCGAGCAGGAGCCGACCACCGGATCGGCGACGTTCCCGGCCTACGACCTGTATCTGGCCCGTCCCGGACAGCCGATGCCACCGGCCCTGCTCCGGCAACTGCGGGACTGGCGCTTCGAGTTCCTGGTCGTCGACCGCCGGATGTCCGAACAGGTCCCCGACATCAAGATCTACTTCGAGACGAACGAGCCGATCCCGCACGACGGCCGCCCGGCGTTCAGCCGCGAGCAGCTGACGAAGTTCGACCACCTGCCGTGGCTGATCAAGATGTACGACGGCCCGCACGTGGCGATCTACCGCTTCGACTTCGGCAGCCTCGGCGAACAGCTGGGTGGTGGCGCCCGATGAGCCCGTGGATCGCCCTGCCGCTCTGCATGATCACGCTCCTGGCCATCGGTGAGCTGTGGTGGCGCGCACTGGCCGGGCCGGGACCGCTGGGTGAGGCCGGCGTCCCGGTGACGCGGATCGGGTTCGCCGCGGTGGCCGGGCTGGCCACGCTGCCGCTGGTGGCGCTCGCGCTGCACGCGGCTGCCGCGCCGGTTCGGCCGCTGCCGCTGGTCGTCGGTGGCGCGATCGTCGCGACGGTGCTCGGGCTGGTAGCGCTGCTGCGTGAGCGCCTCACCGGGCCGAGGCCGGGACTGCCCGCCCAGCGTGTGGGTTCGGCCGCGGCGCCTGTCCCTGATCCGGCGGGCAGCGGAGGCGTGCGGACGGCTGTCGCGGTGACGGTGCCCGCGGTGCTGGTTCTCGCGATCGGTGGGGTGGCGGTCCGGGCACATCTGGGTTCGCCCCGGCCGACGCAACCGGGGTATCTGAGTGTGGCTCTCAACGGGTGGGCCGCGGCGATCGATTCGCCGGTCACGGTGCCCGCGCGAGGGCTGAGCGTGCCGGTTCGGGTCACCAGTTCGGGGCTCGGCACCATGACGGAACTGCTGAGCCTGCGGATCGGCGGCCGGGTGATCACGAGCCGGCCGGTCACGGTGGCGGCGGACACGGTCCAGGCGATGGCGGTCCGCGTGCCCGCGATGCCGGCCGACGGCTGCCTGCGCGCGGTGAGCATCAGCGTGGGCCCGACGAGCGCGGGCTTCTACGCCCGCGGCCCGGTCACCGCGCCTGCGACAAGGCCGGGCCGCGCCGCGCTGCTTCGGGGGCGCGGGGCGTGTTGAGCGCGGCCGTCCGGGGGATCACGCGGGACTCGCTTGCCCGCAACAGCCTGCTCATCATGGCCACCACGGTGATCAACGGCGGGCTCGGCTACGGGTACTGGATGCTGGCCGCCCGGTCCGCACCACAGTCCACAGTAGGGACCGCCACCGCGCTGATCTCGGCCGCCACCGCCGTCAGCATGGGCGCCAACCTCGGGGCCGGGCACATGTTCATCCAGCGGCTGCCGGGAAGCGACGCCGGAAGCTGGTCGCGGATCGTCAGCGGCGGACTGATCTTCGGGGCGGCGGTCACCGCGGCCGCGGCCACCCTGGTCGCGGTGACCGCACCGGCCGTCGCCGACAACTTCGGGTTCCTCGACGGGTTCGCGGGAGCCGCCGCGCTGGTCTGCGCGGCCGTCGCGGTCACCCTGACGACGTTGCTGGACAACGTCTACGTCGCGCACCGGGCCGGGCAGGGAATGCTCCTGCGCAATTTGGCCCTCGCCGCCGGGAAGATCGTCACGCTCGGTGTGCTGGCGGCCGGGACGCAACCCGGCGGTGCGCTCGGTGCCGGAGCCGTGGTGCTCTCCTGGACGCTGCCGATCCTGGTGGTCAGCGCGTACTCGATGGCGTCCGGCCCGCGGCGGTTGATGCCGGGTGCGCGGTTGCGTGCGGCGGGGATCAGCGCGGAGCTGCCGCACCTGCGCGCGTCGCTGACCGGCCACCACCTGATCAACCTGACCCAGGCGGGGCCGGCCGCCGTGCTGCCGGTGCTGGTGACGGCCCGGCTGGGCGCGGACGCGAACGCGCACTTCTACCTGGCGTGGATGACGGCCTCGATGCTGTTCATGGTGTCGCCGGCGGTGGCCTCGGCGCTCTACGCCGAGCGGACGAACGCGGCCCGGGTCAGCCTGCACCGGGCCGCCGTGGTGGTCGGCGCGGTGGTCGGCGTGCCGGCCGTGGTGCTGCTGGTGGCGGGGGACCGGGTGCTGGGGTTGTTCAGCGCCGGGTACGCCGACGGCGGCGGCACGCTCCTCAAGATCCTCGTGATCGCCGCGTTGCCGGACGCGGTCACCAACCTGGCGGTGGCGCACTGGCGCTCGCGCGGGGAGTTCCGCCGCTGCCGCCGGCTCAACGCTGTCCGCGCGGCGTCCTGTCTGGTGCTCACCTGGTTGCTGCTGCCCGGCTCGGGTGTCACCGGGGCCGGGATCGCGTGGCTGGCCGGGCAGACCGGCAGCGCGCTGCTCGTCGTGCTGGTCGCGGTCTCGAACCGCCCGGCAGCGGGTGCCCGCTGCTGCCTCGGGGGGAGCAAGGAGGCCTGTGTGTGCGGGCTGGTGCCGGACGGCGACGACGCGGCGACCCGGAGGGTCTGATGAGGATTCTGCATCTGTCCAATCTCTACGCGCCGGTGATCGGTGGCCTGGAGCGCAGCATCGCCACCAGCAGCGAGCTGATGGTGCGGCGCGGGCACGAGGTGACCGTCCTGACCCTGGCGACACCCGCCGCGCCGCACCATGAGGAGATCAACGGGGTACGGGTCCTGCGCGTACGCAGTGTCGCGAACACGCTGCTCCCCGGGCTGAACCGGGACCCGGGCAAGCCGTTCCACCCGACCGCGCCGGACCCGCTGACCACCCTGGCGATCGCGCGGGTGCTGCGTGAGCACACCTTCGACCTGGTGCACAGCCACGACTGGCTGATGTACAGCTACCTGCCGCTGCACTTCAGCCCGCTCGGACTGCCGCACGTGCACACCGCACACGACTTCGGGCTGACCTGCGTACGCAAGACGTTCTCCCGCAACGGCCGCCGCTGCGCCGGCCCCAGCCTGGGCCGGTGCGTGCCGTGCGCGGCGGGCCAGTACGGCCGCCCGCGCGCAGCCGTCCTCACCGCCGGGCTCCGCGCGCACCGGCACCGCGGCATCGACTGCCTCACCGCGATCTCCTCGTCGGTCGCGGCCGCGCTGGACCAGGCCCGGCTGCCCGGTGAGCTCCCGGTCCGGGTGCTGTCCAGCCTGGTGCCGGACGGCCTGGACGACCTGGCTCGCACCACACCCCGGCCGGACTGGCTGCCGGACCGGCCCTACCTGCTGTTCGTCGGCCAGCTCGGCCCGCACAAGGGCATCGACGTGCTGTTCACGGCGTACCGGCGGCTGGTGGCCCAGTGGCCGGGCCCGGGTGAGCCGCCGGGGCTGGTCTGCCTGGGCATGCGACGGGACGACACGCCACCGGTACCGCCGGGCGTGGTGGTCCGCTGCGACGTGCCGCACGCGCAGGTGATGGCGGCCTGGCGGGGCGCGGCGGTGGGCGTCGTGCCGTCGCTGCTCGAGGGGATGGGCCAGGTCGCGGTGGAGGCCATGCTGGCCGGTGCGCCGCTGGTCGCCTCGGCGTCGGGCGGGCTGCTCGACGTGGTCCGGGACGAGGTGAACGGGCTGCTGGTGCCGCCCGGGGACCCGGACCGGCTGCACGGCGCGCTGCTGCGCGTGCTCACCGACCCCGGCCTGGCGGCACGGCTGCGCGAGGCCGGTCAGAAACGCGGGCTGGACTTCACCGCGGCCCGCGTCGTTCCGCAGATCGAGGAGGTCTACCGTGCCTGCGTCACCGCCGCGAAGCGATGAGAGGACCCGGATTCTGGTCGTCGGATCGGGATGGCGGTTCCTCTCCGGGATCAGCTACTACACCTGCCGCCTGAGCAACGCCCTCTCCGAGCGCTTCGAGGTGGGCACGATCCTGATGCGGCGGCTGCTGCCGGCCAGGCTTTACCCCGGGCGTGCGCGGGTCGGTCACTCTCTTGCCGACCTGCGCTACACCACAGATGTACGCGTATTCGACGGCGTCGACTGGTGGGCCGTGCCGAGTCTCGTCCGCGCGATCCGGTTCCTTCGCGAGTTCCGGCCGGACGTCCTGGTCCTGCAGTGGTGGACCGGCGCGGTGCTCCACTCGTACCTGGTGTTGTGCCTGGCCGCCCGCCGGCTCGGCATCCGGGTCGTGGTCGAGTTCCACGAGGTGCAGGACACCGGCGAGGCGCAGCGGCAGTGGGCCGCGAAGTACGTGCGCTCGTGCATCCGGCCACTGCTGCGGCGTACCGACGGGGTGATCGTGCACTCGCGGTTCGACCGGGCCGCGCTGGCCGAGGCGTACGACCTGGGTGACGTGCCGGCCGAGGTGGCGCTGCACGGGCCGTTCGACCATCACGTCGTGCCGGCGGCCCGGCGGGAGAGCCCGGACGGCGTACGCCGGCTGTTGTTCTTCGGGACGATCCGGCCGTACAAGGGCCTGGAGGACCTGGTCGAGGCGTTCGCGGCGCTCGGGCCGGACCACCACCTGACCGTGGTGGGCGAGACCTGGGAGGGCTGGACGCTGCCGGGCGAGCTGATCGAGGGCTCGCCGGCGCGGGACCGGATCACGTTCGTGAACCGCTACGTCACGGACGCCGAGGTGAACGAGTTCTTCGCGGAGGCTGACGTGGTGGTGCTGCCGTACCGGCGGAGCTCGGCGAGCGGGCCGCTGCACATCGCGATGAGCCACGGGCTGCCGGTGGTGGTCACGGCGGTCGGCGGGCTGGTCGAGGCGGCGGAGTCGTACAGCGGGGCGGTCTTCGTGCAGGCGGGGGCGCCGGGCGAACTGGGTGCGGCAATCGAGCGTGCCGCCGGCCTGACCGGCCGGCGGCACACCGATCCCTCGTCCTGGGACCGTACGGTCGGCGCGTACGAGCGCCTGCTGACCTCGATCGGGGTCCTTCAGGACAGCGACAGCACCACGTCGTCGTACCAGACCGTGCCCCGGTTGTCGCCCGACTTGAGGTGAAGCTGGACGCTGGTCGCCCCGGCCGGGGCGACCGCGTCGACGGTCAGCCTCGTCCAGCCGCTGGTGCCCTTGGCGACCGCCCTGGACGAGTGCTGCCCGAGCCACCGGTCGTTGATGTCGAACCAGCTCAGCGCGATCTCGTTGGTGCCGGTGACGTTGACCCCGCGAGCCCACGCCTCGGCGTGCCACTTCTGGCCGCCGGAGACCGGCACGATCGGCGAGGTGCGCACCGACGGTACGCCGGACGCCGTCCGCTTCGTCCCGGAGAACCGCACCGACCAGTCGCCGCTGTGCGCCTCGTCGTTGCTGCGCGAGCCGACACCGGCCTCGGACAGGTACGGCCGCCACGGTGAGCTGCTCGACTCGAACCCGAAGTCCAGGATGCTGTCCGCCAGTTCGCCGCCGGCCCACGCCGTACGCACGACAGCCGCACCGGCCTTGGCGGTGCCGTCCGCCCGGTGCAGGCCGAACTTGTACTGCGCGGCGACCTTCGACACCTGCGAGTTGCTGGGGATCGCGCCGTTGGCGAAGTCGTAGAGCGTCCACGGCGCCACCGACTTCACCCCGGCGACCCGTGCCGCCTCGAACACCCGGGCCAGGAACGCGGCCTGCTCGCCCTCGCTGCTGACCGCCGTGCTCAGGCCGGTCTCACCGATCACGATCGGGTCGGAGCCGACCGCGACCTGCGCCCGGCGGATCTCGGCGAGCGCCCGCTCGGACGTGCCGTAGAAGTGGTAGTCGTAGTAGTCCAGCGCCTTCTCGCCGAGCAGCGACCTGATCCGGGCCAGGCCGGTCGCGCCGCTCTGCGCGTCCACCGACAGGGTCAGCGGCATGGCCGGGACCGCCTGGCGTACGGCCGGGATCAGCCTGCGCACCCACGAGACGGCGGCCGGGTCGGTCGACTGGAACTCGTTCTTCAGCTCGACCGAGAGCACCCGGGGATCGTCCCGGTACGGCGCGAGCACCGCCTTGGCCCAGGCGGCGCTGCCGGCCGCGTCGGAGTAGCCGTTCCACCAGTCGAAGAGGGTCAGCTTGACGGTCATGCCGTGCCCGTCGGCGATGCTGACGAACTTGCGGAGCCGCTCGGTGTAGTCGGCCTTCGGCGCCGGATATCCGAACGACTGCGGGAACACGATGACGCGGACGTTGTCGGCGCCCAGCGCGGCCGCCTTCGCCATGTCGGCGTCGATCTTCGCGGCGTCGAAACCCGTCCACATGGCCGACCAGCCGGCGTTCGACGGGTAGTAGTTGATCGTCTTCGCCTGGGTGACCGCGGTGAGACGGCTGTCCAGGGTCGCCATGTTCTCATTCTGAACCGCGCCGGTCGGCTTCGGCGCGGCGGTGGTCTTCTTCGGGGCCGGCGTCTTCGTGGGGGCCGGGGCCTTCGTGGCTGTCGCTTTGGGCTGAGGGGTGGGTGTCGCTCTGGGGGCGGCGAGGGTCTCCGCCGCGGGGAGGGCGACGGCCAGCAGCAAGGACGAGGCCAGGATGGCGGCCCGGGTACGTGCGGTGTTCAACGGGGGTCACCCCTCTGCGAAAAAGTTGCTTTTCAGTGACCCCTCCTTTCGGTTGCTCGGGGGTGGGCCGTCAGGGGTTCGCCGCTGCAGTGCGGTTGCGGAGCGGTGGTGGGACGGGTCACCGGCTTCATTCCGGAACCGGTGGTCGATGGTGAACGGCCTCGTCAGCCCGGGTAGTGGCGCGGGGTGTAGACCGCGGTGGTGCCGTCGCCGCGGGTCACCGCCCGGGTCTGCGAGGAGCCGACGATGAGCAGCGTGCGCATGTCGACGGTCGAGGGGTCGAGTCCGGCGAGGGTGGTTACGCGTACCGACTCGGCCGAGCCGCCCACGTCGCGCCCGACCACCACCGGGGTGGCACCGGAGCGGTGCTTGCGGAGCAGTTCAAGGGCCTTGATCAGCTGTTCCTTACGGCTCTTCGACGCCGGGTTGTAGATCGCGATCACCAGGTCGGCGGTGGCGGCGGCCTCCAGGCGGGTCTCGATGACCGGCCACGGCTTGAGCCGGTCGGAGAGCGACAGGATGCAGAAGTCGTGCCCGAGCGGCGCGCCGGCCCGAGCCGCAACGGCCTGCGCGGCGGTCAGTCCCGGCACGATCCGTACCGGGACGTCCTTCCACTGGGAGTCCTCGGCCACCTCCAGGACGGCGGCGGCCATCGCGAAGACGCCCGGGTCGCCGGAGGAGACCACCGCGACCCGGCGGCCGCGTTTCGCCAGGTCCAGCGCGAACGCGGCACGTTCGGCCTCGACCCGGTTGTCCGAGGAGTGGCGCAGCTGGCGGGCGTTCGGGGGTACGCGGTCGACGTACGGGCCGTAGCCGACCAGGTCGTCGGCGGTGGCCAGGGCGGCCTGCGCCTCCGGGGTCAGCCAGTCCCGGGATCCGGGGCCGAGGCCGACCACTGTCACGCTGCCCATCCCGTCGCCGCTCGGAACGGCCGGTACGGCGCCCTCCAGGCTGACCATGTCGTTGCGGCCGGCCGGCTCGGCCAGGAGCACCTTCGTGCTGACGAACTCGGTGGCGGCCGGGCTGGGCAGCAGGGCCAGGGAGAAGTACGGCACCGAGTCGGCCTCGACGTCCCTGAGCGGCGCCGAGCGTTCCCGGTCGGTGGTGGCGCGCTCGACGTACCAGGCGTCGTCTAGGCGGCCGGCCCGGTCCAGTGCCTCCCGGACGTTCTCGAAGGTCCGGCCCAGCTTCATGATGGCGGCCGAGTCGGTCTTCTCCAGCCAGTGGGTCAGCTCGTCGGTGGCGAGCGTGCCGGGCAGCACGGTGAGCACCTCGTCGCGCTCCATGAGCGGGCGCCCGAGCACGGCCGCGGCGGCGCTGACCGAGGTCACGCCGGGCACCACCGTCGCCTCGTAGCGGTCGGCGAGCCGCTTGTGCATGTGCATGTAGGAGCCGTAGAAGAACGGGTCGCCCTCGGCCAGCACCACGACGTCGCGGCCGGCGTCCAGGTGCGCGGCGAGCCGGGCCGCGGACTCGGCGTAGAACTCGTCGATCGCGCCCTGGTAACCGCCCGGGTGGTCGGTGGTCTCGGTGGTGACCGGGTAGATCAGGGCCTCCTCGATCTGCCCCGCACGCAGGTATCCGGCGGCGATCGCCCGCGCGTTGCTCCGGCCGTGCCGCGCCGCGTGGTAGGCGATCACGTCGGCCGCGCCGATGAGCCGGGCGGCCTTCACGGTGACCAGTTCCGGGTCACCCGGGCCGAGCCCGACACCGTAGAGCCGGCCGGGCCGCGATTCGTTCGTCATAGCTCTGTGTTCCTCATTCGGCTTCTGATGCCAGGGCGTTCACCGCGGCCGCTGTCATCGCGCTGCCACCGCGACGGCCGCGCACGATCAGGTACTCCAGACCGGATTCGGCGAGTGCTTCCTTCGATTCCGCCGCGCCGATGAACCCGACCGGGATGCCGAGCACCGCGGCGGGCCGGGGCGCGCCCGCGGCGACCATCTCCAGCAGCCGGAACAGCGCGGTGGGCGCGTTGCCGATCGCGACGACGGCGCCGTCGAGCCGGTCGCCCCAGAGGTCGAGGGCGGCGGCGCTGCGCGTGTTGCCGATCTCCGCGGCGAGGGGCGGCACCGCCGGGTCGCGCAGCGTGCAGATCACGGCGTTCGCGGCCGGTAGCCGGCTGCGGGTCACCCCGGACGCCACCATCTCGGCGTCGCACAGGATCGGTGCCCCACCGAGCAGCGCCTTGCGGGCCGCGGTCACCACACCCGGGCTGTACCGCACGTCCTCGACGAGATCCACCATCCCGCAGGCGTGGATCATCCGGACCACCACCCGCGCGACGTCCTCCGGCAGCCCGGCGAGGTCGGCCTCCGCGCGGATCGTGGCGAACGACCTCCGGTAGATCTCCGCGCCGTCCCGTACGTACTCCATCAGGCCCTCCTAGCTGCGGATATCGCGTCATCCAGGTCTTGGACCGCGCCGCCGGCGGATTCCGGCCCGGGAAGCCGGGCGACGGCGTAGCCGGTCGCGGTGGCGCGGACCTGGACGTGGGGGCCGGCCGGGCTCCCGCACGCTCGGTCGCAGCCCGCCCAGTGCACCGGGAGGCCGTCGATGAAGCGCGACGTCGCGGCGGCGTCGGCGCGGACGTCGGCCAGGGACCTCGCGCATCCGGGACGGCCCGCGCAGGCGGTGACCCCGACCCAGGGGGAGTCTGCCGCCGTCGGCAGACCCGCCGCGATCAGGCGATCGGTCCAGGTGGGTGCCGCGGTGCGTGGCAGATCGGGCACGACGACTCCCCGCCAGGGCGTGATGATCAGCCTGTCGGACGATTCCAGGACCTTCATGGGTACGGCGGACAGGCGACCCAGCGGAACCAGAGCACCGACCGCGACCAGCCCGTCCGGCTGCTCCAGCACACCGAGAAACGCCCCGGGCTCCAGGGTGGACAGAACGAACGTTCTGTCCGCCTCCAGCCCTCCGTGTTCGGCGGCAGAGAGAACGTTCGTTCTCCCTGACACCGGCTCCCCTGGATCCGCGGCGGAAAGAACGTTCGTTCTTCCAGGCCGTGGGGGAGGCAGTCCTAGTGCGGCGGCGACCCGGGCTGAGACGCGGGTGGGGCCGTCGGTCAGTTCGCGCAGGCGCCATGCGGCGGGGGCGTCGGCGCGCTGGGCCTCGCGTTCGGCCAGGAAGGCGTGTGCGGCGGCAATCAGGGTGGGCACCACGCGGTCCGGAGCGACACGGAGACCGGTGTCGTGGTCGGCGAAGCGGATCGCGAACGAGGGGCCGGCGGGTACCGCGGCGACGTCGGAGGCGAGCGGGACGTGTCCGATCGCGAACAGGAATTTCCCCGGAAGGAGGGACAGCTCGGGATCGGCGCAGATCGCGGTGTCCAGCAGGGGGACCAGCTCGCGGATCATTGCTGACGGGATCGGCGGTGCCGCGATGTTCCGTACGCTGTCATGGGTTGTCGAAGGCAGCAGGCCCGCCTCGCGCAAGCGGGTCGCCAAGGTCTCCGCGTCCTCGGCCCGCAGTGCTCTGAGCTGGAGATTCGCTCGCGAGGTGAGTTCCAGGCAGCCGTCGCCGAACTCCTCCGCGAGCGCACGCAAGGTCCCCAGTTGCGCACCGGTCAGCACCCCGCCGGGCAGCCGGACGCGCGCCAGCAGCCCGTCGGCGGCGGCATGCAGCCGCAGCGCGCTCGGGCAGGCGTCGACGTCGGACGATCGGGGGGAGGTCACCGACCGGATACTACGGGCGGCCCGGGACCGCTCCGGGGTCGGCAGTGTCACAGCTCCGGCCCGGACCGGCGTCGAGTAGCGTGTGCCGGAACTGAATACTCACGAGCGGCGACGCCGCGGAGGAAGCCGGTGCGAATCCGGCGCGGTCCCGCCACTGTCACCGGGTGTCTGCCCGGGAGCCAGGAACTCCGGTCGCCGTGATCTCTACTACCCGGGGCGCGGACCCCGAGGGGGAGCGCACGCGTGTTTCTGCTGCTGTCGACGTCGGACACCGACCTGCTCAGCGCCCGGGCCGGCGGCTCCGCCTGGCGCCTGGCCAACCCGGCCCGGACCTCGGTGGACGATCTGCCCGGCCTGCTGGACGGGGTCGACCTGGTCGTGGTGCGCATCCTCGGCGGGCGCCGTGCCTGGGAGGAGGGCCTCGACGCCCTGCTCGCCGGTGCCGTGCCGGTGGTGGTGCTCGGTGGCGAGCAGGCGCCGGACGCCGAGCTGATGAAGCTGTCGACGGTGCCGGCCGGCGTGGCCGCGGACGCCCATGTGTACCTGGCGCAGGGTGGCGCGCCGAACCTCGCCTCGCTCCACGACTTCCTCTCCGACACGGTGCTGCTGACCGGGACCGGATTCGAGCCGCCGTCCTCCGCGCCGGACTGGGGTGTGCTCCCACGGGAGTCGGCGCCCGGATCGCCGACCGTCGCGGTGCTCTACTACCGCGCTCACCACATGGCCGGGAACACCGCCTTCGTGGAGACGCTGTGCCAGGCGATCGAGGCCAAGGGCGGCGCGGCGCTCCCGATCTTCACGGCTTCGCTGCGGACCGCGCCGCCGGAACTGCTCGCCGAGCTGCGCAAGGCTGACGCGCTCGTGGTGACGGTGCTGGCCGCCGGGGGCACCCGCCCGGCCACCGCGTCGGCGGGCGGGGACGACGAGGCCTGGGACGTCGGTGTCCTCGCCGACCTGGACGTGCCGATCCTCCAGGGACTCTGCCTGACCAGCTCGCGTGCCGCGTGGGAGGACAGCGACGGCGGGTTGTCGCCGCTGGACGCGGCCACCCAGGTGGCGATCCCGGAGTTCGACGGGCGGATCATCACGGTGCCGTTCTCGTTCAAGGAGATCGACGCTGACGGCCTGTCGGTCTACGTGGCCGATCCGGAGCGGGCCTCGCGGGTCGCCGGGATCGCGGTGGCGCACGGACGGCTGCGGCACGTCCCGCCGGCTGATCGCCGCGTCGCGCTGATGTTGTCGGCGTATCCCACCAAACACTCCCGCATCGGCAACGCCGTCGGCCTGGACACCCCCGCCTCGACGGTTGCGCTGCTGGCCGCGCTGCGCTCGCGCGGTTATCAGGTCGGCGACTTCGTGGACTTCGATGGCGACGGGCTGATTCACGCGCTCATCGCCGCCGGTGGGCAGGACCCGGACTGGCTGACCGAGGAGCAGCTGGCGGGCAACCCGGTGCGGATCCCGGGTGCCCGCTACACGGAGTGGTTCTCGACGCTCCCCGCCGACTTCCGGGAGAGCGTGGAGCAGCACTGGGGCGCGGCGCCCGGCTCGCTGTACGTGGACAACGGCGACATCGTCCTCGCCGCCCTGCGCGACGAGAACGTCGTGGTGATGGTGCAGCCGCCGCGCGGGTTCGGTGCCAACCCGGTGGCGATCTATCACGACCCGGACCTGCCGCCGAGCCACCACTACCTGGCGGCGTACCGGTGGCTGGCGGACGACTTCGGCGCGCACGCCGTCGTGCACGTCGGCAAGCACGGGAACCTGGAGTGGCTGCCGGGCAAGAACGTGGGCATGTCGGCGTCGGACGGGACGGACGCGGCTCTGGGCGACCTGCCGCTGATCTACCCGTTCCTGGTCAACGACCCCGGTGAGGGCACGCAGGCCAAGCGCCGGGCGCACGCGACGCTGGTCGATCACCTGATCCCGCCGATGGCGCGGGCGGAGTCGTACGGCGACATCGCCCGGCTGGAGCAGCTGCTGGACGAGCACGCCACGATCGCGACGCTGGACCCGGCGAAGCTGCCGGCCATCCGGGCGCAGATCTGGACGCTGATCCAGGCGGCGAAGATGGACCACGACCTCGGGCAGGTGGCCCGGCCCGGTGACGAGGACTTCGACGACTTCATCCTGCACATCGACGGGTGGCTGTGCGAGGTCAAGGACGTGCAGATCCGGGACGGGCTGCACGTGCTCGGCGCGGCGCCGGAGGGTGAGGCGCGGGTCAACCTCGTGCTGGCGATGCTGCGGGCCCGGCAGATGTGGGCGGGCCAGGTGGCGGCGCTGCCCGGTCTGCGGGAGGCGCTCGGTCTGGCGGAGGACGCGTCGACGGCCGAGACCGATGCGGTCGAGGAGCGGGCTCGGGGCCTGGTGGCGGCCATGGAGGCGGCCGGTTGGCCGGCATCCGTACCGGACAGTCTAGACGGCCTTTCCGATATTTCCGATTTGTCGGTAAAGGGCGACGTGGTGCGGGTGCTGGAGTTCGCGGCCCGGGAGGTCGTGCCTCGTCTCGCCCGGACCACCGACGAGATCACCCACGTGCTGCACGCGCTGGACGGTGGATACGTGCCGGCCGGGCCGAGCGGGTCCCCGCTGCGCGGCCTGATCAACGTGCTGCCCACCGGCCGCAACTTCTACTCCGTCGACCCGAAGGCTGTTCCCAGCTCCCTGGCCTGGGAGACCGGGCAGGCCATGGCGGAGTCCCTGCTCAACCGCTACCGCGCCGACCACGGCGACTGGCCGCGCTCGGTCGGGCTCTCCGCGTGGGGCACGAGCGCCATGCGCACCGCAGGTGACGACATCGCCGAGATTCTCGCGCTGATCGGGGTGCGGCCGGTCTGGGATCCGGCGTCCCGGCGTGTCACCGGGCTCGAGCCGATCACCCGCGAGGAGCTGGGCCGCCCGCGGGTGGACGTCACGGTCCGCATCTCCGGTTTCTTCCGGGACGCGTTCCCGCACGTGGTGGCGATGCTCGACGACGCGTTCCGGATGGTCGCGGAGATCGACGAGCCGGACAACCACGTTCGCGAGCACGCGCTGCGCGACCAGGGTGAGCACGGCGACTGGCGGCGGGCCACGATGCGGATCTTCGGGTCGCGGCCGGGGGCGTACGGCGCCGGGATCCTGCCGCTCATCGACAGCCGGAACTGGCGGGACGACGCGGATCTCGCCGAGGTCTACGCGGTGTGGGGCGGGTTCGCGTACGGCCGGGATCTGGACGGGGTTCCGGCTCGCGGTGACATGGAGAACGCGTATCGGCGGATCGACATCGCGGCCAAGAACATCGACACCCGCGAGCACGACATCGCGGACTCCGACGACTACTTCCAGTACCACGGCGGCATGATCGCCACGGTTCGCGCTCTGACGGGTAAGGCGCCGGCGGCGTACATCGGAGATTCCACCAACCCGGACCAGGCGCGGACCCGCAGCCTGACCGAGGAGACCGCGCGGATCTTCCGGGCCCGCGTGGTGAACCCCCGCTGGATCGCCGCGATGCGGCGGCACGGCTACAAGGGAGCGTTCGAGCTGGCCGCGACGGTCGACTACCTTTTCGGGTACGACGCGACGGCCGGCGTCGTGACCGACTGGATGTACGAACAGCTGGCCGCGAACTACGCGCTGGACCCGGAGAACCAGGAGTTCCTGAAGCAGTCGAACCCGTGGGCGCTGCACGGCATCACCGAGCGGCTGCTGGAGGCCGCCGACCGGAAGCTGTGGGACTCGCCGGAGCCGGAGACGCTGGCCGCGCTGCAGGAGCTGTACCTGGAGACCGAGGGTGACCTGGAGGACGGCACCGCCTGAAACTCGGTTGCGGCGGCCGGTCACGCTCGCGAGGCTGACCGGATGATCGTGCAGCGGGAGACGGCCGGGCAGGCCGAGGAGATTCATGCCGTGACGTTCGCGGCGTTCGGGCGGGCCCCCGAGGCCGATCTGGTCGATCAGCTGCGCGTCGATCCGGGCTGGATCCCGGCGCTCTCCCTGGTCGCGCTCGACGGCGACAAGATCGTCGGCCACGTCGCCTGCACCCGCTCCGACCTGGGTGGTTCGCCGGTGCTCGGGCTCGGGCCGCTCAGCGTGCACCCGGACCATCAGCGGCGCGGGGTGGGTAAAGCGCTCGTGCACACGGTGCTCGGTGCCGCGGACGCCCTGGGGGAGCCGCTCGTGGTGCTGCTCGGCAGCACCGACTATTACCCCAGGTTCGGGTTCCGGCTCGCCTCGGAGTTCGGCATCACGCCTCCGGTCGCGGAGTGGACGCCGCATTTCCAGGCCCGGCCGTTGACCAGCTATCACCCGTCGTTGCGGGGCGCGTTCACGTACTCGGAGCCGTTCAACCGGATGTGACCCGGCCGTTGCCGGCCGGGTCCTGGTCCGGATCTGTCAGGACACGGTCACCACTCCGGTGTATCCGCTGCTGCTCGCACCGGTGAACGCTGTCCCGTTGACCACCGCGCCGTTGCCCGCGCTGCTGAGCCACCGGAAGCTGAGCCGGCCGGTGGTGGCGTCGAGCTCACCGCTGATCTCGGCGTACGCGCTGCCGGTCGTGAACGTCGCAGTGCGGCTCGCGGAGAAGCGGACGGTGTTGCCGTCGACCGTGTAGGAGCCGGCCAGCGGGTAGAGATCGGTTCGCACGTCGGTCGTGTGGAAAACGAATTGTCCGCCGCCGAATTGCCATTGTGCGTTGCGGACGCGCTGGGCGGCGCGATCCTTCGAGGACGGGTTTCCGGCGACCTGATCGAATTGCAGAAGCTGGCCGGTCCGGAACGTGACGGCGTCGCGGGCCGCAGCCGGGGAAGCCGCTCCGACCAGCACAGCGGCGGCGGCGATGGCGGTGATCAGCAGGGTGCGGACGATTTTCATGGGAGGCCCCTCTCGTTGTTTCCTGCAGCCATTCAAAGGCGCGTTTCGAGGCCCCGTCAATTGCAGTGAATGCGTTCGGGTGGAAGTTCGTCCGCGGTGAAACTATTCCGGCTTGTGCCGCCTCAGTATGTAGGTGTCCATGATCCAGCCGTGTTGCTCGCGGGCGTCGGCCCTGGTCTTGACGATCTCGTCGGCGACGTCGGACACCCGGCCGCTGTTCAGCAGTTCGTCCTCGGTGCTGACGTACGCACCCCAGTAGATTTCCACATCCTGATATTTCGTAAATGTCTGATGTGCGTCGAGCATCACGACGACGTCGTCCACGCCCTCCGGCCAGCCCTCCGCCAGCCGCCTCCCGGTCGTCACCTGGAACGGCTGCCCCACCCGGTTCAGCCCGATGCGGTGCTTCGCGGCGAGCGCCGAGACGCTGCTGATGCCGGGAATCACCTCGAACTCGAAGGTCACCGCACCCCGCGCCAGGATCTCGTCGAGGATCGCGATCGTGGAGTCGTAGAGCGACGGATCCCCCCACACCAGGATCGATCCGATCTGATCGTCCTTGAGGTGCTCGCCGATCAGCTCCTCGATGACCTCCGACCGCCGGTGCCGCCAGTCCGCGATCGTGCCCGTGTAATCGGCCGGCGTGCGATCCCGATCCGGATCCCGTCCCTCCACGATCCGCCTGCGCGGATGCGAGTACCCACGGATCAGCCGCTCCCGCAGGTCGATCAGGCTCTGCTTGGTCTCACCCTTGTCCAGCAGGAAGAACACATCGGTCCGGCCGATCGCCTTGGCCGCCTGCAGGGTCAGATGGTCCGGGTCACCCGCACCGATCCCGATCACATATATCTTCCGCACCCCCCGAGTCTGCCCCCTTCCTCAGCCACGGGTGTGCGCGGGTGCGCGGGGTCGACGGTGACCACGCACGCAGCCCGTTCTCCCCGGGAGGGCCCCAGGGTGACCACGCACTCAGGCGGGCATATGGGGTTGAATGTCCTCTCAGGCCGGCGGAAGACCGCTGCGGTGGGCGATCGCCACCAGCTGGGCCCGGCTGGTGGCGTCCAGCTTGGTGAGGATCCGGCTGACGTAGGTCCGCACCGTCTCCGGGCTCAGCGCCAGCGCCGCCGCGACCGTGGCGTTGTCGTCCCCACCGGCCATCGCCACCAGAACCTCCAGCTCCCGGGCCGTGAGGCGGTCCAGCCGTGGGTCGCGGTCCGGCCGGGTGCGGGCGGCCGCGTGACCCATCACCTGGCGGGCCACCGCGGGGGAGAGCACCGGCTCGCCGGCCGCCGCGGCCCGGACCGCCGCTCGCAGCGGGCCGGGCGCGGTGTCCTTGAGCAGGTAGCCGTCGGCGCCGGCTCGCAGCGCGCCGAGCACCTCCTCGTCGGTGTCGAACGTG
Source organism: Actinoplanes sp. NPDC051861 (assembly GCF_040681145.1). NCBI lineage: Bacteria > Bacillati > Actinomycetota > Actinomycetes > Micromonosporales > Micromonosporaceae > Actinoplanes > Actinoplanes sp. NPDC051861. The sequence continues at coordinate 1,347,312 of NZ_JBFAYE010000001.1, forward strand.
GTGAGCATCAGAACGGCGACCCCCGGGAGGCCGTCGCGGATCTGCCGGGTGGCCTCGATGCCGCCGATGCCCGGCATGCGGATGTCCATCAGCACCACGTCCGGCCGCAGGCGCCGGGCCAGCGACACGGCGGCGGCGCCGTCCGAGGCCTCGCCGGCGATCGCGATCGAGGGCTCGCCCTCCCCGTCCTCGCCGGTCAGCAGCACCGCTATGCCGGCCCGGATCAGCGCCTGGTCGTCGGCGAGGAGGACGCTGATCTCAGACATGCGCCCGCACCTGCCAGCCCTGTCCGGTCGGCCCGGCCTCGAACCGGCCGCCCGCCTCGCTCACCCGTTCCCGCAGCCCGGTGAGCCCGGCGCCCTCCTCGCTCCCCGCGCCGCCGCCCGTGCCGTCGTCGGTCACGCGCACCAGCAGCTCACCGTCGCGGCGGCGCAACTCGATGTCGAGGGTCCGGCCGTCGGAGTGCCGCAGCGCGTTGGTGACCGCTTCCCGGAGCACCCGGAAGGCCACCGGGGTGACCGCGTTCGCCTCCACATCGGCCCGCACGTGGAAGCCGGCCGCCCGAGCCGCCGACAGCACCGACTCGACATCGTCGCTTGACGCGGCCGCGCGTCCGGATCGCAGTTCCCGCACCGTGCCGCGCAGCTGGGCGAGCGCCTCCGACACCGCCTCGGCAACGTGGTCGAGAGCGGCCGCAGCGGCCTCCGGGCGCCGTGCGCTCTCCTGCCGCGCGACGTTGGTGTGCACAGCCGCGATTGTCAGCGTGTGTCCGATCGAGTCGTGCAGTTCGCGGGAGAGCGCCAGATTGTGCTCGCTGACCCGGCGGCCCGCCTCGAGCTCGATCTGCCGTCCGGTCAGCCGGGATATCCGGCGGTGGGCGCGGACCAGCTCGCCCAGGGTGATCGCGGCGGCCATCAGCGCGACGTGCCCGATCCCCTCGTAGACCACCACGTACCGGAAACTCTGGCCGTCGAACAGGCGGTAGCCCATCGACACGGCCAGCACCCCGGCCGCCACCGCGATGCTCGCCCGGCGGTGACCGGACTCGGCGGCCGCGTACAGGGCGGCGGCGACCGGGACGGCGACACCGATCGCGGGCAGCCCGGCGGCGTAGTAGGCGAACAGGCCCAGCACGGTCAGGACGAGGACCAGGAGCGCGTGCCGTCGCCGCCAGAACATGAGGGCGCCGAGTCCGGCGGCCCAGACGTACGCGACAGCACCCGCCCGGCCGCCACCCTGCCCCGCCGAGACGATCGTCGCCAGGACCGCGGCGACACCGGCCGCGACGGCCGTGTCGACCAGTCTCTCCCTCACCCCCTGATGCTAGAAGGGCGGCTCGGGGGCCGCGTACGCCGAAAAGCGACTCGGCCCGTCGCCGCCGGCGGAATTCGCCGGAACCCGGCTGCGGGTCTCAGTCGGAGAGGATCGGCACTGACGGGTGCAGCTCGCGGCCGATCATCGCCGCTCGCCGCAGGGAGCTCGCGCCGAACCTGTCGCGCACCCGGTCGACCGCCGCGTCCAGGCCGTCGTCGCCCGGGTTGTCGAAGGGGAGCTCCAGCTGGACGTTGCCGTCGCGGTCCAGGTTGCTCACCGCGATGCCGACCAGCGTCAGGCCTTTCTCCGCGATCAGCGGGCGGGCCTCGCGCAGCAGATCCTCGGCCGTCCGCAGGATCGCGCCGGTCTGCATCGTCGCCTTCAGCAGGCTGCGGGAGCGGGTGGCCCGCGTGTAGTCGTCGAAGCGCAGCCGCACGGTGACCGTGCGGCCGGCCCGGTGGGCGCGCCGCATGCGCTGGGTGACCCGGTCGACGAGGGCGGCCAGAGTCGCCTCCACCTCGGTGAACGGGCGCTCGCGCCGGCCCAGCGCGCACTGGGCGCCGATCGAGCCGCGGCGGACGCCGGTGCGGACGCGGCGCGGGTCGCGGTTGTGCGCGAGCGCGTGCAGGTGGCGGCCGGCGCCGTGACCGAGGATGGCGATCAGGGCGGCCTCGCCGATGCGGGCGACGTGGCCGACCGTGTGGATGTGCCGGTCGCGCAGCTTGGCGGCGGTGACCGGGCCGACGCCCCACAGTTTCTCCACCGGCAGCGGGTGCAGGAACGCCAGCTCCTGGCCGGGCGGCACGACGAGCAGGCCGTCCGGCTTGCCGACGCCGCTGGCGACCTTGGCGAGGAACTTGGTGCCGGCCACCCCGACGGTGATCGGCAGGCCGGCCCGCTCCCGGACGTCGATGCGGAGCTGGCGGGCGATCTCGATCGGTCCGCCCCGGATCCGGCGGAGGCCGTCGACGTCGAGGAACGCCTCGTCGATGGAGAGCGGCTCGACGATCGGTGTGGTGTCCCGAAAGACCTCGAAGACCAGCTTGCTCGCCCGCGAATACGCAGACATGCGCGGGGGGACGACGATGGCGTGCGGGCAGAGCGCGCGGGCCCGGCCGAGGCTCATCGGTGTGCGCACGCCGAGCGCCTTCGCCTCGTAACTCGCCGCCAGCACGACACCGCCGCCCACCAGGACGGGCCGGCCCCGCAGCGCGGGGTCGTCGCGCTGCTCGACCGACGCGTAGAACGAGTCGAGATCGGCATGCAGGATCACGTTCAGCATGTTAGTACAGATGTTCGAACAGCGGTGGCGATCACAGCATGGAATCCCGAACCGGCTCCGGATGTTCTCAGACTTGAGTCATCGGCGCTCAAGTAGGAGAGAAAAATGCTGGTCAGGAGCGACCTCGAGCGTCTCACCGCCCGCGTCTTCGCCAACCGTGCGGCCGGTGCCCGCCTGGATGCGTACCGCGAGGACGGCACGTTCTTCATCGACATCGACCTGCCCGGCGCGGATCGCGCCTCGGTCGACATCACCGTGGACGACAAGGTCCTGACCGTCCGGGCCGAGCGCCGGCGGGAGGAGAGCGGGAGTTCGACGGGCGAGGTCCGCCTGTCCGAGCGGCTGGACTGTGACCGGCTCGAGGCGCATTACGAGAACGGCGTCCTCACCCTGCGCATCCCGGTGGTCGAGCAGTAGCTAGTGCTCGAACTGGAACCAGTTGATGTTCACGAACTCGCTGTCGTCGGCGGTGGTGAACGTGACGAACACGGTGTGCACGCCGGTGACCGGTTCCAGCACGGCGCCGTCGGTGCGCCAGCTCTGCCAGCCGCCGGTGTTGCTCACCGACAGTTCACCGATCGGCGGGCTGTCCCGGCTGTCCAGCCGGAACTCCAGCCGGCCGGTGACACCGGCGTCCGAGGCCACCCGGACACGCACCTTGGTCGCCGGGACCTCGCCGAAGTCGAAGCCGTCGAACCGCAGGTGATCGTGGCGGGTGATCCAGCCGACGTTGTCGCCGCCGCCCTCGTCCTGGGTGCCCTCGGTCTGGATGCCGGCGAGCTCGTTCGCCGACTCGGCCTGGAGCAGGGCGTACTCAACAGGTGACGGAGCGGCCGACGACTCCGAAATGACGGGCGACGGCGACGGCGACGGCGCGGGCGGAGGCGTGAAAGCGGCCGGCTCCGGGGAGTCACCCCACTGCCCGATGAGGTAACCCAGCAGCACGAGACCACCGACGGCGAGCGCGATCAGCGCCCGCCGCCGGTTCGTCCACGAACGGCTGCGGTAGACGGTCGGCGATCGATGGTCCACCACACCAGAGTAAATCGATCAGTAACGGTCACCTGTTCGGGGCGAGCTCCGTGAGGATCTCCTCGCCGAATGCTGCCGCGGTGTCCGGATCGATGTCGGGGGCGCCCACACGCGGCTCCCAGTTCGGGTCGTAGAACAGTTCGGTCGCGCCGGCGTCCGCGTACCGCTGTGCGCCGTCGCGGATCTGCTGCCACGTGCCGGAGAGCGGGATCGACTCGTCGCGGACACCGGGGCGGACCACGCCGCGCACGATAATGCGTACGTCATCGGGGTTTCTCCCGGCGTCCTCCGCCGCCTGCCGCACGATGCGCACGCCGCTCGCGATGTCACCCAGCGCGGCCCGGCTGCTGCTCACCCAGCCGGCGGCGATCCTCCCGGCCCGGCGCAACGCGATCTCGGCGGTCCCGCCGAGGAGCACCGGTGGCCCGCCCGCCTGCGACGGCGCCGGCAGCATCCGGCTCGGCGGCACCCGGTAGAGATCGCCCTCGAACGCCGCCTCCTCCCCGCTGAACAGGGTTCGCAGCGCGGCGAGGTACTCCTCGGTGCGCCGACCGCGCGGTTTCGGATCAGAACCGGTCGCCACGAATTCCGTCTCCGACCAGCCCGTGCCCAGCCCGAGGTCGAAGCGGCCGCCGGAGAGCCGGTCGAGCGAGCTGACCTGCTTGGCCAGATAGGCGGGCGCGACATAGGGCAGGTTGATCACCGAGACACCGAGGCGGATCCGGGTCGTCGCGGCGGCCGCCCAGGTCAGCGCGACGATCGGGTCGAGCACGCTGTGATAGACCGGGGCGAGCTCCTGTTCGCGTCCCACCAGCAGCCGCTGAAACGCCCAAAGCTCGTGATAGCCGTTTTCCTCCGCAAGGCGGGCGATGCGCGCCAGCGTCTCCGGCCGGGCCCAGGCGCCCGAGACCGGGCATCCGAAACTGATCAGCATTCTTTTACAGTACGAGCCGACCGACCACCTCTCGTGAGTCAGCGCGACGGCACTGCATGCCGAGGCCGCCCGGCGACCGCCGGGACACGGCGCGTCAGGACGGATACACCCGAGTCGGGGTGATCAGAACCGCCGTCCGCCGCTGCTCGACCATCGTCCGGTCGTAGTTCTCCCAGTCGTCGTGCGTCCCACCGGCGGCCGTGAAGATCTCCCGCAACAGCAGCCGGAGCCGCTCGGCGTCGAGCCAGGGCTGCGGGTCGTCGGGTCCGGCCAGAAGCGCCCGCCCCTCGACCGTGGCGTACCGCCAGCCGCTCCGGAACGCGACCGCGAGGTGCGGGCGCTCCCGGAGGTTACGGAGTTTGACCGCTCCATAGGTCACGAACGCCAGGGTGGTCGTCCCGTCATGCTCGACCAGTCCCGTATTGACCAGCGTGGACTGAACAGTCCCGTCCGCCCGGGCCGTCGAGACGATCGCCAGCCCGGTCTCGCCGCGGCTGAGCTCCCACGCCTGCTCCACGGTCGTCATCCCACCACCCCCGCCCGCGACCCTACCCGGGGACGCTCAGGCGGGGGTCTCGACGGGCTCCTCGGCGCCCTCCAGGAACAGGCGGCCCGCCTCCGAGGCCGGCACCGGCCGTGAGAAGTAGTAGCCCTGCGCGAACCCGCACCCCATCTCCCGCAGAGCCGCCAGCTGCCCGAACTCCTCGATGCCCTCGGCCACCGTCGCCATGCCCAGGCTCTTGCCGAGCCGGACGATCGTGTCCGTCAGGGCCGTGTCGTCCTCCAGGACCCCGAGGCGCTCCACGAACGAGCGGTCGATCTTCAGCGTGTCGACCGGGAAGCGGCGCAGGTAGGCGAGCGACGAGTACCCCGTGCCGAAGTCGTCGATGGCCAGGGTCAGGCCGAGCGCCTTGAGGCGTACGAGTTGTTCGAGGTTGGCCTCGGTGTCGGTCATCAGGACACTCTCGGTCATCTCCAGGCACAGCCGGTCGGCGGGCATGCCGGTCTCCGCGAGTACCGCCGCCACCGTCTCCGCGAAGTCCGGCTGGTCGAACTGGCGGACGGACACGTTGACCGCCATCTTCAGCGGGCGGCCACCGGCGGCGCCGCTCCACTCGACGGCCTGCCGGCACGCCTCGTGCAGGACCCAGCGGCCGAGCGGGACGATCAGGCCGGTCGCCTCGGCGATCGGGATGAAGTCGAGTGGGTTGATCATGCCGCGCTGCGGGTGCGGCCAGCGGACCAGGGCCTCGAAGCCGACCACCTCGTGCGTCGCGAGGTCGACCGTGGGCTGGTAGTGCAGGCGCAGCTCGCCGCGTTCCAGCGCGGAGCGCAGGTCGGACTCGAGTTCGAGGCGTTCGATGAGGCCGTCGCGCATGCGGGACTGGTAGCTGGCGAAGACGCCGCCACCGGCCGCCTTGGCGTGGTGCATGGCGAGGTCCGCGTTGCGCATGAGCTGTTCGGCGCGCTCACCCGGGCTGTCACCACCGGCCACGTCCGCGGGCAGGCCCTCGTCGAGCAGGTGCGCGCCGGCCAGGCCGATGCTGGCCCGTACGTGGATCTCCCGGTCGCCGAGCCGTACCGGGGCCTCCAGGTCCTCGAGGATGCGACCGGCGACCTCGGTGGCGCCGTCCTGCTCCAGCAGCACCCCGAACTCGTCGGCGCCGAAGCGGGCCACCATGTCGTCGTCGCGGACGCAGGAGCGGATCCGGTCGGCGACCTGCACGAGGAGCTGGTCGCCGGCGAGATGCCCGAGGCTGTCGTTGACCCGCTTGAAGCCGTCCAGGTCGAGGTGCAGCACGGTGGCCTCGGTGCCGCGCTCCACCGCGGTGGCGGTCCGGTCCCGGAACAGCGCGCGGTTGGCGAGCTGGGTGAGCGAGTCGTGGTACGCCTCGTAGACCAGCTGTTCCTGCAGCTCCATCCGCTCGCTGATGTCCCGCGTGTTCAGCACGAGGCCCTTGACGTGCGGGTCGTCGAGCAGGTTCGTGATGGTCATCTCGGCCTGGCGGTCGCGGCCGTCGCGGTGCCGGACGGTCAGCTCCAGGACGGTTGTCGCGTACGGGCGACCGGTCACCTGCCGCAGCGACTTGGCGAGCCGGTGCGCCGACTCCGCGTCGAGGTGCTGGGTGAGCCGCCGGCCGGTCAGGAACCGCGCCGGGTAGCCGAAGACCTGGTGCACCGACTCGCTCTGGTAGATCACGTCGGCTTCCGGGCTGACCACGGTCACCACGTCGGAGCTGTGCTGGACGAGGGCGTGGAACTGCTGCTCGCGCGCGTACAGTTCGGCGGTGCGGTCGGCGACGCGGGCTTCGAGCGTACGCGTGAGCCCCTGATTCTCCAGTTGAGTCAGCAGTTGACGGCCGACGATCAGCAGGATGAGGAACGACCGGGTGAACGCCACGAACGGGTGGCTCCCGCCGCTCTGCACGTGGAACAGCACCGTGGCGCCGAGTGCGGCGAGCACCGCCAGGTACGGCAGCATCACCACGCCGTTGCCGACGCTCGCCGACAGCGGGACGAGCGGGCCGGACCGTTCACGGGGCCGGCTCGCGCCCATGATGATCAGGGCGTATCCCACGATCCAGCCGATGTCGAGCGGCCGCCCGGCGCTCAGTTCCTGGGTGACGCGCAGGTACGCGTAACCCGACCCGGCAACGGTGAACGCCAGCATGGCCGCCGAGAGGAACGCCATGTGGGTGCCGCAACCGTGGTTGCGCCGCTGCTGGGGCAGCATGTAGACGGCCATGGTGGCGAGCACGATGCCGCCGATCGGGAAGACCAGCGCGCCGTAGAAGTCGGCGCCGACCGTGTGGTCGCCGGTGAGCGGGCCGATCGCGAACACCCAGCCGACCAGCACCATCGACGCGGCGATGAGCAGGCCGTCGAGGACGCTGCGGATCCGGTTGGCGAGCGGCTGGTTGGCGCTGGGGAGGGTCAGCAGACCGATCGCGATGAGGCCGATGCCGAGCACACCGAAGTTGGCCGGCATGTCCACCGAGGCGAGGAAGCCGAACTGGCCCAGTCCCCAGCTCAGCACGCCCACGCCGACGGTCGACCAGCCCCAGCGCGCCCGGCCGGCGAACCCGCGGGCCCGCCACAGGCAGGTGGCCGCGGCGATCACCGCGCCGGTGAGCACGGAGGAGACGACGACGGCCCGCGTGGTGCCGTGGCCGCCGGCCCCGGTACCGATCAGGACCGCGAGGACCATGGCGACCGCGCCGACGAGGGCGCACACGCGGACCCACCGGCTTTCCGCCTTCGGGTCCGGGGCTGCCTTGCTTTGCCGCATCCGACGAGCCTCCGGTCCGCCACCTCGAAAAGGGTGGTCACCGGGGTCATCGGGCCCTGCGGAGCAGTCCTGAGGCTTTTCAGCCGACGAGGCCGTCCTCGTACGCGACGATCACCAGTTGCACCCGGTCGCGGACCCCCAGCTTGGCGATTGCCCTGGTCACGTGCGTCTTGGCGGTCAGCGGGCTGATCACCAGCGTCCGGGCGATCTCCTCGTTGGAGAGCCCGGTCGCCACCAGCCGGACCACCTCACGCTCGCGCTCGGTGAGTACGGCCAGCCGGTCCCCGCCCGGAGTCGCGGCGGCCGGCACCGGGCGGTGCGCGAACTCGCCGACGACACGGCGGGTGACGCTGGGTGAGAGCAGCGCGTCGCCGGCGGCCACGACTCGTACCGCGTTGCGCAGGCCGTCCGGGTCGATCTCCTTGGTGAGGAACCCGCTCGCGCCGGCGGCCAGGGCGGAGAACACGTACTCGTCGGTCTCGAACGTGGTCAGAATGATGATCTTCGGCCCGGATCCGGCGATCTCGCGGGTGGCCGTGATCCCGTCCATGCCCAGCATCCGGATGTCCATCAGGATCACGTCCGGGCGCAGCGCCCGTGCGGTCCGCACCGCCTCGTCGCCGGTGGACGCCTCGCCGACCACCTCGATGTCCTTCGCGCGCCGGAGCAGGCTGCGAAATCCAGCGCGCACCAGGTGCTGGTCGTCGGCGAGGAGAACGGAGATCGGCACGGTCACTCCGTAACAATCGGGACGGTTGCTCGTACCGTAAATCCGTTTTTATCCCCGGCGGAGGCCGTGAGCGCACCGCCCAGCGCGGCCACCCGCTCCCTCATCCCCGCGATGCCGTGCCCGTCCACAACCGGATCCGCACCTCGCCCGTCGTCACGCACATCGACCAGCACATCGTCCGGGTTGTAGCGGAGCGTGACGATTGCGTGAGTGGCGCCGGCGTGCCGAACCGTGTTGGTGAGCGCCTCCTGCACGACGCGATAGACGGCGGTCGCGACCGGCGCGGGCACCTCGACCGGATCGCCGAATTCGTTGAGCGACACCGTCAGGCCCGCCTCACGAACCTGATCGATCAGCGCGTCCAGGCTCTCCAGCGCCGGCACCTCACCCTCGCGCAGCACACCGACCAGCGCGCGCAGGTCGGTCATCGCCCTCGTGCGCACCTCCTGGGCGAGTTTCAGCGACGCCTTCGCCTCGTCCGGTTCGGCCTCGAACGAGTCCATCGCGACGTTCAGGTGCACACCCACCACGGCCAGGGTGTGCGAGACCACGTCGTGCAGGTCGCGGGCGATCGCCACCCGCTCCTCGGCCCGCCTGCGGCGAGCATCGATCTCTCGCTGCTGCTCGTCCTGGGCGATCCGGCGGGCCATCTCGGTGCGCCATCTCTGGGTGCTGACGTACGCGTACGAGCCCGCGAGCACCGCGGCGAGCCACAGCGCCTCCCCGCCGACGTGCGCGAACACGTAGTCCGACGAGTGCTGGTCGACGACCCAGTCCCAGGTGACGCCGTACGTCAGCGCGACCGCTCCGGCCACCGCGGCGGTGCGCAGCCGCCCGTCCAGCACCACGGCGACGAACGCGGCGGTTGCCGGCCACACCCAGCTCGACTCGATGAGCGTGGAGCTCCGCCAGGCGGCGACGGTCAGCAGGATGAGGATCAGGGCGGTCAGCGGCCACCTGCGGGTCAGCAGGACGAATCCGGCGAGGGCGACGGCCAGGCTCGTCGTCATCACCGCCTGGACGTTGCCGCCGGTGAGCGCGAGGCCGGCCGGCACGCCCACGAGGGTCAGCGCCGCGGCCAGGAGAGTGAAGTTCTTCGTCATGCCGGCGACGCTAGGTTCGCCGGCCGGGCCGTCGCGTCGTCCCGCCGCGGACACCCTCATGGACTCCTCCCGCGTACGGGCTACACCATCTGGTGTACGCCCGCTTCATCGATAAAGTAGCGGAGTGACCGCCGCGGAACTGCTCACCGCCTCCGGCCGCTTCACCGTCGCACCGGGCCTGACCGAACCGGAGCTCGGCGGTGTCGAGTCCGAGTTCGGTTTCACGTTCGCCCCCGATCATCGCGAGTTCCTCGCCGCCGGTCTGCCCACCGGAGCGGGCTGGCCCGACTGGCGCTCGCCGGACCGGGCGGCACTGCGCCGGGCGCTGACCGCTCCGGTCGAGGGCGTGCTCTTCGACGTCGCCGAGAACGACTTCTGGTACGAGGGCTGGGGCCCGCCCTTCGGCGACCGGGTGGCCACCGCCCGCGCCGCCCTGATGATCGCTCCCCGGATGATCCCGCTGTACGCCCACCGCTATCTGCCGGCCGCGATCGCCGGCCACCCGGTGCTCTCGATCTACCAGACCGACGTGATCGGCTACGGCGCCGATCTCGCCGACTGGCTGCACCGCGAGTTCGGCATCGGTGAGCCGGCCACCAAGCGGGTCCGGCCCACCGTCCCGTTCTGGAGCGCGCTGGTCAGCTAGTGCCCTCCTCGGCGGCTCGCTTGGCTCGCGCCCGGCGTTTGCCCTCGTGCATGGCCTGCACCCGGGCCACCGGGATGGTGTGGCCCTCCTCGATCAGGCCCTTCTCCAGCGGCAGCGGCTCGGGCAGCGCCTCGGCCCACGGGTCGCGGTCGCCGATCAGGCCGGGCGCGGTGTGCACGGTGAAGTCGGCAGCGGTGACCCGGTCCAGGTCGGCCCAGTCGACCGGGAAGGAGACCGGCACGCCCGGCCGGATCCGCGGGCTGTACGCGGCCGCCACGGTCGCCCCGCCGGCCCGGGTGGCGTCCAGGAACACCTTGCCGTGCCGGTCCTCCCGGATGAACGCGGTGGTCGCGAGCGCCGGGTCGAGCTTCTCGGCGCGGGCGGCGACGGCGCGCTGGGCCGCCGCCACGTCCTCGAACGCCGCGCCGTCGGCCAGCGGCACGAAGACGTGCACGCCCTTGGAGCCGCTGGTCTTGACCGCGCCCGGCATCCCGGCGTCGACGAGCACCTGCTGCACGAGCCGGGCCGCCTCCACGGCGAGCCGGAACCCGCCCTCCTCCGGCGGGTCCAGATCCATGATCAGGTGCGTGGGATGCATCGAGCCGGCGAGCATCAGCGCCGGGTGGAACTCGACCGCGCGCTGGTTGCCGAACCAGATCAGCGTGCGGCGGTCGTTGCCGAGCGCGTACGTGACCTCGCGGTGCGACGCGTCGGCCCAGATCTTCGTCCGCGGCACCCAGTCCGGTGTGTACTTGGGCAGGTTCTTCTGCATGAACTGGTCCTGGCCGCGGAGCACCCGGATCACCGAGAGCGGCCGGTCCCGCAGCACCGGCAGCATGCGGTCGGCCACCGCGTCCAGATAGTCGACCAGGTCCCGCTTGGTGGCGCCGGCGCCGGGGAACAGCTCCTGGTCCAGGTTGGTCAGTGGTACCCCGTCGCGCTCCTCGCCCATCCTTACCCCCTGATGTATCGGGCCGCGGTCGCGGCGAGTGCCTGCTGCAGGCCGGCCAGATCCTTCTCGGTCGCGGTGGAGAAGACGCCGAGTGCGGCGTTCACCGCATTCTGCCAATCCTGGGTGCAGGCGGAGCCGTGTGCACAGGACGGAACCGGAGTTCCCGACCGCCAGTCCGCCATGGCGCCCACCTGGTACGCGGAGAAACCCTCGCCGCCCACGTCCGTCCGCGCCGGTATCGAGCCCTTGGCCCGGTTGAACGCGCGCTGCCCGTCGGCCGAGGCCACGGTCCTCAGCCAGCACCGGGTGCCCGCCGGGTTGGGCGCTCCGGTGGGCAGCACGAACGAGTCGGCGAGCCACTGGAAGACCCGGCCGTTGCCGGGAAACGTGAAGTGGCCGAGGCCGTCCGCGGCGGCCCAGTCGCCCATCACCAGATAGGCCGCCTTGCCGTCGGTGAGCAGGCGCCGCGCGTCCGGCCAGTCCCGCGAGTCCCGGTCCGCGTTGCTGTACGCGAGCAGAGCCGCATAGTCCTCCAGCGCCCCGGTGACCGCGCTGCCGCCCCAGTCGGTCGCCCCGTTGAACAGCCCGGCGAAGCCCTCCGCGCCGAGATCGCTGATCAGCACGGCCTCGAGCAGCATGAGCTGGGTCCAGTCGCGGCCCAGGGCGAGCGGCTCTTCGACCCCGGAGCGTTTGAGGGCCGCGAGATCGGCCATGAGGGCGCCGAGCGTCGCGGGCGGCCTCGTGATGCCGGCGCCCGCCAGCAGTTCCGGGTTGGACCAGACCACGTTGGCGCGGTGGATGTCGGCCGGCACCGAGTAGATCTTGCCGTTCACCGTGAGGTCCTCGACCAGTCCCGGGGGCAGCGCCTGGCGCAGCCCCCAGCCGGCGTAGTCGGCGGTGAGGTCCTGAACCCGCCCGGCCGCGATGTAGTCGTCGAGCTCCGCACCGGCGTGCACCTGGAACGTGTCCGGCGGGTCGTTGCGCTGGATCCGCGCGGCGAGCACCTGCTTCGCGTTGACCCCGGCGCCGCCGGCCACCGCGCCGTTCTCGAACTCGTGGCCGGGGCATCCGGCGGTGAAGCGCCCGACCAGGGCGTCCAGCCCGGCCTTCTCGTCGCCGTCGGCCCACCACGTGAAGACTTCGACCTTGGTCGCGGGATCGGGCTTCTCGGCACCGCAGGCCGGCGCCACCAGAAGGGTCAGGGCGCCGGCCGCGGCAAGGAGGCGGGGAAAGCGCATGGATGTACCGTGCGCTTCCCGGGAAAACGTGTCAACTCATGAATTATCAGACCTCGGATGCGATCTCGTACACCTCGGTGGTCGGGTGGCCGGCCCGCTCGTGGATCCGCATGACCGCCTCCTTGCTGGGCGCCGTGCTCAGGCAGAACGCCTTGCCCGACTCCGGGTCCAGCCAGGCCCGTTCGAAGTGCACACCCTCCTCGGCCTCGATCTTCAGGTCGGCATCGTGGGCCGCGTCGAGCTGCTCCTGCGTGACGCCGACGAATCCCTCGTGCACGTCCATGAACTTCGCCATCGAACTCCCCCTCGAAAAGAAAGACCGGTCCAGCATCTTCAGGGGGCGCCGGTCGGACATCGGTCATAACACCTAGGAAGTCGAAAACGCGTGCCTAAAGTCGCGCTGTGACGCTCACCAGTCCCGTGCTCGTCGGCCGGGACGACCTGCTCGCGCTCGCCGCCCGCCGGGTGGACGAGGCCGCGGCCGGGCGCGGTGAGCTGCTGCTGCTCGCCGGCGAGGCCGGCATCGGCAAGACCCGCCTGCTCCGGGAGATCACCCGGTACGCGCGCGAGTCCGGGTTCGCGGTGCTGGCCGCGGGCGCCGCGCCGGGCGACACCGAGGTGGCGGCCGGCCTGATCACCGACCTGGCCGCCGAGATGCGCCGCAGCCCGCTGACCGCCGTGACCGGCGAACGGATCACCCACCGCCTGCGAGACGGAGACCAGGGCGAACCGGCACGGCAGCGGCGGCTGCTGCTCGCCGATCTCGCCGACCTGATCGAGCAGGCGGTGGGGGATCGGCCGCTGCTGATCACCGCGGAGGACCTGCACTGGGCCGACGACCTGACCCTCGACGTGCTGGCCCGGCTCGGCCGGCGCTCCCGGGAGCTGCCGATGCTGCTCGCCGGGACGTATCGCAGCGACGAGCTCTATCCGCGCGTGCCGATGCGGGCGTGGCGGACCCGGCTGCTGACCCAGCGGCACGCCGAGGAGGTGCGCCTGCCACGACTCGGCCCCGCCGACACGGCCGTCCTGGCCGCGGCGATCTCCGGCACCGCGCTGCCCACCGCGGTCACCGCCCACGTCTTCGCCCGCAGCGACGGCATCCCGCTGCACGTCGAGGAGTTCCTCGCCGCCGCGGACAGCCTGCCGGACACGCTCGCCGACGCGGTGCTGGCCCGCGCCGGTCAGCTGTCACCGGCCGCCCGGGACCTGGCCGCGGCAGCCTCGGTGCTGGGCCGCTCGTTCGACCTGGACCTGCTCACCGCGATCCTCGACCGGGGATCTGGGCCGCGACCGGGCGTGGGCGAGATCGACGCGGGGATGCGCGAACTGGCGGAGCGGTTCTTCGTGCAGCCGCGTGGCGACGGCACCGCCTTCGACTTCCGCCACGCGCTGATCCGCGACGCGCTCTACGCCGATCTCACCCCGCTGCGCCGGCGCGGCCTGCACGCGCGGGCGGCCGAGGCGGCCGTGCGGGCCGGGTTCGCCGCGGCGTTCGTCAGCGACCAGTTCGAGCGTGCCCAGCGCCCCGCCGAGGCACACGCGCACGCGCTGACCGCCGCCGCCGAGGCCGCCGCCCTCTCCGCCCACCAGCAGGCCGCCGAACTGTACCGCCGCGCCCTCCGCACCATGCCCCCCGAACCCAGGCCCGGCACCGCTGCCGAGAGCGTGACCGCTGCCGATCGCGCCGCCCTCTACGCCGCGCTGGCCACCGAGCTGGCCGCCATCGACGACAACGCGGCGGCCGACGACCTCTACCACCGCGCCTACCGCCTCCGGCTCGACTCCGGCGACCCGCTCGGCGCCGCCGCCCTGCTCCCCGACCGGGTAGCCGTCCGTCACCTGCTCGGCGACTCCCTCGACCAGCGCGTAGCCGCCCTGAGAACCGGCCTCGACCTGACCTCCGACACCGGGACCCGCGCCCGCCTCCACGCCGCTCTGGCGGCCGCCTACATGCTGGACCGTCGGCTCCCCGAGGCGATCGAGGACGGCGAACTCGCCCGCTCGATGACCGCTGACGACCAGGATCCGGCGCTGGCCTGCAACATCGACGCCACGGTCGGCTCGGTGCTGCTCTTCGCCGGGCGGCTGGCCGAGGGGCGGGACATGCTGGAGCGGTCGATCGCGCGGGCCGCCGGCCGGCACCTGGAAGGTGAGGCGGCTCGCGGCCACCGGATGCTCGGCTCGTCGGCGTCCGTGCTGGTGGAGTACGACCTGGCGGAACGGTCCCTGCACGAGGGCATCGCCTACGCGGAGCGGGTCGAGCGGTTCAACGACGTGCACTACATGACCGCGCACCTGGCACACGTGCTCTGGGCCACCGGCGACTGGGACGGTGCCGGCACGCGGGCCCGGCTGGCGCTCGCTGACGGCCGGGGCGGCATCACGACGCGCATCACCGCGCTGCACGTCCTCGGCTATCTGCATCTCGGGCGCGGCGCGCACGCCGAGGCCGAGGCGGCGCTGACGGAGGCGGCGGGGCTGGGCGGCGGCATGCGTGAGCTGCAGCGGATCTCACCGGCCTGGTGGGGGCTGGCCGAGCTGGCGCTGCTCACCGGCCGTCCGGGCGCGGCCGTCGAGCGGTGCGAGCTGGGATTCGCGGCGTCGGCCAGGGTGCATGACGCGGCATACCTTTTTCCGTACGTGGTGACCGGCACCCGCGCACACTTGGCCACGTCGGGGCCGACCGCGGCGCGGGACTGGCTGGACCGGGCCGGCGGCCTGGTGGCCGAGCGCGGAATCGCCGGGACGCTCGGTGTGCTCGGCCACGCGCGCGGGCTGATCCACCTGCACGAGGGGCAGACCGGCAAGGCGCGCGAGGAACTGGCCGCCGCCGGCGCGTTCTGGACGAGCCGGCGGCGGTTCTGGGAGGGCGCGGCGGTGCTGCTGGACCAGGCCCGGTGCGCCCATCGGTCACGGCGCCCCGCCGAGGCCGCCGCGCTGGTCGCCGCGGCCCACGACGCCTGGCGGGCAACCGGAGCAGACCTGCCCGCGACCTGGACAGCGGGCACCCCGCCCCTGCCGAGGTCGGCGGCCGCGAGCGCGGGCGGCGTGGCGGTTCTCGGGCGTGCGGCGGTTGGGAGCGGGGGTGCCCCGGCGGGGCGGCGGGTGATGGCCGAGCTGTCGGCGCTGTCCGCGCGGGAGCTGGAGGTGGCTCGCCTGGTGGCCGCCGGGCGTACCGACCGGGAGATCGCCGGGACGCTGCGCATCTCACCGCGGACGGCGGGCGCGCACGTCGAGCACATCCGCACGAAACTGGGCATGTCAAAGCGTGCGCAGATCGCCGGCTGGCTGGCGAGGGTTGAGCCTTCGAGCTAATTCGATCGTGGTAAGTCAAACGGGCCATAGCTCGCGGTCTATCAAATTAGCCAGAATTCCCCTATGAGCGCTCCGGGTGACATCGTGATCCTGCTTGTCCTCCTCGCCGCGTTCGTCTCCTGTGCGGGATATGCGGCGGGCCGCCTCCACCAGCGACGTCAGCACGCGCCGGACCGGGAGGAGGCGTACCTCGACGGGTACGAGAAGGGGACACGCAGCGTGTTCAGCATGGCCGCGCGGGCGGCCGGGCGGCGGCGGGACCGTTCCCCGATCGCGGGCTCGTCTCCCGTACCCCCAAAAGCGGAAACCGACGAACCGACCGTGCCCGTCGACAAGCCCGCGACGCCGCAGGCGGAGCCGACCCGGCAAACACAGGTCGGGTTCCCGGCGCCGCCGCCGCATGTCGGTCCCGGCCTGCCGCCGCCCGCCGCGGCCGGTGGTGTCACCTACTCCGCGTTGCCCGACCCCCGTCAGACGGCCGCGGACATGGTGCCCGAGCAGCGTGAACCGGAGGCGCGCGAGGGACGGCACACGGTGCCCGAGGAACTTGTCCGGGCCGCCACCTATCGCCTCCCGCCGGACCGGGTGGCGAGGGCGAAGGTCCGGGAGCCGGAGGAGTCCGGCGAGCCGACGAAGCCGGTTCCGCGACCGCGAGGTGCCTGAAGCTGTCGTACCCCGGGTCTACCGTCCGGGGCATGGTTACCGTCGATGATGTCCGCAAGGTCGTGCGCGACCTGCCGCGCAGCGAGGAACACCTGATCCGTGACCGGGTGAAGTTCCGGGTCGGCCCGATCGTCTACGTCGCGTTCTCCCGGGACGAGACGGTGATGGGCTTCGCCTTCCCCAAGGAGGAGCGGGACGCGCTCATCGCCTCCGCGCCCGAGACGTTCCACCTGCCGCGCGAGTCCGACCTGCGATTCCACTGGGTGCAGGCGTGGATGGCACGGCTCGATCCGCAGGAGATGACCGAGCTGGTGATCGACGCCTGGCGGATGGTCGTGCCGAAGAAGGTCTGGGCGGCCTACGCGGAACGTCTCACCGCCCGCTGAGCGCCTCGCGCAGCCCGCGGGCGGCCAGCCGGTCGGCGCGCTCGTTCTCCGGGTGGCCGTTGTGGCCCTTCACCCAGTGCCAGCGCACCTCGTGCCGCTCGACCGCCGCGGCCAGGCGCCGCCACAGGTCCTCGTTCTTGACCGGTTGCCGTGCCGAGGTGAGCCAGCCGTTGGCCTGCCAGCGGGGCAGCCACTTGGTGATGCCGTCCCGGACGTACACGCTGTCGGTGTAGATGTCGATCACCAGCGGCGCCCGCTTCAGCGTCTCCAGAGCCTGGATCGGAGCGGTCAGCTCCATCCGGTTGTTGGTGGTCGGCGTGGCCTCGCCGCCACAGAGGTCCTTCTCCGCGGTGCCGTAACGCAGGACGGCGCCCCACCCGCCGGGGCCGGGGTTGGGCACACACGCCCCGTCGGTGTAGATCTCCACCACGCGGCTCGGGTCACTCATGGCGGGCACCCTACCTCCGGGTGAGCCACTCCATCCTCCGCACCACCGCGACCGGGCGTGGCGGGCGCCGCCGTAAGGTGGCCGTGGCGGGCGGATTCCGTGCGGACCGGATGGGCGGGACTGATGGTGGGTGGCGACGCAGCCGCGGTTGAGGTACGAGACGTCGTCGTGCGCTGGGGCGACACGACGGCGGTCGACGGCGTGTCGCTGTGCGTGCCGCGCGGGCGGGTGCTCGCCCTGCTCGGCCACAACGGCGCCGGCAAGACCAGCCTGCTGCAGGTCTGCGAGGGTTTCCGGCGCCCGGACGCCGGCGAGGCCCGGGTGCTCGGGCTCGACCCGATCGGTCAGCACGACGAGCTGATGCCGCGGCTCGGCATCATGCTGCAGTCCGGCGGGGTCTATCCGTGGGCCGCCGCCGGCGAGATCCTCCGGCTCTTCGCGTCGTTCGCCGCCAACCCGTTGAACCCGGAGATGCTGCTCGACCGGCTCGGCCTGCGCAAGGTGGAGCGCACCCGGTTCCGCCGTCTCTCCGGCGGTGAGCAGCAGCGGCTCAGCCTCGCGGTGGCCCTGGTCGGCCGCCCCGAGCTGGTCTTCCTCGACGAGCCGACCGCCGGCATGGACACCGAGGCGCGGCACACCACGTGGCAGCTGATCGAGGAGCTGCGGGCCGACGGCGTCTCCGTCCTGCTCACCACGCACCTGCTCGACGAGGCGGAACGCCTCGCCGACGACGTCGTGATCATGCGGAGCGGCAAGGTCGCCGTCACCGGCACCCCGGCCGAGCTCACCGCGGCGGCCGGCATCGACCTGCTCGAGGTGCGCGCCGACCCGGGACTCGACCTGACCGGGCTGCGCGCCCGCCGCACCGTCACCGAGACCTCCCCGGGGGAGTACTCGATTGCCGGCACCCTGGACACCGCCGGGCTGGCCGAGGTGCTCGCCTGGTTCGCGAGCGTGGACGCCCGGGTCACCGCGGTGAGCAGCCGCCGGCGCACCCTGGAGGACGTCTACCTCTCCCTGACCACGCCGAATCCCGTAGGAGCGGCCCAGTGAGCGCCGGAACCTTCACCCCGGCTCCCGGCCGGGCGCCGATGCGCACGATCATCGCCCGTCAGCTGCGGATGGAGCTGCTGCTGACCGCGCGCCGCGGCGAGGCCGTCGTGCTGGCGATGGGTGTGCCACTGCTGGTGCTGCTCGGCGCCGGCCTGTTCGAGGTCACCAACCTGCCGACCGACGACCGGCTCGGCTTCGTCGTACCGGGTGTGCTGGCGCTGACCGTGATGTCGACCGCGTTCACGGGCCAGGCGATCACCACGGGATACGAGCGCAGTTACGGCGTACTCAAAAGGCTCGGTGCCTCCCCCCTGACCCGGCCCGGCCTGCTCCTCGCCAAGACCGGCTCCGTGCTGGTCCAGATCGTGCTGCAGGTGCTGATCCTGGCCCTGGTCGGCTTCGCGGTCGGCTGGCGCCCGGAGGCCGGCGCGCTGCTGCCCGCCGCCGGGATCACCGTGCTGGCGGTGGCCGGATACACCGGGCTGGCACTGCTGCTGGCCAGCGTCCTCAAGCCGGAGACCACCACCGGCGCGGCCACCCTGATCTACGTGGTGATGCTCTCGGTCGGCGGCATCATGTTCGCCGCACCCGACCTGGGCGCCGCGGGCTACTTCGTGCTGCCGCTCGCCGCGCACGCGGACGGCCTGCGCGAGACCCTGATGCACGGCGCCGCGGTGCCGCTGCCGATCTGGCTCAGCCTCGGCACGTGGGCCGTCGTCTGGCTGCTAGCCGCCGCCCGCAACTTCCGCTGGGAGTAGTCCGCAAAATTGCGTGTGGAGTTCGGGTTTGTACGAGGGCCGAACTCCACACGCGTTGGGGTGTGTGGAGTTCGGGTTGCTATGGGGGCCGAACTCCACACGCGTTGGGGTGTGTGGAGTTTGGGTTGCTATGGGGGCCGAACTCCACACGCGTTGGGGTGTGTGGAGTTCGGGTTGCTATGGGGGCTGAACTCCACATGAGCTTCCCCCGGTTTGCCGGACACTGAGGGTGAGGTGGTCGACGGCATCGCAGGAAGGATGCCGTCCATGCCCGCTCCTCATCCCGCAGAGTTCCGGCAACGGGCCGTCGCGCTGGCCCGCACCGGCGGTAAAACGATCGCGCAGCTCGCCAAGGATTTGAGCATCTCCGAGTCTTGTCTGCGGAATTGGCTGGCCCAGGCCGACGCCGACGACGGCGGCAACAACACGGAACGGTTGACCAGCACTGAAAAACAGGAGCTCGCGGTTTTGCGGCGGCGTAACCATCAGCTCGAGATGGAAAACGAGATCCTGAAACGAGCCGCCGCCTACTTCGCCCGGGAGAACATCCTCCCAAAGTAGATATCGGCTGGTCCGTGAACTTGCCGCCGACGGACTCGACGTCGCGGTGGCCTGCCGATTACTCGATGTGTCCCGTTCCGGATACTACGAATGGAAAGACCGGCCGCCCTCGGTCCGGGGCCAGGACAACGAGATCCTGCTCAAGCAGATCGAGAAGATTCACGAGGAATCGCGGAGAACCTACGGTTCGCCGCGGGTGCACGCGGAGTTGACCATCGGGCTCGGTCTGGTGGTCAACGAGAAGCGGGTGGCCCGGCTGATGCGCCAGGCCGGGCTGCAGGGCCTGTACCGGCGGCGCCGGCACGGCTGCACCATCCGCGACCCCGACGCTCAGCCCAGCGACGATCTGGTCAACCGTACGTTCGTCGCCACCGCACCGGACCGGTTATGGGTCACTGACATCACTGAGCACCCCACCACCGAAGGCAAACTGTATTGCGCCGCCGTTCTCGACGCGTTTTCCCGCAGAATCGTCGGCTGGTCCATCGCCGAGCACATGAAAACTGAACTGGTCCTGGACGCACTCGGTATGGCCATGTTACGCCGCAATCCGATCAAGGACGAAACAATCCTGCACTCCGACAGTGAGAGTAAAGGGGCCGGCGTTCCCAGGGGTCCTGACTCGCACAGCGATGGACACGACAGGATGCTGGTGCCGGGCGCTCTCAGGGGTTCCTGACCCTCACTCCGATCGACGAAGTTGTCTTTCCCCGGATCTGTCGGTCCCTTGGGAA